>JAGAVW010000002.1 GCA_017941735.1 Solobacterium sp. | reverse complement strand
TAAGTTCACATCGCGATAGATGCCTCCATAAAATGTGAAATCAGCCATTTGTGGATAGACATGATTCTTTCCATTATCCACTTTTACAACCAATTGATTCTCCCCTTTTTGTAAAGCATCTGTCACACAAAAACGGAAACGTGAAAAGCCACCTTCATGGTGGCCAATATATTGTTCATTGACATATACATCCGCAACATTCCCAACCCCATCAAATTCTAAATACGCTTCTTCACTTGTTAATGCGGGTAAGATAAAAGTTTTCGAATAGGTGGCCGTGCCACGAAGATACGTACCATCTCCATCTTGTCCATCTAGGGCATTCCATGTGTGCGGGATATTTACCGTCTCAAAAGAATCTCCATTGACAGGACAAAAGGACCAGGTTTGATTTAATGACAATATCGTTCTCATAGATTTTCTAATTCTTTTTCAATTGCGTTTACAGTAGCTTGGTCTACTTGCATCAAAGATGCAAAGCGACGTAGTGGAATATATGCAAAGAATGGATTCTCCACTAACATTTCTACTTTTTCACCTAAATATTTCTCTAAGATTGGTTTTACTTTTTCATTGTGATAAAGGATGTCATCACGCGTATCTAGGGAAAGAGGTTGTTCAGCTAAATCGCCCCACAATAATTTCTTTCCACTGAGAATATTTTGTAAGAAGCGTACCGACATTCTTAACCATTTTGAAACATCACGGTTCCTGTCACCGGTATTTTCAATTGCCAATGCAAGTCCATGGTCCCCCGTTGGGAATAGATGCATTTCACATGGAATCTCTAGTTCAACTAAGCGCGTAGCTAGCTTTAAAGAATTCACTGGGGAAACCATGGAATCATATTCCGTATGGAACAAAAACATGGGTGGTGTATTTGCATCAACATGATCCAAAATACGTTTTTCTTCCGTTAAACCACGAACCGTTTCTACTGCAGGATAACCAAGTACTAAAGCATTAGGTTTACAATCGGTAAGGGTAGCTAAGCGAAGTGCTAAATTGCCACCTGCTGAAAAGCCAACTACCGCAATACGTTTATCATCTACATTTAATTCTTTCGCATGTTCACGAATATAGGTTAGTGCAGCAATCGCATCTTCTAACGCATCCTGCATAACATTTTCTTCTTTTGTGATGGGGGATCCTTCTGAATCTTCCGTTACCGAATAATGCAAAACAAAGGCATTAAATCCATAATGAAGATACGCCATCGCGATGGGATCACGTTCTTTCGCAATGATGTGTTTGTATGCGCCACCCCCAAAGATGAGGACAGCAGGTCGTGCTTCACTTTCGGGAAGCACGACATCTCGCTCATAACAATACCCCGTTAATAAGGCATCATGTGGTTTTAAATAAACTTGGCAAGTCTTCATATTGGTGCACCACTAACGTCTTGTGTCCCAACGTCCACACCAAACTAATTCGTTTGCCTTACCCTTAAATTCGGATTTCCCAACAATCTTTTCAACCGTCGCACGGATGTATTCACGGGTTGGTGCATAGGCATTGATGAAGGTTTTCATCATTGGTAAATCATATAAATGATTTGTGTAGTTTAAAGAAACACCGATAGTTGGTACTTCATACACAAACCAAGGAAGTTCACTGGAGTGCGATGCCGACCAAACAAGACGGACATTGTTTTCTTTCGCATACCCTTGCATATGGACAAACATAAAGACAACATCATATTTCTTTTTGAATTCTTCTACTGGAGGTGTATCCATAATCTTAAATTGATTGAGTGGACTCATTTCTTCACATTCTAATTCGTAGTAATCTTTATGGTCGTCAACTTCAAAACCAACGCGCTCTAACTCTTCGATGACAATTTGTTTCGTTTTATCTGGACCATTTAAAATGGATACTGGTGCGGTTTCTACAAAATATAACATTGCGCGTTTTTTCTTTGTTGGATCAATTGGTAATACGTGTTGTGTATCTTTGACTAAAGTAATGGATGCATCTGCAGCTGTTTCTGCCGCTTTCTTTGCACGCTCATTTCCAACCACACTTAAGCCTTCTTTTGGTGGGAAGACAAAATGATGCAAGTTGAGTTTTGCTTTTAGGCCTAAGATACGATGCAAAGCATCATCTAATCTTTGTTCACTAATGACACCATTGTTATAGCCATCCATCATATATTGATAGTCTTCCGCTGGATCATTAAAGAATAAGAACATATCACACCCTGCCGCAATTGCCCCAGGTACTTGTACACTTCTAGGTGCAGCAGTAGATAAACCAGCCATGTGGCTCGCATCTGTTAATACCAATCCATTAAACCCTAAATGATCACGTAATAAATCTTGTAAGAGTTCTGGTGATAAAGTTGCTGGTAAGATATCTTCATCTTTCATTTCTGGTCTTAGTTTTTTAGACCAAGCGGGACAACAAATATGTCCAACCATGACCGATTCCACACCCGCATCAAATACGGCACGATAAACTTTTCCAAAGGATTCTTCCCATTCTTCTACGGATAAGTCATTACAACCCATCACTAAGTGTTGGTCCCGCTCTTCACTTCCATCCCCCGGGAAGTGTTTTGCACAACACGCAATCCCATGTTTATGTGCCCCTTCCATATACGCAATCGAATCCGCAATGACTTCATCTGGATTATCGGTAAATGCACGGTTATTGACGATTGTATTACGCCAGTTTGAAACAACATCAGTAATTGGCGCAAACGTCCAGTTTACACCAACTGCTTTTGCTTCTTCTGAGGCAACATCCGCCATAAGTCTAGCAATCTCAGGGCCTGCTGCACCCATCGCTGGACCAGGCGCAACTAATGTTCCACCCTTGATGGATTTATTTGCACCTGCTTCTAAATTCGCAGCGATTAATACAGGAACTTTTGAGTGTTCCATATAATATTTGTTTTGTTCCCATTGTTCTTCTAAGGAACCACCTTGCCAACGAACCCCACCGATGTGATACTTTTCGACCATTTCTTTATAAAGGGATTCTTCGTGTCTCCAGTTTAAACAAATAAAGAGCTGTCCAATTTTTTCTTCTAGGGTCATTTCTGAAATTGTTTTTTCTACCCAAGCTAATTGTTCTTCATTCAAATTGAAAGGTTTTTTCGTTAGATCTACCATATTATTCTCCTTCTTCTAACAAATGATTTAAAAATAGCCGCCGCATAAATGTACGACGGCATGATTATTAAGCTACAGCTTCCGTGCGATTTGCTTTTTTCTCTTGTGCCAAAGCAACACGTGCTCTTTGTTCTTTATGTAATTTACGAACATGGCGATTTGCTTGGAAAACAAGGAAAGCGATAAAGATTACCATATTTACAACGCTATTGTTCGCTTCGGATAATTGCATCATGGATAATGCATATTTGAAAATACTTAAAGTTAATGCTGCCACAATAATCCCAATGGATTGATCCGAACGTTCACCAATGTATCCACCAAGTATCATCGCAAACATGTTTGCACTAACGACACCATTACTTGTATTTCCTAATGAAGCAGACATTTGGGTTGTGAAAGAGACATCCAAGACCCCTGCAATACATACAAGTGCACCCGCAAGTGCATAGCACTCTACCGCATGACGGAAGATATTAATCCCACTATTTTGAGCAATTAATTGGGAACCTTGTACAGCCTTTGTTTCATAACCTAATCGCGTATAATTCATGAGAATCATAACGAAGATGGCCATCAAAATAACCACTAAGATTTGGAACCAGGATTCGGTTAAAACACCCATGCCTTGGGCACCAAACAAGTTCAATCCTTTCCCGCCAGATACAACATAAGGAATTACTTCCCAAATCAAAGCCATCCCTACACCAAGTACCATTGGTGGTACTCTAAATCCAATAAATGCTAATCCTGTCAAGAGTCCAAAAATGAAACCAAAAATGATTGCGAACAATAAGAACGCAAAACCAGTCAAGCCTAGTTTAATCGCCAATAAACCACCAAGAATGGTACCTGCTAAACGTTGTGCACCTAAAGATAAATCAAATCTTCCTTCATGTAAGTTGAAAGAAAGTGCATAGGCTGTGACAGCCGCAATACCCGTATTTCGAATAATTGTTTTAATATCTAGCATCGACTTAATCGCATGGACATCCTTAAGTGTTAAACAAAGAATTTCCATAATAAGCCATGTTCCGATTGGAAACGCTAAGGTAAAGAGAACATCTTTTAATCTACTGTTATTTTTCATAGTTTCATTCCTCGATTCTTGATACCTGCAAGGATAACCTTGCAGGTATCGATTAATTTTTTAGAGTCCTTTTTTCGCTAATAATGCGTCAATATCAGAAATTTCTACTAATTTTGCTTCGATATCTTTCCAAGTTACATTTGGATTTTCATCAACGGTCAAAGCTTTTAATTCTTCTGCAGTGATGATGTAAGTTTCTGGAGAAGTGTTTAGTTTTTCCATCTTCTTAAATGTTTCTGCGTCTAAGCAAGCCCAAGAACGAACACCTAAGAATACACTCTTTCCATTGTCTTTCATTTGTTCACTTGCACCATTTAATGCGTTGTACATCATCGCAAGTTTGAGACCTAATGCAACACCAATATCATTTAGGATAATTCCGTTAAGAACGGTATCCCCTGTAGGATCAGTTGTTTCAAAACCAGTACGAACTTGGTTTTCAATTTGGCCAGTTCCTAAGATACGAATATCTTTATTTAAGTTGCTTTCGATATCACCAATCATGTTTGTGAATGCAGAGAAGCTGAATACTGCTGCGAAGATGTCATAGTTTCCGGTTTGTAATACTGGAAGTGCTGCGGTTACCGCATCGCCTGGATTACGACCTGGATAGAGATAAATATGAACATCCGGGTTGCCTGTATCTACTTCGCCTGGTTCTTGTGTGTTAATGATGTCTTCGATGGATTTTGCATAGTTGAGGTTATAAGCTTCTTGGAATGCTTCTAAGATTCCTTGTGCGGAATAGAAGTGAGAAGCAGCACCTTGTCCAATGTTTCCACCAACGGATGCACCAGAGAATACATAAGCACTATGGTTTTCTCCATCGCTTAGATATTGTGCGAATGCTCTCTTATAAGCAGTACCAACTGCTTCTGGAGAAGCACCTAAGTGACCTAAGTTATGAGGTAATTCCGCTACATCTTCTACATATGCAGAGTTTTCCGTAATGAACCACATACCCCAATCTTCTGCTTTGTGTGCACCTTGTGAGATGGCATCGTTTTGAGTAACCATGTTAACAATTCCATCGCATCCTGCTGCGTATGCTTGATCCATGAAGTTCATCAATTCGCCAGCATCATGTAATACTTCGGAATACATGAATTCCATGTTGAGTGCCTTACTGACTACTTCGTCTAAATACTTACGAGCGATTTCCCAAGCTTCACCTTCATGAACAGTTGCTATCGCAATTTTGTAAGGTCCACCTTTCGCTTCGGTTGTAGTTGCTTCTGCAGTTGCTTCTGTTCCAGATGCAGCTGGTTCTGTATTTGTTGTTGCAGTACCTGCATTCGAACCACCACATCCCGCTAGAAACAACAGCATCGATAATGCTACAGATGTAATTTTCTTCATTAATTTCTTTCTCCTTTTCTTTGAATCATTTATGACACCAGTGAAACTGGTAGATTCCATTTATCATCCTTCTGGAGCTGGTAAGCCCTTTGGACGTACTTGTGAAATTGTAACAAGTGTTAAGAAGACAATTCCACGAATGGCTTGAATGATTGTTGCATCCACCCCAATCATCAATAAGCCTTGATTTAATACGACAACAGTGACGGCACCAATGATTCCAGAATAGACATAGGATCTAGAACCACCGAAGATGGACATACCACCTAACACAAGTGCCAACATGCAGTCCATATTGAGTGAGCTCAATGAACTTGTACTGATGGAGCCTGCTCTTACAATCGCTAGTAATGCGCCTACCCCACATCCAATTCCCGCGATAATGAATGCGAGTAATAAATATTTTTTACGGGTTAAACCGGTTTGTTCTGCACAAGTTGTGTTCGTTCCCAAAAAACGAAGCGCACGGCCGATATCTGTGAAATGGAATAATACGACACAGAAGATGAAGTATAAACCAAAGCCGATATACATGAACCCTTTGTTTGCCAAATCCGAGATTACAGCATACGGGAATGCGACAGAGGAGCCTCCAAGAATGGATTGTTGGATTGCGACTAATAAGGTCATCATAACGATGGTGACAAACATGACTCTTACCCCAAGTAAAGTACTTAATAGCGCAGAAATCGCCATCATGACAACACCTAAGACGATTGCCGAGATAATCATCACCACCAAGCTCCCTGTACTCTTGTAGAGAAGACCAGCTAAGGTTGCAGTTAATAATGTTGTTGCACCCATCGCAAGGTTTACATTACCAGAAGCGAAGATAAATGCTGCTCCTGTTGAAACCGTTCCTACAATCAACGCTTGTTCTAAGACAATTTTTAGATTTGCTGGTTGCGTAAACTTTCCACCTGTTAATACACCGAATAATAGAATTAGGAGAATCAATAATCCGACGGGCATTAGTTGGCTGAATAGTCGACTCTCTAGAATTCTCTTTAAAGAATTCGCTTTCTTGACATTTGTACTCATGTGAACGCCTCCTAAATCATGTAATCAATCAATGCGCTTTCCGTTGGATTCTCACTGCGCATGACTTCTTTTGTGACTTCGCCATCTTTCATAATTAGTATCCGATCACTCATACCAATTAACTCTTGTAATTCCTCAGAAATTAATATGATTGATTTCCCTGCTTTTTTCATTTCATAAAACAGCTTATACATCGAGGCTTTGACACCAACGTCAATTCCACGTGTTGGGCAGTCGAGGACAAGGATTTGGGCATCACTCGCAACCCATTTACCAAATACAACTTTCTGCTTATTTCCACCCGATAACGTATTGACTGTATAATGTTTCCCAGCACATTTAATTTCTAAATCTCTAATTTGTTCATCAACATATTTATTCTCTTTCCGATTGGAAATGATGTTTGCAAAAGCGATGTTTGCTTTATAACCAGTCGAAGCAATATTTTCATAAATCGTTGCAGATAAACCAAGTGATTCCGTATCACGGTTTTTCGAAACATAAGCCATCCGATTATCAATTGCCACTTTTGGATTCGTGATTTTGTTTCCATTTGCAACCGTAACGGAACCATCTAATACTTTTTCAATTCCAAATAGTGCCTTTCCAACGGTATGCATACCACATTCTGCTAAACCACCGATTCCAAGAATTTCACCCTTATGTAGCTCTAAATTCAAACATAGCAAATCATGTAATGTTGTAACATCTGTTGCTCGTAAGACCACTTCTTCTTCATAAGGATCATAATCGGAACGATAATAATCACCCTTCAATTCACGTCCAACCATCATCTTACGAATGACATTTGGTTCGTATTCCGATTTATCTAATGTACCAATGATGATGCCATCTCGTAAGACGGTTAATTTATCACATTGTTCCATCATTTCATCTAAGTCGTGTGAAATGAATAAGACCGTTTTATCTTCGTCACGTTGTTTTGCCATAACTTTGTATAAGAATTGACGACCTTCGAGTGATAATGCTGTACTTGTTTCGTCAACAATTAGGATTTCAGGCTTCCAATACATACACTTAACAATCTCAACGATTTTGCGTTCTTGCATATCGAGAGAAGCCGTACGATCCGATGCTTTGAAGTTTTTAACTTCTAATTCATCTAATAAATCTTGCGCAGCTTTTGTCAGGGCACCTCGATCAATAAAAATCCCTTTTTTGAATAGCGCTTCATGCCCTAAGAAAATGTTTTCTGCAACTGTAATATTCGGAATGGTTCCTGCTTCTTGAACAATCATTCCAATCCCATGCTCTTGTGCTTCTAGCATGCTTGCAGGTTTCCATGGTTCGCCTTTGTAAACCATTTCCCCTTTGGTTGGTTGCTGCATTCCGGCAATGATGGAGCTGACGGTGGACTTGCCACTTCCGTTTTCACCAATCAAGCCGTAAACATTTCCTCTTTCAAGAGTAAAAGACACATCATTCAAAGCGATTGTCACACCGAAGTTCTTATCCATGTGCTTCACTTCCAAAATCGGATTTTGATCTGCCATGTTGACTCTCCTTTCAAACATTTTTTATGTAAGCGTTTTCTTGCAAACAATATAACAATAATGAATAACGAAGTCTATTGCAATGCTTTTGAATTTATATTGCATTTTTTCCGCGATTATAGTTTTAAAATTTGTTCCGCATTTCTTCGACAAATCTTGCTATAACACGATTCATCGATTTTTCCACTTAGTAGGTAATAGTCTAGCATTTGTCCGATTGGGTAGATCATTTCTGTATTCAATAGATCCGTCCCGAAAAATAGCCGATCTTGGAACTCCTTTAAAAAATGAATGCCGTAATCTGTATCCCGCAAGATTGCATTGCTTCCGCTATTTGCGGACAAATCTGCATATAAATTTGGATATTTCCGCATTAATTCAATGACACGTCCTTCTTCTTTGATTTTTGTAAAAGGGAACCCGTTTAATGCTTCAACTGGAAGATTGGTATCGTAAACGCCCATTTCATACCAAAAAGGTTGGGAATGGCCAATGAATATCGTATCTGGATATTTGCTTAACACTTTTTCTAGCAGGGGCAAACCTGGATAGTCAATAATTCCATATAAGCTCTTTCCACCCGGACTAATATGGAAAAGAAATGGTAATTCCAATTTTGCGCAAGTTTGAAAGATATTATCCATGCGTTCATCATCAAATGGAATCTTTATGCCAAACTCTCCTACCCCTAAGGCCCCTAAGTCTTTATACGCTTTGATTTTTTCTTCACTTTTCTCTTCTTTTGGATTTACATTACAGAAAAAAGAATAATGTTCTGGATATTGTTGGACAATTTTTATGGATTGTTCGGTATCGAGCATTCCTTCATCTGGTTCATCATTTCCAGTTGGATAAGGAAGAATCACCGCGCGATCAATTCCCATCATTTTGTCAAACTGCATTCTTTCTTCGGCGGTAAAGCATCCTCTTTTGTTGCCTTCTATACCTAGATGCACATGGATGTCCAATCGCTTTACTGGTATTTCAAAATACTTTCTTGGTTGTGTCATAATCTTCCCTACTTTCTTTTTTGTTAGACATTTATGCTATTTTGTTTAAATCGATTATTTTATTCCATATTTTTCTCTTAGAAAGCAAAGTAGCATCTTTTTGTTATAATCGATTTATGTCAAAAACAATTTCAATCTTAGTAAAACCCGCATCTTCTTCTTGTAACTTAAATTGTACCTATTGTTTTTATCACGATATTAGCCAACAAAGAAGAAGCACCAATCACGGAATCATGAAACAGGAAGTCGTTGTGACTCTTATTGAGCGCATTGCGGAAGCGCTAGAAGAAGAAGGTACGGTAAATATTAGCTTTCAAGGTGGCGAACCCACATCAGCTGGTTTATCCTATTTTCAAACCTTCGTTGATTTATTAGCACAATATCCAACCATTCAAGCGAACTACTCCTTACAAACAAATGGAATCCAAATTGATGAAGCTTGGTGTACTTTCTTTAAAAAGCATCATTTTTTAATTGGCATGAGTTTAGATGGTTATGAAACTATAACAAATCAGTATCGCATCGATCAAAATGGGAATGGGGTCTTTAATTCCGTTTTGGCTGCGATTGCTTTACTAGAAAAATTTGATGTGCCCTATAATATCCTTACTGTTTTAACCAAATCTTTGGCAGAACATCCAAAAGCGTTATTTGCATTTTATCAAGCACATCATTTTCAATTTATTCAACTCATTCCTTGTCTGCCCTTTCTTAATGAAAAGGAAAACGCGATGTCATTGACCCCGCGTTTGTATGAATCCTTCTACCTTTCATTCTTTCAAGCGTTTCTATCTGACCTTAAGAAAGGTGGCCAAATGAGTATCAATCTCTTTGACCAGATTGCGGGCATGTTACAGGGTTATGCGCCTTATCAATGTGGGATGCTTGGCAATTGTCAAATTCAGTATATCGTCGAAGCAAACGGGGATGTTTATCCTTGTGATTTTTATTGCACGGATTCTTATTGCCTAGGAAATATTTCTGCACACACATTTGCACAACTCGCAAAGACAAATGTCGCCAAAAAGTTTATCCAAGAAGGTTCCTGTCAAAAGGAAATCTGCCAAACCTGTCCTTATCAAAAAATCTGTCATGGTGGGTGTCGGCGACAAAATGTTTGTTATTTAGAAAATGATTATTGCGCACATCAAAGAGTTTTAGATGTACTCGTTCCTTCTTTACTTGCATTATTTCGATAAGCGCGTAGCTTTCCAAAAATGGCACCCATTGTATCTCCTTCTTCTATACATTGGTCTACAAACGCTTTTTCTTCTTCGTTTTCACAAGCGTTATACATCATACTTTTTAACATCTTTTTATTAAAACGCTTGTCATAGTCTTTAGGGACAATATCACATGTCGCTTGGTACCAACGCAATAATTCTATTTGCATGTCGCGAATGGTATTCTCGTATTCTTTTGAAGCAATACAGTTCGTTGTTTCTCCATGATCTTTTTCTAAATCATAAAATTCATCTTTGCCATTATTTCGCAAAATATATTTATATTTATGATTTCGAATCATCGTTCCTTTTGTATGTGCATCATCATCTGTTTGGGCAAAATGGCGTGGCCAATACAGATGATTCTTTGGAGTCCCGTTTTTCCCATTCGCATGAAACTCATCACAATGTTCTTCCCCAGGCATTCTTCCCCCTTCACAATACACAAATGTACGTTGCTCAAAGGTTGGATCTTTTAGAATCGGCACCACACTCTTCCCAAAATGCGTGTGGTCTGGTTCTACATTCGCAAATTCCATCGCGGTCGCATAGAAATCAACGAGTTCTACCAAAGAATCGGAGATACCAGGTTGGATTTCATATCCTTTTGGTGGCTTGACTAAGAATGGCACTTTCACTAGACAATCTTCAAAACAATTTTGCGCTTTTTCGCTAAGACCATAATCCCCTGTAAAGTCGCCATGATCACTAAAGAAGAAAATTGCGGTATTGTCATATTCGCCTGCCTCCTTTAATGCATCACACACTTTTTTAAATTGCGTATCGACCTTTGTGCACATCGCTAGGTAGACTGCGCGTAATTCATTCCAATCTTCTTCTGTATAGGCTTGCATATTTTGATTGGTACGAATCATTTCTTCAATACGTGGTTTGTTGCTACAAGCTTCTGGAAGGATCCGTGGTAATAGTTTTGTGCGATCAATCATCGAATAATAGGGTTCTTCCACTTTGTATGGGACATGCGGATAATACAATCCTAAAAACATACAGAAAGGTTGATCCGTTTTTTTATTCTTAATGCGTTCGATACATGCATCGACATCGGCATCGTCTTTGCTGTAATAAGCTTCTTCTCCCTGTACTTCAATTTTCCCTTCATAGTGCGAATAATAATCTTTATCGCCTTCTTCTCTTTGTCCTTTTGGGATTTCGGTTTGTTTATAATTCTCCCCATACTCAATTTCATCTGCGCTTGCTTCAAACCAGTTTTCATACTGTCCTGCATATAAGTCATTACGTGCATTCATCCAAACGTAATAACCCGCCTTTTTTAATTCATTAAACAAGGTATTTTCGCCAGGTCTTAAAAGATAAGACATTGTGCGATGGCCATTCACATGTGGATATAATCCCGTAAAGAAACTACAACGCGATGGAACACAAACGGGGTTTTGACAAACTGCATTTCGGAAAGAAACCGCATCGGTTTGTGCAAACGAATCCAAAAAAGGTGTCAAAGCGGCAGGATTTCCCATATGCCGCATCGCATCGACACGCATTTCATCTGGATTGAATATGATAATGTTTGGTTTTTTCTCATTTGACATAGGTATTTCTCTCATTTCTTATTGATTATAGTATAGCAAGATAAAACAAGATTGCGATGAAATATTGCATTTCTTCCATTGCTATATTGCATTATTTCTTTTAGAATAAAGATATGGAATTTGATGTTCGGTCTGGGAATTATACGTTTAAGCATACTTTAACGCAAAAACCTGATTTGAATGAAGAGCGATTTAAGGAACACTACCATGTGCTCTATGAACTTTTATATTTCATCAAGGGAGATGCTTCTTTCCGTGTTCGTAATACACAGTATTCTCTGAAATCTGGAGATTTGATTGTCGTACAACCTGGTGAGCATCATAATATTATTCTTAACTCTCAAACCCCTTACGAAAGAATGGTCTTACGTTTTGATCCCTTTGATATTCACCCACATACCCGCCGCTTCTTGTCAAAACTCGATGATGTCTATTTTATTCAGAATACCCCATTAAGTGCGGAATTGAGTCATTTAGACTCTCATTATTCCTCGGTTCGAAACGATATGATTTTATCGACCTTCATTTCTTCGTTGAATATCATCTTAGCTTACCTCATCTCTTCTGACGAATTAATTCAACAAGCCGATTTGGTAAACGAAGAATTGATGCCAATTATTGATTATATTTCAAATCATTTAACAGAGATTCAATCGGTTGATGATATTGCAAAAGCATTGCATCTTTCCAAATCTTCCGTCTATAAAATCTTCCATGAACAATTTGATACACCTATTATGTCTTATGTACGTACACAAAAAATCATGCTTGCAAAAACGATGATTAATGAAGGAATCCCCGCAACGGAAGTTTCCTTGCGTTTAGGTTTCAATCACTACTCATCGTTTTATCGTGATTACTATAAAATATTCAATGAATCTCCAAGTGGAAAGAATCGTGAATAATTAATATTCAAAATACGCTTTGGCATTATTGTAAGATATTCCCTTGATTATTGTTTCAAGGGTTTTTTCATCATTTGGATATTCGCCATTTTCTACCCATGTGCCTATGACATTGCATAATACACGACGGAAATATTCATGACGCGCATAAGACAAGAACGATCTTGAATCGGTTAACATCCCCACAAAGTCAGCTAACATGCCTTCATTTGCCAAACTTGTGAGTTGCTCTGTCATTCCTACTTTATGATCATTAAACCACCATGCAGAACCATGTTGCATTTTCGAAACCGTTGGTCCTTTTTGGAAACAAGCCATGATGGTTTCAATTGCCGTATTATCAATTGGATTTAAAGAATAAATAATTGTCTTTGGTAATGCATCCTCGTTTTCAAGTGCATTTAAGAAATACGCAAGCTCATTGGTAGGCGCAGAACTTCCAATCGAATCTACTCCTGCATCCGGTCCTAGTTTTTCAAAGACCTTTGTATTGTTGTCACGGATGACACCATAATGTAACTGCATCACCCAATTGCGTTTGGCATATTCCTTTCCCATTTCAAGAAGGAACGCCGTTTTAAACTTGCGGATTTCCGTTAGATCTAAATCTTTCCCTGCTAAACGTTTTGCGAAGATATCACTTACTTCTTCTGCCGTTGCCGGCTCATACATGACATAATCAAGGCCATGATCTGAAACTGTGCAACCTCTATCTGCAAAGTAATCTAAGCGATCACTTAATACCGCAAGTAAAGCATCATAGGAATCAATCGTCTTGCTAGAAGCATCTTCTAGACGTTTCAAATAATCTAAATAATCTTTTGTTTGTAGATTCATCGCCTTATCTGGTCGCCATGCAGGCATGACTTTTGTTTTCAGCGTTTCATCTTTAGCCATTAATTCATGGAAATGCAAATCATCTGCTGGATCATCCGTTGTACAAATATGGGTTACATTGGATACTTCAATCATTTTACGTGCAGATAACTCTTTGAGTTTTTCATTACAAAGATTCCAAACCTCTTCTGCACTTTCTCCATTCAACGTTCCTTCATATCCAAAATAATTGCGCAACTCTAAATGGCTCCAGTGATAGAGTGGATTGCCGATGGCCATTCCTAGCGTCTCTGCCCATTTCTGGAATTTTTCCCGATCACTCGCATCTCCTGTGATGTATTTTTCTTCTACACCATGGGCACGCATGATACGCCATTTGTAGTGATCGCCATAAAGCCACACTTGGGTAATATTATCAAACTTCTTATCTTCATAAATCTCTTGTGGGCTCAAGTGACAGTGATAATCAATGATTGGCATCACTTTTGCATAATCATGGTACAAATGTTTTGCGGTTTCTGTTTGCAACAAAAAATCTTGATCCATAAACTTTTTCATAAGTCTTCCTCCAATGTTTATGTTTTGATACTCAACTCGCCTCAAGCATAGCACACTTTAATCAAACCCTAGTACAAAAATTACAAACTTTTTACATTTTCCTTGCGTTTTTTCCAGAAATAGGTTATTCATTATGTTGTAAATGAACAGGAGAATATCATTATGGACTACTCGTTAGATAATTTTGTTAGAAAGCACGACAAAGTCATTTGCATCGATTCCGATGGAACCATGATTGATGCGATGAATGTAAAACACGACAAATGTCATGGGCAAAGCTTTATTGAAACTTGGGGCCTACAAGACCATGCAAAAGAGATTCATGAAATCTGGGATTCCATTAACCTTTATGAAAAAAGTAGAGGCATCAACCGTTTTTTAGCACTACGCGAAATGTTTAAGCGTATCAATGGAACCTATCTTGATGTGGATCAAGAACAATTCGACAAATTCAGTGCTTGGGTCGATAAAGGAAGTCTTTCCAATGCTGCATTAGAAGAAGAATTGAAAGTTAATCCAACCCCTTTATTAGAAAAAATTCATGCTTGGTCCTTAGATTTAAATAAACGTATCGCAAGCTTAACCCCAACGGATAAACCTCCTTATCCAAATGGAAAAGAAGCACTTGAATATGCTTTAGGTAAAGCGGATATTGCGATTATCAGTAGTTCCAATATGGCCGCAATTGTAGAAGAATGGAAAGCGCATGACTTAATCAAATATGTGGATGTCATCACTTCTCAAGAAGTTGGCACAAAAGGCGAGTGTTTAGCACGAATGCTAACAAAAGGCTACTCCAAAGAAGATATCCTCATGATTGGGGATGCATATCCAGATGTGGATGCATCAAATGAAAATGGCGTATGGTATTATCCAATCCTCACACGCCATGAAGGTGAAAGTTGGCAAGCATTCATCAATCAATATTTCGATGCCTTCCTAGAAGGAAGATACAACGAATGCCAACAAGAATTAATGGAACGATTTGAGAAAAACTTTGATTCGAGTAAATAAACCGCGCGTTTCCCCCTGTTTCACCTCAACTGGGACAGGGGGTTTTTTTAAAATATCAACATAATTTTGATTATAATTCCGTCTTCCCGCCTTATTTAAAGGCTGATCAAAAATATGACATAAGAACTTTTCTAAATTTGGTACGAGTTCTTCATGATACTTTTGTTGTTCTGGCAAACACGCCGGCTGTTTTAACATTTCCATATACAAGTCATCATTCTGATCGAGCTCTTTAATACGCGCAATGGCTTGTGGAATATCGTCTGGTGACTTGATGTGAATCATTGCTTTTGGATTAAAGTATTTATCCACATTCACCGCGCCCCAATAAATCGGTATGGTCCCAGTCGCAAAGGAATTGACTAATTTTTCGGTAATATAGCCTCGACGCGACATGTTTTCAAACGCAATCGCAAACTTATGTCTCTTTTCAAATATGACTTTGTCCTGTTGCCCTGGTCCTATTTGAACATTATTTCTTGACTTGCCACCGGCATCGACCTGTTTGTATTTCGATAATTCATCAAAGAATTCATTACGAAATTGTACATCATGGCTATATACAAAACTACAGAAAGCATCTTTTTCTTTAAAGGATTCTTCCGCATGTAAGTGTTTCTCCAACATCTTGTGCATAATCTCTATTTGTTCTGAATTAATAATATAAACAGGCATGCGATAATGGCGATCGAAGAATTCATAATCATCAAAATCAAGACCATAATCATAGGTGTTAAAGTCGGTAGAAATATTCTCACCCGTATAAAAAATCTTTACGGTATTTGGATAATTGTAATGCCGATTGTCAAAACACGAACAAATAAGATAATCTGGATTGTCGCTGATTTCGAGGTCATAATGCTTTTTTAAAATCTGATGAATAGTTAAATTTTCATAATTATATGTTTTCCAAAAACCTACATAATTTATTTTAATTTTTTTATCCATGAAAGAATTGTATCATACGAAGAAAATTGTGAAAATGAGCTGCATCAATTTCAAAAAAACACGATACAATATTCATAAGGAGAAATTGCGATGTTTAAATTAATAACGAAAATACTGTTGAGTTTTGTTCTCGCCTTCACGTTAAGCATTTACAATAGCCAAAGAATCATTGGAGATACCCTTTCAAAACAATCCGATAATATATATATTTTTTACACCGGTGATGTCCATTGTGGGGTAGAAGAGAATTTAGGCTATCCTGCTGTAAAAGCATTAATTCAACATGAAAAAGAGACACATCCTTTTGTCACATTGGTTGATACAGGCGATTATATACAAGGTGGTACACTTGGTTCTCTGACAAAAGGAACAGCCATCATTGATATCATGAATGCCATGCAGTATGATATTGCGACCATCGGGAACCATGAGTTTGATTACGGTATGGAACAATTAGGTTCCTTATTAGACCAGGCAAGATTTGATATCATCGCAAGCAATGTAAAATATACAGGTTCAAAAACCAATATCTTTGAAGGGAGAGCCAAGGAATATATCATCAAAGATTATGGAAATACAAAAGTAGCTTTTTTAGGCATTTTAACTCCATCTTCCATAACGGATTCGACCCCAACTTTCTTTATGGAAGATGACAAATTTGTCTATGATTTTTATTCTGGACAAGATGGAAAGGAACTAGCAAATCGCGTCCAGTCCCTTGTTGACAAAGCGCGTGCAGATGGTGCGGATTATGTGATTGCCTTATCACATTTAGGGTCCTCTGCAGAAAATGTTCCATTTGATTCCATTGCCTTAATACATAATACAAGCGGCATTGATGTTTTCATCGATGGCCATTCGCATTCGGTCATCGTTGGCACCCCTTATCCAAACAAGGATGGGAAAGATGTTATCTTGACTTCTACTGGCACAAAACTACAAAACGTAGGGGAACTCATTATTGAACCAAACGGAAAAATATCTACCTCTTTAATTTCTGAATATAATCAAAAAGATGAAAGCATACAAAAAAAGATTGATGAAGCAAACAAAACATTAGAAACCCTTCTATCCGAACACATTACAGATCTTTCTTTCGATTTACCAATTACCAATCAAGATGGCTATCGCATTGTTCGCTCAAGAGAAGTGCCGCTTGCTAATCTTGTTGCAGATAGCATTCGACATGCCATGCAAACCGATGTGACAATTGTAAATGGAGGCGGAATACGTGCCACCATCCCACAAGGTGAAGTGACGCTAAAAGAACTCTTTAATGTCTTACCTTTCCAAAATGAACTTGGTTCTTGTAAAGCAAGTGGCCAGCAAATTTTAGATGCTTTAGAATTTGGTGCCAGCAAAACCGAAGCACTAACGGTAGTCGATGAAAATCCAGCTGGCGAAAATGGTGCTTTCTTACAGGTATCTGGATTAAAATACACGATTGATACCTCTATCCCTTCTGGTGTTGTACTAGATGACAATAATATGATGAAGGAAATTGTTGGAGAAAGAAGAGTAAAAGATGTACAAGTTCTCCAAGATGATGGAACATATGTGCCAATTGATCCAAACGCGATGTATACCGTAAGTAGTGTCAGTTATGTCTTGTTCCGAAACGGCGATGGGAATACCGCATTTAATGGAAGTACATCAATTATCGAAAATGGACCAATGGATTTAGATGTCTTTAAACAATATATTCTTGATTCTAATGGAATAAGTGACCAATATAAGGCTCCAGAAGGACGTATTACCGTAAAATAATGATTGTTATTTTTGAAACCATTGGATGGTAATTTGGGTTGCGCCTTGGTGTCCATAACTTTCATGTGGATGGTCTAAGATATGTGCCATATAAGGAACTTTTACAAGTTGTACCTCACAATGATTATCTTGTAATTGTTTCGCAAATTCATAAGTTGGCATAGGAGGTACTAAAGTATCGCGCATCCCCACAATGATATTTATTGGAGGAAGAGAATTTCTAATTTTATAACAAGGGTTTAAAAGATTGTAAGCCTCTTGATCCTCTTGTGGCGTTTTTCCAATATAAGAAAACGCCATTTTTTTCGCTATGCGCGAATGTAGCCAATCTGAATTATGATAAAAATGAATTAGATCAATAGCTGGATATAACACACTAATCGCCTTAATGTTTGGAATCTTCAAGTCCTCACGAAAGGCTACTTCCAGTGCTAAATTTCCTCCTGCTGAATCCCCTATTAAGTACATGCATTCTTTATTTCCACCGTATTGAGCAATATGTTCATACACCCAGTTTAAAGCCACTGCAATTTCTTTTTCTGTTTCTTTGTATAAGTGTCGCTTTGCGTTGGACAATGTATAATCTACACTAACAACGACAAAGCCATGTTTCGCATACATCTTTGAATCATATTCATGATTATCTTTACTTCCTAAAATCCATCCTCCACCATGGATATAAACAATAACAGGTCGCAATGTATTTTGGTTTTCATTTTGATAGATATTTAAATAGAGATTCCCATAGGTTGTTTTATGATACGGTTGAACAATCTTTTTCACATTTGAAAAAGTATGCCTTTGATAGCATCGCAACAAAGAAACACTTGCCCCATAGGCTTCAAATGCTTTTCGAACTCGATAAGATAGATAGACATGGATACAAATATTTGCAAGCAAAACGATTGCGATTAAAATCCATAACCAACTTTGTTGGTAGGTAAGGAAAGCATAACCAATTAGGATTATTTGCAATGGTACGAGAATGTAGTTTCGTGGCACCACAATGCCTGGAGCAAATGAAGAAAAAACAGGAAATTTTGGAAATAAAGTTCCTAGGTGAAGCAAACTAAGTAACACCATACTATATAACAACAACTGTAAATCCATATGTTTAGCGTATCGATTTTACTAGCACCTGTCAAAAAAATAGGGATAAACCCTATTTTACTTCGACGATTTTCATCATATTCGCTGACCCTTCGCCAGTAGGATAACCTGCAGAGATGATAATCAATGAACCTTTCTTAATGCCGTATTCTTTCGCAAACAAACTTGCGAGATCGTCATCGTTTGTCATTAAGTTTTGTACTTCAGAGAAGATAGGAATGACACCCCAATAACTCTCTAATTTATGTTGGGTATCTTTGGTGAAGGTGACGGCTAGAATTGGAACCTTTGGACGGAATTTTGAAATACGACGTGCCGTGGTACCTCCTTGGGTGAAGACAACAATCGCTCCAATGTTATCCAAGTTTAAGGTCGCATCCGCAATTGCTTGGGATACGGCATCTTGAACCGTATGTTCACTTGTTGTACGTAACCAGTCTAAACGCTCTCTATAAGGAAGAATCTTTTCTGCTTCTTCCGCAATCGAAGATAACGTCTCACAAGCTTCCACTGGATAATCCCCAGCTGCACTTTCTGCTGATAACATAACGCCATCAGATCCATCCAATACCGCATTACATACATCCGCTGCTTCGGCACGTGTACAGCGTGGATTGTGCGTCATCGAATCGAGCATATGGGTTGCGGTGATGGCTGGTTTACCAATAATGTTTGCTTCACGGATAATATGTTTTTGATATACCGGTACTAACATGGTTGGAATTTCTACGCCTAAATCTCCACGCGCAACCATGACACCATCAGCTGCTTCTAGAATAGAAGAAACATTGTCATATCCTTCTTGGTTTTCAATTTTGGCAATGATATTAATACGTGGTTTTCCTTCTTCTATACAGATTCTACGAATCGCATTGACATCTGCAGTTCTACGCACAAAGGATGCGAAGATAAAATCGATATCATTGCGACATCCAAAACGAATATCCTCTTCATCCTTTTTGGATAGGAATGGCATGGATAATTTTACGCCAGGTACATTACATCCTTTTTTCGAGGAAATTGGACCTGCTACATCAACACGACACTTCATTTCTTGGCCATCATTCTCCAACACGGTTAACTTCATCTTTCCATCATTAATCAAGATGAAGTTTCCTTGATGCATATCATCAAAGAGTTCTGGGCACTGAATATGGAAGCGCTCATGGGTTCCCTGAATTTCTGCTTTTGTTAAATATACAATTTCACCAATTTCATAGTTTTCTTCATCATTCGCAAACGTTCCTAAGCGAATTTCTGGTCCTTTTGTATCTAAGGCAATCGCTAAGTTATGTCCGGTCTCTTCCGAAACTTTTCGAATCAAATTGATTCGTGCCAAGTGTTCTTCGTGCGTACCATGACTAAAGTTCAAACGTGCAATATTCATACCTGCATCAGCTAACTTAATCAATGTTTCTTTGTCTTCTGATGCCGGCCCAATTGTACAAATGACTTTTGTCTTTTTAAATACATGTGCACTATTACTCATACTGTCTTCTCCTTATTGCGTATTTATCTTATCACTCAAACTACTTTTGTTCCATTTCATTTATGTTCATATGCATAATATTACGGAATTTTGAGCCTGGTGTACGCTCTAAGACAAATGGTTCTCCTTCTAAATCGGGATAGGTTTCTTCCACTTCTTGAATACGGTTCAAATCTTCTTCATCCAATTGGAAATCAAAGATTTTCTCATTATCTTTCACATGTTTACTATTACGTACGCCAATAATGACCGCAGCCACCGCATCGCGACTTAAGATATAGCGTGAAGCGACTTGTGAAATCTTAACACTGTGTTTTTGGGCGATATCTTGTAACACAAGTAATGCCTTTTGATAACCTTCCCATCCTAAAGAATCATCAATGACTTGTAGGTACTTAATTTGTGAACGGGTTTCAGGAATAATATCTTCGCGCTTTATGCCAATGTAGCGCTCTGCCAAAAAACCACCCGCTAACGTTCCATAACAAATCATATGAATGCCATTCTTCTTACAATATTCTTGTAGGCGTTTTTCTACGCGTCGATCAAAAATGGAATATTGAATCTGAATGGAGGTCACAGGAATTCCCGCATCCACTAACATCGCTAAATGATCGGTATCAAAGTTGGTAACGGAAACACAACGAATCTTTCCTTTTTCTTTCAACTTCTTTAAATATCCTGCGGTTTCAATCATGCCTGGCACTTCATAATCCCACCAATGGAACTGCACCACATCTAAGCATTCACGATTCAAACGCGCTAAACTACGGTCAATAATACTTTCGGTAAAGGCTTCATCCACTTCACTTAAGTATTCTAAGTCTGGCACATATTTTGTGTGAATTTGTAAGTCTGATTCTTTATAATTGGGGTTTTGTTTTTTCTCTTTCACAAATTCCCCAATAAACTCTTCTGCACCGGTATAAATATCCGCACAATCAAAGGTTGTAAATCCAGCATCCGTCAATTCATAAAACGCCTTCTTCACATCTTCTAAATCCAATGGTCCATTTAAACTATGTCCATAGGACAATTGCCAGCACCCATTTAATACACGACTAATCTCATACCCAGGTGCTAATGTAAACTTCTCTACTGCCATAAAACCTCACTTCTATTTCATTGGAACAACAGTTACATCACTATGTTTAAAACTCCGTTTTCCAATCCTAATAATTTTAAACCGAGCCCCACAATTTGGATCAGGACACGCAATTTCACCATCTGTCTCCATCCAATCAGCTGCACTTGTTATGCGCTGTTTTGCGGGTAAAAGTGGTAAAATTGCGGCTAATGCATACATGGAAAAAGAAGTTCCTTCTTCAAAGATTAAGTTTTCTCCTTCCACTAAGAAAGAATCTCCCACATGATGACTACACACAAAAGGTTTTTCCCCTTCTACCACTTCCACTTTTAAATCATATAATTCAAATGTTTCTTCTTGCATACTACATTTCTCCATTTCGATAATAATTAATCAGACAACCCGCAAGTAATACTTCTCGCTCTTCTTTGCTTAACTGACCAACAGATAATGAAATTGGCTCGAGTTTTTCTTTTACGACATAAGCTTCAAAGGGGGCATCTTCTTTTATTGCCTGTTTGCTATTCTTGATATAAATCCAATCCATCGGTTGGATATTGTTTTTATTTTCTACGATAAAGGGCAAAATGCCCCAGTTTATACAATTGGAACGATAGCGCTTAGTCGCATAGCTTAACGCAAAATTCACCCCTGCCCCAAGTACACGTTGACAAGAAGCTGCTTGCTCACGTGCGGAACCATCTCCTGGCTGATTTGCATAGATGGCAGAAACAATAGCGATATCTTCCCAATCAATCCTTTGACCTTGTGATGCTAAGAAAGATTGAAGACTTTGTATTTCTTTATCGTCTTTTGTTAATGCCTGCACTTGTTTTGCGTATGTTACATAGTTTGGATCACGTCTAGACAATGTAAATTCTGCTAGGCGTAGTGGATTGGAGCGATAGCTTGATGTTTCACCGGAAGGAATCAATTCATCTGTTGTCGTCACTGGATCATCCAAATAACTCACAACTTTCACAAGCATCGTATCTTTGAGTGAAGGGATAGATGGCCAATCTTTAATGTTTGGCCCTTGTAGTAATTCATATTCCTTATCCGCTTTTTGATAGCCATCATATACACGTTTTTCATAAATGGAAGCATCAAAAACATAAGGTTGAATCAGATTGTCTTTTTGCATCAAATCACTAGCGGCAGTTAAGATGCCACCATTTTTTGCGGTTGCTGCAATAGAGCGCGCATCCATGAGAGCCACAAAAGCTTGTTGGCCTTCATTTGGTTTCGATCCTTCGCGATTTGGAAAATTACGCGTTGTATGGCGAATGGAAAATTCCCCATTAGCAGGCGTATCACCAGCCCCAAAACATGGCCCACAAAAAGCTTCTCGGAAAATAACACCACTTTCTAACAGATCACTCACACATCCATTTTCTACAAGTGCTTTATGAATCGGCATGGAATCTGGATAAACGCTCATACGGAAACGCCCATTCCCAATGGAACCACCCTTCAAGATATCTCTAGCAGCCATGATATTCTCATAAATGCCACCCGAACAACCTGCGATAATTCCTTGCTCAACTTGAAAGTTCCCATCTACTAATTTCTTTGTGAGATCTTGTTCTAAAGGACGTTTTAAACTTTCTTCAATACGTGCTTGTGTTTCTTTTAGAATTTCTTCTGGACGAGCTAAGAATTCATGAATGGATAAAGCATACATGGGATGCATGGGCATCGCCATCATGCATTCAATTTCACTTAAATCAAGTTCAATGCATGCATCATATACCGCACCCTCTTCGACAATGAGTGGGCAATAGGCATCGCTTCGTTTATGGTTTTCATAATATTGTTTTGTGATTTCATCTGTTTCCCAAATCGAAGATAAGCATGCGGTTTCTGTAGTCATGACATCGATACCATTACGAAAATCTTGCGATAAATTATGAATACCAGGCCCCACAAACTCTAAGACCGCGTTCTTCACAAGTCCCTTTGGATAGGTTTCTTTAATCAGCGTTAAAGCGACATCTTGTGGACCAACTCCAGGTTTAACGCTTCCTGTTACATACACCAAAATCACTTTAGGATAGGCAATATCGTAGGTGCGACCAAGTAGTTGTTTCACTAATTCGCCACCACCTTCTCCAATTCCCATCGTTCCTAAAGCACCATAGCGTGTATGCGAATCGGAGCCAAGTATCATGCGCCCACAACCTGTCATCATCTCACGATTATAGCTATGTATGACAGCCATATTTGCGGGCACATAAATGCCCCCATACTTATGGGCAGCAGATAAGGCAAATTGATGATCGTCTTCATTAATTGTCCCACCTACTGCACATAGCGTATTATGACAATTCGTTAACACATAAGGCATAGGAAACTCTTCTAATCCGGAAGCACGTGCGCTTTGAATAATCCCTACATACGTAATATCGTGTGAAGTCAAGGAATCAAATTTAAGATGGAAAAGAGAATCCTTTTGATCCTGTTGGTGCGCATTTAAAATACGACTGGTTAATGTTTTATCTTTACCAGTTGATTTGTCTGGTGCAAGGGCAACCCTTCCATTTTGATATTGTACCGGTTGATTAATGAAGCGCATCTTGAATCCTCTGTATGATTGCGTTTGTATATTCTGTACAAGTTGCTTGTCCACCTTGATCTGGGGTTAAAGATAATCCTTCTTCAATCACTTCGCGTAAAGAATTATGAAGAATCTTTGCTTCTTTCGAATAACCATAATCTTTCAACAACATTTCAAATGCCATTAATAATGCGGTCGGATTGGCCAAGTTTTTCCCTGCGATATCAGGGGCAGAACCATGGACCGCTTCATAGATGGATACTTCTTCGCCCCGATTCACACTTGGCGCAAAACCAAGTCCACCCACAAGCCCTGCACACAAATCACTAAGGATATCCCCATAGAGATTCATGGTCACAAGAACATCAAATTGATTTGGATTCATCACGAGTTTCATACAAGCCGCATCCACAATAATCTTTTCCGTTTTAATCCTTGGATATTCCTTTGCGACTTCATCAAACACAGATAAAAATAACCCATCTGCTTGTTTGATGATATTTGCTTTATGTACAGCCGTGACTTTTTTACGCCCTTCTTTTTGCGCATATTCAAAAGCCGCACGTATAATACGTTCACTCGCTCTTCGTGTAATGATCTTAAGTGCGTGCACTTCCTCTTCGGAGATGACTTCTTCTACACCACTATATAAATCTTCCGTATTCTCACGGAAAATCACTAAATTAACATTCTTATATGGTGTTTCAATTCCAGGGATGGATTGAATTGGACGAATATTCGCATAGGCATCGAATTCTTTGCGCAATTGGACATTGAGGGAACGAAAGCCTGTTCCAATTGGTGTAGCGGTTGGGCCTTTAATAGCGATTCCGGTATGACGAATCGCCTCTAATAAGCCTTCTTCATACAACACACCACTCTCTTCATAATGCTCGGCGCCCGCTTCAAATACTTGCCATTCCATTGGGCACTTCAAAGCTTCTGCTACTTTTAATAAACTTGTGGAAATCTCTTTTCCGATTCCATCTCCTGGAATTAATACAACTTTCATAACTACTACCTTATTGATTAATATTGTACACGAAGTTATGTGTTTTTCTCTATTTTCATTGCATCCATTGAAAAAAACAATTACTATAATTCCAATACTAGAGGTGTTTTATGATTTATCCAGATGTCCCAAGTTTAACAAAAGACGAAATTACACTCCTATGTGATGAATATCGCAACCATAATTTTATTGACCCTGAAACCAGTGAACAACTAGGCGTTAAGCGTGGTTTACGTAACCCCGATGGAACCGGTGTTCTTGCGGGTCTCACCAATATTTGTGATGTCATTGGTTATAAAAAAGATTTAGAAGGAAATGTGTTACCGATTGATGGGAAACTCATCTATCGTGGCATTGATTTTTTAGACATTGTGAATGAAGCTATCACAAAAGATCGCTTTCTATATGAAGAACTTGTATGGCTTTTATTATTTGGTACGTTACCATCCGAAGAAAACCTACAGAAATTTTGTAATGTGTTAGAAGAGCATCGACAATTACCAGATGGCTTTGTAGAAACGATGATTCTCAGTGCCCCTTCTCCAAATGTCATGAACAAAATGGCACGTTCTGTTTTAGCCATGTATAGCTATGATGAAGACGCGGAAGATACAAGTTTAGAAAACATCATCCAACAATCCATCAACCTCATTGCCCAACTTCCTACGATGATGGTTTATGCCTACCAAGCAAAAAAACATGCCTATAATCATGGCTCGTTATATTTCCATTATCCAAAAAAAGGGTATTCGATTGCCGAGCATATACTTTCTACCTATCGACCGGATCAAGCATTCACGCATGAAGAAGCAAAACTCTTAGACTTATGTCTCATTGCGCACGCTGACCATGGTGGTGGAAACAATAGTACCTTTGTAGACCGCGTTGTCTCTTCTTCTGGATCAGATACCTATTCGAGTATCGCATCTGCCATTGGTGCTTTAAAAGGTCCAAAACATGGTGGCGCAAATATTAAAGTAATGCATCAAATGGATTATTTACTAGGACAAATTAAGCATCCAGAGAATGATGGAGAAGTAAAAGATGCATTGCGCAAAATCTTACGCAAAGAAGCTTATGACAAAAGTGGCCTCATCTATGGAGTTGGACACGCGGTTTATACCAAATCTGACCCCCGTGCACTCATGTTAAAAGAACAATTAAAAGATTTAGCTTACGAAAAAGGATTTGAAAAAGAATATACCTTACTCTGTAACATTGAAAAGAATGCACCAATTGTATTTGCGGAAGAGACTAAGAAAACAAAGAACGTTTGTGCAAATGTTGATTTATTCTCTGGTCTTGTCTACCGAATCTTAGGGATTTCAGAAGAGTTATATACTCCTATCTTTGCGATTTCCCGTGTTGCTGGATGGTGTGCACACCGCATGGAAGAAGTCGAATTCGCAAATCGCATCATTCGTCCTGCTTATAAATATATTGGTGAAACCCAAGAATATGTTTCTTTAAGCAACCGTAAATAAGCTTATTGGAAGCTTAAAAACACAAAAAAGTGCGAACTATCGCACTTTTAATTTGTAAAATCTAGCGAATGAAATTCGTAAAGACGGCTTTTTCATAAACGGGGTCTTGGACTCCGTTTTCTTTACCAGCTTGAATGCATTTCAATAGCCATGCCATATTCTCACCTAATACACGCATGGTTTGTAAGCCTTCTTCGTCTTGGCGTGCTTCTTCTGCACTGTTGCCATGAATAAGATTCCAATAGCGTGAGGTTACAATTGGCATATTACTAATTCCAAAATATTGATTCAATCTTTGGTATGCAGCGGTATTGCCTGCCCTACGACAAGTGACCACACTTGCTCCAAGTTTATGCTTCCATGCACCATGCGAACAATAGAACAAACGATCTAAAAATGCGGTTAATTGTCCACAAATGCCACCATAATAAACAGGTCCACCAACAACCATCGCATCAAACTCCGCTGCACGGGCATTGGTTTCATTGACCAAATCATTAAATACACATTTTCCTGTTTTAGAGCAGTTACCGCACGCAATGCATCCTTGCATAGCCTTGGTTCCTAACCACAAAATCTCCGTTTCAATTTTATGTTCCTTAAGTTTATTAGCGACTTCATTTAATGCCACATCGGTCGCACCATGCTGATGTGGACTTCCATTAATTAATAAGACCTTCATATCTGTTCTCCATTTTCTTCATTATAACAAAAGAGAAACCTATTCCGGTTCCTCTTCGGTTTGTATTTCGGATGTCTGCATTGCCGCAAGTTCTGCTTTGGCTTGGTCGGCTTCTTGGCGGAAGCGATCGGCCTCTGCTCTAGCTGTTTCTGCTTCTGCTTTTGTTCTTTGATGCAATTCTTCTTCTAAACTTCTTTGGTGTTCCTCTTCTTCTTTCTTAGCTTTATCAATCTTACGAATACGACTTCCTAAACGTAATGAGAAGCTGAAGAGAATCAAAGATACTAGAATTAATCCAACGCCCAATAGAATGAGTTTTAATGTTTTCCCAAATTCCGCATCAGCCAATAATTTTTCAATATAGGTTAAAAAAGAACGATTGGTCAAATATCCAAATGCAATGCAACAAACGCCTGCTACCAACAAGACCAATGACAACCAATTTAATACCTTTCTTCCAATTCTCATTTTCTTTCCCCTTAATCGCATTTTATTTTAGCATAGATATTCTGTAATTTTATATAAAACTATGTTACTATAACTAGGCACGAGTGATTAGCTCAGTTGGGAGAGCACTTCCTTGACGTGGAAGGGGTCATGGGTTCGAGTCCCTTATCGCTCACCATTAAAGAAATAGTGTGATTCAATGAGGAATCACACTTTTTTATATTATTAACAACCAATAAAGAATCCATACTATAATATTTTTCTAGATGATCTTAATCTTCTGTTTCAAGATCATCCATGCATCCGTTTGAAAGAAAAAGCTTATACTATAAGATAATAAGTATTTATGATTTAGTTAGGAGTCAAAGTTTTTATGAATGAAATAGTTTACGATATGAAAGATCCAATTACCGCAAAAGAAAAAGAGCGAGCAATCCTTTTATGTGAAAAGCTAAATGCACTTTCTGTAACACAGAAAGAAGAACGTCTTGAAATAATACAGGAATTATTTTTAGAAATCGGAAACGATTGTACGATTTATCCTGGTTTTCATTGTGATAATGGAAAGCATATTAAAATTGGAAACCATGCGTTTATTAATTACAATGTATCGATTATGGATCGTGGTATGGTTACCATTGGCGACAACATTTTACTTGCGCCTAATGTTGTAATTACCACTTCAAATCATCCATTTGATTTACGTATGCGTAGAGATTCCATTGGAATCGCAAGCCCTATCACAATTGGGAATGACGTATGGATAGGCGCAAATGCTGTCATTCTTCCTGGCGTAACAATCGGAAACAATGTTGTCGTAGCAGCAGGTGCCGTCGTCACTAAGAGCGTTCCCGATAATACACTTGTAGCAGGCGTCCCCGCTCAAAAGATTCGTGATTTAGAAGCTTTTGTGAATGACTAAAGATTTGACATTCTCTTTCCAATTGCAGAAATGATTCTGTGTTTTTATGTGTGTTCTTTAAATGTTTTATTGTCCTAGATACAGGCGAACAATTTCAAGATACTCTTCGAGATAGAAACCAATCTCTCCTTGAAAACGCGTTAAAGCAATGAGTCCCCCATCCACTTCTGGTATGGATGCTAACATTTTCGCATTATCACTCTTTAGCCCACCTCCATACACAACATCTAAGCCATTTGTGAGATCTTTGATGTAGCGAGCGACCATTTGAATGTAATCTTTATCTGGTGGTGTTTTACCAGGGCCAATTGCCCATACTGGTTCATACGCAATACAAACAAAATCACGGTTGACCTCTTTTAAACCAATCTCTAATTGTTCTTTTAATACTTCTTGCCAATGATCTTGCTCTTCTGTACTTTCCCCAATACAGTAAAGCACTTTTAATCCAGCTTTCGTTGCAGATATGATTTCTTGATTCAAAATCTCATTGACGGCTTTGGGATTTTGAATACCTGCTTGTGCCAATACACCAGTCTTATCTTTTCTTTCTTCACAATGGCCTATGATCGTTGCAGTTACGCCAAGAGCTTTCATCGCATTGGCGGTGCGGTTAGAAGTAAACGCACCAAAGTTACCACCTATTGCTGTATCTTCACGATAAACCGATTGGCACCCAATTTCTAATCGACTCTTATCTTTTAAAGCTTCCTTTGCGGCTAGAAGATGGGCTTCTGGAAAGAAGATAGTGAAATCTGTATCTTGATAGCTTTCAATGTCATCTTGAATATTTTTAACAATCGTTTCACCCCAACTCTTTAAAGGGGCTAACGAATTCACACCACCCAACTCCTTTGGGATATCGAAACGTTTTAAATTGACATAAATATGTTTCATCTTCTTATTTCCTTCTATGCCCATACGCATCCATTTCATCTTCATCTGGATTTTCCATACAAAGATGGACAGCTGCTTTCTTAAAGGTCATTGGTAAAGCAAGAATATTTGGATTCTCGCCAACAAATTTCTTTTTCGCATCTTCTAATGCTTCTTCAAAGGTCGCACGTGTTTTTAAGCCCATGCCACGCGCATAACCTGGTTCTTGTGCCCCAACGATATAAATCGCACTTGTATTCATTTCCGCAATGTGGCCACAACTCATCATCGAGAAACCATGGAATGGATGGAAGGCATTGCAGTAGCGATATTTACGAATGTATTCTTCATTTGTCGAAAAGTATTCGCCATACCGATTCATATCGGGAAGCGTATCCATATGGTCTTTTTGGAATAATTCATATTGTTCTCTTAAGTATGGCCATAATTCATCATGGAAATACCCATTACAAGTCGAAGCACAAATGATAACACAACGTTCACTCATAATACGCTTATAACGCAATACCTGTGCAGATAAAGCCTGCATCATCATAATCGGATTGGTACCCATGCCATCGCCATAATGGAATTTTTGGGGCATACCGAAAACCAAAACATCATATTTTTTCTTTGCCCAATGGACATAGGTTCTTTGATCTGCAACCTTCCAACTTTCAGGCATCATCTTTTTCGCATAGCCTGAGAAAATCGCAATTTGACGAGATTGCGTATCTAGCACCGCATCGCAACAGAAGAATGGATGTCCCATTTTCTTTTCCATATGCATACTTATTTCATCAAACTTATCACGCATCAAACTGCCATTATTAACGGGTGTAAAATCGGCACGATGCATGACACTTGGTACATGGTGACTTGCGATACAACGCCAATTGGTAATCCCAGTTGCGCTATGTTTATAACCACCTGAATAACCACCATAAGGGTTTCCTTGTACATGGCCAATTAAGATTGGTAAGTCTGCTTCATAAACATATTTATTCATGAATACAGGATCTCCATGTTTGGTATAACCAAGATCTACCATGTGTTCTTCATCTTCACTATCATGGGAAATCATTTGGCCAGAAGGATAAAATTCATTAAACAACGCTTCTCCAAAAATAGCTTTGATATCGGATTCTTTACTTTTTGGATGTAAGCCATTCGATATGATAAAGAGAATGTTTTTCTTTTGGACACCTGCTTGGTAGAGTTCTTCTAAAATGTACTTAACACTCAACTTGCGATGGCTTGTTTCTTGTTCTCCTCCTTTAACACGATCTGGAACAACAAAAACAACCTTACTGTTCTTTTTCACAAGCTTAGCGATTGGCTTCATACCAATTGGATGTGCCAAACTTTCTTTGTATGCTTTTTCTAAATCTTTTTCTTTAATGTATGCGGGATCTTTTACGGTTTCACCCGGAATAAACACATCGGTACTGTCTGGTAAATTTGCGCTTAAAGTCCCTTGCCCATATTCAAATTCAAATTGTTTCATGTTACCCTCCATATTTCTCTTTCATCGCTTGAAAAAAGTTTGAACCGATTGTTGCGTTTGTAATAGGATCTGGAAATGGCATGACTTCCATACATAAATAACCTTGATAATTCTCTTCTACCAACATTTGATACATGGATTCTAAATCCATATGTCCCATGGAAGGTGCTAAACGGTTCGAATCAACAAAATGAATGTGTTTGGTATAGAGTAGAGATTCTCTTAGTGTTTGCGTTAAATCAATATCTTCGATATTCATATGGAATGTGTCTGCCATGATATGTATTGGTAAGTTGTTGTCTTTAATATAGGTAATACATTCTTGTAAAGAGTTGATGGTATTAATCTCATAGCGATTGATTGGTTCAATCACAAGATTCACCCCAATGGGTTGTGCCTCTTTTAATAATTCTAAACAAGAATCCGTAAAGCGTGTATAAAATGATGCGAGCGCTTCTTCTTCCTCTTTCGAGCCACGCACAAGCCCAAGCGAAACCATAGCCCCACACGTTCCCGCAAGCTTGATGATATCTTTAATCTTGCGTAAAGCTTCTTCGCGTATCACATGCATGCTGGAGCCTAGAAATAATCCTTCTCTGGCTAAAGCTGCTGGCATAATTACGCCAATACCTAGACCATACTTTTCTAAGCCAAGTAACGCATCTCTTGTTTCTTTTGATTCGGGGTCACGCACAAATAAGTCAACCCCATCAAAGCCTAAACGTTTAATAGTTTCAAGATTCTCTTTGGTTGCTTCGGAGAATAAGACTGGCATCCCTTTACGCGCAGGAAATGCGGATAATGATACACCGGTCTTCATTTTTTCTCCTGGTAGAAGTAGGCATCTTTTCCATACTTACGCAAATAATGCTTTTCAAGAATATGTTTTTCTAACTGTGGTGCTTCCATGTTGATTTCTCTAGTCAATAAGGCCATATGGGAAAGCTCTTCAAGAATTACACTATGCTCAACTGCTTCTTCGGGTGTCTTTCCCCAAGTAAATGGACCATGTCCTGCTACAAGTACTGCCCCCATCTGCATAGGGTCAATGCCTCGCTCATGAAATGTTTCAACAATCACATCACCGGTATGTTTTTCATAGCCGGAAGCTGTCTCTTCTTCGTTCAGTTGTCTTGTGCATGGGATATTCCCAAAGAAATGATCCCCATGGGTTGTTCCATAAACAGGTAAATCACAACGCGCTTGCGCCCAAGATGTTGCGTAGGTGGAGTGGGTATGCGCAATCCCACCCACCTCTTTAAATTGTTTATAAATCGCAAGGTGAATATCTAAATCGACGGAAGGAAGTAAATCCCCTTCTAATTGGTTTCCCTCTAAATCGGTCACGGACATATTTTCTGGACCAAGATCGTCATATTCCACCCCACGTGGTTTAATGACGACAATGCCTTTTTCACGGTCAATCATACTCACGTTGCCCCATGTATAAATGACTAGCCCTCGCTTTACAAGTTCGATGTTAGTATCATATACACGTTGTTTCATTTCTGTAAGTTCCATGTTCCCTCCTGCTCGTTAAGCATTTACAATGTGCGCTGAATTATAAGAATGCTTTGAATGGAACGTTTGGTTCATCCAAGTCAAAGGCATCACTGAAGCCTCTTTCAAACATAAAGACTTTCTTGTCTTTATCACGTGGATACATATAACCTCCACCAACTTGCCAAATGAATGGGTGGAATTTGTAATCCAAACGGTCTTTACGATAGTAGTAAAGATATAAGATTTCCATTGGGTCTGCCAACATGTTTGTCCAAATGTCATAGTGAATTGGAATAATGACTTTTGTATTTAAATCTTCGGCCATACGTAAGCAGTCCACACTTGTCACTTTATCTGTACATCCAATTGGGTTTTCTCCATAGGATACAAAGGCAACATCAATATCCCACATCTTACCATGTTTCACATAGTAATTTGACATATGGGAGTCGCCACTATGATAGATGGTGCCACCAGGTGTCTTAAACACAAAGTTCACAGCACGATCATCCATATCATCTGGTAAACGTCCACGAATATCGCCTGCTGGTGGCGCAGTAATTAAAGCGGTCCGGTCAAAGGAATCTGTCGCAATGATTTCAATATCTTTAATTTTGATGGAGTCACCAGGTCTAACTTCTTTGATTCTCTTTTCTGGAACACCCCATTTACGCCAAATATCACAACTGTATTTTGGCCCAATGAATGGCGCCTTTGTATTTTTTACAATTGCCGCAGCAACATAAGGATCAATATGATCACGATGGAAGTGGGTTGATAATACCGCATCCATCTTCTTAATTTCATAAGGGTCAATCACCATTGGAACAGCACGGCAATTGGGTTGGAATTGACGTGAGCCAACCATACGTGCCATTTGGAAATCTTTACCTTGGCCCCATTCTGGATGTTTAGGAAACTTTCTTGTCCGTTTTCCAGTATCTAACCATAGGTCGACGATAATATTACAATCTTTTGGAGATTTTAAATAAATACCACAACAACCCATCCACCACATCGCAATATTACCTTTAGGTACTTTTGTTTCTTCAATGAGTTCGTTTAAATAGGTTCCCCATTCTGGGAAAATGTCGTTAATCCAAGCTTGTCGATCTAAGTCTTTAATGTTGACATCATTTTTCATAGCAACTCTCCTTTCGTTTTAGTTGTCTGACAACTACATCCTATATTAAGCCCATATATTTGTCAATAGTTGCTTTTTTTTGGCATAAATGGCAAAATATATGTGTAAGTTGTCTTACAACCGAGGTAATTATGAGTGATCATATAAGTAAAAGTGAACAAATCGTCGAAGATATCATTGAACAGATACGTAAGAAAGAACTTTTATCTGGTGATAAGCTTCCTAATGAATATGAATTATCCGAGACGTATCATTGCTCAAGAATGGCTGTACGGGAAGCATTAAAGATTCTTACTGCCAAAGGTTTAGTCATTACCAAGCATGGGGAAGGTTCTTTTATCAATACATTAAATACAAGTATTATCGCTGATACTTTAGATACCTTATTTTTATTAAGCGATAATACAAATTTAGAAATGATGCAATTACGCAAGTTAATGGAGACCGAAGCAACCCGTTTATGTGCGCAAAATGCGACAGATGAAGAAATCAAAGAAATACAAATGTATATGGAACAACGGGAAGAATACGCAAAAGCAATACAAACCCCAGAAAATATACAAAAGAAATATGATGCCGATCGTAATTTCCACTTAGCGATTGCCAAAGGTAGTCATAATGAATTATTTGTTCAATTTATCCAAACCATTCAAAAAACTATGGCAATGCATCAAAGTACTTCCGCAAGTGAAGAAACCAGTCGTAATACTTCTCTCTACCACGAAGAAATTATGAAAGCAATTATGGACCATGATAGTGATCGCGCAGCAGATATGATGAACGCCCATTTAAAAAGAGTAGAAGAAGCAATCATTAAACATTCAACAATCGAGTAATGTAAATTTACTTTCCCAGGTTGAACGAACGTGTGGGTGTAAAATAAATGATTCCTATTATCCATGATAAAAGGCAAGATTACTCTTACCTTTTGTTATGTGATTGAAGTTCCATTTATTTATTTTTATAAAATATGTTCTGCCAAAGTAACAATAAGTGGTAAGGTTATCAAACAAAGTATCGTTGAAATACAATATTGGCCTACTGCTTTCCCATAATCCTTTTCATAAATTTGAGCGATATATGCAACATTACCCCCTACCGCTACAGAAATCGCAATGATGTGATACATCTTTAAAGTATAAGAACCAAATGGTAAAAATTTAAATAATAGAATAACGACAAGTGGTATTAAGACTAAACGCACAAAGGAAACGGTATAGACACTTTTATCTTTTAATACTTTTAGTAGATCATTTTGTTGGAGGTAAATACCACACAGAAACATGCCGACTGGTGTATTCAAAGCAGTAATATGTGAAATCGTTTCTTCCATTAATGGTGGAAATTTGATTTGTATAAAATAAACTAGAATACCAATGACCATTGCGATGACAATCGGGTTTTTAATTATTTCTTTTGGCTGCATAGCTTTGGTATCCCCAGTCATTAAGACAATGCCATAGGTCCATTGTAAGACAATCACAAGTACCAATAACATCGTGATGTAAATGATTTGATCATTACCAAATAAAGCAGAAATAAGTGGTACAGCTAAACCACCCGTATTACAAAAAGCACTACTAAATTGGGAGACTTGATCTTTTGGATAAACAAGACGCGCAATCAAAATAGAAACTGAAATGGTAATAATCGCAATTAATAAAGATTCTAATAATAGATGATTCATCTCTGGTGTTCTTGCGACATTAAAGTTACGAATAACAATTAAAGGTAAAACAATAAATTGTATTATTTTACCAATATCTTTGGATCCTTGATAAGTCACAAGACCTTTCCAACTGATGATATAACCAATCACCACTAGAATTGCCATGATACTAATTTGTCTTAAAAGTAATGTTCCAACTGTCATATTATAAAGCCTCCTGTTCACTAAGTTGTTTCTTAAAATCATCTAAGATTTCATGCATCTCTTGCAATTCTTTCATCATCGATAATTCTCTTCTACATTCTGCACTATTTGGCATTCCTACAATGTACCAGATTGCCATACCACGCATCATTTTCATACCACGTACTTCACCAATATACGCACATAATTTTTGGGCATAAGCATAAGATAATTCAATACGTTCAAAATAAGTTGGTAACGTATAAGTTTCTCCTTTAGAACGTGCAACTAATTCATCTAGAAAAAATGGTTTTCCTAATAGGCCGCGCCCAATCATCACAGCATCGCAACCTGTTTCCTCTAACATTCGTTGCATATCTTCATAACTACGAATATCTCCGTTTCCAATAACAGGTATCAATACATTTTATTTTACCATCTTGCTATAAGCATTATTGGATTTACCTTCATACATTTGCGCTCTTGTTCGACCATGAACAGCAATTGCAGATACACCCACTTCTTCCATTGCTTTTGCATATTCTTCCCGTTGTTCCATATACATTTGTATCTCTTTGATTTCTTCTTCCGTTGCATTTTGCGCACAAAGGCGTGCCGCTTCGACTTCCATAATCTTTCTCAACTGCATCGTTTCAATAACCGATTAATCACTCAATAATAAAAGGTTATCAAGGGTCTCCGCATACATGTTGGAATTGTATTCATTCACGACTGTCCCTTCACCAAACCTATTCCGCAAGTGATGAAACACGTCGGCATACTTCCATGTATCATGCCGAAATTGTAAAAGCGATTCAAAATCATGACGCAGATGAAGCTGCCAAAATGATGAATGAGCACCTCACCCACGTCGAAGAGGCACTCACAAAAACAATGCAATAATAAAAAACGAGCCGTAGCTCGTTTTCATTATTCTGTTACGTAATACTCTAAATCGAGAATCGAATTATCTAATACCTCAACGTTCTTCTGTAAATCTTCATACCACTTCAATACATAGAGTGCTGGAGTTGGATTTTGCGTTGTGGTGGTTCCTTCACAGATAGCGATGTAGTTTGTGCCAGATACAACTTGTGTTCCTAATAACGCAAGTGGGTTCAAACTTACACCCATGAGTTTTTGGGTTGCCTTTTCAAAGGAAGCACTAGCTTCTTGTGGTAAACTTCCCTTTCGATCTGCTGGTACTTGCCATCCACCAAGAAGCCCTTCTGCCTTGTTGTCTAATACTTTGATATCTGCTAAATCTATTTCTTTAATCGTCTTTAATTCTTTTTTGCCTTGTAAATCTTCATAAATTACAACCACATAGTAGCTTGTCTTTGGTTGTGCCGTAACGGTGGTACCTTTTGCTAGATAAGCATAGTTATTTCCAGAAACTAGTTGACTTGCAAGCACTTGGATTGGTGTATAGCCTACACCCGTTAAGCCTTCCAGTGCTTCTTCAAAACGTTTTTGTTCGTCACTTGTAAGTTGTGGGGCGTTGTCTTCATAAACAGTCCAACCACCTACTACATTGGCAGTGCCTGTTCCTGCTTCTTGTGTTTCTGTGCTTGGTTTGGTTGTACAGCCTACCAATAAGATCGATAGTCCTACAATACTAGCTAATCGTTTTACAGTTGCCTTTTTCATACTTCTTTTTCTCCTTGTAATACCTGTATAGCTTCTGCATATTTTTGAATCCGTTCATAATCTTTTTGGGTTGGATTTTCAATACGCGAGATCTCACTGTTATGGGCAAGATCTGCTAATTTGACCTTGCGTGCTAAGGGGTTTGTTTTGATCTCCTCTATATACTTTCTATACGGAATACTCTCCGCATGTGTCAATAATTTCAAAGCATCCATCACTTCTTTCGAAAAGCCAAAACTTTCTAAATCTTCGAATGTATAAGAAGAATCTTCAACTACATCATGTAGGAATGCCACGATGATTTCTTCTTCTGTATCCATTTGTTCTGCTAAGTGAATGGGGTGCAGAATATAAGGCAAACCTGCTTTATCTTTTTGCTTTTCATGGGCATCAAAGGCGATCTTGATTGCCTTTTTAATTTGTTTGGTATAAATCATCGTTTCTATTATAACGCATTCTTCCCTTTTCAATTCGTTTCGCTTATGATGAAACTATGGAAATCGTATTGTTATTGTTACGACAAATTATCATCATGTTTGTGATGATGGTCATTGGGTTTGTATTCTATAAAAGAGGCTATATTACAGATCAAGGAGCAGAAGATATCAAGCAAATTATTGTGCATTTGATTCTGCCTTTACTCGTGATTAGTTCTCTTTGGCTAAAGCGCACCCCTGAGAATGTTCAAGACTTATTGCACTCTACATTGCTCACGATAGTTGGTATGTGTGTTGCCATTATTGTTTCGATGCTTATCTATAAAAAGAATAATCCCATCATGCGTTTTGCGGCTACATTTGGAAACATTGGGGTCATTGGTATTCCTATGATTCAAGCAACCTTTGGAGATGGAGCCGTATTCTATATCTCAATGATGTTAATTTTTGTGAATACCTTGCAGTTTACTTTAGGGGTTTATATGTTGACGGGGGATGCAAGTACGATGTCTTTAAAAAAGGTTATTCATAACCCTGTTGTGATTGCGGTAATTATTGGCTTACTTTTATTCTTTTTAAACATTCCTCGCGTCCCTTTAATTGACTCCATCTTTGAAGCAACTACAGGCCTCAATCTTCCGCTTGCCTTAATTCTTTGTGGTGTATATCTTGCTCAAAGCGATGTCATTGCGATGATTAAAAAACCTTCCTTATATTTCTTATGTGTGGTTCGTTTATTATTGATTCCACTTGTCACCCTTGTTTTGTTCCGCTTTATTCCCATTGGTAATACATTAATGAAACAAGCCATCTTCTTAACGACGGCTTGTCCGGTTGGTTCTAATATTGCGATACTAGCGAGCTATTATGACTCGGATTATAAACTCGCTGTAGAAACAGTTTGTATTAGTACACTGCTGTGTTTATTAACATTACCTTTTATTCTTTATTTATCTACCATCATCCTCTAAAGAATTGAGGAGTGTTTGATAGGTATCTAATAGCCCGTTGAATTCTTCTAAACTCTCCACTTGCGAGAGTTTATTTTTATATTTTGCAGAATGTGGTAAGCCAGCAATATACCACGTTCCCATACTACGCATCATATGAATTCCTGGATATTCCCCTTCGTAATCACATAGCTCTTTTGCGTATTGTTTAGCGAGCATAATACGTGTTTGATAATTCGGTTCTTCATAAGCTTTTCCTTCTAAACCCGCAACAAGTTCTTGGATAAAGAAGGGTCGGCCTAATAAACCTCTACCTACCATAATTGCATCACAACCCGTTTCCTTTAACATGCGTTTTGCGTCTTCTACACTACGAATATCCCCATTGCCAATGACAGGTATATTAACTGCTTCTTTTACCATTTTGATATATTCTAAATTCACTTGTCCTTCATACATTTGGTTTTTTGTACGTCCATGAATCGCAATTGCTGATACGCCAACTGCTTCTAATCCTTTTGCAATTTCAACACAGTTGATATGTGCTTGATCCCATCCTGCTCGCATCTTAACGGTAACAGGCCGATCGGTATGTTCGACAACACTTTTTGCGATGGCAATTGCTAAATCTGGATTTCGCAATAAATCACTACCCGCATGGGCTTTAATCACCTTGGTAACCGGACATCCCATATTAATATCAATGATATCGCATGTCGTATGCGTACTTAGGTACGCACTTGCCTCCCCCATCGTTTCCGTATCTGCGCCAAACAATTGTAAGGAAACTGGATGCTCTTGTTCTAATACTGCACACATATCTTGTGTCTTTCTATTTTGATAGTGCAATGCTTTATCACTAATCATTTCTGACACACATAAAGATGCGCCATAATCATGGCACATTTTTCGATACACAGGATTTGAGATGCCTGCTAGAGGCGCCGCAATCACTTTATTCTTGAGTAAGACGTTTCCGATTTTCAACATGTTTTGCTTTCTCTAATATTTCTTTGAGTTCCTCTTCATTAAATTGATATTGGTTCCCACAATATTGGCATGTCACTTCTGCCCCATGGTCTTCTTCAATCATCGCTTCAATCTCTTCTTTTTGAATGAGAGTAAGTGCACGTGCGAAATGATCTTTCGAACAATCACAATGCCATTGGATTTCTCTTTCATCTAAGACATTGGCATCTTGGAATAATGTATGAATAATTTCTTCTGGTGTTTTGCCTTCATCAATATAGGTGGATATTGGTTTCATATTTTTTCTAATCGCTTCTACCTTTTCAATGACTTCTTCAGAAGCATTTGGTAAAAGTTGAATCACAAGTCCACCTGCAGCACGCACAGAATAATCTGGATTCACTAATACGCCTACTGAGACTAGAGAAGGTATCTGTTCACTTATCGCAAAGTAATAGGCATAGTCTTCGCCAATTTCTCCACTTTGCAATTCAACAACACCTGTAAAAGGTTCTTTTAAGCCTAAGTCTTTTGTGACGGTTAATGTTCCATTTGTCCCGACAATACGACCCACATCTAATTTTTGTGTTTCTTGGTTTAAATAATACAAAGAAGGATCGCCAATAAAACCACGCACTTCTAATTTCCCATTGGCTTGGGCAACAATCGTACCTGCTGGCCCTCTTCCGTTTACCGTTGAAACACATCTTGCGTTTTCATCTTTTAATTCACTTGCCATAATCGCATTGGCTGTTAACACACGACCTAATGCTGCACAACTTGTTGGAAAACAATCATGGACTTGTCGTGCCTTTTCAACAAGATTAGTTGTGGAGGCAATTCGAATCCGTACATTTCCGTTAAGTGCTTCTGCAATGACCACTTTATCTTGACTCATTTCAAACTCCCAATGCATTTCGCATTTATCTTTTTCATCTTTTTCGCATCAATTTTTAGAATGCGTCGGTCGGCAGTAAAAAGCCCGTTGCATTCATCTTCCACATCACTTACTTGGGTATAGATACACCCACAAAGTCCCTTTTCAATAGCTGGTAGGATTTGTTGTTCATAAGCACGGAAGATTGCATCATTGAGTTCAATCTTATCCGTATATTTTTTATAACCATAGAGTTTCTCCGCTTCACTATGACCCCACTCTAAATAGGCATAACCACCAAACTCGCTCAGTAATAAGGGACGATGGTCTTCCTTTTTTACTTTAAATGGAGTGAAGTAGACATGTTGGCTATTAAAATCGCCTGCTCCTTGGTCATACCAACCACTCGCAGAATCCACTAAGCGCGTTGTATCATAGTTCTTAATATGCTTTGTGACTTCCGCACTATCAAACTGTCCCCATCCTTCATTGAATGGTACCCAGGCAAAAATGCATGGATTGTTATAAAGTGTATCTAACATTTGGTCAAGTTCGCGATAATAGATTTCTCTTCCTTCCGCATTACTACGCCCAAATTTTTCATAATCCGAATCCTTTGCTTTTTTAAACCCAAGATTAGGTTTGACTGCCACAAATGGGAACGCATAGGGTCCTCCTCCATTTGGCATATCCTGCATAACCAAAATTCCATATTTATCACAAAGGTAATACCATCGCCGTGCTTCTTGTTTCACATGTTTTCTTAAACAATTGAAGCCCATTTCTTTGATGGTCTGAATTTCATATTCCATCGCTTCTTCACTAGGATAAGTCAATAAGCCATCCACACTATACCCTTGGTCTAATAAGCCACTTAAGAAGTAAGGACGATTGTTTAGTAAGAAACGCGCATGTCCATCGTAGCTTGTATGAATGGATACTTTACGCATCCCAAAATAACTCTTAATGGTTTCTTCTTCTGTTTCCACATAGAGGTCATAAAGAAAAGGATCTTCTGGTGACCATTCATGGACTTCATCAAGTGGAATGACATATTCTTTTTCAACCGTAATGCCTCGATGCACGAGCTTCCGATTTTCAAAAACCGATAAGACGGCTTGGGTAAATCCACCGGTCATATGTACATATACTTTTTTCGTATCTAAATCCGGTGTGATTTTAATATCCATGACGGATGCTGGTTTGAGTTCTTCAATCCATACCGTTTGCCAGATTCCAGCGCTTGGTGTATACCACATTCCTCCATGTTCCATCTTTTGTTTTCCATAGGCATAATTGCCTTGATCACTTTGGTCCGTGACACGCACAATCAATTCATTCTCTTGTTTAATCGCATTACTGATATCAATTTCAAATGGTGCATATCCACCTTCATGCCCTCCGACAAGTAATCCATTTAGATAAACCGTGCAACATTGATCGACTGCTTCAAAATTTAGAATGACACGGTTTTTGGTTAAGTAATAGTTAAACTTTTTTCGATACCATAAGGTTTCATTTGGTTTTAATGTTTTATCTGTACCGGATAATTTTGAGCCTAATGCAAAAGGAACAAGGATACGCTCCCAACCAGTATTACGATCTGGTTGACTTCCATCGGTGATTTGAAATTCCCACTCCCCATTCAAACAGAAAAAAGAATCTCGTTGTAATTGCATACGAGGATATTCTGTTTTGATATTTTTTGGATCGAGGGTTTCACCCCATGGACTCAACAATGTCATTGTCTATCCTTTCTTTCAAGGAACCATGTGCGCACCAGGGTAACCACAAAACTGCATGCATGTACTACTAACATGAGATTCGTTAAATTCTGCTTTGCTAGGGCATTACGACTGATGGTTTCTACATATAAAAATGTTATCACAAAGGAAACCACAACCGTGATTAGTTCCATGCGCAATATAGAAAAGCCACGGTCTTTTAAGAAATCAAGACACCATGGTAAAAGCATTCCAATGATGACGAGTAAAATCCACGCAAGGGAAGAAAAGGAATAGATTTGAAAATGATTCATCACAAACAGCAAAATAGTCGCCATAAAAATGCCGGCCGCAAGTCCTGCAAAAATACTCGTCAATAACTCTCGTAGTTGTTTTTTCTCGTCTTCCATTGTCTTCCTTACAAAAGGAAGAACGCATCTGCGTCCTTCTTTTCTTTAAGCTTCTTGTGCTGGAGTATCTTCTTCTTTTTCTTCAGCAACTGGTGTAGGATTTTGTTTCTCCACAAAATCTTCCGCAATGCTTTCTCCTTTAACGACGCGTTCGATTTGTTCTGCCGTTAATGTTTCATATTCCATCAGTGCCGTCGCAATTCGTTCTAATTCTACACGGTGTGTTTCTAGAATCTCACGTGCTTTCGCATGACACTCATTCACAATCTTACGAACTTCTTGGTCAATCTCAAATGCGACTTGTCCAGAGACATTACTTGGTGAATTATAATCACGACCTAAGAATACGTTTCCACTACCGGAATCATATTTAATTGGACCAAGATCACTCATTCCATAAAGGGTAACCATATCACGCGCAATGTTTGTGGCTCTTTCAAAGTCATTCACAGCGCCTGTTGTGACATCATCAAAGAATAATTCTTCCGCTGTACGTCCACCCATATAAGAAGTAATAGACGCAAGTAAATCATTCTTTGTATTCAACATCTTTTCATCTTTTGGTGTCATGAGGTTATAACCACCTGCTTGTCCACGTGGGATGATGGTTACTTTTTGAACCACGACTGCATTGTCTAAATATAAGCCAATAATCGCATGTCCAGATTCATGATACGCCACAAGTTTCTTTGTCTTTTCATCATAGGTGCGACTAGTTTTTGCTGGTCCCATCATGACACGATCAATTGCTTCATCGACTTGTGCTGTATGAATTTCACTTAATCCTTCACGCACGGCTAAGATAGCTGCTTCATTTAATACGTTTTCTAAATCGGCCCCACTAAAGCCAGGTGTGCGTTTTGCTAAACCATCTAAATCGACATCGCTTGCTAAATGCTTATTGCGTGCATGTACTTCCAAGATTGCTTTACGTCCTTTACGGTCTGGTAAAGCAACGGTGATTTGACGATCGAAACGGCCTGCACGTAATAAAGCAGGATCTAATACGTCTGGACGGTTACTTGCAGCAATCACAACGACACCGTTATTTTCCTGCATACCATCCATTTCTACTAATAATTGGTTTAAGGTTTGCTCACGTTCATCGTGACCACCACCAAAACCAGCACCACGTTGACGACCAACCGCATCAATTTCATCAATGAAGATAATGCAAGGTGCCGTTTGTTGGGCTTTCTTAAACATGTCACGTACACGGCTTGCCCCGACACCGACAAACATTTCAACGAAGTCGGAACCGGAAATGCTATAGAACGGAACATTTGCTTCACCCGCTACCGCTTTTGCTAATAAGGTTTTACCGGTACCAGGATGTCCTACGAGTAAGATACCCTTAGGAATACGTGCACCCATGGTTTGGAATTTCTTTGGATATTTTAAGTAGTCGATGATTTCTTGCATTTCTTGCTTTTCTTCATCGCACCCTGCTACATCCGTAAACCGTACTTTTGACTTTGTCTCTAGATGTGCACGTGATTTTCCAAATTCAAAGGCACGCGCGTTGGCACTTCCTGCTCCACTCATACGGTTCATCATCCATAAGCCAATCAGAACCACAAATACGAATGGAATTAAGGAAATTAATGTGTTCAAAAAGAGATTGGATTCATCCGTATCGACCACACTAATTTTTGATTTTTCTAATTTGGTTAATAAAGATTCAATTTCTTTTTCGGTTGCTGGTACGGTTGAAGAGAATTGGACAACTCCTTCTCCTTCTTCGTACTTCCCACTTACAGATACCACATTAGAGCCAATGGAAATCAAGGATTCTTTGACATCCTTTTCCGCAATGACTTCTTGTAGTTCTGTATAACTTAATGCCTTAGATGCGGTTGGGCTTTGCATTCCAAATAATAGGATTAACGCAAGCACAACCATTAAATAAGGCAAGATGTTAATAACCCTTCTGTTTTGTTGCATCGTTTAACTCCTTATTCTACTACTTGATAACATTCATCTTTTAATACACCTATGTAAGGTAAGAGACGATATCTTTGATTAAAATCCATACCGTATCCTACGACGAATTCATTTTCTACAGTAAAGCCAATATAATCAGCTTTCATTTCATTGACGCGACGAGATGGTTTATCCAAAAGTGTCGCAATCTTTACCGATTTAGCACCCTTATTTAAAAGTGTCTTACAAACGGTTTTTAGTGTTTTTCCTGTATCGACAATATCTTCAACAAGAAGAATATCTCTATCTTGAATCGAACTATCCAAGTCCTTAAGGATACGGATATCACCAATTGATTCCGTTCCTTCATAGCTTGTGACATCCATGAAGTCATATTGTGCATCCAAATCAATATGTTGGATGAGTTCTGCCAAAAATGGCACCGACCCTCTTAATAAACCAACGAGAAGTGGGGGATTCTCTTGATAATCTTGCGTTATTTGTTTTCCCATTTCTTCACAACGCTTCACGATTTCTTCATGTGATACGAGTACCTTTTTAATATCCTTTTCTAGCATCGTTGGCCCCTCCTTCGCTATTAGGATATTGTATCACAGATACGGTAGGCTTAATAGAAAAATGATAACAATCACAACCAAGCCCAGGCACCAGAATAATATCCCCTTTTGCGTTTTCTACCACTGGCCATTCCTTGCGTAAATATAAAGGAATATGCCGGTCCACAAAGAAACGATGTACTTTTTTTGTGCCATAGCGCATTAAGATTTCATCCCCCTCTTTTACACTACGCACTGTTAAAGGATAGTCAGATGCTTCGATTGTCACACCATATAAACCTAAGCGACCTTCCTCTACTAGAAAATGTGGATCTTTAAGGGCATATAACGCATCTAAACTTTCTACTTGATAGGCATAAGCACCTAAAAATTGATGCACAAAGAAGGTGCCATTTTCTTGAACAATTGCCTTATCATCCACTTCAATCACAAAATCAGGATGATTAAGAATATTTTCATCAATTGCTTGGATATGATCTAAACTAAGATGTTTTTCTTTTTCTTCTAAAAGCTCGCGTAAAACAAAAGAACGGATTACTTCATCTTGTTTGCGATATTCGTCGATATGTACCCTGTTATTTTGAATCAAATGGCGTGCTTTTCCCCGATTTTCACGTAATTCTTCGTTTTTTTCCTCTATTTCCCGGAGAATAGTGTCTCGATCTTCCTTTGAATAGCTGCTTAATACTTCATTGCGAATCCGATTTCTTGTATATTGGTTTTCCGCGTTTGTATGATCTACAAAGTATCGTACCCCGTTATTATCGCAATAATCCTGTAATTCTTGTTTTGTATACCTAAGAAGTGGTCTTAAACAATGCACACCATATAAATCTGCCTCTTCTTGTAAGCCATAAGTAAGCGGACAAAGGTTTTTCTCCTTCTGCATCAAATAGGTTTCAATGTGGTCATCTTGTTGGTGACCCAATAAAACCCCTTGATAGCCATATTCCTTTACCACTTCCGCAAAAAAGCGATAGCGATATTTACGAGCTTCTGCTTCAAAGTTTCCTGTATAGGTGAAAGGATCATCTTTGATATAAAGTGGAATCTCTTTTTCTTTACATAAAGCTTCTATGTATTGTTGTTCGTTAGCGGCTTGTTTGCGTTGGTGATAATTCACAAACGCAACCCCAATTTCCAATCCTTCTTTTAGACACATAGTAAAAAGTGCCATGGAATCTGGGCCACTTGATACTGCCACTAACCATTTTCCTTCTTTTGGCAACATATATTTATCTTATCATCTTAGGATTGATTTAATATAATAAACATTCTTCTTTGGATTTCTTTAAATGTGTCACCATTTGGGTCCATATGCCCTTTTACATCAATGACGCGCGCACTGTTGATATATTTCAAATCATTTAAGAATAAGACACTCGGTTTGATGAGCCCTTCTTGTCCCTCTAACTGCATGAGATGCATCTTTCCAGTTGGATTCTTTTTATCATCAAAGGCATTACGATATTGGGCCACATTACTCGACATAGGAATCACCAATACTTTACCTCTACACTTTGCCATGATGATGCCAAAATGTTGATACCCTGCTTCATTTAAATACGCTTGTCCAAAATCGATATAACAAATATCACCCACATCCACAAAGATGCCAATCTCTGAAGCACTCGCATATTGACTACGCAAAAGCCAGTTTGCCTCTGAGACTAAATTAGGTTGTAAGTTTTTCGCTGCATAGGGCTGATAGAGTGCACGGCGAAAGCGGAAATATTCTTTCCACCGTTTATCTCCATTGCCATGTTCTAATAATTCTTGTACTTGAAAATAATCGAATGACATGTTTTCCTCCAACCTATCATTCGAAAATTCCTTATCGTTCCCTACTGATTTCAAAATCTTTTAATGGATCTTCTAAACGAGCCATGGTATGAATCTCTTCTTCACTTAAAGGAGGTAGAAGATAATGTTTTTCATCATATTTTTCTAAGTGCTTCGCATCTACACTTTCTAAAAAATCCGCAAACGAAATACGTCCAACGATGCGTTGTTCTTCTAAAGATACCAAAGATACCACAAAGAGATTTAGTGGATAAGCTTCACTATGCATAGGACGGAATGGTTCCATTGGGATGATGGATTCGGTAGTAGCTGTAATCGCAAAGATTCCAACATAACCCAAATCTTCTGGTAAACGATAAACAATCGGTGAAGCATAATACAAATCTTCTTTTTGGTAATTATGTAAGAATTGCGCAAATCCTTCCGCATCTTGTTGAAGGGAGAAGGACTCGATTTGTTCTTCTTTTAGATAAAGTGGCCACATGACGCCTTGTAAGCGTACAATCCCTTCTTCAACATCTTCCCCTTGGTTCCATGCCAAGTGATTCATATTATTCATTTTCGCAATGGCACATAGTTCTTCAATATTAACTAAGGTATATGCTTCTTCATTTTGGTAAAACATCTCTGTTTTCCACTTTGCACAAATACGCTTTGTGAGCTCATACAATACTTCGATGTCATAGATTGTAGCAGGGAATTCCACATTTAATTCGATTTCTTCGCGCCGCGAACTCTTCCAAGGAATGATGACCCCTTTGCCAATGTGTTCTGGATGATAGACCACAAGCGTGCCATAAGAATAGTTCTCGTGACGCAAACGCCCAAAAACATCGCGAAATCCACATTCATAATCCGATTGTATTAAATCTTTTATATTTATTTCTTTTTTAAAGAATCCTTTTTCCTGGGTAATACGTATGTTAAGACTCATGTTCCTTTTCTTGCTCCAAATACTTCGTATCAACTGGGTCTTCCCCATCTAACATTTTTGGCCATCCTGTAAGACGGTTTAATACACTTAAAACTGGATGCCACTTCGGATTTAACATGCCTGTATATTCAATGAAGAATTCTGTACCTATCACAAGAGCTAAAATCATCCAAATTCCTTTACGTGGATCAAAGTAAGTTAAGATTGCAGCTAAGGCAAATAAAGCTGTGACAATATAAAGAATGATAACCGTTCTACGATGGCCTAGTTGCAGTTTAATCATCAAGATATGATGCAAATGCCCACGGTCTGCTTCTGAAATCTTTTGTCCTTTTAAACGTCTTCTTAAAATAGCAATCAGCGTATCCCCAATTGGAATAAACAACACTAGGATGGGTAACCCCAATGTGATGATAGCAGTTGTCTTAAAACCTAAAAGCGACATACACGCAATTGTAAAGCCCATAAATTGCGCCCCACAGTCGCCAACGAAGATACTAGCAGGATGGAAATTATAAGGAAGAAACCCTAAAATTGCACCCGATAAACAAAGCGCCAAAATACAAACATCACGCCTTCCCATAAAGAAACCTAATAGGCCAATGGTTAAGGTGACAATGGTTGTAATCCCACTAGATAAACCATCTAATCCATCAATCAAGTTAATCGCATTCGTAATTCCTACAATCCAGAAAAATGAAATCAAGATCGTAATAACTGGATTTGAAATATCAAAAGATAAAATATGGAAATCTGTTAAATAGATATTCCCAAGCACCATCACAAGGATAGTTCCTACAATTTGAAATAACAATTTAATCTTTGGTGACAAGTCATACATATCATCTAATAAGCCACCAAAAAAGATGATACTACCACCAATTAAAATACCATTGATCGTATCATCTGCAGACCACAATAAAGTAATGGCGATTAAAAACGCGAGATAAATCGCAACACCACCAATTCGAACAATCTTTCCATGGTGTACCGTACGTGTATTCTCTTGCGCATAAATACCTAGCGCAAAACCAATTCGTTTTGCGATGGGTACAAATATAAGCGATAACAAAAATGGAATTGCGAAATAAGGAATCGCACCAATTACTAAATTCATATCTTAAATATTATACCATGCGCAAAATAGGTATTAGAGACGAAACAAAAAAGCTAAAATGAATTGTGCACTTAAATAAGCTAGCGCCATCACACATAAGGCATATAACAGTTGGGCTTGCCAAATGTGATTTGCTTTAATCCATTTTTCAAAATTAAGACTCGACATTGCGAAAAAAGAAAGAAGCAAGCATGCAATGTAGATGCCTGCTCTTAAATAAAACACAGATAATTCCATTATTTTGTGCCGAAGATTCGATCTCCTGCATCTCCTAGTCCTGGTACGATATAACCAATTTCATTTAAATGGTCATCCATCGCTGCTAAATAAATATCCACATCTGGGTGTGCATCTTGTACTGCTTTCACCCCTTCAGGTACGCCAACCAAACATACAAGTTTAATATTCTTAGCGCCCCTTGCTTTTACACTATCTAAGGCAGCCACGGCACTGCCTCCTGTTGCTAACATTGGATCAACAACAAGCACAATCGCTTCATCCAAATTCTTAGGGAATTTAACGAAGTATTCATGTGGTTCTAACGTTTCTTCATCACGATATAAACCCATAAACCCAACTTTCGCTGTTGGTACCAAACGGCGAATGCCATCTAATAAGCCAATCCCCGCTCTTAAGATTGGAATGATGACAACTTCTTTCGATAATTCTTGGCCAATGCATGCCCCCATTGGTGTTTCAATCTTAATTTCATTGGTAGGCAAATCACGACAGACTTCATATGCCATGAGTTCTGCGATTTCATCGAGATTCTCTCTGAAATCTTTGGTGCCCGTTTCTTTCTTACGCATTTGCGTTAATTTGTGTGTAATCAGTGGATGATTTAAGACCTCTAACATGGAGAGTTCCTCCTTCTTTCTTGAATCATGATATAAAACTAATGGGTAGATTGCAACCAAATCAAAAGAAAATGCTATACTTATTTCATGAAGGTTTTTCTTATTCCCAAATTAGGCCAAAAAGAGGACAATGCGGCCTATTATATTGCCCAAAACTTAATTGATTTACTCCGCCAAGCAGGACATGATTGTGCAATTTCTTGTCCAGGAGATTCCGGTATCAAGCGGGCAACTTTTTATAATGCCGCACCCCTTCCTTCTTCCTTTTTAAACTTCTTTAAAGGAAGAGACGATTATAAAACTTACGAATCTTATCTTTATACAACTAAGCAATCAAGCTTTTCTTATTTAAAAGAAGATATCGAAATGCTCTTGCAGGCAATCGAACAATACCATCCTGATTTAATCATTGATTTAGGTCGTCTAGCAGCACCCATTGTTGCGCATATGAAAAACATTCCTCTTTTTTCTTATGTAAGTGGCGCGATGTATCGTAATCACAACTTACAAAAGAAAGAATTAAAGGAATTAAATGAAGTTCTTTCTCATTACAAAACCGAACAAGTTTTAGCCATTACCGATTTATACAATTATGCCGATCGTCGTTTCACCTTTGGTTCTCTTCTTTTACAACCATTTCCAGAAGATGTGGAAGTCGAGCGCTTTGGTTCCATTGCACCGATTGTCGAAAATGATACCTCCGATGTAACTGTATCTATTTCAATTACGGACACCTTACAAAAACCATCGGTTATAAAAGAGATCATTGATAGTTCTTTCTTAAATGCACCCTATGATGTCAATGTTCTATATCGTGGCGCACAATTATCGCATGAACAAAATATGAAGTATATGTCTTCCATCAAGGTTGATTCTTTACTTGGAAATTCGATTTGTATTCATGATGGGAATGACTATCTCATGAATCTTTGTTTTATGTTGGCGATTCCACAGATTGTTGTGAATGATGGAAGTTATTTACGCAGTTGGAATGCCTCTGCTGTTAGTCGTAATGGTGTTGGTTTAGCTATCCCTGAAAAAGAACTATCTGTTCAAACGCTTTATGAAACATATCGCAGAATTGTGACAGATGACTATTACAAAAATAGAGCAATCCTCTTAAAAAATGATTTGATTGCTCTAGGTGATTTATCTGAATTCTTACGTTTACTCTAATTTATTCAAATGGAAAACGATTGGTAAGATCAATGACTTCGGCTTTGATCTTATTTTTTAATTCCGCATCTTGTGGATTCTTTAAGACCGCAAGAATCATTTCGCCCACTTGTCTAAATTCTTCTTCTTTGAAACCTTTGGTTGTCATCGCAGCTGTACCTAAGCGAATTCCACTTGTTACACTTGGTTTTTCTTTATCAAATGGAATCGCATTTTTATTCGCTGTGATATTCACTTCATCCAATACCACTTCGGCATCACGCCCACTAATACCAATGCTATTTAAAGTATCAACGAGTAAAAGATGGTTATCCGTACCGCCACTGACCAAACGAAGACCACCCTTTTCAAGTGTTTCGCCTAAAACAACACAGTTATCCATTAACTGTTTAATATAGGTTTTATATTCAGGTTGTAATGCTTCATAGAAACATACCGCTTTTCCTGCAACAACATGACAAAGTGGTCCACCTTGGATACCTGGGAAAAGGGCTTTATCAATTCCTTTGGCGTATTCTTCTTTACAAAGTACCATTCCACCACGTGGCCCACGCAGTGTTTTATGGGTTGTCGTTGTGACAAAGTCAGCATAGGGAATTGGGCTCATATGATATCCGGTTGCGACTAGCCCCGCAATATGTGCCATATCTGCCATCAATAGCGCTCCACAATCATCCGCAATGGAACGGAATTCTTTAAAATCAATTTCACGCGCATACGCACTTGCCCCAGTTACGATAAGCTTTGGTTTGATTTCTTTCGCAAGTTTACGAATCGCATCATAATCTAAGCATTCCGTTTTTGGATCCACGCCATAGGATTCAAAATGATATAACATACCGGAAAAAGAAACTTTAGCGCCATGCGTTAAATGTCCTCCAGCTGCTAAGTCCATCCCAAGAACGGTATCACCTGGTTTTAAACAAGTAAAATAGACAGCCATGTTTGCTTGGGAACCAGAATGTGGTTGTACATTCGCATGTTCCGCACCAAATAGTTCACAAGCACGCTTACGTGCTAACTCTTCCACTTCATCCACATAAGTACATCCACCATAATAACGATGTCCAGGATAGCCTTCTGCATATTTGTTTGTTAAAACGGAGCCAACTGCTTCACGTACTTCTTTCGAACAGAAGTTTTCAGAAGCGATGAGTTCAATATTATTCTTTTGACGTTGTTGTTCGCGGTCAATTGCTTGTTGTAATTCTAAATCTTTCATTTTATATCCTCCCACACTTTCTTTAATTCTTCTAGCGTGATTGGGCCTTCACGCAATACCTTTAACTCTTCCCCACAAGCAACAATCGTACTCGCTTGTCCAAAGGAAGGTTTTCCAATTAAGATACCATCGAGCAGTGGACAACTCTCTTCAATTTCTTCAATCGTTGTCGCAACCGGTTGTCCAGATTGATTGGCACTTGTCATATATAAGGGTCCAGTTTTCTGGATTAATGCTTCCAGAGTTTCACTTGTAGCCATGCGAATCGCAATCGTTTCTAATCCCCCATTCACAAAGGAAGGAACCTCTTCTTTCTTTTGTAAGACAAGGGTGATTGGGCCTGGCATAAAAGCACGAATCATCTTACGTGTTTTTTCATTAACTACACATAACGCTTCGATTTGTTCAAGATTTGCGCACATGATTGGAAAGGCTTTATCCTTTGGGCGGTTTTTCACAATGCGCAAACGTTCTTGTGCGTTTTGGGAAGCCATCTTTGCACATACCCCAAAGACGGTATCTGTCGGTACCGCAATGACACCATCTTCCATTAACAAATTTGCCAATACTTCAATTTCTGTTTCGTGATATCTTCTAATCATTCTATTATTTTACCATTGAATGCGTTATGATATTTACAATATTTGGAGGTTTCTATGATTCGATTTGAAAGTGACTACTCGGAAGGATGTATTCCTGAGATATTAGAGGCATTAAATCGCACAAACAATGAACAAACACCAGGTTATGGAATGGACAAACATTGCGCAAAAGCACGCAAGTTCATTCAAAAAGCATGCAAGAGCGACAAAGTAGATGTCCATTTCCTTGTTGGTGGTACCCAAGCAAACGCCACGGTAATTGCTGCTGGCTTACGTCCTTATCAAGGCGTAATCTGTGCAGATAGTGGACACATTAATGTCCATGAAACTGGAGCCGTAGAAGCAACCGGACACAAGTGTCTTCCAATTCCTTCAAAAGATGGAAAAATCAGCGCAAAAGAAGTCGAAGAAGTCATTAAGGCACAAAAGTATGACGCTTCAAAAGAACACATTGTTCAACCAGGGATGATTTATATTTCCTTCCCTACCGAAACCGGTACCCTCTATTCTAAAAAAGAACTCAAAGACTTATACCAAGTCGCAAAGCGTTATCAAGTTCCATTATTTGTGGATGGCGCACGTATGGGTTATGGCTTGATGGCGAAAGAGAATGATTGTACCTTAAATGATTTTGTGAAGTATTCCGATGTCTTCTATATTGGCGGCACAAAAGTTGGTGCGTTATTTGGAGAAGCGGTTGTGATTGTGAATCCACAACTTAAAAAGGATTTCCGTTATAACATCAAACAACGTGGTGGCATGTTAGCAAAAGGCCGTTTACTTGGCATTCAGTTTGAAACCCTATTCGAACAAGATCGTTACTTTGAAATTTCAAAAAAGGCAATGCGCCAAGCAGAACGTTTAACCGCTGCCTTTAAGAAAAAAGGATATGACTTCTACTACAAACCACAAAGCAACCAATTATTCCCTATCTTATCCAACAAAAAAGCCGAAGCGTTACGTAAGAATTTTACGTTCCTCGACTTTGGGGTAATAGATAAAAATCATAAAGTGGCACGTTTTGTTATTAGCTTTATGACGAGTGATGAAAACGTTGATGCCCTAATCAAAGCATTATAGAAATATAATGCTTTTCTATTAATCGAAATAAAAACAGATGCTTTTAAGTCCATTTAGACTTATTCACATCTGTCCAAGTATCGATTTATTTTCAACAGCTATCTTACTTTTGTTAATCGTGAAATCAATGCATAACGTGCGTTATGATAGTCGTCCGTACACGTTACCATTGTCACAATTTGGTCACTTTCTTGAATGGTGATATTAGACTTAAAGGTCGATTGATTCACAAAGAATTGAACCCAGTCCATAAATTCCTGCGAGTTGTATGTATAATTCTCACTTGGCATAAATGTTTCAATGCCAAATTCATCACCACTTAATACCGTCCCTGCTACTGGTTCAATGAGATACAACGCATCCGGTGTTTCAAAGGTGAATTGTGGATGTTCATCATAGAAGCTTTGACTCTTATAGTTTTCTAAGGTATAGAACATCGAACCGTTGTTTGTATGGTGGGCAAAAATCCAAGTATTCTTATCGGTCATATCTTTGTTGTTGCCATAATGCATAAAGATACAACCCATATGGTTCACATCCCCATTAAATAGATGTTCAAGATAATACGCATTATCTGCCCCTTGGACAACTGGATAATTGATGATGGTACCATCTAATTTTAACCATCCCACAAAGTCTGGATTGATGCGCTTTAATGCTTCAAAATCAATTGCCGCTTCTACGCTTCCGCCTGATGTATCTCCTGCTTGGGTATATTCCACAAGGTTATCATAGGTTTGATTTCCTTCGCGATAGGCTTTTAAACCGGTATAGAGCTTCCAACCTGAAAAAGCCGCAACCCCTAAAGAAAGCACAAGAATTCCACGCATCACCAATAAACCAACCTTGGAAAGCTTCTTTTTCTTCTTGGCGGTGGCTGTGCGTTTTGGTGTAGGTGGAGGGGTGACTTCTTCGACTTCATCTTGAACTTGGATGGTTTGGGTATTTTCTAAATCTCGATTAAATAGATTCTCTTTTTCCACCTCATCCACATTCTCTTGTACTTCCACTGGTTCGCTTACGACTTCTTGTGGCTGTACAGACGAGGAAACAACACTTTCCGTTTTTTCTTCCAGTGCTTCTTCTTTCGCTTCTTTTTTGACCTCTTGCTTCTTGAATGTTCCTGTAGAAGCGAGAATATCATCTAATGTAAATTCGTGTTTTTCTTGTTCGCTCATTTCTTTCCCCTATGACTAACCATTATAACGTAACTTAATCAAAGTACACAAATAACATACGATCTTTTCCGTTTATATCTTTTAAAATCTCATGGCGGATTTCTCCAAAATACTCCCTTAATAATCCTTCCATTGCTTCTTTTTGATTCCATCCCATTTCAAAGGCCATGAAGGAATGTGGTTTTAAGATTTGTTTGCAGTTGGAAAAGACATCACGGTAATACTTCAATCCATCTTCTCCTCCAAATAAGGCAACGTGTGGTTCATAATCCACAACGGATGCTTCCATGACTTCTTCTTGTGGAATATAGGGTGGATTACATACAAGGATATCTAGCTTACATCCTGCCTCTATAAATGGTTTTAACATGTCTCCCACAAAGAAAGTAATATCTGCTTCATTATTTTTCGCATTTTCTTTGGCGACCACAATGGCCTCTTGGGATATATCACTCGCATACATTTTTACGCGTGCTTCTTCTTTTTTTAGTGTAATCGCAATCGCACCACTCCCTGTGCCTACATCTGCACATACCACTTCTTCTTGGGAAGGAAAGTGCGCATCTAAACGCGCCAATACATGCGCGCAAAGCTCTTCAGTTTCAGGACGTGGAATTAAGACATCTCCATTGACCACCATGCGATAACCATAAAACCAAGAATAGCCTACCACATGTGCCATCGGTTCCCCTTGTAGTATGCGCGCCATTCCTTCTTCAAAACGTTTTTCTAAAGCTTTAGGCATTTCTTCTTCATAATGCATATAGAGGTTGTAGCGCTCTTGTTGGCTCAATTCTACAAGATAGGCCATGACCGTTTCTTCTGGAATGTCCTTTTCTCTACATAAGGATTCGTATTTTCGCACAATGGAAGAAAAGGATGTCATTGTTGACTCCCTTCCAGTTTCTTCTTCTCTTCTGCTTCTTGTAATCCCGCAATCACATCATCTAGTTTCCCTTCCATGATGCGATCAAGTTGGGTGATGGTTAAACCAATACGATGATCGGTGACGCGGTTTTGTGGGTAGTTATAGGTACGAATCTTTTCGCTGCGGTCACCAGTTCCAATTTTTTGACGACGAATCGCACCTTCTTTTTCTTCTTGTTGGCGTTTGAGTTCTTCATATACACGGGCACGAATCAAACGCATGGCGGTTTCACGGTTTTCAATTTGGCTTCGGCCTTCTTGGCAGTTGACCGTAATCCCGGTTGGAATATGCACAATACGCACAGCGGAGTCCGTTTTATTGATGTGCTGTCCACCTGCGCCACTTGCACGGTGGGTTTCAATGGTCAAATCTTTTTCATCAATTTCAATATCCGTTTCTTCTGCTTCTGGTTGGCATAAAACGGTTGCGGTAGAAGTATGAATACGTCCTTGTGCTTCCGTCTTTGGCACACGTTGTACGCGATGTGCACCGGATTCAAACTTCAAAGCGCCATAGACATCGGTTCCTTTAATAGAAAAGATAATTTGGGAAAAGCCACCCGCTTCACTTGGGCTGGCCTCTAAGATTTGTACTTTCCAGCCTTGTGCTTCCGCATACTTTGTATACATACGATACAAATCGCCGGCGAAGATGTTTCCTTCATCTCCCCCTGCACCACCACGGATTTCCATAATCACATCATGATCATCATCCGGGTCTTTTGGAATGAGGAGCTTTTGAATATGCTCGAGTAACGCTTCCCTTTCTGGATTACATTCTTCTAATTCTTGTTCTGCCATTTCCTTTAGCTCAGGATCATTCTCTTTTAACATCTCTTCTGCTTGTTCAATCCGTGAGTCTAAAGTCTGTAACGTATGCCAAGCTTCCACGGAAGCAGTAAGCTTTGCTTGTTGTTTTGATAAACGAGTCAATTCCTTTGGGTTTGAAAGTACTTCTTCACTGACTAATTGCTCGTTAATTGCATCATATTCTTTTTCAATTTCACTTAATTTTTCTCGTATCGCGTCCATCTTTCTTCCTCCTTTATATTCGACTTCCAAAAGACTTCACACGCTACGCGAATGGGTTCTTTAAACGGGTTGGTTTTCCTATGACCTCATGACAATGCCGACAACGTGCTTCATAACATTCCTTAGCACCAACCACAATCAATGGGTCATCCCATTTTGCTGGTTCTTCATTCACAATACGTTGTGTACGTGTAGCAGGTGCACCGCATTTGACGCAAACTGCCGTTAATTTTGTTACGAATTCTGCTTCAGTAAGTAAGGTAGGCATAACCCCAAAAGGTTCACCCTTAAAGTCGGTATCCAAGCCTGCACACATCACGCGAATCCCCGCATCCGCTAAAATATTACAAACTTCAATGATATCTTCATCTAAGAATTGCACTTCATCAATGGCTACGACTTCGACATCGCTTGTTACATGATCTAAGATATCACTTGCTTTATCAATTAAGATGCTTTCGACCATCGATCCCGCATGACTTGCAACCTTGGATTCACTATAACGGTTATCAATGCGTGGCTTAAAAACAAGAATCTTTTGTTTCGCAAATTCCAATACTTTAATGCGACGGATTAATTCCTCTGTCTTTCCCGCAAACATGCAGCCAGAAATCACTTCTACCCATCCTTTGCGATATTGTTTATACATCTCACTCATCGTCTTACTCCTTCCAATCTTGGAAGTCCTCCTTATAGGCATAGGACCGCGATAAGCGACGTATCGCTTTATTCTCTAATTGGCGAATCCTTTCCTTTGTTAAATTGAACTTCTTTCCTACTTCTTCCAGCGTCTTTGGATTTCCATCATCTAATCCATAACGCATCATTAAGATTTCTGCCTCCCTTTCGGGGAGTTCTGCTAGCATCTTTTGAATCTCCTCTTTGCGGAAACTCTGCATCGTGTACTCTTCTGGATCCATGGTTTTATCATCTGCCACAAAATCACTTAGTGTGGAGTTTTCCTCTTCTCCAGATGGCATCTCTAAGGATACCGGTTCCATCGCAATTTTCAAAATGTCTTCCACATCTTTTTCCGTCATGCCTTTACCTAAGGCATCCGCAATTTCTTTACTGGTTGGCTCACGCCCTAGCTCCTGTACGAGTTTTCGTTGAGCACGTTTGACATGCATAATCTGCTCATTCATATGCACAGGAATTCGTATGTCACGTGATTGGTCCGCAATCGCCCGATTCATGGACTGTTTAATCCACCATGTCGCATATGTACTAAACCGAAATCCCCGTTTATAATCAAACTTTTCAACCGCCCGTAAGAGCCCTGTATTTCCCTCTTGAATGAGATCTTGAATACTAAGACCACGATTCATATAGCTTTTCGCAATCGACACCACAAGCCGCAAATTCGCATTGGCCAATTCTTCCTTAGCTGCTTTCTTTTCTTCTTCATTGCCCTCTTTTATCTTACGGGCGACTTCTCTTTCTTCTTCAGCCGTTAATAAAGGAAACATACCGATTTGTTTGAGATAAATATCAATCGTATCAAGCGATTGGGTTTTAGAAGCTTCTTCGACATAAGGATCTGGCAAGTCTTCTTCTAAGTCATCATATCCTTCTGGTGGTACGCCTACGGCAATGCCATTGTCTTGGCACCAAGTAAAGAGCCCATCAATTTCTTCCTCAGATAACTTGGCATCTTGGGCCATTGTTAAAAGGTCTTCTTCTTGTATTTCGACACCTTTTTTCTGCTGTTCCAGTAATATTTGATAAATATCTTCTAAAGAGGTGATTGTTTTTGATTTTTTCTCTTGCATGTACCTTATTTTACAACAAAATAAGGCGTTTTCCTCATAAGAAAAGTGGATAAGGTTACCTTATCCACTTCTTTTTGAATGTTCTTCTATTTCTTTAGTTGTTTTTCAACGGTTTCATCCATTTTAGCAAGTTTCTTTTTTGCCCAATCTGCACCACCGATGCCGAATGCTACCGCAAATGCTGCTGCTACACCAATTAAGAGAATGGTGAAGAGACGGTTCACAACACCTGGCGCAATACCAAGTTGTGTTAATGCCATTATGCAAGCTAAGACAAAGATTGCAGCTTTTGCACCAAGAGCCATACCTGCTCCATTTGGATTTGCTTTGACGATTGCTTTTTCTGCTTGGTTACCAAGAATCCATGCGAGAACAAGGATAATCAAGGATGCTAAGACATTTGGTAAGTAATGAATGATTTCGGTCCCAATTTGTGTTAGCACATCAATTTGTAGAATATTGACTGCAGAAACTACAAAGAAGACATTAATCACTACTTTAACAATCGTAGAAATTAACCAAGAAGCAGTAATTGTAGGTGTGCCATTGCTCTTTGTTGGGAATAAGCTTTCTGCTGTTTTATCAATACCAGTTCCTTTTAATACACTTGTCAAAAGATTGGAAACAAGATTTGCGAGGAATACACCAAAGGAAACTAAGACAATAGCCGCAAATAATTGTGGTACATAAGAGAATACTTGATTGACCATTTCCGTCGCAGGACGAGAGATCGCATCGAGTTGTAAGACTTGAAGTCCAGCAATGACAAATACAACAAGAACTGCTGCATAAGCTAAGTTTGCAAGAATATCAGAGAATCCTGTTCCAGAAGTGGATTGAATTCCAGCTCTTTCTTGTAACTTATCAATTGGAGTTTTTTGTAAACCAATTGTGAGTACTTGTTTTACTAGCTTTGCTAAGAAGAAACCAAAGACAAGAACTAAGCCAGCCGCAATAATATTTGGTAAGTAGTTCATGAATTTGGAAGCCATGTTAGTTAATGGAGCTGTGACACTGCTTAACCCTAACTTCTCAAGCGCACCTGGTAAGAAAAGCAAGAATACAATCGCATAAACAATATTGCCTAATAACTCAACGGTCGTATCCTTTTGCCCTGTAATTGCTTCAGGCACATTTGCTAAGCGCGTCGCAAAAAGTGATCCTAAGAGCTTTTTCACAAGATTACGCGCAATTGTTGCAGCGAGCCAAGCTAAGCATAGCAATAGAATCGCTACAACTGTGGACGAAAGTCCATTTGTTAAATTTGTAAACCAATCAAACATAATTATTTTCTCCTTCTCTTTGATTCTTAAAACGGTTACTAATAATAGAATAAAACATTATGAATGCATGTTTCAAGTCTTTTTCTAGTACCCTGTTATTTATGTAGAAGGGGTGAAATGTGTTTATACAATAAACTTGTCACAACACCGACTACCAAACCCTTAAATAAGTTAAATGGTGTCGTCGCGAGTAAGACAAAACTGAGACGATCTTTGATGAGTGGAATGATGGCACTTCCCATACCAATTAATACTTCCATGTCCATATGATAGAAATAGGAATAAGCTGGTAATAAGACAAAATAATTCATAATCACACCGACAAATGTCATACATAATGCGCCAACCACAATGCCCGTGATTGCGGTTTTACGTGTTTTATTGCGGTGATAAATGAGTGCGGCAGGAACTGCAAAGGCACATCCAACCACAAAATTCGCAAGTTCCCCGACATAGGCAGTACTTGTTCCTTTAAATAATAGACTTAAGACAATCTTCAAACCTTCGATGGCAACCGCTGGCCCCCATCCCATCGCAAAGCCACCAATTAAGACTGCGACTTCTGAGAAATCTAATTTGTAGAAACTTGGTGCAAAAGGAAGTGGGAAATCAAAGTACATGAGTACGAATGCAATGGCTCCTAAAATCGCAATTTTAGCGAGCGTACGAACAGATACATTTTTCATATGTTTTTCTCCTTGCCTCAAAATAAAAAGGCTTTAGATAAAAACCTCGGGTAAAACAATATAAAGCTTGTCACTCTTTCATCCAGACTGTACTGTCGCCATTGGAATTTCACCAATTCATTCTGCATCGCAGTTCGCGGGGTATACCGCCGGTCGGGAATTGCACCCTGCCCTGAGTTTTATCGTTTTCATTGTAGCACTTCTATTCAAAAAGAAAAGACACATTTGTGATTTGTAAATAAAAGCCCATGATTTCATGGGCTTTTGTGGTTATTTTAAACCGTATTTCTTATTGAAACGTTCTACACGACCTTGTGCTTGCGCAAATCTTTGACGACCTGTATAGAATGGGTGGCAATTGGAACATGTATCAACTTTGATTTCTTTGATTGTTGAACCTGTTTCAAATTCGGAGCCACAGCTTGTGCAAACAACCTTCGCTGTAAAATATTGTGGATGAATATCCTTTTTCATAATTTCTTCTCCTTCCTGCCTTAAGCCTCATGCGAGCTTAAAGAAAGTGCATTCCTATGTTATCACAGCCAATTTCTGAATTCAAGCAGAATTAATCGATATATTCACGATAGACTTTGACGCCTAAACGCTTGAGTTTCCCATCAATATCATCATATCCACGATCAATATGATAGACATCATGGATTTCTGTTACACCTTCTGCTAGTAATCCTGCAATCAATAAACATGCCCCACACCGTAAATCCGTTGCGGTCACTTTATCGCCATAGAGTTTCGTTGGTCCAACAATATGGGCAGAGCCTTGCGATAGTTCAATGTTGGCACCCATACGTTGTAACTCTAAACAATGTTTGAAGCGTTCACTATAAATCGTATCCACAATCTCACTTGTTCCTTCGACTTGCGTTAATAATGCAGTAAGTGGTTGTTGGAGGTCGGTTGCAAAACCAGGATATGGTTTCGTCTTAACATCAATCGCATGTAGGATTTCTTTTCTTCGTACCACAACGGAGTCGACACCAATCTCTAAATCCACACCCATTTCAGTAAGTTTAGAGGTCAATGCTTCAATATGCTTGGGAATGACATTATTGATACGCATTTCTTCGCCACAAGCGGCTGCCATAATGATGAAGGTTCCTGCTTCAATACGATCTGGAATAATTTCATGGAAACAACCACCTAAGTGATTGACCCCATCAATCGTAATGACGTTGGTCCCTGCGCCTTTGACATTGGCACCCATTTTATTCAACAGCGTTGCAACATCAATGATTTCTGGTTCTTTCGCTGCGTTTTCAATGGTTGTACGTCCATGGGCATAAACCGCAGCCATCATGATGTTGATGGTAGCTCCAACCGAGGCAATATCCAAGAAGATTTTATTGCCTACTAATTCATCCGCATGAATCGTATAACAGCCTCGATCATATTCCACTTGTGCACCAAGTGCTTCAAAGCCTTTGATATGTAAATCAATTGGACGAGGCCCTAAATAGCAGCCTCCTGGCATCTTCATGCGCACATGACCATATTTGCCTAATAGCGCACCCATAAAGTAATAGGATGCACGTAAACGTGTCACAACATCTTGATCCAAATCCACATTTTTCATATTGGTTGGATCAATGATGAGATGGTCATTATCTTCATTCACATCGACATTTAAAATACGTAAGATTTCCGATAGAGAACTGACATCTGCGATCCCTGGTACCCCAACAATGGTCACAGGACCATTCGCAAGAATGGCCGCAGGAATGAGCGCAACCGTCGCATTTTTCGATCCTGAAATTTGCACTTCGCCATGTAATGTTTTTCCACCTTCAATTTTAATTACTTCCTGCATACATTCTCCTTATCTAGATAAGCCAACATCTCTTTCGCATGTTGAATCTTAACATCTGCTTTTTCTTGTGTTTGATGAAATCGTTTATCTTCCCGTGCTATGACAAGCATCCCTGCACGCTTTCCAGATTCAATCCCCATATCACTATCTTCATAGACCACACATTCTTCCGCCTTTAACCCCAACACCTTTGCGGCTTCTAAATAAACATCTGGGCTAGGCTTTGGATGTGGTAAATCTTCACTTGAGACAAGATAATCAAAATATTCTAGGATTCCCATCTCCGTTAATCCCTCTTGAATTGTCGTCTTAGGAGAAGACGAACAACACGCAAGAAGATAACCACGTTTTTTGAGTTCCATTAAGGTTTCAGGAATATCTTTAAACATATATTCCTTATAGGGAATAGGATGCTCTTCTAGGAAATACTTGTCACTTTCCGCAAGAATTTCTTCTTTGGTGTAACGATGATTCAGTAATCTTTCATGAAGTGTCATAATCATATCCATGGTCCCGCCAATTCCTTCTAACAAGGCATCTTTGGGCCCTTCATAGCCTAATCTTTTTAACACTTCATAGTTTCCGTCATGGTAAAATACTTCACTATCAAACAGTATTCCATCCATGTCAAATAAGATTCCTTTAATCATATTTCACCTTAATCATTGTACAAGATTCTATGCGTTTCACCAAATGAAAAAGAGGCTTTCATGAGAAACCTCACGTTTGCCTCTTTGTTTCTTTTACGCTTTGTCTGCAGAACCGAATGCTTTACACATTTCAATAACTTGGTTCACAACTGCATCACATCCAGGTTTGAGAAGTTTACGAGGATCGAATCCTTTTCCTTCTTGGTCTTTTCCTGCTTCGATGTATTCACGTGTTGCTTTTGCGAAGACAAGTTGTAATTCGGTATTTACATTAACTTTCGATACACCTAAGGTGATTGCTTTGTGTACTTGGTCAAATGGAATACCGGAACCACCATGTAATACGAGTGGTTTTCCATCAACTGCTTTGTTGATTTCATCAAGACGATCAAAGTTTAGACCAGCCCAGTTTGCTGGATAAACACCATGGATATTACCAATTCCAGCTGCTAAGAAATCACATCCAAGCGCAGCAATCTTTGCACATTCTTCTGGATCTGCTAATTCCCCATTAGAAGTAACACCATCTTCTGTACCGCCAATACCACCGACTTCACATTCTACGGAAATACCTTTAGAATGTGCGAGTTCAATGATTTGTTTGGATTTTTCTACGTTCTCTTCAAAGTCATAGTGTGACCCATCGAACATAACAGATGTAAATCCAACTTCAATACACTTTTGTGCACCTTCGAATGTGCCATGATCTAAATGAATTGCGACTGGTACGGTAATGCCCATTGTGTCATGAACGTTTTTAACCATATCAACGACATTCTTAAATCCGCACATATACTTACCAGCACCTTCGGATACCCCTAACATAACTGGGGATTGTGCTTTTTCGCAGCCTTCTAGAACTGCTTTAATCCACTCCAAATTATTAATATTGAATTGTGGAACTGCATAGTGGCCTTCATAAGCCTTTTTAATCATTTCTGTTGCAGATACTAATGCCATAATCTGAAACTCCTCCTACGTTGACATTCTAACACTTTTACCTTGTTTGCGCATCCCTAAAAAAAGAACCTGAGATTCTCTCAAGTTCTTCTTTTCGACTTAGTATTCGTCTTCTCCCTTGGGGAGGTCTAATTCATCGTCGTCCATTTCACGTTCTTCTACATCGTCATCCAAATCACTGATTAAATGACTTCCTGTATGAACCTCCTCGTATTTACGACGATTACGTAAATCCCATTTATTGCCTTTTAAAGGGGCAAATCGACTATCGAGCATGAGCTCTGAATAGAATTGAGATTTCTTTCTAGAAACTTGCTCATCGGTCATCTTCATCGTTTTGGATACTTCTTGCCATAAACGAGCAAATTCCATTTCTTTTTTCCGTTTGGAAATGCAATTGAAAGCAACATCAGTCATGCTTTCTTTGTTTGATAACGACATTTTCTTTAACACCCCTTACATATGTTCTGGAGCATTCACTCCAATACTCTCTAGTGCGTTTTTCATTGTAATCTCGCACGCTTTTACTAGCGCAAGTCTTTGGCTGGACAATTCTAACTTCTCGGAATCGATAATTTTGCTATCGTTGTAATAACTATGGAACGCTTGCGCAAACTTCGTGATGTAATTGACCATTTTATGTGGCATTCGCGATTGTGCCGCATCCGCAACTACTTTCTCAAATTCATCCATCAGTTTTAACAATGTCATTTCTTTAGCAGTTGTTATTAAATCATATTTTTCTGCCATGTCAATACCATTTGCTTTTTCTAATACCGAAGTCATCCGTGCATGGGCATATTGTGCGTAATACACTGGATTTTCATTGGACTTCTTTTTGGCCATATCGAGGTCAAAATCCATCTGCGTATCACTCGCACGACTCGCAAAATAATAACGCAACGCATCCACACCAGCTTCTTCCATTAAGTCTCTTAAGGCAACCGCTTTTCCAGAACGCTTTGAGAGTTTAAACTCTTCGCCATCTTTGATCATGCGTGCCATTTGAATGATATCCACTTCAAGTTTTTCTGATGGATAGCCAAGGGCCGCAATGCCTGCTTTTAAGCGTGGAATATAGCCATGGTGGTCTGCCCCAAGGAAATCAACTAATTGGTCAAAGCCACGGTCTAATTTATCTAAATGGTAGGCAATATCGGGAGTGAAATAGGTATAGGACCCATCACTCTTAATGAGAACACGGTCTTTTTCATCTCCTAGTTGGGATGTTTTTAGATAGAGTGCTCCATCTAATTCATAGGTATTGCCTTGGGCTTTTAACGTATCGACCGCCTTTTCCACAAGCCCACGATCACGAATGGCTTGTTCGCTAGACCATACATCAAACTCTACCCGGAATTCTTTTAAATCCGCTTTGAGTTTATCAAGTTCGGCCTTTAGCCCATATTGACGGAAATAAGGTAAGCTTTCTTCTTTCGGTGTGTCTTTGTATTGTTCCCCAATTTCAGCTTTGATGGCTTCAGCAATATGCACCAAATCTTCTGCATGATAGCCATCTTCTGGAATTTCAGCATCCACTCCACATAATTGAAGGTAACGTGCTTGTAGAGATAAAGCCATATTGTTGATTTGGTTTCCCGCATCATTGACGTAATATTCACGTGTGACATCATACCCAGCCATCGTTAATAAACGGGCAACCGCATCACCAATCGCAGCACCTCTTGCGTGCCCTGGATGTAAGTCACCAGTTGGATTTGCGGAAACATATTCCAAGTTAATCTTTTTCCCATTGCCAACGTTACTTTTACCATAGTCTTCTTTTGCACGTAAGACTTTGCCAATAACACTCGCGAGATGGTCACTTTTCATAAAGGCATTGATGAAGCCAGGTCCTGCGACTTCTAAACGTTCTACGTTTGCTTCTTCCAATGGAAAGGCAGCTACGATTTCATTTGCGAAATCACGTGGATTCTTTCCTACTTTTTTTGCATATTTCATCGCGATGTTTGTCGCATAATCCCCATGCGCTTTATCTTTTGGTAAACTCAATTCAATTTCTTCACTTGAAATGGATGCGTCCAATACTTGATTGACCGCTTTTGCGATTTGCGCTTTCAGTTTTTCTTCTATTTCACTCATCGGCAACTCCTTTCAGACTCCATATTAATTGTTGATGGGTTACGATATTTCCCTCTTGTAAAACTTGATAGATAATGGAAAAACTATCTTCTAAACGTGCATATTCTTCTAAATATGTCTCCAACAACATCGTCCCATAAGCGCTTAATACCCGAGCCATACTATATTCCTTTAACCGTAAGTCCGTTTCACTAAGTGTATCCGCAAACCGCTTTAAAAATACATGGTTTTCTTCAAATGTAATTTCATGGCGGATGTTGGGATCTTCTTGTTCTAAATACGTAAGACAGGTTCCATTGAGATGACCTGTACCCTGTGATAAAATCGTTTCTTCGCCGGTTAATAAATCAATCTTCTTTAAGGTTACATTACATTCCATAGGCTCTTATGTATGCATTATACATTCGCCTATTTGAAAGTCAATTGTTTATCAAACTTCTAGTTCTTTTGGATAATAAATTCGATTATCCTTTAGAATTTGTCCCTTTACTAAACTCTTAACAATTGGACTCGCACTTGAGATTTCAAGTATCTTACCCCCATGCATACGAATCCAAATTCCCATACCTTCATTTTTGTTATAAGGGACATAAGGTCTTTGTTTGACCGCATCCATACCTAAGTAATAGCGTACATCATAGCCATTCTTTTTTAGTAAGGCTTTGACACGTTTAACCGCATCTGGCGTATTTTCTTGATAGGTAAATAAATGACGATTCAAAAGCCTTGTCGCAAGATCACAAGTAATTGGATCTTCACATTGCGTCAATTTTTGGAACGCATAATTACATGTGCTTTCATCTAAGACATAATATTCTTCTAAACTTAACTTCTTTCCCTTAGCGATAGGGGTTAACTCTTTTATGGGAGTTGGTAAATTTCCTTCTTTTTCTAAATCTTCTAAACGCTTAAATAATTTCACCATCAAGCTTTCATAAGAGCGTACCACGGGATGATAATAGATTTGCCAATACATGTGATAGCGGGCCATGATATAGTTTTCTACCGCATAAATGCCACTTTCTTTAACAACCACTTTCCCTTTTTCCACACGTAACGTACGTAAGATACGCTCTAAATCAAATTCTCCATATTTGGTACCTGTAAAATAGGCATCCCGTAATAGATAATCCATACGGTCCGCATCCAATTGTCCACTCACAAGTTGGGATAGAATTGGATTTTTCGATTTATGACGAATGATATCAGCTACTTCTTTGGATAATCCCTTTGCCTCTTTTTCCAATAATCCAGATAAATCTGGATCTTCTTCGATGATGCGACATGTATATTCTTCATGTGTTCCATTCATCACTTCTTCAAAGGTATGGGAAAAAGGCCCATGACCAATATCGTGTAATAAGCCCGCTAATAAGACGGTAACTTTTTCTCTTTCATCTAATGCATCTTTTAAATCTGGCACTTCATTCACCATACGACGCACAATTTCATATACCCCAAGCGAATGACCAAAACGGGTATGATCTGCCGTATGATACACCATACAAGCTCCACCTAATTGGCGAATACGACGAAGACGTTGAAACCATTTGGAATTGATACAATCCCAAATAATTTGATAATCGACATGAATGTATCCATGAATTGGATCCCGTAATACTTTCGGTTCATTTGTTTTTTTAAACATCTTATTCACACTCTTCCAATAATACGACTGCTTGCGCTAGAACGCCTTCTTCGCGCCCCACAAAGCCTAGTCCTTCCCCGCGTGTAGCCTTAACACTGATTTTTGAAATCGGACAGTCTAGTGCTTCCGCAAAGTTTTGACGCATGGCTTCAATGTGGGGTGCCATCTTTGGTTTTTCAATCAAGATTAAACTATCCACATTGCCAATGCGATAGCCCTTTTCTTTCATCATTCTTCCTACTTCTTTGAGAATGATTTGCGAATTGACCCCTTTCCATTTTTCATCGGTATCGGGAAACCATTTACCTAAATCCCCAAGTGCTAAAGCACCTAGGATGGCTTCTGCTACCGCGTGCGTTAAAGCATCCGCATCGGAATGTCCCAACAATCCCTTTTCATGTGGGATTAACACCCCTCCAAGGATTAAATCTCTACCTTCGACTAAACGATGAATATCTGTGGATTGTCCAATACGCATCTTCCTGCCTCCGTTTACCTAAAACCGATTGTTCTAGGATATAATATTCGCATAGATGGATACAAAAATGCAATTCCCTTCCTATATAAAAACTTGTATGGACTTACTCACGAACAGTGGTTATCGCTGTTATATCGTGGGTGGTGCCGTACGTGATTCGTTATTAAAACGCGAAATCTTTGATTATGATTTGACAACCGATGCGTTGCCAGATCAAATGCGTTTTGTTTTCCAACACTATAAAACCATCCCCACCGGGATTAAACACGGAACACTTACCGTAGTGATCGAAAATCACCCCGTAGAAATCACAACATTTCGAACAGATGGCACCTACCAAAACCATCGCCATCCATCATCCATCACCTTTACCCATTCCTTAAAGGAAGATTGTGCACGGCGTGATTTTACAATTAATGCGTTGGCTTATCATCCTAGTACTGGTATCTGTGATTTTTTTGGTGGCCAACAAGATCTAAAAAACCAAATCTTACGTACAGTTGGAAATCCTAACGAGCGCTTTGAAGAAGATGCCTTGCGCATTCTTAGAGCTTTGCGTTTTGCCGCGCAATTGGGATTTCAAATTGAGCCCCATACTAGACAAGCTATTTTTGCCCATGCGCAAGACTTGTTTTATATCTCTTTAGAAAGAATTACAGAAGAATTTGGAAAACTCATTGAAGGAATCGATGCCCCAAGAGTCTTACTGGAGTATAAAACCATCCTGGAAGTCTTTTTACCGGAATTAAAAAAGATTTCTTTAGAAGATTGGAATGCAACCTTAACCGCAATCGCAAAAGCACCACAGAATCGAAACTTACGGATTGCCTTACTTTATACTCCTCTTAAAGATTCCTTTTATCAAACCTTATATCAACGTTTACGTCTTTCTAATGCGAATGCGGATGAAATTCGTGCCTATATCAAATATAAAGATGCCCCAATTGAAACACGCATCGATATGCGTAAATTATTGAGCCAATTACCGATTCCTTATGCATCCTATTTCACCTATCGCGCACTACTGGATTCGCGTATTAACCAAGAGGCTTGCGAAAGAGAATGCATGAGTATTATAAAAAATGAAGATTGCATCTCCTTAAAACAACTCGCAATTCATGGCGATAATCTTAAAAAAATAGGCTACCAAAATGAACAAATTGGTATCCTATTACAAGAATGTCTCAATGCGGTAATGGAAAACAAAGTCCGCAATCAAAAAGACGCCTTATTACAATACATTCAATCTTCTAAAATCTTTTGAAAAGCAATGCGTGGGGAATGATCTTCCATATAGACGCGCCCACAATATATATATCCATTCTTTTTCACAAGGGCTTGCATAGAAGTATTCTTTTCATGGGTATCGATGCGTAAATTCGAAATCCCTTTTTCTTTTGCGAGCTTTTCTGCGTATTGAAGTAAGAGGGAGGCATAGTTGTTTCCTTTTTTCGCATTCTTAATCGCAATGCGATGAATTACACCATACGCTTCCTCATTCAACCAATCGCCTTCTTCAATGAGGCTATAGTTTGGATCATCATGTAAGCCAATATAACAAAAGCCAACGACATCTTTATCTTCGACTAATACATAACTTCCGTTATTTTTAATATCTTCTAAAAAGCCTTCATAATTTGGGTATCCATTTTGCCATTGGTCAATCCCATGCGCTTTAAAGTATGCCCTTGCCTCTTCGACAATGGGCATGATTTTTTCTAAATCTTCGATGGTTGTTTTACGTACTTCTAACATATCTACCTCAAAAAAATAAGCGATGTTGTATCGCTTATCACTACTTATAATTTGATGAACTGCTCTACATCAAGGACAAAAATGACGGCGCCACCCACTTGTACTTCTACAGGGAAAGAAGCATATCTTCCAATATCATAACTTGCGGTAGATGGTACAATCTCGGTACGCTTCTTTGATTCATTGCCTATGATTTCAATACAATGTTCTACTTTATCATCATCCGTACCAACAATAATGGTCGTATTACCTGCTTTTAAGAATCCACCTGTTGTGGCTAGACGTGTAACCGAATAGTTTGCGCCCGTTAGCGCTGCCGATACATCTCCTGCATCATCATTTGAAACAATCGCAAAGATTAACTTCATGTTTTGTTCCTCCTTACTACCTCTACATTATACGTTAAACCGGAAGAAAACGATATCGCCATCTTGCATCACATATTCTTTTCCTTCCAATCGTATTTTCCCATGTTCTTTGAGGGCCACTTCATTTTTATATTCCATCAAATCTTCATAACTATAGATTTCAGCTTTGATAAATCCTTTTTCAAAATCTGTATGAATGATACCTGCACATTGTGGGGCTTTCATACCTTCTTTAAAGGTCCAAGCGCGACATTCTGGTTCGCCTACCGTAAAGAATGTACGCAAACCTAATAAATGGTATGCGGCTTGAATGATTTCTTCTAAGCCCGAGCGATGAATGCCTAAGTCTTCTAAGAATGCTTCTTTTTCTTCTTTCTCCATGCCCGATAATTCTTCTTCAATTTTTGCGCAAATCGCAATACAACTGCTTCCTTCTTTTTCCGCAAAATCGCGTACGGTTTGGTAGTAAGTATTGTTTTCTGGACTTGCGATTTCTTCATCACTCATATTCGCAATATAGATAACTGGCTTAGCTGTTAATAACGAAAAGCCTTTTAAATAATCAAGTTCATTCTCATTGAGATTCAATAAACGAACAGGTGTACCTGCTTCTAAAGCCTCTTTGAGTTTCTTTAGAATTTCATATTCTTGGACCGCGTCTTTTTCTTTGGTTTGGGCTTTACGTTCCACTTTCCCAATCCGATTATTTACGGTATCTAAATCCGCAATACATAACTCTAAGTTAATGACTTCAATATCACGTAATGGATCGATGCTTCCTTCAACATGGGTAATATTCTCATCTTCAAAACAACGCACCACATGACAAATCGCATCGGTTTGCCGAATATGGGATAGGAATTGGTTTCCTAAACCTTCTCCTTGCGATGCCCCTTTGACTAGTCCTGCAATATCGGTGAACTCAAAGGTTGTATAAATGGTTTTCTTTGGGTGGAAGAGTTCTACAATATGGTCCATTCTTTCATCAGGAACCTCTACCACACCTACATTTGGATTGATCGTCGCAAAAGGATAGTTTTCCGCTAAGACTTGGCTATTGGTGATTGCGTTAAATAACGTTGATTTTCCGACATTAGGCAATCCGACGATACCGGCTGTTAATGGCATAGTTTCTCCTCCTTATTCTGCACCTTCTTGGTGTTCAATTACTTTTTTTAATTTCCGCTCAAATTCACTTCTAGGAAACATAATGACTGCGCCACACCCATGACACTTAATCTTAATATCTGCACCCATGCGTGTAATCGTCCATAATTTTGATTTATGGCATGGATGTTCTTTTTTC
>JAGAVW010000009.1 GCA_017941735.1 Solobacterium sp. | reverse complement strand
CTGTCCGCCTGTTTGGCCTTTCAATTTTTCATCTTCACGTGCATATGCCGAGTTCGTAAGGACCTCTTGTGTTTCCCAATCTACCAGCTGTGCAGTAGCTTTGATGTAATATCGCTCCCCGATCTGCACTACCTCATCAAATACCGTCAATGTTAATCCATATTTCAAGCATAACGGTTTTGCGTTCTCAAGAATCGTTTCGGCATTTCTGTAATAAAATTTACTGAACGAATTGTATAAATTCTTTGGAGCTTTTAGCTCGTTTTGAAGTCTTGAAATCTTTTCCCAAAAATTCATCTTTGGTTTTTCTTCTTTAACTATTTTCACTTCTTCTTTGTTCAATGCTTTTGCAACGATATTTTTATTTTCCATTTTTTGTTCCTCCTAGTTTACGGATAAATCTTAATTTCGTGTTATAATCTCGCTCCAATGTATAATCGCCATCAAAGCCATCTAATAAATCTGTGTATGGTTGAACATATCCATTTCTACAATCACCTTTGATTGTTACCTTGTAATCATTTGACGTAAGACCTTGAGCGAAGTACACTCTATTTCCGTCAACTCCAATTTTCAGGTATCCTGTGTCCGTTATCTTTTTCCAAACATCATTTCTAAATGTAATGTTGGCTCTACTCTTTCCTTGTTTGATTGTTACATCCGCTTTCTTATTACTCTGTTTCGTTATCCATTTGATTGCCATTTGTTTCTCCTTTTTGTTATAATATGACTGTGCCAATAATGCACGTATTTTCCTTTCCCCACCCAACGGTGGGTCTTTTTTTATGAGTTGAGCCAATCCCTGATTCTCTGTTTATTTCTATCAGACAATCTGCCTTTTCCCTGTGCCCAGTTTGCAATACGTCCATATGTGATATGTACTTCCTTCGAAGCTTTAGACATATTCACATATTGTCGGGCCTGCTCCAACGGCATACGTTTGATGTGCTCAATAGCATCCATCAAAGCCTCCACCGTTTCTTCTCTCGGAGCATACGATTTCCATAATGCGACTCTGTATGTCGCATACGCAATGCCTGCATATCTGCATACGGCTTTCATTTTAAATTTCGGGAACTCTTTTTTAATCTGTTCCCAATAGACATGACGTCTGTCTTCAATTTGCCAATCCTTCAATATTTTTCACCTCCTTTCAATTCCATAGATGGAATATTCCACCTATAATATCCGCCAGTAGTATCAATGTAGGCAATGTAATCAGCATTGCTATACCTTCTACTTTTTCCTTATTACTTAACTCATCTGTTTCCTCCTTTACCTCCTTTACAGGTTGTTCCTCCTGCACTCTATTTGAAATCTTGATTGCTAAGGACATATCAATGCCCTCAGCACCTTTTCCATACTCTTTCATTATTCAATCACCTCCACTTGATTCGGTGCAAAGAATGCTGAATGTTTAATGAACATTCGTTTATCTTTTTCACCGTTTTCTTTTTCTTTTTCGGTATATTTCCAAACACCAAACTTTGCAACGGCCTTTTGTCCTTTTTGAACCTGATACCCAAGTTCTCGCCAATGTCCGTATGTGTGAATTTCTTCAGGGATTTCTATAACCATTTCTTCTTCAATTCCTTCTGAATTAATGATCAGGGCTTTTATAAATTTCCCTGTTCCTTTCAAGATCCCCTTTTCCATCAAGTGAAATCTTTCATTCATAATTATTTGTTCATTCGTCATTTTCTTTCCTCCTTACATTATTGTTGCTTCAAGATATTCTATTTCCTGATAGAACTCACCCTCATCATAGAATCTTCCATATAGTTCATATTCGAAAAGTTCATCACTTCTCAAATATATTTCCCAATAGTTTTCATTTTCTACTACATAGTATTTCATCTTTCTTCCTCCTTATCTTTTATATCTTTATTATATCATATAATTAATAATTGACAATATCTAATTTATAATTATTTTTAAAAAAAGATAACACCTATTACAGTGCTATCTCTCATAAATGTAAGTAGAACCTGTTTGCTTACTCAATTCATACTGAACTTCATGGTAGTTGTCACATGATGCGTAAAAGTTGCCATTAATATATATCTCGTAATGATTCGGTTTGTTCAAAATTTCAACTATCATAATTTGTTCATAACTCCTCTATATAGCCTTGGGTTAACAATCGATAATGTTGTCATTAATTCGTCCATGATCATTATTACGTCATTCGCAGGCATTCCTTCTATGGCCTTCATAAATTCGGTATCGCCCGATAGCGTAACCATCTCAGGTTCTGATGCAAATGAGTATTGTTCTGCAGGTTCTTTCCTCATTTGATTAAGAATCGTATAGTATGCCGATAATTTGATACAAGTATTGGCATTGGGATTCCTTTCGCCTTGACATTCAGCTATTGCTTCCAATAGGTCTTTTTCCTTGATCAAGGCCTCCACCTCCTACATAGATTCTATTTTGCTAATAAATCTTTCAAATTCTTTCCGAGTTCGTTCATCAGGTGCTTCGTTCATGAGATCTCGCAATTCTGATACCATGTGCTCATCTCGTGAATATCTTCCATATGAATTTCCTCGGCCATAGCTTCTACGGTTATTGTAGTTTCTAGCACCATCCATATTGCTACGCATACTGCCACCATAATATCCGCTATATTCTTCGTTTTCATAATTTTCAATAATCTTCTCAAGGTTCTTAATTGTGTGAGTAAGTTTATCTACGACTTCCAATGTTCCAGCTGACATATCTTTACGGCCGTACTCTTTTAGCTCATCACACAATTTTTCCTTTAATTCGTATAACTCGTGCATAAATATCTCCTCATTAATCTACTACTATCATTATGCAACTCTGTTGATGCTTAAACTTCCATCAATAACATTGATTGTTGGTGTTGGCGTTGTTGCATCGTCTACATTACCGCTCACATACTCAACCGATACTGTAAAACAACATCCTTTTGGAATATCAATAGTTGCTCGGCTTGTCACGTTTCCATATTCATCTACCGCCGCAGGTGTGCAAATACTTCTGCTACCCTCTCGGCTTTCGCCAGTAACAACAATAGCTGTTGCAATTGGTGTTACTGTGCCACCAGTAGGAATTGCTATATTTCCAGTAAATTCAACGCTGTAACGTGCAAAACAAGAACATGGATTATTGACAATGCCTTTTAGAACAAAAATTCCTGTGCCGTTTTTATGAAAAACATATCCTTTGTTGCAAGGAATAGAATCAAGAAATGGTATTGCTGAATTTAAAGCAACAGTTTCAATAGAATCTCTTGTTAAATATTCTGCCATAGTCAACACCCCTTACATTCCGCAACCACAACCACCATTGCAACCGTTATTGTTGCATGTAAAGATCGGTGTCCGTCCATATACTGGAGTAGTCGGTACAGGGCAGTTTGCAAGGCGGTTATACAACTGATCTACCTCGTTAGCGAAGCCATTTGCAATAAATGCGTTTTGTGCCTGCTGAGAAGCAGCAAGGTTAGCCATGTTAAGCTGGGTCTGCAATTCATTGATACGGTCGTTCTTGGCATCTACCTGCGCCTTGACTCCATCCAGTTCTAATTGACACAACTTATCAAGGATTGCCTGTGTGCCAGCGGTCTGACTCTGAATAATATCCCTTGTGTTGTTAGCATCAGCAAAACGTGTCTGATTACCCTCATTCTGGATAATGTTCTGTGTCTGGCACGTAGCAAGTCTATTTTCACAGCAGCATGAAGCCTGCTGACTTGCAAGGTCTGCAATTGCGCCAGTGATAGCAGTCTGTGACGCAAAATTCTGTTGCATATCAGCCATCTGACGTGCGTTTGCTCCCTGCTCAATACCTGCAAATCCATTACATAAAGAATTCTGAATATCTCCAAAACCTGATGTAACAGAGCTTTGGATTCCATTGATTGTGCCGTTGATCATCTGATCTCTAAATCCACCATTGATCTGGTTAGACTGATTCATCCAAGGATAAATATCTGAGCCACCGCCATTAAAGCCGTTACCCCAACCATTGTTTCCTAACAAAATAAATAATAATAAAATCCACCATGAACCATTGTCGCCAAATCCGTTTCCAAATCCACCGTTCATAGGTGAAACAGGCATAACCATGTTTTCATCTGTTAAAGCCATAAATTAATCTCCTTCTTCAATCTATATAAACAATGCGCATATGTTTATAGCTACTTAATTAATTTCATGAGCTGGTTCGCTTGCTGAACCGCCATGTTATATTGTTCCTGCGACACCCTCCCGCTATTCAAAAGATTTTGCACCTGCGCTCTTGGGTCGCCATTTATCGTTTGCCTAAATTGATTAAAGCGTGTAATAAAATCATTTCCATTAGTTCTATTTATCTGATTGTACAACGGATTCATGCGCTCCTCCTATTTCGGCTATTTTACGCTCTATTTCAGCGTATTTATTTTGTAAGGCATAAATGTCTTCTTTAGTCGCAAATTCGCCTCTACGCTCGTTTATGGGGCTCTCGGGCGTATTTCCTTTGATTTTATACTCTAGAACTTTCATTGAAGGCATTCCAGAAGCGTCAGCCGACTTAACAAAGATTGTTTGAGATTCACTATCCCACAATTGCACCGTAGTATTCGGCGCAACCAAATACGCCTTAGCACCTGCTTCACCTGAAACCCATATCAGCCCTTGATTATTTTGCGTAGGCTGATTCTGTTGCATTTGATAATTCGGATAATAATAAT
>JAGAVW010000067.1 GCA_017941735.1 Solobacterium sp. | reverse complement strand
GTCGGGTGACCGGCGCGTGGGTTCAAATCCCACCTTCTTCGCCATAAGTGGTTCCGTGGTGTAGTGGCTAACATGCCTCCCTGTCACGGAGGAGATCGCGAGTTCGATCCTCGTCGGAACCGCCATGCGAGTGTAGTTCAACGGTAGAACACCACCTTGCCAAGGTGGATACGGCGGTTCGATTCCGCTCACTCGCTCCATTGAGTTAAAAAAACGCAATCTCGGTTGCGTTTTTTGTTTATTCAAAGAGAGAGCCAAAGTAATCAACTTGTAGGCAGCCTTTACAATATTGGATTTTATTTTGGACAATCGCATTCATTCTTTCGACATAATCAACTGGTATAATCGCGTCTTCCTTTGGAATAAATTGTCTTGTCCATCCATTGTATGTACCTTTATCACTTTTCCAGTTGTAATTTAAGTCAAAGAATAGTGGTTCCCTGTTTGAGAAGACATCTCGCCCAGGTAATAAGCGCGAGTCCCATTCTAAACCAAATAGATTGGATAAAGTAGGAAGAATATCAAGACTTGAAGTTGGGGTATCGACGATAATGGGTTCTTTATCTTCTAAAGCTCCACACCAAAGGATTAATTGATTATGATCGCGTTCCATAATTTCATCAACTGGATAACCATAAAGTTCTGAAAGATAAGGCATCTCCCCTAACATCGCATCTTCATCTAAACCATAAGGAAAATGATCTGCTGCAACCACAATTACGGTATCGTTTATTAGATTCGCTTGTTCGAGTTGTTCTAATAAGTAGGTTAAGGCATCTTCTAATTCGAGATTTGCCGCTAAATACCCTTTTACGCGCTCGGAATACGGTAAATCCTTCACCGCATCCCAATGCTTTTCACTCATGCGATTTTCGCCATATGTATACCCATTATGGCCACTCACGGACATGTAATAAATATTAAAGGGCGTATGGTCTAGATACATAGGTACCGTTGCCTGCAGCATCTCTAAATCACTTTGTGGCCATTGGTCAGTAATATATTCTTCTAAGCCATTCCCATAAGCCATATAGCCATGCGAATATCCCAATTGATTATGGGTAATATGACGGTCATAGAATGTGTAATCATTGTTATGGAAGGCCCACCCTTCATAACCTAACCGATTGAGTTGACTTCCCATTGTGAAGTAGTTATGAAAGGAAGCCGTCTTTTTCATGGATGCCCCACCGAGTGTCGGTAACATGCCAAAGATATTTTCATATTCCCCACCGGTTGTACCAGAAGTGGATGGTTGATAATAATCAAGGAATTGTATTCCTTTCGTTGCTAAGCGATAAAGAGTTGGTGTACGGTCTTTATCAATGACTTCTTTTGTAAAAGCTTCGGCGGTAATAAAGATTAAGTTTTTACCTTTAAATAAGCCCGTATATTCATTTTTTAAGGATGGTTTTTGGGTTGCGACATAGGCATTTAATTCTTGTAAGGTGCCAGTTGTTTCTTTCGCAAGCTTTTCAAAGTTAATATCTAATTGATTTGGCTCATATACCGTAACCGGTTCTTCCTCTTGTATTTCTTCTTCTTGAATCACTTCAAAGTTTGTACCTTCTTCTTTAAATAATAATTTTGAAATATCACTTCCTAAGCCAGTTAATAAACCATATTTTGAAATGACATTTTGAAAATTATAACGCTCATATAAGTCTTCTTTTTCATGTGGGAAAAAAGAAAAATATTGATAAATACCCATTACGATTAGTAAGAAACAAATTAAGAATAGATTTGTTCTTCGTGGATGCAGTGGATCATGAATCGCATAAAAACGATGTAACAGGGCATAAATGATGGCGGGTAAAAAGAATAGAAAGATTTTAAATAAACTAGAAGGCGTTCCTAATAAGCGCCCAATTTGGCGATAAAACCCAGTTACCACACCCCCTGCACCTGCGACTACCGTATTCACATCATAGAAGACCTTAAACTGTAAAAAGATAAAATAATGAACTAAAAATAATACCGCAAGCCCCACAAGCCACAGCATGCGTAAATAATACTTCCCCTTTGTCGTTTTTGATAAAGAGCTTAAGAAATAAACAACAATCCCAAATAACAAGGATAAACAAAAGAGACGTACATAATAAAACGGTGAAGCAATACGTGTCGTAAAAAAATGTAATAAACATTCAAAATAGAAGATGGTGAAAACGAAAAAACCGAGATTGAAAAAGTCTTGGTATTCCTCCACTTTTGCCTTCGGTTTTAAATAAACGATATTCGGTTGTTTTCGCTTTTGTTTTCTCTTCTTCCCCATACGTTTTTACTACTTAAGGTATTATAATCCAAAAGTTAGTGACTAAACGCATCAGGTAAATCATTTTCTAAGAGAATGGTATCTTCTTTTGTCGCATGCGCCCAGATAATCGCAAAGGCCTCTTTGACACTCGATACGACTTTCACATGATCCATATCAAAGCCTGACTCTTCTAAACCCTCATAGATGGGTTGTACTTGGTCAGCACCTACTAAGATGACTTCATCTACCTTCCCTAGCATTTGTGTGCCAAAGGTACGGTTAATGGTTGCTTGTTGCGGGCCTAAATCAATCATGCCTGGTGTTACAATATAGCGCTTGCCTGGCATTTCGGATAATACATTTAAAGCGGTCTTTGCGCCACTTGGATTCGCATTAAACGCATCATCAATAAAGGTTAGCCCATTAATCTTCTTAATCTCAAGACGATGCTCAACTTGTTTCACTTCTTTTACTGCGCGTTGAATTAGGGCCCAACTAATCCCTAAATGACGTGCTACGGCAATCGAAGAAAGAATATTTAAGATATTGAGCTTGCCTAATAACTTCGTGTCAAAATCGACGCGGCCATCTTCATGACATACCGTAAACTTCGTTCCATTTTCAGAATATTTGATATTCTCCGCATGGTAATCCACATCTTGGCTCTTAATACCATAAGTAATGATTGGAATATTGCGCGTTAGTTTATAGTTACGAATGAGTTCGTTATCATAATTCAAGACACCAACCCCATTTTCTGGTAAGCGTTCAATCATCTGCATCTTTTCACGCGTAATATTTTCTTGAGAGCCAAAGGTCGCTAGGTGTTGTGGGCCAATGGAGGTCACAATCCCAACACTAGGATGAACAAATTCCATTAATTCGGTAATATCTCCTACTTTATCTGCCCCCATTTCACAAATGAAGACTTGATGAATTGGTTTCAATAATTCCCGTACCGTCTTAGTGATTCCCATTGGGGTATTAAAGGAAGCAGGTGTCATAAGGGTGTTATATTTTTCACTTAATACGGCCTGCATGACATTTTTCGTAGAGGTCTTTCCATAACTACCGGTGATGCCAATTTTAATGAGATTGTTATGGGCATCAAGTTTTTTCTTCGCATCTTTGAGATACCAGTTTTGAACCCCATGTTCAATTGGGGAAGTAATCGCCCCGACCACAAACATCAATAACCAAGGGCCAATATATGTAAACGCAAGGACGCCCCAGTTTAAATATTTTTCATCATAGAAAAAGACCGATGAATAAATCAGGATACATAGAATCGCCATTAAGACAATTTGTCGTTTTACTCTTCCCGTATAAACAAGTGGTTTAATATATTGCGCTTCCCGCTCCTTTCCAATTTCATATCCAACTAGTAACGCTGCCATAATGACACAGATGACTAGTGCAGTTCTTGGGGTGATGATGGCGGGAATTAAAGTCACAAGAATAATAAGAAGTGGTAAAACACCCCGCTTTGCGGCGCGCGCAAAATTTTCAATGAGCCAATGAAAATATCGTTTTAACTCATAACGATTTTGTTGGAACATATGGAGCGCATGTTTTGCGGGAACAAGCGTCGCCACCAGCAATAAACCAAAATATAGAATCTTTAAAATGTTCATTGTTTTTCCTCATTTAAGAATATATCAAGAACGCGATTGAAACGTTCACTCTGATGCCAATACGCAAAGTGATCATCAGCCTCAAATATCGCTAGTCCCGCATCAGGCATTTCTTGTTCCATTAACTTACCCATCCATAATGGAACCGCATCATCGTTTTCTCCCCATACGAGTAATACTGGACAATTCACATCCTTTAGAATAGGTGTGACATCATCATTTACGACTTTCACAAAAATAGGACGCATGATGCCTTGGGCATTCTTATAATCTTCCGACCCTGATTTTTGTTGTAATTCTTCTAACAATGCATCTTGATGGGTCACTTGTAAGATTTTCTTGCCTGTTTTATAAACCCACGATTTCATCTTTTGTTTGCTAGAGACTTTTGGGCGAATTCCTGCTGCCCCTGTTAATACCATCTTTTTCACGTCATGATATTTTGCTGCGTAGCGAATCGCCACCCGACATCCAAAAGAGTGCGCAATTAAGATTGGGTTTTCAATCTTATTTTGAACAATGAAATCACGTAAGAATTCTGCATATTCTATAACACCCCAAACTTCACTTGGTGCTTCACTTTCGCCAAAGCCAGGGAAATCTAAGTTGTATACCGAATGGGTTTGGTTTAGATGGGTTTCAATCTTTTCCATCATCTCCATATTTTGGCCCCATCCATGTAAAAGGATGACCTCTTGCCCAGATCCTGTATGACGATATGCGGTTTTAACTCCTGCGTAAATTCCAAATTGACTCATACTTTTGTAATTTTACTAGAAAAGACAGGTAAAGTTAAGCCTTCTCTTTCTCTTTCTTAGATTTCTTACTCTTCTTTTGGTCTCGTTTGGTTTCTTTTTGTTTTTCCCTTAACTCCTTCTTCGAAATCTCTTTATAAACTCTAAAACATACTTCCCCTTGACGGTTTTCTGCTTCCACATGATACCCATAGGTACTTGCGACTTTATAGACAATTGATAAGCCTAATCCAAATTGCCCATCCGTCCCTTTTTCATATGGTTTAAATAGCTTCTCCATGCGCTCTTTACTAATTGGTGGCCCATCATTACTAACAAGAAGTTCGCCTTCATGTAGTTCAATGCGAATATGCGATTTCGCATAGCGTAAGGCATTATCAATTAAGTTTTCTACAACAATACGCCATGGTTCTTCATCCCCATGGAATTTCACATTTGGATCGGTTTCCCTTGTAAAGGTGATTTCTGGACGAATGACTTTTAATGATAATAAGACTTTATCGATAACCGCATTCATATCAAGATGATCCCCTTCTTCACAATCATCCAAAAGATAACCCATCTTGTTTAAGGCAATGAGGCTTTGCACCTTTTTCTCTAAGCGATTGGCGTGTTCAATGATGACATCGATGGATTTTTCTAAGGTGCCATAAGGGTAAATACCATCTTTAATACTTTCACCATAAGAGCGAATGGTCGCAATGGGGGTTTTTAAGTCATGGGAGATATTTTGAATCATCTCTTCCTTTTCACGGGTTTGTTTTTGGAGTTCTTCTTCCATGTCGGTTAAAGCATCTGCTACTTCCCCAATTTCATCACGCCGATTCACATTCAAATCAGCTGGTTCATCATTCTTGATTTTGGTGATATAGGTTTTAATTTGATTCAGTGGATGAATTAGAGATGCTACCCATATCATCAACAACATAAATAACACCGATACAACGATGATGTTGATATCGACAATATTATTCATAAGCCCGTTACGGAATTGGACTTCATAACTCGGTAAGATTTTCGAAATCAAGAAGCGTTTGCCTTCTAATGGATAAACACTATAAATAAAATCCCTCGACTTGCCTGAAGCATCCACAATGGATAATGAAAAGTCCTTCACACCTGTTAAGTTTTCATCGACCATCTTTAAAACTTCTTCAATTTCAACCGCGGTATAGTTTTCTTGTTCGATGAGCTCAAACTTTTTTTCATCATAGTCCCATACCATATGGACAATCTCATCCGAATCAAAGGTACTTTTTGGATAATCGGTTGGATATTCATCTAGATAATAGGCAACGGTATGTTGGGAGGCATGGATAAAGCGATACATCTCGTTTTCCATAAAGGTTGTAATCTGGGGTGATAAAAAGGTAAATAAGAAGACGATAAAAACTGTGATTACAAGAAAGGCAATCGTTAAAAGTTGTTGATATAAGGATAATTCTCTAAGCCATAAATAAATTCGTTTCATCCTAAACGATATCCAAATCCATAAATTGTATGAATGGATAGATTTGGCATTTTCTTACGCAAACGCCGTAACGTATCATCCACCACACGATCACTCCCATAATAATTGGTTTCCCAAACTCTTTCTAAGATTTCATCCCGTGTAAAGGCAGTTCCATTGTGTTTCACAAACAACATCAATAATTCAAACTCTTTCGTCGTTAAATCGATTTTCTCTTCACCTTGATAAACAATGCGTTTTGTTTCATCAATGGAATACCCATCGATTTCAATGCGAGAATTCTCTTCGCGATATGTACGACGGATGATGTTATTTACACGTAACACAAGCTCTTTGGGGGAAAATGGTTTGGTGATGTAATCATCACTTCCCTTTTCTAAGCCAATAATACGGTCAAATTCTTTATCTCTAGCAGACATGAAAATAACAGGAACACTTGGATTATGCATACGGATATCTTCAATCAAATCAAAGCCACTTTTATCCCCTAACATGATGTCTAATACCCATAAATGGACATCTTCATCTTGGGTATGAATGGCCGCTTCATCAAAGGTTAAATACGTCCGTACCTCATATCCTTCTTTTTCAAGATACCTCTTCACGAGTTCATTTAAGTCTTTTTCATCTTCGACAATACTAATAATCTTTTTCATAGCCCAATTATAGCATTCTTCTGTAGTTCTTGTTGTAGGGGTATAGAACAGATATAATGATTCTATGAAACGTTTTACCCTATTCTTTATCATTCTTTCGATGGTTTTAATGGGCTGTGGCCAACCCCGTGTGATGCAAGATGATTTAGGATTGAAGATTTGGGTCATTGGCGATCCACACTATATCGATTCTACGCTATCAGAGGGACCACTTTTTGACCAAATGTTAGAAAACTCCGATGGTCGCTTAGAAAGCTATTGTGATGAAATCATCGATGCCCTGATTGCCCAATGTCTTGTCGAACATCCCGATATTGTTTTACTGGTTGGGGATTTATCTTTTAATGGTGAACGCTATTCCCATCAAACATTAGCGAAAAAATTATCCGCCTTAACCGAAAAAGGAATTCAAGCATTAGTCATTCCTGGGAATCACGATATTGAAAATCCTCGTGCTTATAACTTTTCCACGGAACAATTAACCTATACTTATACGATTAGCCCAGAAGAATTTGCGGAAATCTATCATAATTATGGTTATAGTGATGAAACAAAGCGAGATCCTAATTCCCTTTCTTATGTTTATCCAATTAATGAGCGCTGTTGGTTATTATGCTTAGATAGTGCCGAATATGAAAACAACAATGCCTTTTTCGCAAGTGCCGGAGGAAGTATTCGTGAAGGCACAAAAGAATGGATGGAAGGCATATTAAAAGAAGCCCAAGAAAAAAACATCCAAGTCATCAGCACAATGCATCATACCCTTGCGGATATTGTGGGTGGTACGGATTATCAAATCAAAAATGCGAAATCCATTCAACAGATGTTTTTCACCTATGGGGTCATTGCGAATTTGTGTGGGCATTCCCATGCGCAATACATCAAAGAAATCAAACAAGATGATCAAACCATCTATGACATTATGACTAGCGCCTTAATTATCTATTCCCACCAATTTGGAGAGATTCGTTGGGATCCAGACAAACAACTTACCTATGATACAAAGAAATTGGATATGGCTTCCTATGTGAAAAAGAATCGGATTAAAGATCCTTTCTTACAAGATTTTGAAAACAGTGCCCGTGAATACTTCAAAGAATATAGCACCAAGCGCTTAGGTAGTTGGTTTGCGGATGGCGACTTAGATGAAGCTACCCAAAAACAACTCATTGCCTTAAAAGGTGAAGAGAATCTCTACCTCTTTAGTGGACGTATGCCTGAGTTTATTCCTGTCTTAGAGGAAAGCGGCTTATTAGAACTCATTGAACAGTTACCAGAAGAACAACAAGAACGCTTGCTTGGCGCCGTTAAGCGCTATCCAAACGATGGGAATCATCTTGTCATTCCATTTAAAAATGGTGTGGATAATTAATCCACACCATATTTTTCTTTTACGACATTCACAACGCGCCCAACTTCTTCCGCACAGATTTCATCGGTCTCTGCTTCAGCCATGACCCGCACAAGGGGCTCGGTTCCACTTGGTCTAACTAGTAGACGCCCATTGCCATTAAGTCTTTGGTTGACTTCTTCAATGGCTGCCTTTACATCCGCATCATTCATTGCGACGTCTTTATCTTGAACTTTGACGTTCACTAATAATTGTGGGTAAATCTTTAACCCTTCACAAAGAGCTATCGCATCTTTGTCTTCTTCTTTCATCATTTTCAAAAACATGAGTGCGGTGACTAAACCATCCCCTGTTTTTTCTAGTTCCTTAAAGATAATATGACCAGATTGTTCACCCCCGACGATATCCTCTTCTTCGCACATTTTATCAAAGACATATTTGTCACCCACTTGTGTGGAAACAATCTCAATGCCTTCTTTTTCAAGTGCTTTAAATAAACCGAGGTTTGCCATGACGGTTGTGACAACTTTATTGTTATTTAATAAGCCACGATCACGGAAGTATTTCCCTGAAACATAGAGCACATCATCCCCCGTAATAAGGTTTCCTTCAGGATTGACCATAATCATACGGTCCGCATCCCCATCGAATGCTAAACCTAAATCATAGTTTCCTTCCTTCATCTTTTCTTGTAGGATTTCTGGATGCGTAGAGCCACATTTTGTGTTGATGTTGACACCATCTGGTGTATCATTCAACATCGTACAAGTTGCACCTAACGCTTCCAACGCACGTTTCGCACTTACAGAAGCAGATCCATTTGCGCAATCCACCAATAAACTCATACCGGTTAAATCTACCGCAATACTCTTTTCAATCCAATTAAGATAGGCTTCTAAGCCTTCTGGATAAGAAACCACTTTACCGATTTCTTCTCCTGTCTTATAAGGAATCTCAACTTTTCCATCAATATATTCTTCAATCAAATCTTCTACATCAGAAGGCATCTTAATTCCTTCTTTGGAGAAAATCTTAATCCCATTATCATAGAATGGATTGTGACTTGCGCTAATCATCGCACCGCACGCAAAGTCCTCATTTTGTACCAAATAACTAATCATAGGGGTTGGACAATGTCCAGTCAGATAGGCATCGCACCCTTCCGCAGCAATACCTGCTGCTAAAGCCGCTTCTAACATCTCACTAGAAAGACGGGTGTCTTTTCCAATGACGATTTTTTGTTTGCCATTTTGGCTGAAATACCAACCTAAATAACGTCCTACGACAAAGGCGCGTTCTGCCGTTAAAGTTTCATTTGCTTTCCCGCGGATTCCGTCGGTTCCAAAATATTTACCCATTGTTTACTCCTGCTCCTTCTTCACTTTCTTCCGTTGGGTTTTGTTCACCCAATACATTCAGTTGGTAAGTAGCTTCGGTTAAGGTATACTTCACAAGCCCACTACTTGTTGTTTCTAGTTGTAATGGGAATTCCATCAACCCCGGTTTTGCGTCTTTCATATCCACATAAACCGAAATATCATCTGCGGTGATTCCCGCAATATTTTCTTCTGTACCAAATACATTGACGGAGGTTGTGGTCTTATTTTCTGGTTGTGATGCTTTGTAGTTATTCACATTATTACGATAATTAATGCGCACATCCTCAATGAGCTTTGTGACCCCTTCGCCAAGTGTGATATTGACCGTAATCTGGTTAATATTTGAAGAGTTAACTCCATTTGGTAAAGTGATTGGACGTAACAGTGTAGAATCCTTCGTGATCGTGGAGGCATTGATTGTCACAACTACTTTATCAATTTGTCCTAAGACGGATTCTGGTCCATAAATCGTAACGGTTTGTTGGTCCATTTCAATGGAAGAAATGGCTTGGTTATCAGGTACTTCGCCACTGATTTCAATTTCAATTGGCACCGTCTTGTTTGGCGAAGTGATTGGCACAGAGACATGAATCGTATTTGGATAAATATCCGCATTGACCGGTTGTCCATTGGCGTCATAGGCCACAAGTTGTGCATCTTGTTCAAAGTCTGCCGTCTGTCCACGCACATCAATCAGTGCCTTAACAAACGCAATCGTATCTAAGGTATCTTTGGAAGCACGTACATTAACACGTGTGTATTCAAAGTTTGGTGTTCCTACACTATAAATCGCTTCTAATTTATCTAAGTTGATATAGTCATACGATAAATCAAATTGTTGAGTCGTTTTATTATTTAGGGTAATAAATGCAGTGGAAGGATCGACACGTGTTTCCACATTTTCCCCAAAGCCTTCGGTTGTTAATTTGACTTCATAGGAGCCTTCCGTCATTCCTTCTAAGTCAACGACTGCTGTACCACGTGATACCGCCGCTGCAGTTACGCTTGAGGCATCCCCAATTAACGTAATATTGGCCGATTCTGGTAAACCACTTAATTCAAATGTATCGGAGTTATATTTTGCGGTTACGACCACATCATACACATCACGTGAACTCTTTAAAGTTGTCGCATAGAGCGAATTGCCAGAGTTTAGATTCGCAATCAAATAAAGAATAATCGCTAATACTAAGGAGACAACTTTGGAATACTTCGTGTTAAATAAGGTCTTATCGATAAAGGAAGAAAACCAACGAATGGAGCGTAGTAAAACACCTTCGATATGTTGGTAAGTATTCGCAACCTTCTTTCCTTGGTTGGCGATTCGGTTTGCGAGTTCGGTTTTCTTTTCGGTCGAAGCACTCTTTTCTTCTTCGACTACCTTTTTTCTTGGTTCACTCATGCGTTGTCACCTCCTTTTTTCTTAGAGGTTTTCGTTTCTAATTGATCAATCATATTTAAAGTTTCATCGAGTTCTTTATCCAAACCGACAATTTTTGTGATATCAATTTTTGATGTATCATAAATCTTTTCTTCTGGTTCTACTTCAGTTGGTGTCTCTTCTTTTGGAAGAACTACTTCTTCTTGATGCGTTCCTTCTTCTTGTTTATTGGACAGCTTTTTCATATTTGCTTCGCGCAAACGACGTACATCTTCTGCGCTCATACGATATTGTCCTTGTTCTTCTTGAGCTACTCTTGGCACTTCCACTGGTGCTACAGGTGCTTTTTCTTCGGTATCTATCTTTTCTTCTACTTCTTTATGTTCTGGATAACTTGGTTTCTTACGTTCTTTTTTCTTTGGTAATTTGATGTCTGCTGCATCTTCTTCTAAGCGCTCCATGACATCTTCTTCTTTCTTACCAAAATGGAACATTCCAAATTTATGTTTCTTTTCTTTTTGTGGTTTCACATCATCAATAATGATAGTGCTTGGTTCTTCTTTTTCTTCTGGTACTACTTCTTCTTTCTTATATACGCCTTCATTTGAAACCACTTCTTCGACTTCAATCTTTTCATCTTTTTCAATGGCTTCTTGTTTCTTAATCGCAAGCTTACTCATCACCCCGGTATTTTCAGGCTCTTGAGGTTTTTCTTCTTGGATAATCACTTCGCGAGGTGGCTCAACAGCTGCTCCAGTTTGATTCGAGAGCACTTCGGTTTCTTCTCCACAGATGACACGCAATAAGTAATTACGCAATTGGCGCTTATCCACATGGAAAATCTTACCGCCATCGGTAATACTGATGGCACCTGTTTCTTCTGATACCACAATTGTAACGGCATCTGTGATTTCACTAATCCCAATTGCGGCACGGTGACGCGCACCATAGCGTGATGGAAGTTCTAAATTGGTTGGTGGGAAATACGCACTTGCACACGCAATCTTATCCCCTTGAATAATCACTGCCCCATCATGTAATGGCGTGCTGGTAACAAAAATCGAAGTTAATAATTCCGCTGTGACATCGGAATTCATCTTGGTACCAGTCGCAATATAATCATCCAAAGAATAGGATTGTTCAATGGAGATTAAGGCACCCGTTTGGTCTTGTGACAACAACATCGTAGCAGTCACAATCTGATCAACAAGATTCTCTTTTTCATTTCCCGTTAACGTTGTAATACGTGAGAACACATTGGATTTACCCAAGCGCTCTAATAAAGAACGGATTTCGGGTTGGAAAATAATGATGACAGCCAAAAATCCCCAGTTGATAAAGATTGCGGTTAAATACTGCAATGTCTTTAAACCAAGGAATTTCGCAATCGCATCGACAATAATAACTAAAAGGATGCCTTTAAATATCTGAATGGTGCGGGAATTGGATCGTACAATCTTAATTGCGTAGTACAATACCACCCACATAATAAAGATATCTAAAAACATCACAGTTATGGTTCTTATATTCTCGAATGTAAAGTTAAAATTCGTCATCGGCTTATACGGTTCCTCGTTGTAAAATTATACCATATTTAAGCCCGTCTTGTTTGGTTATTCAAAGAGGGTATCTGGATAAACGCCGTTATCTTTCATCTCTTGAATTTTGGATACCACCATTGGTTTATCATCTTGGTAGGTTACCCCAAACCATTGGTCTTTACTTGCGAGTACTTTGACTTCACATTTCCCCTCTTTAATAAGTGTTCCAACTGCGGTTGGAATGACATGTTCACACTTTAATGGATTGCCTTCTAAAGAGGTTTCTAAGAAGCGCTTAAAGACTTCCTCACAATCTTCAAAAATCTTTGGTGTAAAGCCCCAGAAGTTCATCGATACAACACAATCTTCCGCTAATGGCTTCCATTCGCCATTTTCTTCATAGACGGCTTTCCCTTCTTGACGTGCAATCTTTTGAATCTCGACAATACTTGTTAGATTGCCTTCTGCACTTGTCTCGCATACGCCACGCGTTACTGTACCATTATCGGTTAAGGTGTTATTGCATGGATACGCAACCATCGCATAATGGTCATCTTTGACTTCACTTGTTAAGAAATCATAAATTTTCTTATATGCATCTTTCCCGTAAAAATCATCCGCATTAATGATCGCAAATGGCTCATTCACAACGCCCTTACAAGCGAGTAAGGCATGTGTCGTTCCCCATGGTTTTTCTCTTCCTTCTGGAACGCTAAAGCCTTCTGGAATATTATCCATTTCTTGATACGCAAATTCGACCTTCATCACTTTTGAAATGCGGTCTGTCAATGCTTTCTTAAATAATTCTTCATGCTCTTTTTTGATGATGAGCACGACTTTCTCAAAACCAGCTTCATGGGCATCATAGATTGAGAATTCAATGATTGGCTCCCCATGATTGCCAACACCATCAATTTGTTTCATCCCGCCATAACGGCTTCCCATACCTGCTGCTAAAATGACTAATGTAGGTTGATTCATATCGTTTTCTCCTTCATTTACTAAAATTATAACACTTAATCGTAGTACAATATCTCTATGAAACAGCTTATTCTCGCAAGTGCCTCTCCACGGCGCCAAGAATTACTCGAAAAATGTGGCTATCCCTTTCTTGTTGATGTCGCAAATATCGATGAATCCATTAATCCTTCTCTAGGCCTTTCAAGGGAAATCATGCGGATTTCAAAAGAAAAAGCGAAGGTTGTTTTAGCACGCCATCAAGATGCGGTTGTGATTGGTTCCGATACCATTGTGACCCTTGAAAATGAAGTGCTTGGAAAGCCACAAGATGAAAAGGATGCCGTGCGCATGTTGAAAATGTTATCTGGGCAAACACACCAAGTGATTACTGGCTTATGCATCCTTAGTTCTAAAAAAGAATTTGTAGGTGTCAGCGTGAGTGATGTGACATTTGAAATATTAAGTGAAGAAGAAATTAATCGCTATGTAGAAACTAAAGAACCCCTTGATAAAGCAGGTGCTTATGCCATTCAAGGCATAGCCAGTCGCTATATTAAAGAAATCCATGGGGACTATTATGCGATTATGGGTTTACCAGTTTCTTTGGTCTATGAAGAACTAAAGAATTTATCTGAATATTGATTTATAGCGAGAATTTGATATGATGAATAGGCGATGCCGCTTTAGTATAGTGGTAATACACATCCATGGTAAGGATGAGCGAACAGTTCAATTCTGTTAAGCGGCACCATCAGTCAAAGAAACCGCATAAACATGCGGTTTTTTCAATGCCATAAATCGAATAGTTAGCAAATAGTTAGCACTTTTCCCAAAATCATCATTTTGAAGCAGTCAGATGATTATTTCTTCTTCTCTTTTACAAGGCTATTTAAAGCCGGCAGTGAAGCAGACTGTTTATTATCGAAAATGTGTGCATATGCTTTTATAAGGATGCGTCCAACTTGTTGCTGTACGCATCCTTGTTTTGGAAATCAATAAGGAAATTCCGGAGTGATTGAATACTTTATGCCACACAAATCAAGTGATTTCTTCAATTCAATTATTTCTGCAGCACTACCTTTCACAATTTCAATTGGAGTATTCTCCAAGCAGCGTTTTGCAAAGATATAGTTCTCACCTGTTATTTTCGATATTGCCTTAATGGTTTGCTGATCGGCAGTGTTCCCAGCTTCAAGAGTGATAGTATATGTGTTCTCATCCTCATATATTGGCTCGATATATGTTGTCACAAGACTGTAATCGCAATACGAGCAGCGAACACCTGTTGTTGACCCCTCAGTAAATGCTATGAGGTCATGATTGCACATGGGGCATTTATCTGTCATTTTTTATTATCTATACAATCATACGGACTTGAGTATTCAGCAGATTGCTCAGAGAATCGGTGATAGCATTAATTTACAAATCAAGTTGGCTTCTTAAGAAATTTGTCATTCTTTTAAACGCATCTCTTGCTACATCATCTGTTCGCTCAGACGCAACAAAACAATGCGGCATCTGAAGATTCTGTTCTGCTAATGGATCGATCAATATATGCGTTACTCCGTTTTCATTCAAAGCCGCGTCCATGTCCCGCATATCCACGTAATACTCACTGCCAAGAAGTACTGCAGCAGGATAATAGGAAGTGACCCACTGGATATTATTGTAATTCTTTACCTCTTCACGGCTCAAAAAGATCGATCCCTTTACATAATTCCCGACAAGTACTTTTGTTCCTAAGGAGAATTTATCATATGCAAGCGGCGCATCATCCAGAACCACTGCTTTTATCTGACCCGGCTTCAGCACAGGGGTAATATCCAAGGCTTCCGCATATTCCTGATTGGTAATCATACTTCCAAGCTGGCTAGTCATAATCGCTCCTGCAGATGAGCCCATAATGACAACATTGTTCATATCGAGATGATACTCTTCCGCATGGTCCATCAGAAACTGAAATGCTTCGTTTGCCTGCGCAAGAGGTGCAGGGAAATGATATTCGGGAACCAGGACATAATCGATGTTGACAAGGTTAAACCCTTCGGCACAGATATCATCCAACAGCGCTGTCGCATCGCTTCCGGCAAGGGGATCGCCTATACTCTTACTGCCGCCAAAGAATCCGCCTCCGTGGAAATAGATAAATGTCGGATAGGATTCATCTCTGTTCTTACTTGGATAAGTAATATCAAGATAACTGTTTGGATAGTTTTCAGAGTACCTGATTTCAGTAATGATATACTGGCCATTATCCTTTATACCTTCCATTGGCTCGCCAAGTGGTTCATAGGTATTGATGGTGTTAACCGTACCGGCGGATATCTTCTGGATCGCGCCAACAATGATTTGCGTATGCGTCATAAGAATCAGCGCAGCTGCCGCCAGAACAGCCAGTAAGATCGCTAGAATAATCAATAAAATGTGTTTCTTTTTCGTTCTTTTTCCATTCATTTGTTTATCTTCACATCCTTCCAGTTACTGTTATGGAGGATCTCAGCATCTTCGCCGATAAAGACTGAAGAAGCCTCTTTGTCATCGCAAAGCTGCCACAGCATCCAGGCTGTCATGTATCCGTCACTACGGACGAGCATATCCTCATGCTCGGCACCATTTGCTCTGGCACGGACCTTAAGTACATCGTCACTGATTACATCATAGTTTTCAATCAGAGAAGCAAGCGGGGCAACTCCGGCATATTCCTTTGTCATATCTGCCACGCCCTTATCATCGGTCTCTCCGGTTCCTGCCGTCATAAAGTAAGGGATACTGATTTTGGAAACATCATATTTCCATCCCATATTTGAGGCAAGCAGCGGATAGGCTGCGCTTCCGGTAAATATCGTTTTATACAATTTTCCGTTATCATACATTGTCACTGCAGCCAAAGCACCGGCTCCTCCCTGTGAGAATCCGATGATTCCAATGTTTTCTGTGTCGAGTCTGCCATTCAGCATATGATCCTGAGGAAGATTCAGAAGATAGTCGAGCATAACAGATGTTGTTTCCCCGGTTCCTGCCTGAGGGTCTTCATTGCCAACCACAATGAATCCCCATGATGCAAGTCTCCTGAACCATGGCTCATATTTGAATGCGGGCGTTCCGCTTGCATTAACGACAACAATTACGGGATACCTGCGATTATTGTCTGCCAGTTCTGCAGGAAACCAGAATCGCACTTTTTTGATTCCAGAATTCTCTGATGGATCTGCACAGAAAACTACTTCATATTCACCAGCCTGCGAATATTTCAATTCGAGAGGAGCAGAAGACGAAAAATCCTTGAAATAATCGTCCTTGACGGAAGGTTTCTTCGACTCTATAAACCCCTTTATTACGAAAACAACTATGACAGCTGCTATACCTAAGCCAATTCCTCTAATGATCTTCATAATCGCCTCCTTGACAATTCGATGTAACATATGTATCATCGTTTTAACGCCGATACAAGTGTTTCATCGGAAATGATACATTGGAGGGAGGTTTGTTTCATCGAATGAACATGAATAACGAGCAGAAAAACACCTACGTAAAAAAACAGATCACTGCCACACTGATCGATCTTCTGAAAAAAAAGTCCCTCTCGGAAATATCCATCAGTGAACTTACAGATAAAGCCGGTATTGGGCGTGTTTCCTTCTATCGTAACTACCAGAGCAAAGAAGATATTTTGAAAGAGGAGTCAAATCGACTCATCAAGGAATGGGGCAACCTTTACGAGTCAAACCCAGAATCGGCGCCAGAGACTCTGTTTCCATCATTGTTCGACTTCTATCGGGAACACAGAGAGTTTTACACTACTCTGTATAACGCCGGAATGTCTTCAATCATGATGGAAACAATCGTAGGTACAATACAAATCACGCCTGATATGAAGAACCTTGAAGCATATATCAAATCTTTCTGGGCATATGGTATTTACGGATGGCTGCTTGAATGGATCAAACGCGGCATGCCGGAAAGCGGAAAAGAATTAAGTTTTCTTTTTTCCATGGCTCATAAAACCTAGGAGAGAATGGCTGAAATCAGACACTCAGACTTCTATTGAAACAATAACTGTATGGACTGCTGAAATAACTCCCAATATGTTCAAATAACAGAGATAATACAAGGTTATCAAACCATTATTTCGCTGAATTATCGGGTTAGCAAAAGGTTAGCATTTTTCAAAATCATGCAGGATGTTGAAAGATAAAAAGCGCATGAATATACCGAAAAATGGTGCGTTAGAAACGTATCTATACCTCTTAATGGCATCTGCCAAGCGGCACCATGAATTCAAAAATCTGCATACCTATGCGGATTTTTTTGTTTAGATAACACGTTATAATATGCATAGTAAAAGAAAGTGAGAAAGTGTATGGCAAATAAGGAAACATTTTATAACATGGGCTTCCGTATCACCTATCCTGAAGTGTTTGAGGACACCAAAGGACAAGTCTCACCAATGGAAATTGGAGATGGAGGAGATGGCATACTCTTAACGATGTTTAGCTATATGGCCATTTCCCAAGAAGATTTAAAAGCCTTTGGACAAAAATCAGAGAGTGGCGAGCTAAGCGAAGAAGATAAATTAAAAATTGGGGATGTCATGGGTAGCCTTCTTGTGGTTATTGGAGTTAGTGACAAACTTAGCCTAAAAGAAATTGCGGAAAAGATGAAGATGCAAGATGCATCAGAAGATAGTTTTATAGAAGTTGGTAGATATAAGGATATTGTTTATTATGCGATTATCGACCACAACAATGATGCCTCATTCATAAAGGTGATGGAACCTCGTTTTGCAGAAGAATTCCCCACCCTTCAATCTGCCCTCATTGAAGCACTCAAAAAAGCGGAATATATCGGGCCACAAATTGCTGGAGCTACTTTAGTCGGTAAAACACTTCATTTTGAAACACAGGATATTGAGGGTAACCAAATTAAAAGCGAAGATCTATTTTCTAAGCACGCTATAACAATGCTTAATATTTGGGCAACTTGGTGTGGCCCATGTAAAAAAGAATTAGAAGAACTCGGTAAGATGCATCGTCGTCTTGAAGCCAAAAACGCTGCCATCGTTGGTATTTGTGATGATTCGAAAGAAAAGATGGAAGAATGTAAAGCACTCATTGATAAGAATAATCTTTCCTATCTCAATGTCCTACCCTATGAAGGAATGGAAGAATTAGAAGTAGAAAGTCTTCCTACCACATTCTTTGTTAATCAAGAAGGAAAAATCTTAATCCCACCTATTATTGGAGTACCTGGTGATATTTCCGATTATGAAAAAACCATCGATTCTCTTCTTAACCAAGAAAGTACAGATGATTCCCCTTCTATAAGTGATGAAAAAACAGAAGAGACAAATCTTTGTCATGTACTTGTTGTAGAGGAAGATGGAAGTCCTATTACTGGTGCAACGGTTCAGTTTTGTTCAGATACAACTTGTAGGATGGCTAAAACTGACGCAAACGGAACAGCCTCCTTCAAAGCAGAAGAAGGACCTTATACTGTACATATACAAAATGTACCGGAAGGTTATGAAAAAAAGGAGGAAGAATTTGCGGTATCTCCTAACCTTGATGACATCAAGATTATCCTAAAAAAGGCATAAGCCTATTAACTACATAAGATTATTAAAAAACTCGTGTAAACGAGTTTTTCTTATTCTGTTTTCTTTGGTGGCTCAATGAGGTTCGGCTCTCCTAGTCGCTCATGTAAAGCATCTTTTGCGAGATAATAGATGACCGAGAATACAGGTACACCTAAGAACATTCCAAGTACGCCAAATAATTTACCACCCACAATAATCGCAAACATGATCCAAATGGCAGGTAAACCAAGGGAATCTCCCAAGATATATGGGCCAAGAATGTTTCCATCAATTTGTTGAAGGATAACGATAAATACTAAGAAGACAAGTGCCTTCGTTGGATTAATAATCAATAAGATAAAGATACTTGGAATGGCCCCAATGAAAGGTCCAAATACAGGAATCATATTTGTAATTCCAATGACGAAAGAAATCAGTGGTGCATATGGAATCCGTAATATTGTCGTACAAATCCAACAGATGATGCCGATCACAAACGAATCAAGCGCCTTTCCAAAAACAAAGCTGTTGAACATCTTTTCAGATAATTTCCCAACATAGCGTGCTCTTTTTGCGGCACTTGTTCCAAATAACGCAAGAATCACACGATAAACTTGATTCCGGAACTTTTCTTGGTCAATCATTAAATAAATCGCAATGATTACACCAATAAAGAAATTAAAGATACTGGAAACAAAGCTAACGGAATAATCCACAATACGAGGAATAATTCCCGATTGCCCTGTGGTCCAATTTGTAACAGCTTGTTCTAGGCTTTGTAATACACGTTGAACAATACGACCTAAATCCCCTTCAAAGTCAAATTGCGAGATGAATTGTTCCACAACCTTCATATATCCATCCATTGAAGCGATTAATGTATTTGCACTCGCGACAAGTTGTGGTATGAGGATCATGAAGAATACCGCAATCACAAGGAAAAATATAACAACCGAAATGGCTACGGAAAGCTTCCGTTTGGATTTTTCTTTTAAATTGACATCCTTAAGCCAACGCTTTTCGACAATACGACGTAAAGGAACTAAAATTAAGGCAAGGAAAAAACCAATAAAGAATGGGGTTAAGGCATTAAAGATTTTCCCAAAAAAGCCCATAATTGGCCCAATGTATTGAAATAAAAACGCCACACTGACAATGATGATGCCAGAAATGCTTAGAATGCGTATATAATCTCTTGTTTTGCCATCAAATTTTGTGTTCATCAAAATTATTATAACTTACATTCATTATTTTATGTTTAATTATTGCGAAAAAAATAAGATATCTCTATAATATATGTGTCTTTTATCAAGAATGAGTCAAGAGAGTCAGCTCGTCGGACTCATACCAACCTGCATCTGTAAGGTGGTAATGCTGACAACGATAAAGAAAGAGAACAACTAACTCTTTCTAAGTTCTTGAAAGACTACAAGGGAGGAGTTTTTATTTATGTCAAAAATTTATTTCACATCCGAATCTGTAACCAGTGGACATCCAGACAAAATCTGTGATTTGATTGCGGATTCCATTCTTGACGAAGCACTTCGCCAAGATCCAACTTCACACATGGCTGTCGAAGCAACCATTAAAGATGATTTGATTCTTGTTTATGGAGAAGCTGGCACAAACGCTAAGATTGATTACGAAGGAATTGCCAAACAAGTCTTAAAAGATATTGGCTATCCAGAAGACTACCATGTCATCTTAAAGGTTTCCCAACAATCTCCAGAAATCAACAATGCGGTTGCACGTGAAGAACTCGCTGCAGGTGACCAAGGAATCATGTTTGGATTTGCTTCCGATGAAACGGAACACTATATGCCTTTTGCAATTGATTATGCACATCGCTTAGCGAAACAACTTGAAGCTGTACGTCGTAAAGATAGTCGTTTGAAACCAGACGGAAAAACACAAGTTACAGTAGAATACGATAACGGGAAACTCAAACGAATCGATACTATCGTCGTTAGTACCCAACACGCAAAAGATGTAACCCAAGAAGAAATCCGTGATTTGATTCGTAAAGAAGTCATTGCCCCTGTTGTGGATGAAAAGTATTTAGATGAAAATACCAAATACTTCATCAACCCATCTGGTAGCTTCGTTGTCGGAGGCTCTTGGGGTGATTCTGGTACGACTGGTCGTAAGATTGTGGTTGATTCTTATGGAGGCTATGCACCAATTGGTGGTGGATGCTTCTCTTCTAAGGATCCAACAAAAGTTGACCGCTCCGCTGCTTATTACGCACGTTATGTATGCCGTAATGTAGTCGCAAATGGGCTCGCAAAAAAATGCCAACTTCAACTCTCTTATGCAATTGGCGAACCACGTCCATTATCCGTATCCATTAATACCTTTGGAACATCCAAATATTCTGAAGAAGAATTATTAGATATCATCAATAAGAATTTCGACTTCAGTGTTTCTAACATTATTAAAGAATTGGATTTACGTAGACCTATCTATGCAGAGTCCACAAACTATGGACACTTTGGCCGCGAAGGCTTGCCATGGGAAGCATTTAAAAAGATTGAACTATAAGAAAAAGACAGAATTCATTCACTGAATTCTGTCTTTCTTTTTACTTCACTTGTAAGACTCTTTGACAACGCACACAAAGTCCTTCTTCATTTGCGTCTTCCGTATAATTCCAACATCTTGGACATTTCACGCCAGGCGCTTTGGAGATGGAAGCACGTACTTCTTCGCTTTCTTCAAAGTTCACTTTCGAAACGATTAACCATTGTGCTACATTTGGAATGGTTTTTTCTATAAGTTCTTTTTCATCGCTTGAACAACCTAGTGTTACCATTGCCTCTTGTCCACTTCCAACGACCTTCTCATTTCGTGCATCTTCCACCGCTTTGGATACAACTGGACGTAAGCGCATGAGACGATCAAAGGTTTCCTTTATCTCTTTTGCATCTTCATAATGTTTCACTTCTGGGAAGTGCGTATAATGAATGGATGCTTCTTCGTTGTGATTAAAGTGTGACCAAATTTCTTCACATGTAAAGACTAAGAATGGTGCCCATAGCTTCACTAACGCATCAATTACTTGATAGTAAACGCTTTGTACTTGACGACGACGTAGGCTATCCTTTTCTTCGCAATATAAGATATCTTTTGTAAAGTCACAATAGAATGAGCTTAACTCATTGACCATATAATTCATGAGTACTTTATTCGCAGATACATAATCATACGCTAAGATATCTTTACGCACTTGTTCTACCACTTCATCTAAGGCAACAAGAATATACTTATCGGTTGGCGTTAAGTCTTCATACGCAACCATATCCGTCTTTGGATTAAAGTCCTCTTTATCCACGTTTCCAAGTAAGAAACGGAAGGTATTACGGATTTTACGATATTGATCCGATACTTGTTTAATATTCGAATCACCAAGACGCATATCTTGTTTAAAGTCTGAAACCATGACCCATAAGCGGAAGACATCTGCCCCATTTACATTGATGATATCAATTGGATTAACGACATTGCCTACCGATTTGGACATCTTTTCCCCATTGGAGTCATTGACATACCCATGGGAAAGAATTGCCTTATAAGGTGCACGTCCTTGGGTTGCGGTACCTACAATTAAGGAACTATTGAACCAACCACGATACTGGTCACTTCCTTCAAAGTAGAGGTCACAAGGATATTCTCCCCCACGTGCTTCCAGTTCATTATGCGTAGAACCCGAATCAAACCATACATCCATGATGTCACTTTCTTTTGTGAATAAACCATTCGGTGATTTTGGATTGGTATAGCCTTCTGGTAAGAGGTCTTTTGCTTCCCGTTCAAACCAAACATTCGAACCATATTCATCAAACAAATCAGCCACATGATCAAATACTTCTTTTTCCATGATTGGCGTACCATCTTCACAATAGAAAATAGGAATTGGAACACCCCATAAACGTTGTCTAGAAATACACCAGTCTGCACGTTCTTTGATCATGTTATACATACGAATTTGACCCCATTCATTGTGCCATGTGACATGGTTTTGAATTTGATCTAATAATTCGTCACGGATTTTTTCAATCGAACAGAACCATTGTTTCGCAGCTCTGAAGATGACCTTCTTCTTCAAACGATCATCATGTGGATAGGAGTGGGTAATGGTATCAAGGGCTAAGAGTAAGTTCTTTTCTTTCATCATTTCGATGATTTTCTTCGAACATTCTTCAAAGGTTAAGCCTTGGCATTCTGGCCCTGCTTCTTCATTCATATATCCACGCTCATCAACCGTACAAATCGGTGCGATGCCATATTTTGCGCACACAAAGTAGTCATCTAAACCGTGTCCACCCGCAGTATGAACGCAACCTGTACCATCTTCATCGGTGACATGTTCACCCAATAGAACTGGACATTCTTTAGGCAATACCACATGGTGATAGGTAATGTTTTCTAATTCTCTTCCTTTAAAGGTACGTAATACCCCTTGGTTTTCAAGTTCAAACTCTTCTAATAACTTGTCCATCATGCTTTCTAAGAAGATGAGTTTTCCTTTCGCAGTTTGGACTTCAACATAAGTTAAATCGGGGTGTACACTCACTGCTTCATTACTTGGAATGGTCCATGGGGTTGTGGTCCAAATGACAAAGTAATCATCTTCATCAAGAATGCCTTTGCCATCGGCTACTTGGAAGGCAACATAAATCGTATCATCGGTCACATCTTTATAGATGATTTCCGAATCCGCAATTGCGGTTTCATTATATGGGGACCAGTAAATTGGTTTTAAACCTTGGAAGATTAAACCATCTAATGCCATCTTCGCAAAGGAGCGAATTTGACGGGCTTCAAAGTGTTTATCTAAGGTGACGTATGGATGTTCATAATCCGCAATTTGGCCAAGACGTTTTTCCGTTTCCATTTGGATGGCGATTTGCCCTTTTGCGTATTCTTCACACTTTTTTCTAAATTCTGCGGTAGGGAGTGCCTTACGATCAACGCCTAATTTTTGAATGGCGTTTTCAATTGGTAAGCCATGCGTATCCCAACCTGGGAAGAATGGCGTGTAATATCCACTCATCGCATGTGACCGCACAATAAAATCCTTCATGACACGGTTCATTGCGGTACCCGCATGTAAGTTTCCATTTGCGTAAGGAGGCCCATCATGTAAGATGAAAGCTTGTTCTCCTTTGTGGTGGTCTAAGAACTGATGATAATAGTCTTCTTTTTGCCAGTTTTCAAGAATACCTGGTTCCTTTTTTGCCAAATTGCCTCGCATTTCGAAGTCTGTCTTTGGCATGTGTAACGTCTCTTTGTAGTCCATACTTTTCCCTCTTTCTTTCAAATAAAAAGCGTCCCTATTGCTAAGGACGCATATGCGCGGTACCACCTTAGTTCATAGATTCTTTTCTCTATGCCCTCTTTCTCTCCTTTAACGCAGGAGTGACGTTTGCTCCGAGGTGATATTTGTTTATGCAATTCCATCTGTTTTCACCAACCACAGACTCTCTATAGGGCTTACATAACAACCTGTCCTCTTCAGCGCAACTTTTTCTCTGCTTCTTTAAGCCAAGTAAGATCTGGTAAACGTGGAAGCTTGAATTCATCCAGTTCACGAATCAAGGCTTCTAGCTTTGCGCGTGTGGATTTTTTAACCACATTCGCATCCCCATATAACCTCGATAACTCAGACAAGATTTCTCTTGCTGTTACTAGGGCTTGATGCACAATCATATCGGCATTCTGTTGAGCCGTATCTATAATCTCATTTGCTTCTCTTAATGACAAGCGGGCAATATTCTCAGCGGCTTGTTTTTCCGCATCCAGTGAACTTTCTAGGCTTCGATATTGTTGTTTAGCTTGTGCAAGTTGCCCATTTACTTTTTCTAATTGTTGCTCATAGGCACGCAACTTACTTTGCAAATCCTCTACTTGGGCAGCGTATTTTTCAATTGCATCATCCACCGCAAAGCGATCATATCCATTTTTCATTACCCGAAATGTCGGTCTGGGTGAACTCATTACGCGACTCCCTCCTAAATAAATTGTTCAAATTCAGCGACGATTCGATCTTTTTTTGTTTTATGAGCCGTCCCCAAATAAATAAAACGACCCACTCTACGAATCGAAATCGTACAGTTATTATTGCACACTTCATCCACCTTAACAAGCGGAATATGGTTGATTTGTACGAATCCATTATGAATCATCTCTTTGGCTTTCGCACGAGAGACATGGGCTAAAGCAGCCACAATCGCATCTATCCGATTACTCGCAATGACAAGTTGAAGATGTTTTGTTTGAAATTGTTGGATGGGATGGGCTTCAATCTTTTCAAATGCCACCGAATGACGGCCAATGCTTGTTAAATGGGTACTTAGAAAATCCCCCATTTGATTTGTCGTATAAATATAAATATCCTTGTCTTCAATCCAAAAATCCCCAAAGCTATTACGATCAATCTGTAGGCCCATCAAACTTCCTAACACATCGCGATGCCCAATGGTTCGAAAACGTTGATCGACTGCACTCCAAAGACATACAATATCAGAAAAGTCATCTTCCTCATCGCTTTGGAAAATGACTTTTTTCTTTCGTGCACCTTCATAACCACCATCAAAGCGAACTAAGGAGTCGGATTGGAATTCCTTTTGCGCTAACATCAGGTCCGCTTCCTCTAAGAAATGTGATTCGAGATGACGGTGTGTACGTAATGCTTGGTTTTGTAAATCACGTAAACGAACAAGAATACTATCTTGCTTATTCGTCTGCATTTTCTAGTGAGATTTCGCCATCTACACCAATCGATCTTGGTGAACAAAGAATGACATTATGACCAATCTTTTGAATCTTACCATCTAACGCAAAGACAGCACCTGCTAAGAAATCAATCGTACGTTGTGCATAGTCTCTTTGGAGACGATGTAAATTGACAACAGCCGCTCTTCTTTGTTTTAAATGCATAGCGATTTCTTCTGCTTCTTCAAATGTACGTGGTTCAAATAAAACCATCTTTGTATCGGCAGCAACGCTTGCTTTTACTTTACTGTTTTTTGTTGATTCATAAGTACTGATAGGTTTGGTCTCGCTTTCGCGGTACTCGATTTCTTCCACTTCATCGTATTCTTCATCTTCATCAACTGGCGCGACAAAGCCAAGAAGTTTATCTTTCAATCCCATGTTCCATTACCTCCACTAAACGTGATTATACCATTCTTCCTATTTTTTGTGCAATGATTCACACACGAAAACGGATTCGTTTGAATCCGTTTATGCTTCTTTTGTGTATTTGGTTAACCAATCTGTAATCTCTTGTAGTCTTCTTAGACGATGGAGTGGTTTCCCACTACGTGAGAGTTCATGGTTCTCTCCTTTAAAGCCACAGATTTTCGTTTCGACTCCCTTCCATTTCAAAGCAGAGAAGAGTTGTACTGCTTCCGGGAATGGACAGCGATAGTCTTCTGTTGATTGGATGAATAGCGTTGGCGTAACCGCATTTTCTACATACTTTAATGGCGAACGTTCCCAGAATAATTCGATTGCCTTTTCATCAAGCGGGATGCCATTTTCATAAGTCGTATCATAAGAATAATCGGAATAATAGAAGTCAGCGACACGGTTTGAAATGGAACGTTGGCTTGCGGCAGCTTTGAAGCGGTCGGTATGGGTGATGATCCAGTTCGTCATATAGCCGCCATACGAGCCCCCTGTTACCGCTAAACGATTGGGGTCAATTTGTGGATAGCGTTTCAGTGCTTCATCCACAAACGCCATAATATCATCATAATCGGTTGCGCCATAATGTTTAATATAATTCGCAAAGGCATCGCCTTTTCCATCAGAACAATGTGGATTACAGAAGATAACGAAATAGCCTAAAGACGCCCATAATTGCATCTCATGATAGAACACTTCGCCATAAGCTGTTTTAGGTCCTCCATGAATATCTAAAATCATTGGATAGGTTTTATTTTCATCAAAATCAATTGGCTTTAATGCCCATCCTACAATCTCATCCACGTTAAAACAAGTAAACCGTTCTGGTTGCGCAACATATTTATCTTGAAGAACTTCTTCATTCAGCGTTGTGAGTTGTACAAAACCATCTGCTTGATAAACTTCTTGAAGTTTCATATTCTTCATCGCAATGGTATATAACTGACTTCCAACAAATGCCATATCATCAACGGAACCTTCTCCATCTGTTACAACACTTACTTCCTTACCATCAAATTTCACAACGATGGAGCGTTCTTGATCGGTCGTGATCAGATATACATCCCCTTCATGTGCTAGGACACCATGCGTCTTTCCATAGCGACAATCACTTCCAACCGAGTTATAAAACATCCATTCTGTTTTTGCGACTAACACAAGGTCCTTGTCTTTTACTTCATAGAAGGATTGACCAGAAATACAAGTGTCAAAAGCTGCTAATGCATAAGGCTTATGATGCGCCACAATTACACGTGAGATAAATGCGGATTCATTATGATATAGTTCTTCTAATTGTTTCGTATTTGCATCATAACAATAAATATTCGCAAACATCGTCTTCATGGATTCATAATCATTTCCTACAAAATAGATTTTATCTCCATCGACTTCTAAAGATTCGATGTTTAATGTTGGATTACCAATGCGAGTAATCGCAAGCGTATTACGGTCTACTAGGAATAAGGCAGTACGCGTTCCATTAATAAACCCTGCCCCATTAAAGAAGAATGGATATTCATCTAAAATCAAATAGTCTTCTTCTTTCTTTTTTGAATCATGATAAGCTTTTTTCTCATCTTCACTAAGTAAGTGATAATCTGGGCAATCTTTTTGAATGGTTGCTTCTACGACATAATAAGATTCGTTTAAAGCACGCAAGGAATCCACTGCTAAAGGAAGTGTAAAGGCTTCTTCTTTTGAACCATCTTCAAGCAGTTTCATAAACTTGGTTTCCACCAATTTGGAATCCGTCTTTTCAATCACCAATACCTCATCCCCTACCTTAAATGCAGGAATGCGTTTTTGTTGGGCACCAATTGGTTTTTCTTCTTTGGTGTTAGGATCTAAAAGATGTAATGTTTGAAGATAGTCGTTGTTTTCGATATCTGCTTTGGTCTCTGTAAACAACAGCTTCCCCTTCCAAGATAATAAGTTTGATAAATACTTATATTCTTTCATTAAATCCAGTGCAATTTGTCTCATTCTAATACCTCCTTAAAACTGCTGAATCACTTCTTTTGTTAAATGCTTTGCTAAGGTAACTCCTAATTGGACAGCTGCTTGATAATCATCCAAAGCACAATAACTATAATTCGAATGGATATAGCGTACTGGTACACCAATCACAATCGATGGCACACCTTCCATATGAATTCTTCCCGCATTTGTTCCACCACCAGAACGTACACTTTCTTGTACAGGGATGTGATGCTTTTTCGCTAAATCAAGCGCAAATGCTTGGAAGCGTGGATTCGTTATCATGGTGACATCAAAATGTCTTAACATTGGTCCTTTATGTAAGCCTGCTTGGATGAGCCAAGGTTCTTGGAAGGTATCATCCGCAGGACAGCCCTCAAAACAAATAAGGACATCAGGTTGTAGTTTTTTATAATTCGCATATACCCCACGCTCGCCAACTTCTTCTTGTGTGGAAAAAGAAGCTTGGATTTGACATGGTAATTTTGCCTTGCTTAATTGATTGAGCACTTCAATTTGCGCTGCTACCCCAATTCGATCATCAAAAGCTTTCCCATAGAATAAGCCTTTCTTTTCATCAAACTTACATTCCACATCTGGCACACCAAAGCAGGCAATTCCTAATGCATATTCCTTTTCTGTTTCTTCTTTACTTGTACTTCCACAATCCAAAACAAGATTGGAAACTTGTGGAGCTGCATTCCGCTCTATTTCACTTAAGAAATGTGGTGGTTTACTGGCCACAACCGCATGCACATACTCTCCCTTTTTATTCTTCAATTTATAAGAAGCACTGACAAAATTGCTGGCAGCTTGCCCTCCAAGGGGTAAAAAAGTCATCGTCCCGTTTGGCTTAACAGCTTGGACAATCAGACCTACTTCATCCATATGCGCATCAAACATAATCTTAGGACCATGATTCTTCGGATTTAATACGCCACTTAGATTATTAAAACTATCGCGTTCCAATTGGATTTCCTTTACTTCTTTTTGAACAATTTTTAAGACATCATCTTCCAACCCACTTGGTCCAAATGCGTTGGATAATTCTTGAATACGTAAACTTTCTTTCATCATTTCATTCCTCTTTTTTTGATTATAACATTGTCTGAATACGAAAAAAGAATGGAGACCCATTCTTTATAACAATTGTTTGATATCTTCATCTGAAAGCGCAAAGACTCCTCTTAATTCCTTCTCGATTTCTTGTTTGGATAACCCTTCTTTTTGTTTTGCGAAAATGAACCGTTCTAACATTTGTTTAGCACCTTCTTTTTCTCCGACTTCTCTACCGAGTTTGATTCCTTCTTCCTGTCCTAACTGAAGATAATCTTGGTATTTTTCTTCTAATGTCATATAGCGTTCCCTCCACTCGCGATTGGATTTCACTTGTTCTACTGCTTCATCCAAGTCTTCAATAAACTTTGTCGATCCCACTTCATTGGTTCGTAAATATTGAATAAATGCCTGTAAGTCCTTTGATAGCCCTTTTTGGCTTCCCTTCGTGTTCAATACTATTTTAACAGTTTCATCTCCAAGCGAAAGACTAAAATCTTCATCGCAACGTGTTTGGTATGTGTATTTACTATATCCTTTAACCTTCCGCAAAAACCACGCATCCCCTAATAAAAATGCATCCCTTAGGATGCATATTTGGATAATAGAATTAACAATAAGATGATACTGCCTAGACCAATAATATAAGCTAAGGCAATGAGAAGTGCCGCTTTAAGAGTTCCAAGAATATACCAGAAGCGTTCTTTCCCAGTAAGGGAGGTTTGCTCCCAAGGACGATTTGGAGTACTTGGTTCCATCTGTTGTTTTTTCGAAGGCCGAAAATGTAACAGATTGGGACGCTCCACCTCACTCATATCGACAATGCTATGGCCATCATCATATTCTTCAAGCTTATTTTTCATTGATGTCTTTTTCGTTGTCAAATAAGTGGCATACTACAAAGTGTCCTGGTTCAATTTCTTTTTGAACTGGTGCTTCATGTTTGCAGCATTCCATACATCTCGCACAACGCGTATGGAACTTACATCCCTTTGGAGGATTTGCTGGCGAAGGAATACTTCCTTCTAGTACAATTCGATTCATCTTTGCTGTTGGATCGGGAATTGGAATTGCAGAGAAGAGTGCTTGTGTATAAGGGTGTAATGGATTATCGAAAATACGATCCGTTGGCCCATATTCCACAAGATTTCCTAAATACATGACACCGACAGTATCTGAAATATGTTCGACAACAGATAAGTCATGTGAAATAAACAAATAGGTTAACTTCCGCTTTTCTTGTAGTTCCTTTAATAAGTTAATAATCTGTGCTTGAATCGAAACGTCTAATGCAGAGACGGGTTCATCACATACAACAAATTCAGGCTCTAAGGCAAGCGCACGTGCAATACAGATACGTTGCCGTTGGCCACCTGAGAATTCATGTGGATAACGATCTTTTTGGAAGGATTGTAGACCACATTCATCCATGACGCGTTCAATATAATCTTCATATTCGCTATTTGGCACAATATGGTGTTCACGAACAGCTTCACCAATGATTTCACCGACTGGCATACGTGGTTGTAGCGAAGAAAATGGATCTTGGAAAATGATCTGCATTTCCGTACGTTTTTGACGCATTTCCTTGGCGGAAAAATCATAGACTTCTTGGCCGTTAAACAATACTTGCCCTGCGGTTTTATCACCCGCAAGACGTAAAATGGTACGTCCTGTTGTCGTCTTACCACAGCCAGACTCTCCAACAAGTCCCATCGTTGTCCCACGCTTCAAGTTAAAGGTTACGCCATCTACTGCTTTTACATAACCTACTGTACGCGCAATCATACCACTTTTAATGGGAAAATACTTTTTCAAGTTATTGACCATTAAAATATATTTTTCATCATACGTAACTGGAGTAAAGCTTTTGTCGATTGTTAGTGCATCATTCTTTTCAGACATTTACTTTTCCTCCTTTTCTTCTTTGTAATAGCGATAACATGCAACCGAGTGCGTTGGGCTGACATATACTTCTTCTGGATAGGCCCCATCACATCTTGCCACACACTTTTCGCAACGATCCTTAAAGTAGCAGTAATCTGGCATATTAATTGGGTTTGGAACTTTTCCTGGAATGGAGTATAGCTTGTCTACTTTTCTTCCTACAACTGGTTTTGATTCCATTAACCCAATGGTATATGGATGACATGGATTCGCAAAGATTTCTTCTGCTGTACCACGCTCAATGATACGTCCTGCATACATAACCACAACATAATCTGCCATTTCCGCAATCACCCCTAAGTCATGGGTGATAAACATAATGGAACTATTAATGCGGTCTTTTAATTGACGCAACAAGTCCAAAATCTGTGCTTGAATGGTTACATCTAAGGCCGTCGTTGGCTCATCGGCAATAATCACTCTAGGATTACATGCTAATGCCATCGCAATCATAACACGCTGACGCATGCCACCAGATAATTCATGTGGATACATCGCATAGACACCTTCTCTATTTGCGATACCAACCATATCTAATAGTTCGAGCGTACGCTGTTTGATTTCTTCTTCTGTCTTCCCTTCCCCATCATGTAAGGCAATAACTTCATTGACTTGATCCCCAATACGGAAGACTGGATTTAACGCTGTCATTGGTTCTTGGAAAATCATTGATACCGCATTTCCACGAATCGTCTGCATCACTTCATCTGGCGCTTTGGTGACATCGTATGCTTTATCACCTAAGTTTAAGCGAATCGCTCCACCAACGGTTTGTCCTTGAGGACGTTGTAATAAGCGCATTAAGGATAAACTTGTTACGGACTTCCCACAACCAGATTCTCCAACAACCCCAACTGTTTTCCCAATTGGGACTTCAAAACTAACACCATCCACCGCTTTAACAATCCCTGCATCTGTAAAGAAGTATGTCTGCAAGTCTTCAAATTCAACGGCGTTATTAGGGTCTTTCATTGTCGTTAAATATTCGGATTCCGGAACATTTTTCCGTTTATGTTTCTTTTCTAATTCGTTGGTAATCTTACGATTTTCTTTTGAAATACGACGGATTTCTCTGGCAGTAAGATAGCCATCTACATTTTTCTTTGCCATCTTTCTCTCCTCCTATCGTTTCATCCTTGGATCAAACGCATCGCGCAATCCATCTCCAACCAGGTTGTATGCCAAAACCGTTAACAATAACAATAAACCTGCTGGAATCCAAATAAACCAATATGTCGTTAAGACATAGGTATTATTAACATCGTTGATAATATTTCCCCAAGACGCAAAGGGGAACTTAACACCAAGGCCTAAGAAGGAAAGGGTTGCTTCGGTGATAATCGTGCCACCAATTCCCATGGTTGCAGAAACAATCAATTGTGGAATGACGTTTGGCACAAGGTGTTGTAAGATTCTACGACGTACACTTAAGCCGGTCGCTTCGGTCGCAGTCATGAATTCTTGTTCACGTAAAGATAAGATTTGACCACGCACAAGACGTGCAATACTTGGCCATCCTAAGAAACCAAGAATCAACATCAAATAAATCATACGTACTTGTGGATCGACGTGCATCGCATCCATGGTCGCACCAAGAATGATGATAATTGGCATGGATGGAATACAGTAGAACACATCAACAATACGCATAATCAACATATCTACCCATTTTCCAAAATAACCAGAAATACCACCTAAGATAACACCTAACACTAAGGCAATAATTTCAACGATGAATCCAATCACAAGGGAAACACGTCCGCCATACATCAAACGTGTCATCATATCCATCCCGTTACGATCGGTTCCTAACCAGTGCGTTTTAGATGGACTTGAATAGGTATCATAGACACGTGTTTCAGTTAATTGATTCACCGCCCACGATTGGGTCTTCGCATCATAAGCTAAGGTATATTCATGATTCACGCCATCCGTATCTGTGAAATAGAAGTCGGTTTCATTCTTTTCGATGGATTCTAATAATTCATCTTTGAAGTTTTGGGTTAAGAATACATCACTCATACTTGGACGAACAATATATTTACTTACATAGGCAAATGGTTCATTTCCCTTTAAGATATTTCCATCTTCATCAATACGATAGTTCTCTCCATCAACAACAAATTGACTGTAGTCTTTCCCCTCTTCATCCTCGGCACTTGCTTCATGCGTATATGCTTTTAAAGCTGCGTATTCGAAATCAAAGGATAATTTGGTATCTGGGCTAACGGTACTAATGATATCTTTATAGGCAATCCCAATGATTTGGTTATCTTGCCATACACTATAAAAATCAGTTCCTTCCTTCACAAGCTGATAGGTCACACCACGATACTCAAACTCTTCTGCTTGTTTGGAGATAGCTAGGAAGGATTGCGCTTGGACAATCGATGTAAACTTAGAAGTATCTAATGCGGTATAACGGTATTCTTTGTTTTCTGTAACTGCCGCATAGGCTTTATCTTGCATATCGATACGATAGAATAATTGATCTTCTTTATATGGAGAAATCATTCCTCCAACAAAGGAGAACAAGAACATCGCAATCAAAATAACTAAACCCACAACCGCAATTCGGTTCCGGAAGAAACGTTGCCGAACAAGCGCCCCTGGGGATAATACTTTTACACGACGGTCATCGTTTAAAGAGTATTGGTTATTTTCAGAGACTTCACTGTCATAGTTTTTCTTTTCTTCGCTCATGAGGTCTCCTTTCTAGGCAATTCTTACACGTGGATCAACCACCGCGTAAAGAATATCGGAAATCAAGTTTCCAGCTAATGTTAATAAAGCCATAAATACTAAATAGAACATGGAGAAAGGAATATCTCCAGAAACCATCGCATTGTATGACGTATAACCGATGCCATTAATCGCATATAAAGTTTCCGTGATTAATGCACCAGAGAATAAGCCAGGTAACGATCCACCGATCATTGTAACAAGTGGAATAAGGGTGTTACGGAAAGCATGGTGGTAGATGACTTTGTTTTCATCTAGACCTTTTGCACGTGCGGTACGAATGTAATCCGCATTCATGACTTCTAACATATTGGTACGTGTATAACGCATCAAACCACCAATACTAATCACAACTAATGTAACAATTGGAAGCACTAAGTGATGTGCTTTATCCAATAGTTTTCCCATCGTAGAAAGTTGTTCATAATTTCTTCCGACTAAACCAAATAAATCAAACCAACCGAGTTTGACAGAGAATACAAGTTTTAATAAGGATGCGAAAAAGAAGGTTGGTAACGAAATACCAGCTAAAGCAACAATCGAAATGGTATAATCCGTTCTCGAATATTGTTTTGTTGCGGCAATAATACCAAGTGGTATCGCAATGAGTAATTCAAGTACAAAAGCAATTAATCCCATCACAAAAGAAACTGGAACAACTTCACGGAATCTTTGTAAAACAGGAACGGTATAGAACCAACTATCCCCAAAGTTTCCACGGAAAGCATTTCCAAGCCAACTAATATATCCAGCCACAATTCCTTTATCCATTCCATAGGATGCGGATAATTGCGCCATCCATTCTTCATAACTCTTTGATCCAGGTTGCATCGATTTTTCACGCGCAATTGTTTCGATATAAGAAGTAGGTAAACTACGCATCAAAACATAAATAATAAACGCGACTAAAAATAACAACGCAATGGATATGAGTATTCTTTTAATAATATACTTTCGCACCGCAATACCCTCCTTTTCCTTCAATACATCATTTCGGTTGTATTCTCCTATACAATCGAAATCATGCATCGAATCATTCATGAAGAATGCGGAAGGGTCATCGTAACCCTTCCGCATAAGATTACTGATTTAGAGTTTTCTCTTATTTCAGTTTTGTGTTTTCGATTTCGCTCATCCAGCCATAGAAAGTTGTGATGTCTGGTGTGACGGAATCCATGTCAACACGTTCAGTACTGAAGATAATCGCATTTTGTCTTTGGTATGTTGGAACTTCAACAGCCCAGTCAACAATTGTATCTAAGCAAGCTTTATAAACTGTCTTACGATAGCTTTGATCGATTGAAGAACGTGCATCCATAATCATTTGGTCAAGTTCTGCATCCGCAATACCATATTGATAGTTCGAACCACCTGGGTTAGCACCACCATTAGCGATGTCAGAATAGTAAATTTGATACATATCTGGGTCAACGGTTGCACCCCAAGCTGCAGCCCACATTGGTACTGTACGTGCTTCTAGACCATCCCACAAGTCAGAACTGTTGGACAAGTCACGAATGATGAGTTTCATACCGATGTCAGCTAATGCTTTTTCTGCTTCTGTCAAAATCATGAATGCAGGGTGATCACCAGAACCATCTGCTGGAATCCAAACTTCGTATTCCATCTTAGCGCCTGCTGGAGCTGCTGTGATTTTGCCATCTGCAACCGTGTAACCAGCTGCTTCGAAGTATTCTAATGCTGCTTGTTTTGCTGCTTCATATTTTTCTTCTGCACTCATGTTAGAAGTATAAATATCGCTGCCATCTACTTTTGTAGAGAATGCTACTTTGTAGTCTGGGTCAGTTGGTTGTGGAGCAGCCCAAGAAGTATTGGAAATTGGGTAGTTGATAACACTTGCTCTTTCCCCATAGTAAGAGTCAATTGCAACGTCACGGTATACAGAGTAAACCGTTGCGAATGCCTTACGTAAGTTCTTAGATGCATCGCTATCACGTACGCCACCAACGTTAACAACGTCAGCTGCAATACCAATATAACCATAACCTAGGTTATCAACGGTGTCAGTTGTGATAACTGGTCCAACAATGTCGCCACCGTTTGCGTCTTGAATTGCCTTAACGGTATCATTCGAGAAGCTTGGGTCTGTGATATCGATTGTTCCAGTAACAACACCATTTAACTTATCATCATCTTTAAATGTTTCTAAGAAGTTGATGTATTTTGTTTTTGGTTCCCCTTTGAAGTAGTTTTCATTTGCTTCATAGTTGATGACACCATTTTCATATTTAATGAATTTGTATGGGCCAGCACCGAGAGGTTGTGTTGTCTTTGCACGAACAGAGGACAAGTCACCTTTAGGGAAGCCGAAGCTGTTATTGTCATAATCAAATAAGGATTTATCACCATAGTAGTGTAATGGCGCAATGCTAACACCCAATTGATAAATTGCAGTTGCATCAACTTTAGAAGTTGTAACGGTCATTTCATAATCGTTGATCTTCTTGATACCTGCAATATTTGGTGCAGATTCACCTGTCTTAACACCAACAGTGGAGTAATCTTCTAAACCTGGGAAGAGGTCTTCAACTGTAGAACCAGCATTTTCTGTGTTGATCATGCCAGCAACATCGCCACCATAAGCTTCTGCTAATGCGTTAGCGAAGTCTTCCATTGTTCCACCTTCTGGAATTGTGAAGCCCCAAGCAGCTGCTGCTGCTGTGATGTTTCCTTCTTCTGCTGCACCAGCTTCTACGCAGTATTTAACGATTTCTTCTGCTAAGCCAAGTGTAGCCTTGTCATATTTTTCCCAGAATGTCTTTTGTTGTTCTTCTGTCCAGTTTGTGAAGTCTGTGTTATCTCTTCCTGCTGCAACAAGAAGGTTGAGTAAGGTATCCATACCAGAACGGTATTCTTCCATACCTACGATTGGTTGTGCAAATAATGTGCTAGAACCATCATAAGTTGGGTCACAGAGTACATACATAGAGAAGATAACATCATCAATCGTGATTGGTTCTCCATCGGAGAATTTCAAATCATCTCTTAGTTTGAATTTGTAGTCAACAGAACCATCTGCGTTTTCTACAACTTCCAAATCTGCTGGACCATAGTAGGTATAATCGGTTCCGTTATAAGGAATTGTTTCACCTTCAATACCCTTATAAATAATTGCACCTGTACGATCCGATGTGAGCAAGGATAATTGTGTCATAGCTTGCGCATCTTGGTCATATGCTGTAGTTGAGAAAAATGGCGAGAACTTACTGGAGAATGGAGAGTATCCAACTACCAAAGGAGTATCTGCCGATTTTTCAGTGTTAGCAGTAGCTTCTGCAGTTGCTTCAGCGGTTGCTTCTGGAGTTGTTGTTGCAGTACCAGCATTACTTCCGCATCCAACAAGCATCATTCCTGCTAAGAAAGCAGCGGTAATTTTTTTCATATTTACCATTTCAATTTCCCCCTTTCGGAAATTTTTGCATATAAAAAATGCAAAATGTATTAATATTTTAAGTAAATACACCCTGTAAGTCAATTAAAACAAGGCCAAAAAAACCGTGAAATGTATCATTTTTCATAATCTATGAAAATTTTCTGTGAAAATTTTCTTTTTTTCTGTTACGCTAGGCATATGAACCCAAAATATATCTTTTTAGACATAGATGGCACGCTGTATAGCCCTGCTTTACACGATACCCCGAAAAGTGCCCTTCTTGCGATTCAAAAGGCACGCGAAAACGGGCATTATGTCTTTCTTTGTACTGGGCGCACCAAAAACGAAGCCATTCCTTATCTCGATTATCCAACCGATGGTTATATTTTTGCGACTGGAGCAACGATTGAAATCAACGAAGAAGTCATCTTTGATGCCCCCATTCCCATAAAAGATGTCAAACAGCTTCAAGCTTATGCCAAACAATGTAACCTCCATTACATGCTAGAAGGTGGAAAAGCATCTTACTGTAATCCTTCTGGTTATGAGTGGGCACGGAAATACTTTAATGCCGAAGAGATTCCACTCCCTAAACAATATGCCCTTTTAGAAGAACTTCATATTCATAACGCAGAAGAAGTACCCGCAGAAGATTCCATTTATAAAATTTTCTTCTTTGATGATACGTTAAAAGGAATTCATCAATATGAAACCCTTATCCAACCTCCCTATAAAGTAACCATCACCCACACCAAAGAAGGCATCTTTTGTGGCGCAGAAGTCACCAATGCGACCTATACAAAATCCTTTGGCATCGAACAAGTCCTCAAAGCCTTTCATGCCAAACAAGAAGATACCCTATGCATTGGCGATAGTATCAATGATGCGGATATGTTGCAGTATTGTAAGATTGGAATTGTCATGGGCAATGGCCTTGAGGAAGTTAAAAAAATTGCCGATTATGTAACAACCGACATTTTAGAAGATGGCATTTACCATGCCTTTGAACACTTTGGTTTAATCTGAGACTTCTTTCCACTTTAACGTATGAAAAAACTTTAACCATGCATAACTAAAGAGAATTACCCCAACTAAACCCAAACAATAGAAAAGCGTCGCAACGACCATGTTGTTGAATCCATGCAAGATTAAATAGACCCCTTCCATCACAAGGGCAATGATAGCCGTAATTTGAATGATATTAAGATAAATTGGAAACCGTACAACGGTTTTTTTATATAGGTAATCACGTATGGGATCTTTAGCCATCAAAAAGGATACAAAGCGAAACAAAAATATACTACAACAAACTAGACATACCGTATATGGAATCACCACATACATCGTATTGGTCGTACCTGCAGCAGGAAATAATCCAATCCCAAAGGCACACCCTAACATGATTGTTGTATACAAGAGTAAACGATTGCGCGCTTGGGCATAGGAAAAAGAGGGAGTATGGAACGCATGTTTTGTACCGCGATACTCATACTCTCCTTTTTCGTTTAATTTAAAATCGTTTAAATACGCTTTTCCTTTTGTGGTTTTGGTTTCTTTCACTATGCAATTCCTGTTAAATCATAATTCTCAAGATATTTGCTTGCTTCTTCACATACACCCTTTAAACAACTCTCCTCAAATGGGGAATCGAGTTTTGCTTCTTTCAATAAATCAACAAAGGTCTTACTTCCACCCATCAAGGTATAGGTCATATATTGATCCCAAGCTTGTTTACGATCTTTTTGAATCTTAGCCCAGAATTGTAAAGCGACCGTTTGTGCTAAACAATAATCGATGTAATAGAATGGCGAAGAATAAATGTGATGCTTGAGTTGCCAATGCTCTCCTTCACTAAAGAAAGGAATATCGCCATCAAGTTTCATCCAAGGCATATAAATACCCATGAGTTCTTTCCACACATCATGACGTTCTCTTGGAGTGAGTTCTGGTTTTTCATAAACGATATGTTGGAAATGATCGACCATTGTTCCATATGGAATAAAGGTGAGTGATCCAGCTAAATGACTATAAAGATACTTTCTTGTATCTTCCCCAAAGAAATCTTTTGCCCATGCATCCCCAAAGAATTCCATCGACATGGAGTGCACTTCTGCTGCTTCCATACTTGGCCATGTATAGCTCACTGGAACACGGTCCAAATTCATATACGCTTCAAAAGCATGACCTGCTTCATGGGTGATTACTTCTACATCGTGTTGTGTACCATTGAAGTTTGCAAAGATAAATGGCACATGATAATCGGGTAAACCGGTACAATAACCCCCACCACGTTTGCCTTCGGTCGATAATACATCTAAGAGTTCATCCTCTAACATCGTATTAAAGAATTTACTTGTTTCAGGAGACAACTCATCATAGAACTTCTTACCAGCTGCTAAGATATCATCTGGACTTCCTGCTGGTTTGGAGTTTCCAGAACGGAATTCCAATTGGTTGTCCGCAAAGCTCATAGGATACTCTTTTCCTAAACGCTTAGCTTGCCGACGATAGATTTCATCGGCGACAGGTACAACATATTTCTGTACTGCTTCACGGAATTTCGCGACATCATCCTTGTCGTAACAATTTCTTCCCATACGATAGTAGCCAAGGGTTGTATAACCTTCGTATCCAAGCTTCTTACCCATCGTATCGCGCAATTTCACAAGTTCATCATAGATACGATCCAATTGTGGTTGGTTATCTTTATACCATTTCCCTTCTGCCTTCCAAGCTGCTAAACGACGCGCATCATCCGGGTCATTTAAGAATGGTGACATTTGGGATAAGGTATAGGTCTTTCCTTCAAATTCAATTTGTGCACTTGCGAGTAAGTTTTCATATTCTTGTGTCAAATCATTTTCTTTTTGTGATTCCGCAATGATTTCTGGCGAGAAAGATTTGAGATCAATCTCCGCATTCACAAATAATAAGTTTCCATACTCTTCTTCAAAGTTCTTACGGAAAGGACTATTCAATAAGGCTTCCGTAAAAGTTTGGGAATATTCTTGAACTTCTGGCATCGCTTGGTTCCACGCTTTATCTTCTTCAAAATAGAAGGCATCCTTTGTGTTGATGTTGTGGCGTGTGCTCGCAATCGCACCTAATGTTTCAAGATGACGCTCTAGGGCATCTTTCTTTAAGAACACTTCATGTGCTTCTTCATAACTCTTCGCATTCTTTAATGCTTCCGTTAATTCTTGTAATTGTTTTTTGACATCCTCAAAATCAGGACGTTCATAAGGCATATCTTTAAATTTCATACTTTCCTCCGAATAGATTCATTATACCTTTTAGTGTGGTATAATTGCTAGGCAAAGGAGAATTACCCAAGTGGTTGAAGGGACTGGTTTCGAAAACCAGCAGGCGTGCAAGCGCGCGGGGGTTCAAATCCCTCATTCTCCGCCATAAGTATAAAACTGCAGTTATTCTGCAGTTTTCTTTTTTACTTCAATGATTTCACCCATATAGAAATGATGTGGGGGTTCATCAAGATAACTCCGCTCAATAATACCCTGATCTAGGATATGATCTTTTTTCATCTTATCCCAATAGACTTTCTTACAGACAAGAGTTAATTCTGCTTCTTCAAAATAGACATATCCCTCTTTCCCGACTGGCGTTAAGCTAGTCTTAGAAACTTTATCTCCATCTCTTCCAGATAAAGTCCCGAGAATCGCTAAATCTTTTCGATAAGATTCTGGGAAAAAACTGACTGTAAAATAATCATTCTCTAATAAAAATTGATTTGTATAACGATTCTCATTCACATAAACCGTGCAGATGGGTTTCACATGGTCACTACCACCCCATACACTCCCTAAGCTACCCCAACCAATCGTACAACAGTTATAGTTGTCGATTGTGCCTGAAGCTACAAGGCCCCATTGATGGTTAAACATCTGAAAGACTTGGTAATATTCTTTTTGAAAATCACTCATACGGTACCCTCTCTGTGTTTCATTTGTAAGAAACTAAAGACAATCGCAATGACAAACGCAATGGCCGCATACACAAAGGATAATTTCGGACCTGAGGAATACACAAATCCTGCCACAAGCGAACCAAGGATGGTACCTAAACTCGAAACGGAATTATAGACACCAACAACAGTTCCACTTTGTTTATCTTTGTTGAACCAGTTAATCATCGTTTGTAAAAGTGGTTTATACACCGCATTAAACGCAAAGAATATCACATTCAAAATGATAAAAGGCACAATCGCATCAATCAGAATAATGCCAATCATCATTCCTAAACAAACCACCAAAACTTTTACTAAAGAACGTTCAATTTTAGTGTGGCTTAAAAGATACGCACAAATGGTTGAGTTTGCGATTAAAGTGATAATCCCAATTGCCCCTTTTAACCATCCATTATAGGAAGGTGGAAAGCCATATACATCTTTTATAAAGTAATTAAAACATTGGTCATAACAGTTTGTCGCAAAAGCTGTAAACATACAAATCATCAAGAAATATAAGAATGGTTTACTCATTAAGCTACGCGCATCAAGAAAGGCTTGAAATGGATTTGATTCTTTTAATAATTGTCTTGCCTTAAGAGAAACGGTTTCCCTTGGGCGATCTTCTAGAATTAAGAAATGTAAGATTCCCGTTAACGCAAGGCCAATGATTTGCGCATAAAAGGAGAAGCTGATATTCATATCCCCAATGATGCCACCAATCATATACCCAAACGCACTAAAAATCGCACTGATCGTCGCATAGGTCGCTAAGTACTTTCCTCGCTCTTCTTCATTCGTATTCTCTATGATATAAAGAATCTCTCCCACCGTTACGCCACTGATAAAAATACCCGCAAAGCAGCGCGCAATGATTAAATCACTCACACTTTTAGCCAAAAAGAACATGACTTGGCCAACCGCATAGAATAAAAAACTAATTCCTAATACTTTGTTTGGGCCATATTGGTCGGCAATTTTTCCCCAAAAAGGAGAAAACAAAAAGTTAAAGGTTGCCATAGCAGCAAAAGCCAAGCCAAACATATAGTCTGGCATGGCTAGATTTTTATAAAATGTTGGTTCTACGGGATGTGCGAAATTCGCAGCTAAGAAATAGCACACCGTAAGAAACAATAATTTTTTAATCGATCTTGATTTCATTACTTCACTAAATGGAATTGATTTTGTCTACCGGCTAAGAAATATACTTCGCCATCTTTGAAGAGCACATCGGTTTCCGCTCCAAAGGTTAAATCCACACCCCAACTCTTCACTGGACAAGTGCAGTTTAATTCTAAGGAGTATGCGGTGTTGTTGTACATTGGATAATCCCCAGTGCCAGGAACGCCTCCTTGTTTATCCCATAAACCAATGGTTGGTCCAGCCGCATGTCCATTAAATCCAATTGGATGGGTATAAATGCATGGGTTGATTCCTTCTGCTTTGGCTTTGGCAATTGCACCGGCAAGAATTTCATTTCCAGTACGCCCTTCTTTGAATTCTCCAATCGTAATATCTTGAAGACGATTGACGGTACGTAATACTTCTTGTAGTTCTTCTGGTGCTTCGGTTTCTCCAAGTTTTAAGACATATGCATTTTCTTGTGTATCTGTGCAAAGGTTCAGATAACGGAAGCCCACATCACAGTGTAATAAATCACCTGGAAGAATGACTTCTTCACCCGAAATCTCGCCTACTCCAGCACGGCGAATGGAGACTTCATAATCAAACCAAGGACGGAAGCCAAGATCAATCGTCTTTTGCATCATCCAATACTTCACATCTTCATTGGTTGTAACACCTGGTAAAATCACTTTACTTGAGAATGCTTCCGCAATCATGGCATGCGCAATCTGCATAATGCCGTGATATGCGTTAATTTCTGGCTCACTTCTTGTTTCCATCCAGCCAACAACGACCTTTTCAGCCGAACAGATCTTCACCTTTAATTCTTCATCAAATACTTCCATCATTTGCTCATAGAGGGTATGACTTAACCCATCCGCAAACGCAAAGTCTTCCGAAGTATCTAAGCCAATCTTCTTTGGATTCAATTCTTTTAAAACACGCGCTAAGCATTCCATTTGGGTTTCCCCTTCACCACTTGCGTCCATTTCAGGTGCACCAGGGTTGAGGATTTTACTTGCGCCCCAGTTTTGTCCTTTTGGATTGGTCCACATAGGTTTATAGTATTCGCCAATCACAGGCACTGGATGCGTTAAAGAGAAACGCTCTACGGTGCCATCGTCTTTTAAATGGAAGACAAGGATTGTCAAACGACGTGCGGTAATTAAGCTTCTTGGTGCTAAAGTCCAGAATACCGGTTCTTCGTTATATTCGTTGTTACATACTACCCAACAATCAATCTCTGCACGCTTCATGACCATTGGTAAGATATTGTCTAATCGATAAACCAACCATTTATCTAATAAGCGGTCTTGTTCACGATAGGATAAGATCTTTGATTTTAATTCATCTACACTTGGAACATCTACAATAAAGCTTTCTTCTGAAATACGCATACGTATAATCCTTTCTAATTCATTGTGAAGTCGCCATGTTCCATAATGACTACTTCACTGCCATCTTCTTTGATGCCTACAATCTTAGTTTCTTCGGTACCAATCATGAAGTCATGATGGCTACTTGCGACATTGACGCCATTTTCTAATAGTTCTTCATCACTCATCAAAGTTCCACCTTGAATGTTGCTAGAGAAGCTTTGACCAAACGCAAGATGACATGCCGCATTTTCATCGATAAGTCCATTCATAAAGACACAATTCATTTGCCGAATTGGAGATTGTTTTGAAACGAGTGCCACTTCTCCTAAATAACGTGTCCGTTCATTTTCATATAACACATTCTTTAAGAATTCCACATTCTCACTTGCCCCACAATCTACAGCGCGACCATTTTCAAAGCGAATCCAGAAATCTTTGACTAGTTTTCCAGAAATCATTAATGGGAAGGATGCATACGCAATCCCATTAACCGTACGATAGTCTGGATCTGTGAAGACTTCTTGGGTAGGCATATTTGCGCAATATGGGTCTAAATCACTTTCAGCCATATCATTTGCGCCTTCCCAAATATGCCCCTTCACTAGACCAATCGTAATATCGGTACCTAGTTCGGATGTGATATGTAAGGATTTGAAGTTGTGGTTATTTAACCATGTGGAGCGCGCAGATAGGTTCTCACAATGCTTCTTCCAATTTTCTACCGCATCACTTTCTTCATCCACATACATCATGGCACAAATCGCATCCTCTAATTTTTGATATGCTTCTTCTTCACTACAATCTGGATAAACCGCATTGGCCCAGTTTTGATTTGGGTAAACGGTTGCGACCCATTTTAGGGTTCCTTTATGTAGATATTTACGTGCCACATTACGTAATTCATTACGCGCAAAACTTTGTGCCATCATCTTTTCATCTGGGACATCGTTATTGAGTGTTGGATAACTTGGCCAAATGACAATGTGACAAGTCTTGGGATCCGAAACATAATGTTCAAGATTCTCACGTTCCCAATCTGGTAATACGCGTAAATCTTCAACGGATTCATTCAATGCTTGCAAATGTTGGATTTCCGGATCTAACATTTTCACAACGACGTTTTTGGCGTCATTTTGATAAGCTTGTTTTGTGATTTCACGTGCTAAGTCAAGACAATTTGTATCGGTTTCAACAAGCACGTTTTCCCCTGGTTGTAGGTTTACTCCAACCTTTAACAATGCGTTTGCAAACTTCTCCAAACGTACTTTATTCATTACTTCTCTTCTCCAATTCTGCTAATACTTTTTCTTTAATTTCTGCAACTGCCTTTTCTGGGTCATCGTTATAAACGATATTACGAAATAAAGGCGCAATCTCCATATCGAGTTTTGCTTTATTCAAACGACGTTCAATAGAAGCTTGATCGTCTTTATACATTTCCGTAATATGCTTTTCCAATTCTTCCATACTTGTAGGCATGACATAGAAAGCTAAACTATCTGGGTAGTTGAGTTTAATGCCTCCTACCCCTTGTGCTTCGACTTCAATGAGCACATTTTTCCCTTTGTCTACCAAAAAGTCTACTTGGCTCTTTGGGGTTCCGTAGTAATAACCATTGAATTCTGTATATTCTAAGAGTTCATGGTTTTTGATGGAGTTTGCGAATTCTTTATGGGTGACAAAATAGTAATCTTTGCCATCGACTTCCCCTTCTTTTTGTGGACGGGTTGTCTCGGATACGGAGTAAAAGAGTTTTAAGTCCTCATCTCCTAGTAGGCGATCACGAATGTCACTTTTCCCTACTGAGCTTGCGCCACTTAAAATTACAACTAATCCTTTTGCCATAAATATTCTCCTTCTATCTACACTCTTTTATTATCGCACATAATATTTCATAAGAGCGGTCAAACGATGCAAGATCTAATTCTTCATCTGGCGTATGGATATAGCGTGTGATTGGTCCAAAGGAGATGATATCGATATTTGGATTTAAACCTTTAAAAACACCACACTCACATCCACCATGCGCCGCTTCGACAACGAGTTCTCTACCAAAGTCTTTCATTACTTTGCCATAGATATCACGCATTGCCGAAGTCTCCGAATAATTCCAACCTGGATACTTCGCTGTTACTTCTACATCAAAGCCCATAATGGAAGCTAAGACCTCAATTTCACGAATGAGATTTTCGGTCCCACTATCTAAAGCACTACGTAAAAGCGAACTAAACTCAATTTGGTTTTCATCCGTTGTAACAACCCCAAGATTTAAGGAAGTCACGGTTAAGCCTTCAATTACCATAGAGCGATGTTTAAAGCCATCTGGCATCAAGAAGGCAAAATCAAGAATTGCTTGACTATCTTCTTTTGTTAAGCAGGAATCACAAGATACTTCTTCCAATTCCATCTTGAAGCCTGCATCCGAGAACTCAAGTTCCGTTGCGATTTCTTTCGCTGTTTTTTCTAAAGAAGCTTGCAGTTCTTCTTTTGGTGTACTTGAAACAAATACAATATCTGCTTCCCGAGGGATCGCATTATCTTTTAAGCCCCCATTATAAGAAACAAGTTGCACATCGGCTCCTGCAAGTTGTGCTTCTTTGACTAAGCGCGCCACAAGCTTATTCGCATTTCCTTTTTCTTTATGGATTTCACCACCCGAATGTCCACCTGATAGGCCTTTAACCGCTACGCGATAAGCAGGTTTATCATTTGGTTCATAGTTGAGTTTACGGCGCGCATAGACGGTCGCTCCCCCAGCCGAACTCAATAAGGTGCATCCTTCTGGGCCACCATCAAGAGAAATCATACGATCAGCATGGACATCTTCTGGCTTTAAAGCACTTGCGCCAAGTAAGCCAATTTCTTCCATGGTCGTAAAAATACATTCGAGTTTTGGATGCGCTAAGGAATCATCTTCAAGAATTGCTAGCATATAGACAACTCCAGTTCCATCATCTGCCCCAAGCGTTGTCCCACGTGCTTTCAATAAACCATCTTCTACATATAAATCGAGTGGATCTTTCAAGAAATCATGATCGCTATCACGGTTCTTTTCTGGAACCATATCGATGTGTGCTTGTAAGATGAGTGGTGCTGCATCTTCGTATCCTTCTGAAGCTTCTTTTTCAATGATGACGTTATAGACTTCATCTTGCTTGTAAGGTAAATTGTGGTCTTTTGCGAATTGCACAATGTAATCACTCAATGCTTTCTCATTGCGACTGCCATGTGGGATTTTCGCAATTTCATTGAAGTAATAACAATATCTTTTTCCTAAATTAAATTCCATATTAAGCTCCCTTCTTTAGATATTTATTCATCCAATCGGTGATTTCATTTAAACGGCGCATCCGATGTAACGGTTTCCCGTTTCGAGAAAGGCCATGACTCTCACCTTTAAAAATCACAAGTTTTGTATCAATCCCCTTAATTGTTAATGGGGTGAAAAGTTGTAGTGCTTCTGGAAGCGTACAACGATAATCTTCTGTACTATGAATGAATAAGGTTGGTGTTTTTGCATTATTCACATATTTGAGAGGTGACATCTCCCATAATTCTTTTTCGCAATGATACAAATCTTTGTATTCTTGCTCAATCGGGAAATCAATTCCATAATCGGAAATCAACACTTCCGTAATCCAGTTGGAGATGGAACGTTGAGTTGCGGCTGCCGCAAAGCGGTTGGTATGACCAATGATCCAGTTCGTCATATAGCCTCCATAGCTACCTCCAGTAACCCCTAGTTTTTTCGGATTAATTGCAGGATAACGCTTTAAGACTTCATCCACAAAATCCATGATGTCTTCATAATCAATCGTCCCAAACTTCTTACGTAAATCCGCAAACGCATTTCCACGTCCATCGGAACCACGTGGGTTACAATACATCACAAAGTATCCTTCCGATGCCCAAGCCTGCATTTCGTGCATGTATACATTTCCATAGGCACATTTTGGGCCGCCATGGATATCTAATATCGCTGGATACTTTTTACGTGGATTATAATTAATTGGCTTTAAGACCCATCCTTCAATTGGGGTTTTCTTTTGTACAAAGAACATTTCTGGTTTCGCAACATAACGGTTTTTCATAAGCGCATCATTGTAATGCGTTAATTGACATAAACCATCTTCTTTCACCTCATAGATTTCACCCAATTGGTCTTCTTTCATAAAGAGAACATAGAGGGTATCTTTGGCGACAATAAAGTCATCTACCGTTCCTTTTTCTTCAAGAACAGTTGTGACACCTTTCCCGTTCCATTCCACAAGAATTGTGTTATCTAATTCTGCCGTATGGAAGTAAATATCTTCGTTATGTTTTAAGAAACTCTTCGTCTTTCCATAACGCGAATCGGATAAGACTGCGTTATAGAAGGTATATTCATTTTTGGCGATGAGATTCATCTTTTTATTTTTTAATTCATAGAAGAAGCCTGCTTCCATTTCGCCATATGTTTTGGCGAAGGTTCCAAATACGACGATGCGCTTATTGTCATAGAAAACATTATTAATCTGCATCTTTTTATCATAGAGCACCTTATTTTTCTTGGTTTTGGTATCGTATTCATAAACCCAACTCCACTTTCCTTTAAAGTTGGTGAAGTCTACGCCAGAATAGAGAATCTTCGTGCCTTTTACATCATAATGTTCAACGTCCATTGTTTCAGGCAACATATCCACAATACGATACGTCTTTTTGTTTACTAGGAATAAGCTATTGCGGTTTCCATTAATGATACCTGCCCCATCATAACAAAATGGGTATTCATCTAAGACAATGTAATCACTATTGTCTTTTTCTTGTTTTAAATAATTGCGTTGCCCTAATGCATCAAGTTGATGGAATTTCGGGCATTTGCGGTTGATGGTTGCTTCGACTAAATAATAGTTCGCATCAAAGTCACGAATGTTTCCTACTTCAAGAGGTAACGTAAACTTCTTCTTTCCATTTAATTGATAAAAAGTGGTGTAACCAGGTTTCGCTTTTTTGGGACTTGTTTCAATGAGGAAAACCCCTTCTTTTAAGACAAAGTAACGCACGCGAAATAACCACTTTGTTAAATCGGTAATGGCTTTGGTTTTGACATCAATCGCACTTAATCGTTGTAGGTAATTGTTGTTTTTTAGATCTGCCTTGGTCGAAACAAAATAGACTTGTTTTTCATCTAAACTTGTTTGCAAATCAGATAAATAGGTATATTTCGTCAATAAATCACGTGTTACCTTTTTCATTTTCCACCTCGAATGACCTTAATCCGATCACGATTTTCTGCTAAGAAAGAAACACCTTCTTCGGTTAAGACAACGGTTTCTTCGGTAAAGATATAGGTATCTCTTTTATACATATCGAGATATTCTAAGATGCTTAATTCTAATGCATAAGAAGTATGGTTATAGAGCTTCAAATCTCCTTTTACAGGAATGGGATTTTGATTGGTCCATAAGCCAATGGTTGGACCTGCCGAGTGGCCAAAGAGTCCACATGGATGGGTATATAAGAAAGGACGTAGACCTTCCTTCTTTCCCTCTTCTACACTTTTTACAAATACTTCATTGCCAGTCGCTCCTATTTTCATATTAGAGCGAACAATATCTTGGAAACGATTGTTGCGTTTCATAGCTTGTTTGAGTTCTTCTGGCATATCCTCTTCATCTTCTTTGAGGATATAGCAGAGACGTTGTGTATCCGTGCATAAATTTAAATAAATAATTCCAAAATCACAGTGCACAAGATCCCCACGATTGATTACCGCATCTTCTTCCTGCATGCCATTTTCATTTTGTAAATCAATCGTTGGATTAAACCAAGTCGTAATACCACGATTGTTGACTTCTTGTGCCATAAAGTCCATCACTTCGCGACACGTCGTTTTACCTGGAATAATGACTTCATCAGAGAAGGCTGCTTCAATGATTTCCATCGCAACGTCCATCACTTCTGGATAAACCTCAAGTTCAGTTGGCGTTCTTGTTTCAAGTAAACGTATGCCCACAAGATCACTGCTCACAAAACGATCCGTTAGATCTTTTGGAAGCTTTTCCATTAACTCTTCATATAGCGCATGCGATAATCCATCTGTATAGGCATAGCCATCTTTCGAAACATTAATCGCAATATTCTTGGGATTGATTTCTCTTAAAACACGTTCCACGGCCGCAAACTGTTCTTCCTCTTTTGGAGAATAGGCTTGTTTGTAGTATTGGTTTAAGAATGGATCTGGCATCCCTAAGTTCAAGCATTCTGTTTTCCCATCTTTTCTTGCGAATACCAAGATGGTTAAGCGACGTGCGGTTGGATAGAGGGCTGGTGTGATACAACGAAAAATTGGATCCTCGTTATACTCGCGACATGCGAAAAGCCAACATTCGATGCCGCACTCTTCCATGACCTCGCCTAAAACTTGATCCAATCGTTCTTTCAAAATCTGATCTTGAATATGATATTGTTCATTTAATTTACGCATAGGATTGTCTTTCTAAGAAATTTGCATTTCAAAATGATAAGAAGGTAAGGAGCCTTGCGACCCCTTACCTCAGTTCTTTTTATTTCAAGTGTTGGTTAATCAATACATAGTAGTTAATTACAGATGGATTGATGATGAGTTCAGGAGAACCTTCTGGGAATGTCTTTAATACATCTGGTGATAAAGATGTAGCAAAGTCGATTTCGCCAGTTTGGAATGCTAAGAATTGAGCATCTTGGTCATCGATATCCTTTGCAATTAAGGTATCTACTTTAACTTGATCTGCATGTACGAAGTTAGGATTCTTTTCCATAACTACTTCATCATTTAAGTCAATCTTTGTTGGAACGAATGCGCAGTTTGTTGGGAAAGTCTTACCTGTACCAGACCATTCAGAATCATGTTCTGGAGCGAAGTCTGGACGTAATGCATAGAATACACCTGTAGCTAGTAAGTTAACGAAGTATGGGCATGGTTGACCTAATGTGATTTCTAATGTTTGATCATCCAATGCTTTTACACCAACGTCATCCATGTTTGCGATGTCATCGCCTCTGTGGTCTTTCGCATTGAGAACGAAATCAGAGATGAAGTAAGAATAGTAAGAATCTGCTTCACCCATACCAAGAGAACGCTTAATACCATAAACATAGTCTTCCGCTGTACATGGTTGGCCATCACTCCAAGTATTCTTTTCAAGTGTGAATGTGTATGTCATGCCATCTTCACTGACTGTGTAATCTGTACAAGCAGCATTCACCATCGAACCATCTTCACCGATGTAGAATAATGGATAACCTAATTGGTTAGATACATAAGCGGTTGTACTATCCGTACCAACTGCTGGGTCTAACAAGCCTGGTTCACCAATTGCGTATGTGAAGGTTGTAGAACCTGGGTTTTCAACATACCAGAATAAGTGGTTCGCTTGTGGGCTTCCTTTTTCGCCTGTTACACCAGGTTTTCTTAGATAAATGGTGTTGTATGCGAATAATGGAATAACTTGTGCTGTTTCTTCAACAAGATATTTTTCAGCATCGTGGAGAAGTTCGAGACGTTCTGTACCATCCATCAATAGACTTTGGTTCATCATTTCATCGTACTTTTCATCACCCCAAGTAACAGCACCTTGTTGGTTGGTTGTTTTAGCCATATCTAAGAATGTGGAGACATCCATGTAGTCCGCACTCATTGCACCACGTGCGAGTTCAAACTTACCTTGCTTATCTCTTTCATCTAAGAATGTTTGCCATTCAGCAGAACGAACTGTAAGTTCAACACCGATTTCTGCCCATTGTGCTTTTAATACTTCGGCTACTAAGTCATGCACTGCAGTAGAGTTGTAAACATACTCTAACTTCAATGGGTTGTCTGGTCCGTATCCTGCTTCCGCAAGTAATTTCTTTGCTTCTTCTTTGTCTGTGTAGACATAAGCGCCTGCATCATCTACTTCTTCACGGAAGTCGCCATTTACGCCACCAAATCCTTTTGGAACATATCCAAATAGTTCGTAGTAGACACTACCTGCATCAAGTGCAGTAACGATTGCAGAACGATCAACACCTAACTGTAATGCACGACGTACGTTATAGTCTTGTAATGCAGCGGCTGTGTCTTGTGTAGCTGCAGCAGCTGGAGCAGCAGCTTCTGCGGTTGCTTCAGCAGTTGCCTCTGCAGTTTCTGGAGTAGTTGTAGCAGTACTACCACTATTTCCACAAGCAGCGAGGCTAAGAGCTAGAAATGCAGCTAACCCTTTGTTCAGAAATTTTTTCATTTTCTTTCCTCCTTATTTTTCATATAGTAGACAAGCTACTAACCGATCTCCAACTTGTATTGGTTTTGGCCTTTCTCTTCGACAACGTTCGGTAGCCTTCGGACATCGAGTCGAGAATGGACAACCACTAGGTGGATTTATTGGCGAAGGTATTTCTCCCTCCAGCACGATCCGACTCTTAGATTTGGCAACATCTGGGTCGGGGATCGGAATTGCAGATAGTAATGCAACGGTGTATGGATGGAGTGGACGATGGTAGACATCATTACTTGGTCCTACTTCCACCATGTTTCCTAAGTACATTACCCCAATCTTATCGGAAATGTGTTTCACCATACTTAAATCGTGTGCGATGAATAAGTACGATAGGTTCATTTCCTTTTGAATATTCTCTAATAAGTTAACAACTTGTGCTTGAATGGACGCATCCAATGCGGAGATTGGTTCGTCACAAACAATGAATTTTGGATTGACCGCAAGTGCTCTTGCGATTCCAATCCGTTGCCGTTGCCCACCTGAGAATTCGGCTGGGTAACGACGGATGTGGTCTGGTTTGAGACCTACAATTCGTAATAGCTCAACCGCGCGCGCTTCGCGTTCTTCCTCAGTTTTATAGATTTCATGAATTATCATTGGTTCTTTGATAATTTCACCAACCGTCATTCTTGGGTTGAGGGATGCATAAGGATCTTGGAAGATCATCTGCATATCTTTACGGAACGCTTTCAGCTTTGCGCCTTTGATTTTTGCGATATCTTGGCCTTCAAACTCGATGGACCCATCGACTGGATCATAGAGCTTGACGATGGTACGTCCTAATGTGGTTTTTCCACATCCGGATTCACCAACTAAGCCAAATGTTTCATTCGGCATCACATCGAAGGAAACATCGTCGACAGCCTTGACGATTTGTTTCGGTGAGAAGATGCCTTTTGTTACATCGAAGTATGTCTTTAAATGTTTGACACTTAGAATAGGTTTTTCACTCATTTTTTCACCGCCCGGCTGTCATTCAACCAACATGCACATTGATGGGTTGAAGAGAAGTTTGTGTATTCAGGTTTGTAATCCTTACACACACGCATCGCTTTTTCACAACGATCTACGAATGGACATCCCGCTGGAGGATTCAGCAAATCAGGTGGACTACCAGGAATTGGTGTCAACGGTTCTTCGCTGTCCTCTTCTGGGTTTGTAATACATTTCAGTAACCCTTGTGTATAAGGATGCTTTGCATCATAGAAGATTTCTTTATCTGTACCAATTTCGACAATCTTACCACCGTACATGATGGCGATACGGTGACACAACTTAGCCACAACACCCAAGTCATGGGTAATCATAATGACCGCTGAATTACTTTCTTTTCGTAATTCATCAATCAGTTCGAGTACTTGTGCTTGAATGGTTACATCTAATGCGGTAGTTGGCTCATCGGCAATGATGAGTTTTGGATTGTTCGCAAGGGCAATCGCGATGACAATTCTTTGTCGCATACCACCTGAGAACTCAAATGGATATTGATTAATCCGTTTTTCTGCAGAAGGAATTCCAACCATTTCCATTAAATGTAAGGCTTGTTTTTCCGCTTCTGCACGAGATACACTCTTATGGTTCATAATTGGTTCAATTAATTGATCCCCAATTTTGAGAATTGGATTTAAGAATGTCATTGGGTCTTGGAAAATCATTGCCATCGTGTTTCCACGAATCTTACGCATTGCTTCTTCGTAATCCTTTTTGGTTGCGAAAGAAGAGCGCGATATGTCTTGGCCATCGAAGGTTACTTTTCCTTCGGTCATTTTTCCATTACCAGCTAACAAACCAATAATGGTATACATCGTCTGGCTCTTTCCAGAACCAGATTCTCCAACAATACCTAATGCTTCACCTGCATCAAGAGAGAAAGATACATCACTCACAGCTTTGACTGTGCCTTGATCGGTGAAAAATTCGGTACTTAAGTTTTCAACTTCAAGTAATGCCATATTCACCTACTCCCTTCCCTTTTTCGTCTGCAGTGCTTCGCCAATTCCGTCACCAATGAAGTTTAGTGATAAGACGGTCAAACAGATTGCAGCAATTGGCCAAATAATCTGAATTGGATAAGTGAAGATTAATGGTCGACAATCATTCGCTAGTTTACCCCAGCTAGGAATCGTAGGATCCAAGCCGATACCAACGAAGGATAGGAATGATTCTGTAAAGATTGCGGAAGGAACCATCATGGTTTCACAAACGATGATTGGTCCTAACGCATTGACGACTAAGTGTTTCAATAAGATTCTTGAATCACTTGCCCCAATGACTCTTGCGGCAAGCGCAAATTCTTGTTGTTTGAGAGACAAGATCTGCGCACGTACTTGACGCGCCATCGTAATCCATGAGGTCAAGCAGATTGCCAACATCATACTTCCAATATTGTTTCCAAAGATCAATAGAATTAAGACAACATAGAGTAAGGTTGGTACTGCATAGATGATATCGATGATACGCATCATAATCATATCGACACGTCCACCCACATAACCGGAGATTCCTCCATAGACAACCCCAATGACTAAGTTAATTAAGGCTGTTGAGAAACCAATCATTAGAGAGATACGCGCACCATACATAACACGCACGAAGATATCTCTTCCTAATTTATCTGTCCCAAACCAGTGCTCTAAGGATGGTAAGGCATTTCGATTCATCATGTCTTGTGCTTCGTATCCATATTTTGAAAAGATTGGAACGAAGATGGCACTGAGAATCATGGCGATAATGAATACTAATCCAAATAACGCTAACTTATTCTTCTTAAAACGATCCCATGTATCTTTAAAGAAGGTTTTACTCTCAACGGTAATAAACTCTGAGTTTTTCTCTTCATCTGGCAGCTTTTCGAAGAGATCTTGATTTAGTTCTAACACTTTCTCACTCATAACTTATTTCCCCAGCTTGATTCTTGGATCGACAATTGCTGCCACAATGTCACTGACCAAGTTCATCACGATAACTAATGCCCCAAAGAATATGGTTAACCCCATAACTAAGGTATAGTCACGGTTTGTAATACTTTGTGTAAATTCTGCACCAATACCTGGCACCGAGAACAAGGTTTCAATAACCAAAGAACCTGTCACAAGCCCCGCAAACATTGGGCCTGAATAAGTGATAACTGGAATCAATGCATTCTTTAATCCATGCTTGATTACAACCCATAACTCTTTGGTACCTTTACTACGTGCTAAGGTAATGTAGTCTTCGTTCATAACATCCCGCAAGGAACTTCTAGATAAACGTGTAATCATCGAAATGGAACTCAAACTTAAGGCAATGGAAGGCAATACATAGTGCTTCCATGACGATAAGCCAACAAGCGGTAACCACCCCAATTTCACTCCAAATAAAATCATTGCGAGCATGGCTAGTAAGAAACTAGGCACCGAGACCCCAATTGTTGCAAGTGTTGTAATGAGGCTGTTCACCCAACGTTTCTTTGTAAGAGCAGAGATGATTCCAAACAATAACCCTACTCCTATTGAAATAAAGAAAGCTATGACACCTAATTTTGCGGTTACTGGAGCACGTAACGCAATGATATCTGCGACCGTTTGTCCTTTCTTTGAGATAGACTCACCAAAGTCTCCATGCAAAACATTATTCATATAGATGACATATTGCTCGGTCAATGGTTTATCCAAACCATATTTCCGCTCTAATGCCGCATATGCCTCAGGAGACATAAACTTATCCTGTTTTGCAAAAGGATTACCTGGCATTGCCTTGACCCCGAAGAAAACAATCGTCGCAAGAATGAACAACGTTACAATACCTACTAATAACCTTTTTACGATATATTTAAGCATTCACTCTTTCCTCCCCCGATTCCTGTCTAAGACAGTTTCTCCAAGTGATACGGATAATTTATCAACATTTTCATCAAATGTAAAGAAAATCTTTCAAATAATTTGTAAATATTTACAAAACTTGTATATTTTATGAAAATTGTTTCATGCTATGATTATTAATAAGAAATGGAAGGTGTCTCTATGACAACAAGAAGAGAAAAATTGGTTAAACGCGTCCAAGATTCCGGATTCGACGGAGTTCTATTCGCGACTGGCCCAAACCTGCAGTATATTACCGAAGCAAATGAGTATTTTTGGCAACGTGCCTGTATGAAAATCGTCCAAGGCTACCCTTCTGCTAAGCTCATGCCAGAATCCTTGGTCTATTTAAATACGGAGGGAGATTGCACAGTCGTTTGTATTCCTTCCTTAAAAGATAAATTTCCGGGAAATACCGTCGTCTTATCTTATATGGATCAATTTGAAGATACGCTATCACGTGTTATTAAAAAAGATACGAATATTGGTATTGGCTCGGATTGTCAACAATGGATGAAAGAAACCCTCCATGAAGTCAATCCAAATATCAAAACAACGCTTGTGGAAGATTTGTTTCGTGATATTCGTGCCATCAAAGAACCACAAGAAATTGAAATCTTACGTGAACTTGGGAAGTTTACGGATGATGCGGTGATGTATTGCGTTGAAAACCTTAAAGAAGGCATGACCATGTTTGATGCCGAACAATTATTAATGCAATATGGGTTTGACCACAATGTGCCAGATTTTTCTTTCCCTCCAACCGCTGGTTTTAAAACCGCAGGCACCTTTGATAAAGCACATAATTTCTACTTCGATCGTGATGCCAAACTTGTGCCTGGAACTGGAATCTCGTTTGATGTCGGTTATATGAATCACGGTTATTGTTCCGATTGGGGACGCACGGTTCACTTTGGGAAAGCACCACAACTTGTTATTGATGGCTATAAAGCATTAAACGATGGCCAATGTAAGATGGTTGATCGCATTAATCCTTATGAGACAAATGTAAATGAACTCTATCATTTTGTGGAAGAGGAAGTTACTAGACAAGGCTTTGAAAGTTATTTGCGCTTCCGTGATACTGGTGCCTTAGGTCATCAAATTGGCATTGATGTACATGAATTACCAATGGTTTATTATGAATATGATGAAGTGATAAAACCGGGTATGGTCTTTGCGTCTGAGCCAAAGATGATGTTTGATGGAATTCTTTATATGCGGGTAGAAGATATGATTCTTGTAACCGAAACAGGTGCAGAATTCTTAACAAATTTCCCGCGTGACTTCTTCGAATTTGGTATATAAAAAATAGCTCCTAAGTAATCTTAGGAGCTATTTCATTAACGCATGTAATATGGAATGACGTGTGCTGGGATACCATCTTTTACAATGAGTGGTGGTTCGCCAACGATGAGTGGTCTTAGATAAGCATATGCTTCATCGGTAATTCCTTTATAATCTGGTAATAGCCATTCGGTTGGGAAGTTCTTAACGAAGTTAGCGACTTTATCTGCATCAACCGTGATAAATTCGACATCATATTTTTCGCCTTCACGACGCTTTAAGCCAACCATCTTACCTGTAAAGCTTGGATTTGCACTATGCATATGTGCTGACATTCCTAAACGGAAAGATTCTGTTACATCGACTGCAGATTGTTCACTCGCGTGACATCTTTGTGCAGTGGAAAGGTCTTGTACTTTACAACGACTCGCAACACCCGATTCAAGAATCATTTCTTCTAATGCACGTGCTGCCCCACCAAGTACAGCGTGTCCAAAGCCATCGTTCTTAGCTTCCCCAGCTGCAACATAGCGACCATCCGCATAACGTGCACCTTCCGAAACAACCACATAGCACTTATTCTTTTCTTTAATGGATTGTGCTACTTGTTTGAGGAATAAATCTTTATCAAATGGTTCTTCTGGAAGAATTAAGACATCCACATGACCTGATAGACAAGCCGAAGCCGCAAGCCATCCTGCATCTCTTCCCATGGTTTCAAGAATGAAAACTTCTTGACGTGTATAGACGTTATAGTCTAACCAAGTGGAGACAGCGGTTGTAGCGATGAACTTTGCTGCACTCGCGAAACCTGGACAGTGGTCTGTTTCCATGAGGTCATTATCGACCGTCTTAGGACAACCCACAAAACGGTGATTGGTAATGTTGTGCTCTCTAGCGTATTCGCTAAGTGCCGCAACCGTATCCATGGAGTCATTGCCACCGGTATAGAATAAAGTTTCGATGTCATATTTATCCATGATCTTAATGAGCTTTTCAAAATCAGCTACATTATCTCTTTTTAATTTATAACGACAAGAACCTAACGCAGAAGATGGTGTTTGGCAGAGAATTTGATTCTCTTCATCGCTCATATTGGTTAAGTCTACAAAGCGTTCATCTAAGATTCCTTCAATTCCATGTAAGCCACCTAATACGGTGTCATAAATTGGATTCAATTGGTTTGCTTTTACAATTCCGGCAATCGTCGCATTGATGACCGAAGTAGGTCCACCCGATTGCGCTACTAAACATTTTGACATATTTTTCTCCTCCTATGCCCTCTTAATTATATCCATTTTTTATGATTTCGAAAGGCTTTGCTCACTAAATAATTCCCATTTTTCATAGAGATGTGCCAGTTCATTATGAATGTCATCAATTTCTTCATCCAGCGCATTCATCTTCCGATAATCTTGGTAATATTCTTCCTCAAAACGTAGGGCCCTTTTTGCCTCTAATTCCTCTTCCTTGGCGGTGATTTCTTTTTCGATTTTGGCGATTTCTCGACGTAAAGAATCTTGACTCATCGGTGGCTTCTTTGAGGCCTCCTTTTTCACTGGCGTTTGGGTTTCTTCTACCTTTTTTTCATCCTCCATATACTCTTGATATGTCTTATCCACTAACTTCGTGGAACCATCATTTTCAATGATTAAAAGTTTGGTGGCTAATTGTTGGATGAAATAACGATCATGGGAAACAAATAATAAGGTTCCACTAAAATCACGTAAAGCATCTTCTAAAGCTTCTTTCCCAGGAATATCGAGGTGATTGGTTGGTTCATCTAGAATTAATAGATTGGAATGCTGCAACAATAATTTCGCAAGCGATAACCTTACCTTTTCGCCCCCAGATAATACATCAACGGTTTTAAAGACATCATCGGCAGAAAATAAGAACTGTCCTAAGACACTACGCACGGTTGTACGGTCTAAATCTGGATAGGCATCCCATAATTCTTCTAATACCGTTTTCCCACTTGAAAATTGGGCTAGCTGTTGGTCAAAGTAACCTGTTTCTATTTGATGCCCAAATAAGTAATGGCCCCCTTTAGGTTCCACAAGATTCATTAATGTTTTTACTAGTGTTGATTTTCCTGTGCCATTTGGACCAATGATAGCTAGGCGATCTTGTCGATGCAAGGTAAAGCTCACTTCGCATAGTGTACTGTCGTAGCCAATTTGTAGATGGTCTACGGTTAATACGTTTTCGCCCCCTTTTAAGCGGGGTTTAAAATGCGCATGGAATGTTTTCTCATCCGTACTTATCTTCTCTACTTTATCCATGCGTTCCAAATACTTAATTTTGGATTGGGCAAAAGCTGCTTTGTTTTTCTTATAACGGAATTTCTCAATGAGTTCTTCTAAGCGTTCAATTTCTTTTTGTTGGCGCACATAGGCAGCTTCTTGACGAGCAATCTGGTTTCGTTTTTCATTTACATAATGCGTATAATTTCCCACATAGCGCGTCATCTTTCCATATTCCAAATCATAAACGACATCGACGGTGCGATCTAAAAACATTCGGTCATGGGATACCATCACCACTGCCTTAGGATAATTCTTAACATACCCTTCTAGCCACTGAATTGTCTCTAAATCTAAATGGTTGGTAGGCTCATCCAGTAATAAGATATCGGGTTTTGACAACAACAAGCGCACAAACGCAATCCGTGTCTTTTGACCACCTGAGAATGTATTGACTGGTTTTTTTAAGTCTTCTTTGGTAAAACCAAAACGCGTGAATACCGTCTGCATTTCACTTTCCCATTGATAACCATTTAAAGCTTCATATTGTTCTTGGAGGGAAGCATATTGGGCAAGTAATTTTTCATCACTATCTTCTTTCATCTTCTCTTCCACAAGATGCATTTTTTCTTCTAAGACAAAGAGAGGTTCATAGACCTTTTCCAATACTTCTTCAACCGTTAATCCTTCTTCTTCGATTTGTTGTTGGGATAAGTAGCCAATGGTTGTACCACTTGCGATGGAGATCGTTCCGCCATCAAAGGGATAGGCACCACTCATACACTTTAAAAAGGTCGTCTTTCCACATCCATTCCGACCTACAATTGCGATTTTTTCATTGGCCTTGATAAAGAATTGAACATCCTCAAATACCACATCACTGCCAAATGCTTTTTTTCCTTGACTTACTTGATAACGCATAAAGCAATCTCTATTATACTAAGTCCAATTGAAAAGTAAAAAAGGCTTTCGCCTTTTTTAGAATTCCAAATTCTTTGGTGTACGCGCAAATGGTACGACGTCACGAATGTTCTGCATTCCCGTTAAATACATCACAAAGCGCTCAAAGCCTAAACCAAATCCAGCGTGTTTACAGCCCCCAAAGCGACGTAAGTCTAGATACCAGGAATAGTTCTCTAAATTCATGCCTAAGTCTTTCATCTTAGCTTCTAACACATCTAAGCGCTCTTCTCTTTGTGAACCACCCACGAGCTCCCCAACGCCAGGCACTAGTAAGTCGCAAGCCGCAACCGTTTTGCCATCGTCGTTTTGACGCATATAGAAAGCTTTGATTTCTTTTGGATAATCAATTAAGAAGACTGGTCCTTTTACCACTTGTTCGGTAAGATAACGTTCATGTTCGGTATTGAGGTCCATCCCCCATTCAATCTTATTGTTTTCAAATTTCACATCTGCCTTTTTCAAAAGTTCAATTGCTTCCGTATAAGGCATACGACGGAAGTCACTATTCTTCACATGTTCTAGGCGTTCTAATAATGTTTGATCAATCATCTCATTGAAGAACTTCATCTCTTCTGGACATTCTTCTTGTACATAAGCGATACAGAACTTAACCATATCTTCAATCAAGTTCATATCATCATCCAAATCCGCAAAGGCCATCTCTGGTTCAATCATCCAGAACTCTGCCGCATGGGTTGTGGTATTGGAGTTTTCCGCACGGAATGTAGGTCCAAAGGTATAAACATCACGGAACGCTAACGCAAAAGCTTCGGCTTGAAGTTGACCCGAAACGGTTAAGCTTGCGTGCTTGCCAAAGAAATCTTCCTCATATTTCGCATCTTCTCGTGTAGTAACGGTAAAGGTTTCTCCTGCACCTTCCGCATCAGCACCTGTAATAATCGGTGTATGGACATACACAAAGCCTTGGTTTTGGAAGAATTCATGAATGGCCATTGCCAAAACGGAACGTAAGCGGAATACGGCTGAGAAGGTATTGGTGCGTGGACGTAAGTGTCCAATCTCACGCAAATATTCAAAACTATGCCGTTTCTTTTGTAATGGATAGGTTTGGTCTGATTCCCCTTCGAGCACAATTTCTGTTACCTGAATTTCAAATGGTTGTTGGGCTTCTGGAGTTGGAACATATTTACCCGTCACACTAATTGCTGTACCTGTTAAGTACTTACTGATTTCCTCATAATTTTTGAGTTCATCCGAATATACGAGTTGGGCATTCTTAAAATAGGTGCCATCATTTAAGGCAATGAAACTTACATTTTTCCCAGCACGGTTGGTTCGAATCCACCCTTGTAAGAAGACGTATTCGATTTGATCTTTTTCCATATCGGATGCGTCTAATGTCAACTCATATAATTCACGAACTGTCATTTCACTCAACATAGTTTGTCCTCTCTTATTTTTTCATTGAATTTGCTTCAAATACTAACTCTTGGATACTCGATACAATATCCACTGATTTCACATACACATTTTCTGGCACGGAGAAGTGCTCCGAACTAAAACTTACAATTCCACGTATGCCATTCTCTACCAATAAGTCCACCGTCTCTTGTTCTTTTTCCGAGATACAAAGAATCGCAATTCGGCATCCCTCTGGCATGTGTTGTTTTAAATCTTTGATGTGATAAATGGGAACCGGTCCTTCGGAAACTTTTGAAGGATCGATGTCGAATGCACACACAATTTCCCCTACCACATGATTCCAAAGGTTATAGTTCAATAAGGCTCTACCAAGGTTTCCGCATCCTACTAGGATAATCTTTTCATCAAAGTTCATTCCTAACTCTTCACTAAAGATTTGGATGAGGCGATCGACGTCATAACCATAGCCTTGTTTTCCTAAATTTCCTAGAAAACTAAAATCACGGCGAATGGTTGTTGATTCAATCGAGACATAGTCCGCTAATTGTTTGGACATGATTCTCTGCGTCCCTTCCGCCTTGAGTTTACGTAGTGCTTTTAAATACACCGGATATCGTTGTAATGTTGCCTTAGGCACCACTTTTCTTTTTTCCATTGTTATCACCCGTATAAGATTTTATCACGTTTGTGATAGTTTGTGAAACTTTTCGTTTTTTTCACCATCTGGCCAATTATATATCACTTATTGCTTACTTAGAATTTACAATTATTATTTAAGATGCTTAAAATTAAACTATGTGATTACCATCTATTCAAAAGTCATTTCAATCATTCAAACTATTTTATATGAGCAACAATATTCCCATAATGCGATTCAGCGATATCTCAAAAAACAACTTAAGGCACGTCAAGTCAGCTTTAAGCAACTTGCGAAATCTTATTCCTCTTCCATTGTCCTTGGCCGTGCAATCATTGATAAGAAATCCTATTTTTTAAAAATCTATTCAATTAACAATTCTAGAGCTAATCTCGATCAGATTTTCAATGAATATACGAATACCTATCAAATTCATCAATCGTTTCAACTAAACATCCCTAAGCTGATTTATTGTATGCCTTATGGGAAGCATTGTGTTTGCCTTTTATACGAATGGATTGATGGGGAAAACTTGTGGTCACTTCATCCGCTTCAAAAAACAAAATTGTATTCCTTTACATATGACATTGGTTGTCACTATCAAAGTATGTTTGTTTCGACCCCCCCATTATTAAGACCTAAGAGCGATGCTTTTTCTTATTTGCAAGACGGACTTACGCAAAGCATTTCAAAAATCCAAACTGCACGCGAACAATTCCCACAGGCCTATGATAAATACTTAACAAAAAAAGAGGAGAAACAACTATTTGATCTTGCTGCTTCTCTTCTTACTTCTTTTGATAATGAACCAATGGGATATATCCATGGTGATTTGACTGGTAACAATATCATGGTTACCAAACACAACCAACTCTATATGGTTGATTTAGAATCGTTTCGTGTCGATTTTTTTGTGATGAATTTCATTTGGATTGTGACATATCTTTTTAATTCGCAACCCATTGGCCCCTTCTATAAAGGTCTTTTAGATGGATTTTATGCATATAAAGTGCCGGATTCTTTCTTTCGAGAATTGGTGTTCTTATATTTATTTCGATCCTTCCATCACTTAGGTAGTTTAAAAGATGAAAACCAGATTCAAATTTATCTCCAAAACTTTAAAACCATTTTAACAAAATACCATCTTCTCGATATTTCATTAGATAAAACGCTTTTTATTTTACGACAACAATTCCAATGAGATTTCTACTTTTTATTCTTCTCCTGGCATCATTAAGCTAGGATCTGCCGAGGCATCAAAATCCCCAAATAATTCATGTTGATAAGCGATTTCACCAGCCGCACCAATCATAGCCGCATTATCCGTACAACACCATAATGGCGGAATCACAAGTTCACATTCTGGATGCTTTTCCATTTCACTTTGGATGAGTTCACGTAAGCGCGAATTCGCTGCGACCCCACCCGCTAACACCAACATACTTGGTTGATAATCCTTTACCGCTTGGATGGTCTTAGAAACTAAACTATGGAGTGCGGTTTCTTGGAAAGCATAAGCTAAATCAGCTGGCTTCACTTCCGCTCCTTTTTTTTCTTCCCGTGCCTTTAATTGTAAGACGGCTGTCTTTAAGCCCGAGAAAGAAAAGTCATATGCTCCATCGGTTTTAGGCGTTGGTAATTGGTAATGCGCCTCTCCTTCTTTCGCAAGTTTATCAATAATCGGACCACCTGGATAACCTAAGCCTAAGACACGCGCGACTTTATCGTAAGCTTCGCCAATCGCATCATCGCGAGTTGTGCCTAATACTTTAAAATCCCAATCGTTTTTCATCCAGACTAGTTCTGAGTGACCTCCCGATACGACAAGCGCAAGTAATGGGAATTTTAATTCAGAGACAAAGGCATTGGCATAGATGTGTCCCGTCATATGGTTAATTGGAATAAGCGGTTTATTGTATAGGAAGGCAAGTGTCTTTGCGGCTTGAACACCAACATGAAGCGACCCAATTAAGCCAGGTCCTAACGTATACGCAATTCCATCCACATCTTCCATTGAAATATTTGCTTTTTTAATGGCCTCATCAATGACAGCGGAAATATTCTCCACGTGAATCCTTGAAGCAACTTCCGGTACAACCCCACCATATAAGGTGTGGACATTGATTTGGCTCGATACAATATTTGATAAAATTTCTTTTCCATCTTTGACAATGGCACAAGCTGTTTCATCACAACTTGTTTCAATCGCTAAGAGAATCGCCATAATTTACTCCTTCCAATGCTTTCACCATTAAATACGCATCTTCGTGATTATCTTCATAATAATTCTTGCGTATATTCACCCGCACAAAACCATTTTTTTCATAAAAGGCAATGGCAGGAAGATTGGAAACACGTACTTCTAACGAGAGTGTTTCACATCCCTTTTCTGCACAATCTTTGGTGATGTGATCCATCATCATTTGTGCATAGCCTTGACGCTGTTTTGCCTTTTTCACGCCAATGGTCGCAATTTGTGCTTGTTCATAGAGAATCCAATAATCATAGTACCCAACAATTTCCCCATCTTCTTCTAAGACATAGAGATTTGCGTAAGGATTCTCTTTTAACTCATATTCATATTCTGATTTGGGCCAAGGAGAAGTAAACAGTTCTTTCTCTAATTTTAGAATCTCCTCTAAGTCCAAATAATCCATCTTTCGAATCATCATCCATTTACCCGATAAGCATCAATTGATTTGTAATATTCTGGGACAACGGTATGAATGTTATCTTGCTTTTTCCAATCCTTGCGACAAGCCACAAAGTTTTCCGCAAGCGTAAGTGGTTTTGGTTCTTGTCCAAATAATTGCGTATCTCCAATTAATACTTCTTCACTTGAAATCTCATCAATACCTTTAATGGAAGGTGCTTCCATTTCTTTTCCTTCTTTATAAACAGCAGTATAAACACGCTTTCCTCTTGCATCTAATACGACGCGCCCCGAAGCATTTCCCGCATAAAGACGCAATGTGTTTACGGTATAAAGAGGAATCTTCTTTTGTGAACAGAAGACTTTCGCAACCGTCATCGCAATACGCACACCCGTATAGGAACCAGGTCCTTCTGTGATGACAACTTCATCAATATCTTTCGCACTTAAATGATTCTTATCTAATAAAGATAATAATTCCGGAAAAATAAGTTCCGATTGTTTTTTAGGTGCTACTTCACAAATGGAATCTAATAATTTGTCATCTTGCAGTAAGGCAAGTGCTAAATAGGTGTGACTTGTATCCATACATAAGGTAATCATTTTAATTCCTCCAATAGCGATTCATATTGTGCCCCATTTGCGACAAATGTGAATTCTCTTTTTTCGTCTTCTAATAAATGAATGGAGATGGATAAGTTTTCTTCAGGAATCAAATCTGGAATATATTGGGACCATTCAATGACGGTAAGGCCCTCTTCTTCCATAAATTCCTCAAAGCCCAAATCTTGATGCAACCCCTCTAAGCGATATGCATCAATATGGTAAAGATCCAAGCGTCCATGATAAATCTTTTGAATGTTAAAAGTAGGACTAGTGACATTACGCGTGATGCCTAAGCCTTTCGCAATCCCTTGGGTTAAGGTTGTCTTTCCAGCCCCAAGATCTCCTTGCATTAAAAAGACCATATTCTCTTTGGCTAGTTTTCCTAACTTTTCACCAAGGGCATGCGTTTCTTCTACACTATTTGTTTGGATTACT
>JAGAVW010000066.1 GCA_017941735.1 Solobacterium sp. | reverse complement strand
GAACCCATAGCCTCAACCTCACTTAAGTAGACTGGCCACATACAATATTAGAGTAAACAATGGTTTCTACTTAATCCTATCAAAGGTTAGAAAGGAAGAGATAATTATGTGCTGACAAGGTATGTAATTATCATACAAGGATTTATATGAAGTATCTGGTTATGGAAATATTTCACCATCTTGGGGCACGACTGCTTGGAAAGCATGGGAAGAAGTAATCACAAAGGATTATCTAGCGGGTGAGTTTGTATGGACAGGATTTGATTATACAGGGGAGCCAACCCCTTGGGATAAGACAACTAGTTCACAAGGACAAGGAAACGATTATCCCAAATCTTCCTATTTTGGAGTTGTGGATACTGCTGGTTTTAAAAAAGATTTGTATTACTTCTATCAAAGTCAATGGAATGATGATGTAACAACCTTACATATTTTACCAAACTGGAATTTGGATCAAGTGGTACGAAATGAAGAAGGGAAAATAGATGTGGTTGTATATACGGATGCGCCAAGTGTTGAGCTCTTCTTAAATGATGTTTCGTTAGGACGTCAATCCTATACAACTTATCAAACCGATAATGGATTTACTTATCAAAAATCAAATGAAAATATGTATATGACGTGGTCGGTAGATGCCGTGGAAGGAACTCTAAAAGCGGTTGCGTATGATGAGAGTGGAAACATCATCTATGACACCGATGGTCGAAGTGAAGTAACAACCACGAAACAAGCCAAAGCAATTCGTTTAACCGCTTATCAAGATACTTTACCTGCCGATAGTCATTCTCTATTCTTTATTACTGCAGAAGCCATTGATGAAGATGGAAACTTTGTGCCAAATGCGGATGAACTTATTCACTTTAGTGTGAAGGGAAATGCGACGATTATTGCGAGTGATGCGGGTAATCCAACGGATACCGTCAATATGAAAAGTAAAGATCGCAATCTTTTCCATGGGAAAGCATTAGCTATTGTGCAAGTCGCAAGTGAAGTGGGCGAAGTGACCGTCAAAGCAAAATCCAGTGTGTTAGCCCCAGCTGAAATCACATTAAATATTGTAGAGAATAGCGAAAATTCGAAACCGGTGAATGTAGATTATCCAAAAACACTAACCGAAGATCTATTTGAAATTGCCCCATTATCCTTTGATTATGATTTGGACTATCATAAACCAACGATTACGGTAGTAGAGAGCCCAATCCTAACCGAAGAGGATTATGAAATAATCCTTCAAGAACAGGTCAATCCAGGTATTTATCAAGTAGTAATTCAAGGAAAGAATAATTACCAGGGAACGATCATCAAGGAATTTGAGATTAAAGGTGTCATGGTTACGGGAATTGAGGTATCCCCAAAAGAAGTAACGCTCGATATTGATCAAACAGAAACATTAAAAGCGACCATCCTTCCAGAGGATGCTACATTTAAGAATGTCACTTGGACAAGTAGTGATACGAGTATCGCCACAGTAGATGAAAATGGAAAGGTTACTGCAATTAAAGAAGGTAGTGCCATCATTACCGCAACCAGTTCAAATGGGGTATTTGGTACTTCTGAGATTACTGTAATCAAACCGGTAACTGGAATTGAACTAAATAAGACAAAAGCGACTCTCGAAGTAGGAAAGTCAAAAGTATTAGAGGCAACTACCTTACCAGAAGATGCCACCCTTCGAACCGTCACTTGGACAAGTAGCAATACGAGTATCGCTACGGTAGATGAGAATGGAAAAGTAACTGCGGTAAAAGCAGGTACTGCAACGATAACCGCAAAGAGTAGCAATGGAAAAACTGCTACTTGTGCAATCACTGTGACCCAACCTGTAACTGGAATTAAGCTAAATAAAACAAGTACCACGCTTACAGAAGGACAGAGTGAGACATTAAAAGCTACCATTACACCAAGTGATGCGACGGATAAGAAAGTTACATGGTCTACTAAAAATTCGAATGTTGCGACGGTAGATGCAAATGGAAAAGTAACTGCGAAGAAAGCAGGAACCACAACCATAATCGCAAAGAGTAGTAATGGGAAAACCGCAACCTGTAAAATAACAGTGAATCCAGATATTAAAGGGTGTTCGGTAAATCCAAATGTTGGTTGGGAAACCAAGAACGGTAAGATGTATTGGTATGAAAAGAAAAATGGCGTCTTTGTGAAACAAGGGATCTATGGTTCGAAAGGCAACGTTTGGTATGATGGCACAGAACGTGGTAGAGAAATCTATGATCCATGTAGTGATGGCTGGTATTGGTTAGATGCGAATGCTAGTGGCGCAAAGGCAGTCAATAAAGAAGTCTTTATGCCATATATCTATTCCAATGAAAGCACCTTTGATGAAGCAACCATTAATAATGTCGCTAATGAATCAAACAACTATACGGAAGCTGCAGATGGCACAAAAGCCAACATGGGCCAACAGATTAAAGATGCGATTCATAATGGCACTGGAAAATGGGTACGCTATGATGCCCAAGGTAAGATGATCAAAGGTTGGTATACCGTAGAAGGAGCAGATGAAAAACTGTATCCAACACAAGTAGGGAATAAGTATTACTATGACTATAAGACTGGCCTCATGGCAAAAGGTTGGACAGTCATTGGTGGACAATCTTACTACTTTGATCCGATTACTGGAGTATTACAGAAATAATAGATAATAAAGTTATAATTACATTAGATAAAAACGGCTCAATTTACGCAAATTGGGCCTTTTAATACTTTTATAAGAGGTAAAAATATATTATATTTTGAGTAGAAACGAAATAGCTTTAACCCCAGAGAAAAGAGGTAAAGGTATGAAAAGTAAAATAATTATTTCAAAGTTACTTGTTTGTTTCCTACTAATAAGTCAAATCTTTTTTGGCTTCTCTAGTAGCAATCTTAAATCGATTTATGCAGAAGAAGAAACAACTATCGTGGAAGGAGATTCTTCTGTAGAAGAAGAAACGGTTTCTTTAGAGGTAACGGAAGAAACACCACTTCCTGAAGAGGTGCCTCAAGAAAGTGAAGCACCTGTTTTGGAAGAAGAAAAGACGGTTGAGGAAGAGCTTATTTTACCTGCGGAAGAGCCAACCGAAGAAGTAGTACCGGAACAAGGGGAAGAAGTGGAGGAAGAAGCTGTAGAACCTACACCTGAAGTTATCCCACAAGAACCACTTCCTACACCTGAGGTGGTGGAAGAAGAACTGGTTACTACACCAGAGCCACAAGAAGAGGAAATTGTGGTGGTGGAAGAAGAAGTGGTTGAAAACAAGTTGGCAAATTATGGGCCAACAGTTCGTGCTTCGGAATTTGAAGAGGGTGGAAATGTTCTGTTAGAACGCGATACCACACTCATCTTAGATACCGACAAAACAATTGGCATGCTGAATTATGGTACGTATGCATTAACAGTACAGGATGATGGAGGCCATACTTTAACAACGAATACGATTGTTTCTGATACCGGAAGTAGTTTTACTTTGCAAAGTGGAATAGTGAAAACAACAAATGTAGTAGAAATGGGATCAATTAAAACTGGCTTCTATACACCTGGAGATATCGTAATAAATGGCGGAATGTTAGAAGCATCCATTGATTGGGCTGATTTTTCTTTTAATCCTAAAACGGGAATTCGTGCAAATAATATTACTGTTAATAATGGAATAATAAATGCTGTTGTTAAGACGGTGCAAGGGGCATATATTTATGGTATTGATGCGAATACATTGAATTTGCAAGGTGGGGAAGTATTTGCGGATTCCTTTGGAAGCGAATGTGAGGCATTTGGAGTTGATATAAAAGATTTAAATGTTACCGGAGGAACACTTTATGCTAAAGGAAATGCTTCTTATGTTAATAAAAATGCTAGGGGCATCAGTATTAAAGAATCAGGTAGTATTCACATCAGTGATGCAACGGTAACAGCAGAAGGCAAAGCAGATACAACTGGTGCTGGTATTGGTATTTATGGTTTAGAAGCTTTTGAAGGAACAGAAATCATTAATGCGATTGTTAGCGCGGAAGGAAACGCCCAAGGTATCGCATTAGTTAGTGATACGCACATTGGAGGCACCTCTGTCATTACTGCTAAGGGAATTGAAAACCATGGTGGATTCAATGGAGAAGGATTCACACATAACAATGGGCAATTAACCATTGATGGGAGTGCAAAAATCACAGCTACGGGGAATCCAAGAAATGGAATTCACCTAGGAGTTAACAGTTATGTAACAATCGGTGGAAATGCTTATGTTGAAGGAATTTGCGAAGGCACTGTAACTTCTGAAGCTTCCCAAAGAGGTATTTATTGTTCTTGGAGTTCACTCATTATGAATGATACGCCAACCATCATTGGAAAAGGCCTAGGCACTACAACAGATAACTGTGGTATTTACTTTGAAACTTCAAATGTGCAACTTTCAGAGGGTGTTCAAGTTGCGGATGGTAACAAATTAGGTGGTGAAGCAATTGTTGATGCAAATAATGTACCGGTACAAAACGCAAAAATTGCACCATCCCATACGGTAAATGTTGTGCTCTATGATCGTACGACTAAAGCAGAAGTTGGTTCTGCAGAAGCAGCAGCCGGTACGGTGTTTGAGAATACGATGTTCTATCCAGTCATTAATGGAATCAATGATGAGGCTTTCTCAAGAAGTATTCTTGAAGGTAGTGAATATACCTTAGATCTAAAAGGACCTGCTTCTGCAGAAGGATGGACCTTTGTTGGATGGACATCTGGAGATAAAGATGGAAATGTAGAAAGTGCAGATTCTCCATATAGAGTAACCATGGGGACAGAAGATATCACATACTATGCGGTATTTGAAAGCAATGCAGTAACATATCCAATTATTGTTGAGAATGGAACAGCGATGGACAATCAATATCATACGCTTACACAAGCTTTACCAGGAACAGAAATAATTGTTACATATGATGATTCTCCATATCCTGACTATACATCATTCCATCATTTTGAATTCTTATCGGGGATTACAGAATTTGATTTGGGTGATAGAAGATTTACGATGCCTAGTGCAGAAGTACATCTAAAACCAATATACGAAGTTTATGCAATGGATTTAGGAAATATCTGGACTGCATTATCACCAGTAAATAAGATTGCCTTTACAACTGAACTGGATCCAGATGGCATATTAGACAACATGGTGACAATTAAACAGGAGTATTGGTCAAATGGCAGTGAAGAGATTTACTCAGATAGTGACATCCTTCCAAAAGTCAATGAAACCTATCAATACTATGTAGTATTGGAAGCAAAACCTGGATATACTTTCACGATTTCAAAGTTTGAATCATTCATTTATGGGGGTAGTGAAGTTCCTGAAAGTCAACAAGAAAAGACCATCATCCTCCCTGATGGATATGCCTTATTAACATGGGGATTAAAAGCAAAGGTGAATCCAATCAATCTCAACGATAGTGAATTAAAAACAACAATTACAGGCGTTGTGGATAAGACCTATACAGGCAAAGCACAAACACAAACACCAACTGTAAAAGTTACGGTAGACGGGAATATCGTCACTTTAAAGAAAGATACAGACTACACGATATCTTATAAAAACAATACAAATATCGGAACCGCTACAATGACCATTACAGGAAAAGGGAACTATACAGGAAGTATCAGTAAGACCTTTAAGATTAATCCTATTGCGGTTACAGCAATCAAATTAAACAAGACTTGCACAACAATCGTTGAAGGTAAGACGGAGACATTAAAGGCTACGATTACCCCAAGTAATGCGACAAATAAAACCGTCACTTGGACAAGTAGTAATACGGGTATTGCAACGGTAGATAAGAATGGAAAAGTCACTGCGAAGAAAGCAGGAACGGTAACCATTACAGCCAAATCAAATAATGGGAAAACCGCGACCTGTAAGGTGGCAGTGAAAGTAGCCGCAAACGTAGATGCGTGCACAGTCAATCAAAATGTAGGTTGGGAAACCAAGAACGGTAAGATGTATTGGTATGAGAAAGTCAAAGGTACATTTGAGAGACAAGGCACCTATGGCTCCAAAGGAAATGTTTGGTACGATGGCACAGAACGTGGAAGAGAAATCTATGATCCATGTAGTGATGGCTGGTATTGGTTGGATGCGAAGTATGAAGGTGCAAAAGCGGCGAATAAAGAAGTCTTCATGCCATATATCTACTCCAATGAAGATACCTTTGATGAAGCTACCATCAATAATGTCGCTAATGAATCGAATAACTATACGGAAGCTGCAGATGGCACAAAAGCTAATATGGGCGAACAAGTCAAAGCTGCCATCAAGAATAAATCAGGAAAATGGGTACGGTATGATGCCAAAGGTAAGATGATTAAAGGTTGGTATACAGTACAAGGAGCTGATGCTGAAATCTATAAGAATCAAGTAGGTAATACTTACTACTATGACTATAAGACTGGACTTATGGCGAAAGGGTGGACCATCATTGGTGGAAAGTCTTACTACTTTGATGAAATTACAGGGGTACTCTCAAGTAACAGAAGTCAGAACGTTCCTGTTATTACAACTACACCTGAACCACAGCCGGTTTTATATAGTTATGTTGGAAATAAGAATTCTAAGATATTTCATCAATCAAATTGTGGTTCTGTAACAAAAATGAGTAATGCAAACAAAGTGGTTGCGTCATATGATGAGTTTATCGCATGGGGTTACAAAAAGTGTGACAATTGTAAACCATAGAATATCATTAAGAAAGAGGACCATAATGAGCAGTGTAGAAGTATCCGTTGAGCCATCATTAACACAGAGTATTTCAATTTCTTGTCATGTTTGATGAATAACACTATCTAAACACTCTCGTAAATATTTTTCTTGATTATAAACTGGAATGATAACGGATACTTCTTTTGAGATTCTACTTAATGGGCTATAGCTTATGCTATAGCCTTTTTAATATGAACCATTGTATTATTACCTAATTTCAATCAATATGCGTTCAAATTTACTAAAAGAGAGATATGTGAAATATATGTTTTCTTAATGGTTAATTTGGTAAAATAAAGCCATGAAAAAGACAATTCAAAAATGGTTGGTTTTATCGTTACTGGTGAGTTTTTTCAGTATGAATTTACCGATTCATGCTGAAGAAGAAACACCAATACCAGAATCAAATGAAGTTGTTGTAGAAGAAGAAATTATACAGGAGGAGGAAAATCAAGAAGAGGTAGTAGAACCGGTTGAAAACACTTCAATCACGGTAGAAGAAAGTACTATCAATAATGAAGAACCTGTAGTAGTGCAAGAGGAAGAACTTGAAACACCGGTTATCGAAGAAGAAGTCCAAACGGAACCAGTTCAAAATGCCGAAGAAGAAGTTGAAGATGAAGTGGTTTATGTAGAAGCTTCTGAGCCAATGGTAAACCCATATTGGGAAGAATTATTTGGTTATGAAGCAATGGTGGAAGCCTATCCTGTTGAAACAGAACCAACGGTTAGTATTCAAACTTTTGGGAAGAAGAAAGCTGCTAAAGTAAGTAATGCTTTTAATACAAAAGAAGATGCCGCAAGTTATATTGCGCATGGTATGAGTACATTTGCTGATAGGATCGAATTAGATCTCACTTATACCTTCCAAAGTAAAGAGGAATTAGCTGCGACGCGTGAGGAATTAGTGAATTTAGCGAAAGAACAACTTGATGATTATTTTGATAATTCTTGGGCTGTTGTTAGTTATGGATCCTATTCATTCATTAATAAATTCCCTTATGAACAAACCATTCATTATACCTATACCGTTTCCTACATGCTTTCACGTGCACAAGAAAATGAATTCAGCAGTCATTTACAAGAAGTATTAGATGAATTGAATCTTTGGAATGCCTCGGATTATGAAAAAGTAAAAGGTGTATATGACTATGTGTGTAGTCATGTGGTTTATGATTGGGCTGGCTTTAATGCGGCAAATGGAAAAACGCCAGGAGCAATGACGCCAGACGAACGTTTAACTTGGACCGCTTATAAAGCGTTAATGCAAGGAACAGCGGTTTGCCAAGGATATTCCTTACTTGTTTATCGGATGTTAACTTCACTTGGCCTAGATTGTCATTATGTGAATAATGATGAAAAAGAAAGTGGAGAAGCAGCACATGCTTGGAATATTGTGAATCTAGAAGGGAATTATTATTACCTTGATACGACATGGGACGCGGGAGAAAGTGAATACCAATATTTCTTACGTGGTTCGAACCATTTCCCAGGGCATACCTTAGCAAGTGAACAAGCTAATAAATATGTCATTAGTGAAGAAGATTATATCAAACAAGAAGAAGAGCAACCAGTCGTTGAAGCAGAAAGTATTACCCTCAATCCAACAGAAGGCAAAATTGCGATAGGAGAATATCTCAAACTCATATCGCAAGTAGAACCACAAAATGCGACAAATCAACGATTGGTCTATTCTTCAAGCGATGAAACCATTGCTACCGTAAACCAAAATGGGGTTGTAGCAGGGATAGAAAAAGGAACCGCTACGATTACGGTCACTTTAGATAACGGCTTATTTGCGGAATGTCTTGTGACGGTATATAAACCAGTTTCTGCGATCACGGTGACGCCAGAAATACTTGAATTAGAAGTTGGAAAAACAGGTCAATTAAATGTCTTCTTTGAACCAGAAGATGCGGATTATCAAGAGGTTAACTTTGAAAGTAGTGATAAAACAATCGCAACAGTAGATGCAAATGGACTTGTGACAGGGGTTGCACAAGGTCTTACAGAGATTACGATCACTTCTGAAAATGGGAAAAAGGCAACTTGCCTAGTTTTAGTTATTCAACCAGTTACAAGTATTTCGATTACTCCTAAAACGTTATACCTCAATGTAGGAGAAACAAAGCCAATCACTATTTCAATTAAACCAGAAGATGCAACAGATCAAAGATTTACACTCTATAATCCAGATAATACGATTGCTCTTTTGAATGAGGATTGGACATTAACTGGGATTAAACCAGGTACCATTACATTGACTGTTTTTTCAACGAATGGAAAAACAGCGACAAGTAAAGTGGTTGTACGGCAACCAGTCACTTCTATTAGTATGTATAAATTGGTTACTATAACCGAAGGAGATACTTTTTCTCTTAAGGCAATCATACAACCAAGTAATGCATCAAATAAAAAAGTGACTTATACCAGTAGCAATCCTAAAGTCGCAACGATAGATCAAAATGGATTATTAACAGCCATCAAAGCGGGTACAACTAGAATTACAGCGAAAACCCAAGATGGAAGTAATCTAAGTGCCACGACTCTAGTAACGGTAGAAGAACCAATTACGATTTATTCTTGTACCTTAAACTTAAATGTTGGTTGGGAATATCATAAGAATGGTAAAGATTATTGGTATGAGAAAGTAAAAGGTTATTTTGTTAGACAAGGTGTCTATGGATCCAAAGGCAATGTCTTCTATGATGGAACCGAACGTGGAAGAGAAATCTATGATCCATGTTCCGATGGCTGGTATTGGTTAGATGCAAAATATGAAGGTGCAAAAGCAGTCGATAAAGAAGTCTTTATGCCTTACATCTACTCCAATGAAAGTTCATTTGGCGCAAATGAAATCAATAATGCGGTCAATGATTCCAATAACTATACCGAGAATGGCGTGAAAGCCAATATGGGTGAACAGGTCAAAGCTGCCATAGAGAATGGTACCGGTAAATGGGTACGTTATGATGCAGAAGGTAAGATGTATAAAGGATGGTATAAAGTAGAAGGAAGAGATGCGACCATCTATAAAGACCAAGTTGGAAATGTTTACTACTATGACTATAAGACCGGTCTTATGGCGAAAGGATGGACCAATATAGGTGGAACTTGGTATTTCTTTGACCCAGTGACTGGCGTCTTACAATAAATCATAAGGGGAGATGTGTATAAAACAAATGTTTTTGGAGCAAGAATTAGGATTTAAAGTGCAAATAATACGTTCTAATTTTTCCAATAACGCATTGCGTTTGGATTCTTAGTATTTTATATAGCATAATTAGATATTCCAAAGTTAGGGAACAAACAGTATATTATTTACACAATTTGTTCCCTAATTTTAGCCCGTATATTTGCAAAGTTCCTATGAAAAACGCAAGAATTCTTGCAAAGTTCATAGGAACTTTGTTATTTCTTGGATAAGAATATCTAAATCATTTTTTTAATTAAAGAATACAACCCGAATTGATCTCGATATTTTCTGTTTTTGTAGCATGGGCAATCCGCTTGACGAAAGTCGGGGGGGGGGTACAGTAAATATACATCTATTGAGAATTAAGGGGGTATATCAATGAAAAGTTTAAAAAAGATTTTAAAAGGAATAGGTATTTTCTTTGTAGCCATGATTGTACTAGGAGCATTATTCGGTGGTGATAAGCAAAATACAGAAGAGCCTACAAATAGCGAGAGTGCCGAGCAAACAGAAGAAGCATTAACCATTTCTTTAAATGCGGATGAAATTGGAGAATATGGGAAAGAAATCATTTTAAATGAAGGAACTGATTCTGAAATTAAAGTTATCGCATATTATGTTCCAGTAGGGAAATATGATGTTACAAATGATGGCCAATATACAGCGCAAGTAAACGTATATGGCGATAATATTCAGACAACGGAAGAAGGATGGGAAGAATTTGAGGTTGGTAGTGTAGTATTGGTAGGTCCTGGAAAAACTGTTGAAATCGAAGTGAAAGACAATCATCAATTTGTACGTATTGTTTCTCCAACAATGATTACTTTAGTTAAAAAATAGTGTGGAAATATAATTTCCACACTTTGATAATGATTACTATTTAAGGGGTAAAACGCATAGAGTTCGTTTTATGTGGTTTTTGTCATAGAACTAATTAGAAAAAACGTAAATTAGAAATAATTCCTTTATAATAAGAGTATGAAACTAAATAAGACGATTCATTTTTTGTTATGCACAAGTTTAATGCTTTCTGTTTTTTCTTCTTTCGTTACGCTTAAAGCAGAAGAGCCTAATGAAGATCCAGAAAGCGTCAAAGTAGAAGAGGTATTTAGCGAAGACATTGAAGAAGATACTGTTTTTGTGATGGAAGAATTACCAGTAGAACCCCAAGAAGAAGTAGAAGAAGAGATTGTCTTTGTGGAAGAAGAAGTAATCGAGCAAGAATTAAGTAATGCTGCTTACCCACAATACCAAAAGAGTGTGCACTTAAAATGGTTAAAAGAAGAAAATAATAAATACTATTGGTATGAAAACGGCGTGCGTCAAGGTACCTACAATGACCCAAAAGGCGTGATGGGAGATGGCACGATACGAGGAAGAGAAATCTATGATCCAAGTAGTGATGCTTGGTATTGGCTAGATTCGGTTTACCGTGGGGCGAAGGCACTTAATAAAGAAGTGTGGATTCCTTATATTTACCAAGATGAAAAGCCTGGTTCTACAGGTGGAAAATGGGTTCGTTATGATAGAAACGGAGCCATGATTAAAGGTTGGTATAAGAATAGTAATGGGACTTATTACTATGACTTAATTACGGGGGCAATGTATAAGGGTTATAAGACCATTGATAATGCGCGTTATCATTTTGATGAAACGACAGGTATCATGACGAAAGGTTTCTTCAAAAAAGATGGAACGATTGTTTACTATAACAGCAACGGAAAACAACAATTTGGACAAAAGAACATCAATGGCAATTGGTATATGTTTGATGTGAATACCGGCGTCATGGTTACAGGCTTTTTTGACCATACCTATGCAACGGATGCATCGGGGAATAAGACCGTCTATTATGACCCAAATGGAAAGATGGTTTATGGCGATGTAACAATCAATGGGATTAAGTATCATTTTGATGAAACAACAGGTGCATTAACCTCGATGAATAATTTTGCGGCACTTACCGAATTACCTAGATCGAATGTGAATACGGATTTGATTAGCCGAAATGGTAGCTATTATTCTTACCCAGGTGCAACCCTAGGTATTGATGTATCCGTTCATCAAGGTGTCATCAATTGGCAAGCCGTACGTAATGCGGGTGTTGAATTTGTCTTTATCCGTGTAGGATATCGTGGATATACGGCAGGAGGCATCTATAAAGACAATAATTTTGAAGATAATTATTGGGGTGCCAAGAATGCGGGTCTTAAAGTGGGTGTCTACTTCTTTTCCCAAGCAATCAATACGCAAGAAGCCATCGACGAAGCGAACTTTGTCTTAGAGAATATTAGAGGAAAGAATATTGATTTGGAAGTTGTATACGACCTTGAAGAAGTAGAAAGTAGTTTGGGTCGCGCAAATAATCTTACAAAAGAGGATTGGACAAACCAAGCAATGGAGTTCTCCCATGTGATTAAGAGTAATGGTTTTGAACCAATGGTTTATACAAACTTATATTGGGCTCGTAAATATTTTGACTTAAATACCGTCATGAATTATCCAATTTGGTTAGCACAGTATAATACCATTCCAACCTTCCCATACCAGTTTAAGTATTGGCAATACTCGAGTAGTGGAAGGATTAATGGAATATCGGGTAATGTAGATATGAATTTGTGGTTCAAATAGAAAGGGTCTATATGGAACAGATTAAAGTATCCGTTATCATTCCGATTTATAACCAAGAAAAGTATTTAAGAGAATGTTTAGATAGTGTCATCCATCAAACATTACAAGAAATGGAAATACTTTGTGTTAATGATGGCTCGACAGATAGCTCCTTTGCGATTCTTTCAGAATATGCTTGGAAAGATAACAGAGTAAAGATTATCAATCAAAATAATGGAGGGGTCTCTGTCGCTCGTAATAATGCGATGCATCAAGCAACTGGAGAATTTATAAGCTTTTTAGATGGAGACGATTGGTATTATGATGAAACCGTTCTTGAAACGCTTTACACCAAGGCAAAAGAAAACAATGTTTTAGTATGTGGGGGATGCTTTAGTGAAAATGATGTGATAAAAGGGGAAAGAGATCATTTCCTTGGATATTTATCTCGTTATACCTTTATAAAAGATGGCCTATATCATTACAAAGATTATCAATGTGATTTTGGCTTTGTCCGTTTTATTTATAATCGACAGTTTCTTTTAGACAATGATTTTTTCTTTCCAGTAAGAAAATATTTTGAAGATCCAGTGTGGTTTGTAAAAGTGATGGATAAAGTTGAAACGTTTTATGGGATTGCTAAGAAAACATATGGTTATCGGATGGGACATAAAGTACGTGAGTTTGATAAAGAGAGCTTGCTGAATGCGATTCAAGGGATGACAGAAACATCCCAAATTGCAAAAAGGAAGGGATATTCTATCTTACTAGAGAATAATTATTACCGCATCACCAAAGACTTTGCGAATAAGTTATATCCTTATATTTCAAGTGCAGATCAAGATGTAATGACTTTGCTTAATCAGTTCCATGCGTTATATGTAGATGTGCCAGATACGATACAAGCAATCCTATTAAATGTTTTAAAGAATAAAGAAAGTACCATAGAAAGGCAAACAAATCATCTCAATGAATATAAGCAAAAAGTGGCAGATAGCGAGCACCTTGAGAAACAAAATAAAGAGCTAAATGATACAATAGCCACGCTACAAGAAGAAAATGATAAACAAGCACAAACGATTGTGGAAAAGGAAGAAACCTTTAAGAAACAAATCGAAGTTACAGAAAGAATACATGAAAAAGTGCTACATGAAATGAATGTGACCTATGCAGATACCGTTAACCAATTGAAAAATGAAATCAATAATTATCAAAAAGAACTAGAAATAGCACATAACAGCTACAATTGGAAGGTTGGGAAATTCATTCTTTTCATACCAAAGAAAATTTATTATTTTTTTAAGCGTTTATTGAATTCCTAAATCAGAGGAATGTTTTTAGGCAATTAAAAGGGAGCACCACTATGAAATCCATAATTGAAGCAATTTATAACCATTCAACAACAACGCCTAATAAAGTATGCTTAATCGATAAGAACGAAGCAATAACATATGGCGATTTTTGGACGCGTATTATTAATTTGTCCTCCTATTTTAAAGGGATAGGAATTTGCGAAGGGACTTGTGTGATATTAGAGAATGATCAAAGCATAAAAACTCTAAACGCAATCTTTTCTTTACAGCTTTTAAAAGCAATCAGCGTTCCTGTTGAAAATAAGTGTGGCGTTGAAAAAATGGAATCCTTTGCTTCGAGGTGCAATAGTGAACTGGTGATAAGTGATAATGAAAATGTGCGTATGAAACGTATATCTTATAAAGAAATTGAACAAGCATCTCAAGAACACGCGATGATCGATTATGAATTCCCAAATGAAGATGATGTGTGTGAAATCCTATTTAGCACAGGGACTACGGGTAAAGAAAAGGGCATTGTTTTAACGAATAAGAATAATGTCGCATTAGCGCAAAATGTGATGGATGGCGTCAAAATGGAAGAAGATAACATTGAGATGATTCCTTCCCCATTAAATCATTCCCATGGTCTTAGAAGAACTTATGCGAACCTTTATAGAGGGTCGACAGTTGTTTTGGAAGATGGTGTGATGAATGTAAAAAAACTATTTGCAGACTTGCGTGATTATCAAGTTAACGCTATGGATTTGGTTCCAGCAGCATTATCTGTGCTCCTTAAAATGTCAAAGGATCGGTTTGCAGAATTCGATTCTCAATTACGTTATATTCAATTTGGTGCATCTCCACTTATGAAAAGCGATAAAGATAAGATAAAATCACTCTTACCAAATGTGAACCTCTATAACTTTTATGGAAGTACGGAAAGTGGATGTACTTGTATTTATAATTTCAATGTTGAAAATGAGAAGCAAAGTTGTATAGGGAAACCAGTTATCAATGCCAGCATTGAGATTTTGAAAGACAATGTCATTATTGATTCGAACAAGAATCATACGGGTCAATTGATCTGTAAGGGTAATATGAATATGTTGAAATACCTAAATGACGAAGAGGAAACGAATAAGGTATGTTGGAATGACTATTTCGTAACAAACGACGAGGCATTTATTGACGAAGATGGCGATATTATCCTGTTAGGAAGAATGAATGATGTCATTAATGTTGGGGGAAATAAAGTGTCTCCAGAAGAAATTGAAGATGTGGTAAGAGGCTTTCAAGGTATTATCAACTGTGCATGTGTACCTGAAAAGCACCCCGTACTTGGGCAAATTCCAAAACTAATAATACAAACAGAAAACAATAAGGAAATAGATAAAAAGGAATTGCTCCTATATATTTCAAATAAAGTTGAGCCCTATAAGGTGCCAAAGAACATTGAATATATAGAAAAAATCCCGGTGAGTTTTAACGGAAAAATTCAGCGAAGTAAATTAATAAACAAATAGAGTTTCCTTTGCTTGAAGCAGAAATATTTAGGTTTTGCATAAGTTATACCTTATGGTATATAATGCATACATGTTATTCGAAAAATATGACCAGTATGTATTGGAGATTGTAGAGGCTGGAAGTTTTGTTCGTGCTGCAAAAAGATTAAACATCTCGCAAGCTGCAATCAGCATGGGCGTGAAGGTGCTCGAAAATAGACTTGGTTATAGTCTTTTTCATCGTGATGTAAATCCTATCAAACTAACGCGTGAAGGGGAAGTTTATTATAAGTATTTGCTTAAGTATAAAGAAAACCGAAAAGATTTAGATTTAGAAATAGATGAACTGAAAGAATCACAAGAACAATCTTTATCTATAGGAAGCCCATTATTCTATCTAGAAAACTATGTGGTACCCATTGTAACAAGTATCAAAAACAATTATCCTAAGGCAAAAATTGAAATCTTATCTGGTGAAAACGATTCGTTAAAAAAACTATTATCGGAAGGTAAAATTAACGGATTTATTTGTTTAGATGAAAAGGAGAAGAATGGCATTAAAGTTGCTTCAGAACAATTGTGTTTGTATTATCCAAAAAAATGGGAAGGCAAAAATAAACAAGTTGATTTGACAAAAGCAGATCTAAATACCATTCAAGATAAAGCACTCATCGTTTTACACGAGTCAATGCCTTTACAAAAGTATATTGATGATTTTGTTGATGCAAAAAAGATACGAATTCAAAGCAGAATCACGACAAATCAAATCGCTATTGGCATTCAACTTGTACAAGCTGGGGTAGGGATGTTTATTGCACCAAATAAGAAAGATATAGATGATAGTATTCGCTGTGTTACTTTACCCGGGCAAAAATATGGTAGAGATATTTTCTATGTAAGAAATAACGAGCGATATTTATCTCGGATAGAATCGGATTTTATAAATGAGTTAAAACGAAGCGGAGGTATGGCAAAATGAAAAAGTTTTTAACGTCAATATTAGTTGGGGTATTGTTATTTGCTGGCGGGTGTTCTAATGCGAATGACAATGCAACCTCAAACGTAGCAGGCAATGCTGAAAAAGAGGCAGAAGTCGAGCTCAATATTGCTTATCAATATGGTTTAGCTTATGCACCTTTAGTGGTAGCAATGGAAAACAATCTAATTGAAAAAGCATACAAAGAACTTACAGGGAAAGAGATTACTGTGACTTGGCACCAGATGAGTTCCGGAGCGGATATCAACACAGGAATTGCATCAGGAAGTTTGAATGTAGGCTTTATGGGAGTAGGGCCAGCAGTTGCTGGTATTTCCAAAAATATTGGTTACAAAATTTTTACGAATCTTTCGGGCCAAGAGCATAGCCTTATGACAAATGATGAGACAATAAAATCATTAGAAGATCTTGTTGGTAGTGAGAAACAAATTGCATTAGTGAATATTGGTTCCATTCAACATATCATTCTTGCAAAAGCATTATCTGATAACGGGCTTGATCCCCATAGCTTAGATTCGAATATTGTCGTAATGAAGCATCCAGATGGCTTAACAGCGCTTGAATCTGGAAGTATTGCTTTGCACCTAACTTCAAGTCCATATACATTCTTAGAAAGAGAAGAAGATAACTTATATGAGTTAAAGGAAGTCAATGAAGCTTGGACAAAGAATGACTCCTTCATTGTTGGAATTGCTGGAATTGAATTATATGAAAAGAATCCAGAGGCTTATCAAGCTTTATGCAACGGTATCAATGAAGCAATCGCTTATACGAATTCCAATGTTGAAGATACCGCAAAACTAACTGCTGAATTCGATGGGAATGAAGTAGAAAAAGAAGTGGAATATTTAAAATTAGGTTTATATGATTCTAAAACATCTAATCTTTTCACACTCGCAAAATTTATGTCGGACAATGGGTTTATTGATAATCCAATTAATAGTTACGAAGACTTAGTATTTGATAATGTTGAAGGAAATTAAACATGAATTCTTTTATGAAAAAACATAAACCATTAATAACGAAACTCATTTTTATTGTCGTTTTTTTATCAATCTGGGAATATGTATCAATTGGTAATAAACTAGGACCTAAAACAGAGATTATTTTGCCATCTTTAGGGGCGATTGGAAAGGCATTTGTCAAAAATTTTGTTCAGGGGTATGCTGGACAATCCCTATGGATTTACATAGGCAATTCTATGTGGATTCTTCTTGTAGGTTTGTTTATTGGAATACTTTTGGCTTTTGTATTCTCTGGATTATCCATCATTAATGAAACGTTCCGATATATTTATGACTTTATGGTTTCTATTTTTGATTTACTTCCAGGAATTGCATTACTACCAGTGGTCATTATTATTTTTGGCATTCGCGTAGAAGTGATTATCTTCTTAGTTGTCCATTCGGTTTTATGGCCCATGTCTCGAAATATTCTGGATGGTTTTTCGTCCATACCACGCATTTTTATTGAGGCTGGAAAAAACATTAATCTAAGGGGCTTGGATCTTGTCTTAAGTATTTATTTGCCGGCGGCAGCGACACATATTATTTCGGGTCTAAAAAGTGGGTGGGCACGCGCTTGGAGAGGGCTCATAAGTGCTGAAATGATTTTTGGAATCGCCTCTAGTCCTGGATTGGGATTATACATTAATCAAATGCGAACCAATCTTAACAATGCGGAAATGTATGCAACGTTACTTGTAATTATTATTGTTGGGGCTTTTGTTCAATATGGTATTTTACAACCGATTGAGAATCATACCATACGGAAATGGGGGATGGTACGATGAAAGACAATCTTGTTTTACGTGTTAATAATCTTTCGAAAGAGTTTACGAATAATAACGAAACCAATGAAGTGATAAAGGACCTTTCTTTATCCGTGGAAGAAAACACATTCACATGCATATTAGGACCTTCAGGTTGTGGAAAAACAACCTTATTAAGATGCATTGCTGGATTTGAAGATTATGCTGGCGAAATATTTGTTGATGATGTCTTATGTAAAGAGCCAGGAATTGATCGAATTATGGTATTCCAAGACTTCAATCAGTTATTCCCATGGAAAACCGTAATTGGAAACATTAAGTTTGCGTTAAAGAAAAATGGTGTAACGGATGCAAGCGAACAAGAGAAAATTGCCAAAGAGATGTTAGAAAAGACCCATTTAAGTGGTTTTGAGGATTATTATCCGCATCAATTATCAGGGGGTATGAAGCAACGAGTTGCAATTGCGAAAGCACTTGCCTTAAAACCTCGAATTATTTTAATGGATGAACCTTTTGCAGCTTTAGATGCGATGACACGAACCGAGTTACAAAACGAAGTATTAAAAATATTTGAGGAAAATAATATTACATTTATATTTATTACCCACAATATCCAGGAAGCAATTATGTTAGGAGATCGAATTATTGTACTAGGGTTGGGAGGAGAGGTTCTAATTGATGAAGAGAACCATATTCAAAAACCAGTCACACCCGCCTCAAATGGTTATGGTGATTTGTGGAAAAAACTACATGATTCACTCTATTTAGCAAAAAGATAAGAAACGCATTTTGAATCAGTGTTTTTAGAATGCATTAATGTATAGTAAAATAAATATAGCCTAGAAAAGTACATCAATGCTAAAAGAGCAGATGTATTACTTTTTCATTGGTATGGGTTATTAAGGAGAAGCGTTATTAAGAAACTCATCTTAAAAGCATTGATTTTCCTAGTTGGGTTAGCTGTAATTCTCGTAGAATTAACAGATTTTCTAATGTATAGAGGATCTGAGCGATTGACAATTGGATATCGCGATTTGCCAAAAGATACAGTAGATGTTTTATTGTTGGGCAATTCTACAATGATGAATGATGTATATCCTTTGGAATTATGGAATGATTATGGAATCACAGCATATAATGCAGCTTGTGTCAATCAGTCGATTGCGAGTTCTTATTATATTATTCAAGACTTTTTAGAATATCATTCTCCTAAAGTGATAGTTTTAGATTGCCAAGCAGCTAAGAATGGCGGTAAATATATCAGTGAAAATACCTTACATTATGTGACAGATGCTTATGGTGCCAATAGTAAAATATCGCGACGCATTATTCAGGATTTAGTAGAACCTTCCAAAAGAATTGGATTCTATTTTCCATTATTTGCCTACCACAATCAATGGCAGAGTTTAAGCAATAATAATTTCCATCCGAATGACCGGGATATTTCTTTTGGTGGCAAAGTGAATGGTAGAACCAAAGAACTTGATGATATCACTTCGGTAGCGCAGGAGAGAACAAAAGACATTCCAGAGATTCCAAAAGAGTACCTCGAAAAAATCATTGCTTTAGCAAACGAACATAATATTAAACTCGTGTTTACGATTGCTCCAACAGCGCGATCCTTAAAGGATAATGAAAAAGCGAATAATTATTATATGGTCTACAACGAAGTTGGCAAATTTGCGGAAGCAAATGGGGTAGATTACATTAACTTTAACTATATGAAAGAAGAATTGGGCATTGATGAACAAACAGATTATGCCGATTCGTTACATATGAATTTTAATGGTGCAGAAAAGTTGACTTCTTATTTTGGTAAGATGCTAGCAGGGATGGTGGAAAACCATAAAGAAGATGGAACGTGGGAATATACGGATTTATACAATTCAAAATATGCAGATTTCCAATATTATAAAAATGATACTTGTATTCGTTCTGCGACGGACATTCATTTATATCTGAAAGCATTAGCTAGATGCAAAGAGGATTATCTGATTGTCATCGCGGTAAAAGATATTGTGGGTTATAAACTTGATGAGACAATTAATAATGAATTAAAAGCATTAGGTGTAAACACGGATCTTGTTGATAAAGGACAGCGTAGTTATATTTTCGTTAGCGATAATGGGGATATATTATATGACAAGTTAAACGAAGAAGATAATGTGGCAGATACCTATAATGCAGTCATCGATAAATCATTGCGTTTATATGTTGTGAGTGCTCCTTTAAATGGTGGCAATACAGCAAATATTAAAATCAATGATTATGATTATTCTTTTGATTTAAGAGGTTTAAATATCGTTGTTTATGACAAAAAGAGTGGAAATAAAGTGGATGCCGTAAATTTTGATACACATTCGATGTTTTTGAAGTGCTATCGAACAAAGAATAAGGAAGAGGAAGAGGATTAATATGGGATTTATATCGGTATACTTCTTATTATTTATATTCATTACTTTAATTGCCTACTTCCTTGTTCCAATCAAGCATAGGTGGATTGTTTTATTGCTTGCAAGCTATGTTTTTTATTTTATTAATAGTCAGTTTTTGTTAGGAATATTAGTATTGGAGACCGTGTTTGTTTATTATTGCGGTTTATATTTAGAACGAAATAAAAAAGAGAATCAAAAGAATAACAATAAAATAGTTATTAAAATAGGGGTGATTGCTTTATTGCTTGTTCTTGGGTTCCTTAAGTATTACAACTTTTTTGCAGATAACATCAATCTACTTACAGGTAAAATCGGTTATTATCTTCCTAATTTAAATTTATTACTCCCATTAGGTATTTCCTTTTATTCTTTACAAGCCATCGCCTATCTTGTTGATGTTTATAGAGGAAAAATAGAGGCTGAAAAGAATTTGTGGAAATTCATGTTGTTTATGAGTTATTTTCCTCAAATTGTACAGGGGCCGATTGCACGTTATAAAAAATTAGCACATCAGCTTTACGATGGGCATGAATTCAATGAAAAAAACATTGTATATGTACTGAACCCCAAAATTAGGACAACCTAATGGAGGGGTTTTTCTTATGAAATTAACTTATGAAGACAAATTAGAAATTTACAGATTATGGAAAGAGGAAGGATGGGGAAAAGTTATAATTGGCAAGAAATTTAACGT
>JAGAVW010000065.1 GCA_017941735.1 Solobacterium sp. | reverse complement strand
CGTTTCCGTTTTTGTGTGACAGATGCTTTACAAAAAGGGGAGAATCAATTGGTTGTAAAAGTGGATAATGGAAAGAATCATGTCTATCCACAAATGGCTGATTTCACATTTTATGGAGGCATCTATCGCGATGTGAACTTAATTATAGTGGAATCCCTACACTTTGAATTGTTGCACTATGCCACTCCAGGTATCAAAGTAACACCAACCATGAATGGGAAAGATGCGCAAGTCATTGTGGAAACTTGGCAAAATGGGGGAACCATTTCTGTAACAGTAAATGGCGAAAAACAAACCAAGATAAGCGAAGATGGACATGCGACATTTACCTTTACCATTTCGAATGTCCATTTATGGAATGGAAGAGAAGACCCATATCTCTATAGCGCAAAAGCAGAGTTGATTAATCAAGGCCAAGTGCTAGATGAACTCGAAGTCTTATTTGGTTGTCGTACCTTTGAAATGGATGCGGAAAAAGGTTTTCTATTAAATGGAAAATCCTATCCACTTCGTGGGGTATCGCGTCATCAAGACCGCAAAGGCATTGGTAATGCGTTAACTAAGGAAATGCATGCGGAAGATATGCATTTGATTTATGACATGGGCGCTAATAGTGTGCGCTTAGCACATTATCAACACGATCAATACTTCTATGATTTATGTGATCGTTTGGGATTGATTGTATGGGCAGAAATTCCTTATATTTCGAGTCATATGGAAGAAGGAAATGAGAATATCGTTTCCCAATTAAAAGAATTAATCATTCAAAATTACAATCATCCAAGTATTGCGGTTTGGGGTCTTTCCAATGAGATTACGATGCAAGGTAATAGCGAAGATTTATATCAACAGCACTTACGTCTTAATGCGTTGGCACATGAATTAGATCCAAGTCGTAAAACTGTAATGGCAAATGTTTCAATGTTAGCGACAAGTAATCGCTTAATCGATTTGCCAGACGTGCTTGCCTATAACTTATATTTTGGTTGGTATGTTGGAGAGCTAAAAGATAACGATGCTTTCTTTGATCGCTTTCATGAAGAACATCCCCATCGTCCCATTGGTTTATCGGAATATGGATGTGATACAAACATTCAATACCATTCTTCTAAACCAAGTCGAGGCGATTATTCCGAAGAATACCAATGTGTATATCACGCACATATTTTAAAGATGTTAGAAACACGGCCATGGATTTGGTGTAGTTATGCATGGAACATGTTTGATTTTGCGGCGGATGCACGTAATGAAGGAGGCGCCAAGGGAATCAATCAAAAAGGCTTGGTGACCTTTGATCGCGCAATTTGTAAAGACGCTTATTACTTATACCAAGCCCATTGGAGTAAAGAGCCGATGTTACATATTGCAGGAAGAAGATACGGTGACCGTAATGAAAAAGTAACGGATATATGTGTCTATACCAATTTAGAAGTAGTGGATCTTTACGTAGATGATGTCTTCTTTGCGAAAGCATCTGCGGATAAAGAAGTACATTTTTCCGTGCCCATCACAAAAGAACATACCATTGTGGCAAAAGCAAATGAATTACAAGATCAAATCACAATTCGCTATGTAAAAGAACCAAATGAATCTTATATTCATAAAGGTTCTGGAATCCTAAACTGGTTTGATGCGGATGGATTAAAAAGCGATTATTACTCTTTAGAAGATAGTCTAGCGGATTTAGCAAATGTAGAAGAAGCACAAGATATTCTCAATCGTGTGATTCATACGGAAGCAGAAGGGGATGGCAAATTATTACAAGCTGTACGCAAAGATCCAAGTTTATTAAAAACAATGAAAGATGTTTCCTTATTACATTTATTAGAAGATGCTGGAAATCCTATCAGCAATAATATTAAACGTATGATTAATAGTAAACTGCAACAAATTAAGAAAGGATAACCATGAAAAAACAAGTTCTAAATCCTTATTTACCACTCTATGAATATATTCCAGATGGAGAACCACGTATCTTTAACAATCGTCTTTATGTATATGGTTCGCATGATTATTCATTAGGTGAAAAAGGATTTTGCCCCGGGGATTATATGGGTTACTCCGCACCACTTAATGATTTGCGTGATTGGACAAGTCATGGGGTCATTTACGCAAAAGCGTGGGACCCAAATCTAAATGAAGAAGATTCGATGGCAGCACCTGATGTGGTGGAGGGCTTAGATGGTAGGTATTATCTATACTTTAATTCTAATGCTAAGCTTGCGTGCCATGTGGCGGTTAGTGATTCACCAGAAGGACCATTTTCCTTTTATGGATTTGTACAAAATCCAGATGGAACACCCTATGAAGAATATAAATGTTTTGATCCAGGTGTTCTTGTGGATAATGGACATGTCTATATTTACTTTGGCTTCTGTATGCCAGGTCCTGTTCCAGAGCGCTTTAAAGGAATGAAGAGTCCATTTCCGAAATGGAGTTTTGGCTTTGAATTAGAAGCGGATATGAAGACCATTAAAAAAGGTCCATTCAATATCATCCCAGGGGGTAATGTAACCGCAGGTACTGGTTTTGAGGGCCATGGTTTCTATGAAGCAAGTAGTCCCCGAAAGATTAAGGATACTTATGTGATGGTTTTTTCCAGTGAAAAGTCACATGACTTAGCTTATGCGTTGAGTAAAGAACCATTTGGGCCATATACCTATAAAGGTGTGCTTGTTTCGAATTGTAATATTGGATATCAAGGAAATGAAAAGCCAGAAATGCCATTTGGGAATACGCATGGAGGAATCGTACAAACTGGGGAAGATTGGTATGTCTTTTATCATCGGCAAACCGATGGCCAAGAAGCTAGCCGCCAAGCATGTGCGGAAAAATTGGAACTAGATCAAGATGGTTGGTTCTTACAAGCACAAACGACATCCTGTGGATTAAATGGCGGACCACTTCTTGCGGAAGGTTCGTATAATGCGACGTATTGTTGCTATATGGTGGCACCCGAAATCAAACAAGAGCGTTATACCGTGCGAGATTGTAGAAGAGATAGTGAACCCCATATTCATCAAGAAGACATTGATGGTGAGGAAACCCATGCGCTTCACTATATCGCTAATATTCAAAGTGAAATCACACTTGGTTATCGTTACTTCCAATTTGATAAGCCAACTTCACTTGTGCTACGGCTAAAAGGAGATGGGCCGATTCAAGTTCAAATTTTCTTAGATAAAGAATTAAAGAAAAAAATTGGAGAGGTAAGTGCAGTTCTCGAAAAGGAATGGGAGAACATCGAGGTGCCATTATTAAAGACTAGTGAAACACATGAACTCTATATTAATATAGTAGTGGATAATCAAACTTGTTTTGAATCCTTTACATTTAAGAAAGAGAGGAATAAAGGATGAAACTAAAGAATAAGTATAAATATGCAATTGCGACGCCAACGTCGATGGGTGTAAGAATCACACCCCTTAATCGGATGAGTGTGCATAATTCCAATCAGTTTTATATGCAGGCAACTTCAGCCGAAACGAATGTGCTAAATGTATCTTCTTCTTTAGGTTATCGTTGTTTAGCACTAACGAAGTTTGTGGAAGGGAGTCCCATTGCCTTATTTATTCAGGGAGAATTAAGAAAACGAAATATTGATTATGTCGGTAAAAGTGTTGCGCAAGGAGGTCCTTGGGGATACCGTCACCAATTCAATATTGCCGATTCGGGATATGGATACAAAGCTTCTCGTGTATGGAATGATCGTGCTGGAGAAGTGGGCAGAACCTTACAAATCAGCGACTTTGATACCAAGACTATCTTTGAAAAAGAAGGGGTTGCGATATTACATATTTCTGGATTAATTGCTTCAATGTCCAAAGAGACAACCGATACTTGTGTCAAACTTGCGAAGATTGCAAAAAAGAATGGAACACTTGTTTCCTTTGACCTCAATTATCGTGCTACTTTCTGGAAAGGCCGTGAAGAAGAATTACATAAAGCTTTCCACGCCATTGCAAGTCAAGCAGATATTCTTTGTGGAAATGAAGAAGATTTCCAATTATGTCTAGGTTTTGAAGGGCCAAAGACAGGTGGAGATGATTTGAATGCAAAGATTGATAGTTTCAAAGAAATGATTACGCTTGTACAAAAGAAATATAAGAATGCAAAAATATTTGCTACGACATTGCGTGAAGTATTAAATGCCAATCGTAACTTGTGGGGCGTCATTGCGAATGTGGAAGGCAAGTGGTTTGTGGAAGAACCACGTGAAATTGAAATCCTCGATCGTATTGGCGGAGGCGATGGTTTCATGGGTGGTTTCTTGTATGGCATCTTAAAGAAATATAGTGGTAAAAAATGTGTTGCCTTAGGTTGGGCAGGTGGTGCCCTTGCGGCATCCAGTCTCAACGATTATGCAGAACCAGCAGACGAAAAGCAACTTATGGATATTTACGCAGGAAACGCGCGTGTTCAACGATAGGAGGAAATAAGATGAATAATATTGGAATGATTGGTTTGTCCGTCATGGGCTCAAACTTAGCCATGAATATGGCAGACAAAGGCTTTGCGGTTGCGGCGTTTGATTTCTACAACGAATACACCAAAAAGTTTAGAGAGAGTAACGCAAAGAATTATGAAAATATCACCGCATATGACACATTAGAAGAATTCATCGCTTCTTTAGAAAAGCCAAGAAAGATTTGGATGATGATTCGTGCAGGTTCTCCTGTTGATGAAACAATTGAAAAATTAGTACCTTTATTAGAAGAAGGAGATTTAATTATTGATGGTGGAAACTCCCATTTCCCAGATACGACAAGAAGATGTGAGTATCTAAAAGAAAAGGGACTTCTCTATATTGGCACTGGTGTATCTGGTGGAGAGGAAGGAGCACTAAGAGGTCCATCCTTAATGCCAGGAGGCTCAAAAGATGCTTGGCCACTAGTGAAAGACATTTTCCAAAAGATTTGTGCACATACAGAAGATGGAAGTCCATGTGCTGATTGGGTTGGCGAAAATGGTGCTGGGCACTTTGTGAAGATGGTGCATAATGGCATTGAATATGGAGATATGGAACTGATTTGTGAAGCATATCAAATGTTACGTGATTCCTATTCGAATGAAGATATGAGTCAGCTTTTTACCGAATGGAACAAAGGAGAACTCAACTCCTATCTTATTGAAATCACTTCGGAAATCTTAAAGACAAAAGATGAAACCGGTTATGTGGTAGATGCCATCCTTGATAAAGCGGGACAAAAAGGAACCGGAAAGTGGACAGCGATTGCTGCTTTAGATGAAGGACAACCACTTACTTTAATTAGTGAAGCCGTATTTGCACGTTGCTTATCCTCATTAAAAGAAGAACGTGTGAATGCGAGCAAAGCATATGGGAAAGAAATGGAAAAAGGAAATGTGGATGCGGCATTTGCGGAAGAAATTCGCAAAGCATTATATGTTTCCAAAATCATTTCTTATGCACAAGGTTATTCCTTAATGCGTAGTGCTGCGAAAACCTATGATTGGAAGCTCAATTATGGAGGAATCGCCTTAATGTGGCGCGGTGGATGTATTATTCGCTCGCAATTCCTAGGCAAAATTAAAGAAGCATTTGATAAGAATTATGAATTAGAGAATTTGATTTTAGATGATTACTTTAAAGAGATTGTGGAAAAGTATATTCCAAGTTTAAGAAAAGTTGTTGTCTATGCGATTGAGCATGGCATCAGTGTTCCTGCCTTCAGTAGTGCATTAAGTTACTTTGATGGCTATACAACCGAAAAGATGCCAATGAATCTCATGCAGGCACAACGTGATTACTTTGGGGCACATACGTATCAAAGAATTGATCAAGAAGGAACATTCCATACCGATTGGACGAATTTAGGAAATGGCATTTCTTCAACAACATATAACGTATAGGAGGAGACGAAAATGAAATTACCATTGGATGTAGATTTAAAAGATAAAGTAGCAGTTGTCACAGGTGCAGGTGGTGTCCTTTGTTCGATGTTTGCAAAAGCCCTTGCCTTAAGTGGAGCAAAAGTAGCACTTTTAGATTTGAATGAAGAAGCTGCAAATAAATTTGCAGAAGAAATCATTAAAGAAGGTGGAGTAGCAAAAGCGTATAAAGCAAATGTATTAGAAAGAGATAGTTTAGAAGAAGTACATCAAAATGTTTTAAATGATTTTGGAAAATGTGACATTTTGATTAATGGCGCAGGTGGTAACAATCCGCGTGCAACAACCGATAATGAATACTTCCATTTAGAAGATTTGGATTCCGATTTAAAAACTTTCTTTGACTTAGAAGACAGTGGTGTAGGGTTTGTGTTTAACTTAAACTTCTTAGGAACTTTACTTCCTACGCAAGTATTTGCAAAAGACATGTTAGGAAAAGAAGGCTGCAGCATCATTAATATTTCAAGTATGAATGCGTATACTCCACTCACAAAGATTCCAGCTTATAGTGGAGCAAAAGCAGCAATCTCCAACTTTACGCAATGGTTAGCCGTTCACTTCAGCAAGGTTGGCATTCGTGTTAATGCGATTGCTCCGGGCTTCTTTGCGACGGCACAAAATAAAGCGCTTCTCTTTAATGAAGATGGTAGTCCAACCGCACGTACAGGTAAGATTCTTGCGGCGACACCAATGGGCCGCTTTGGCGAATCCGAAGAACTTGTGGGACCATTATTATTCTTATTGAGCAATGAAGCAAGTTCCTTTGTGACTGGTGTTGTCTTACCAGTTGATGGTGGCTTTAGTGCATATAGTGGAGTCTAATATGAATGTATTTTTAACTTCAAAAGAAGGTTTAACAAACGAAGAGATTATTGGTGCATTAGAAGATTCTCTTGAAGGAAAAGAATTAAAAAATGTTTTGATTCTTCCACCTGATTATACGCGTTATCATTCCAATGCTGGCTTTATCACAAACCAGTATTACCATATGTTAACGAAGGCTGGTGTGCATGTCGATATCATGCCTGCTTTAGGAACACATGTGGCAATGACCGATGAAGAATTAGAAAAAATGTATGGGGATATTCCACATGAAACATTCCTTGTCCATAATTGGCGCACAGATGTGGAAAAGATTGGGGTTGTGCCAGCTGCATTCTTAAGTGAAGTAAGTGAATCCCTTTGGAATGAAGACATTGATGTTGAAGTCAATAAACATGTCTTAGATCCTAAATACGATTTGATTCTTTCCGTAGGACAAGTCGTTCCCCATGAAGTGGTTGGTATGTCGAATCATGCGAAAAACTTATTTGTGGGAGCGGGTGGATCTCGTATGATCAATGCTTCTCATATGTTAGGCGCAATCTATGGGTTAGAACGTATGATGGGCAAAGACCAAACCCCTGTACGTAAGCTCTATGATTATGCCTTTGAACACTTTTTAAGTGAATTACCAATCGTATTTGCCTTGACTGTTACAACCGCACCAGGTGGAAACATTCATACCCATGGCTTGTTTATTTCACCAGGTAGAGAGTGTTTCAATGAAGCAGTAAAACTTGCCCAGGAAATGAATGTGGATTTCGTTGAGAAACCATTTAAAAAATGTGTGGTTTATTTAGATCCAGTTGAATTCAAATCAACATGGTTAGGCAATAAAGCGATTTACAGAACCCGTATGGCAATGGCAGATGATGGAGAACTTATTATCTTAGCGCCAGGCGTCGATAAGTTTGGGGAAGATGGTGACATTGATAAACTTATTCGTAAGTATGGATATGTCGGACGCATTAACATCTTGAATCAATTCAATGATGAAACAAACCAAGATTTAAGAGATAACATGTCAGCGGCAGCCCATTTAATCCATGGCTCTTCGGATGACCGCTTCCATATCACCTATGCGGTAAAAAACATTTCAGAAGAAGAGATTCGTGGGGTTGGATATGATAGTGCATCATATGAAGAAATGTGTAAGACCTATGATCCAGAAAAGTTGACGTATGGCTATAACGAAGTAAATGGAGAAGAAGTCTTCTTTGTCCCAAATCCTGCCTTAGGTTTATGGATTGATAAAAACCGTTTTGAAGAATAAATATTAATTCGTTTCGTTAAAAAAAGAGAATCCTTTACTCCTATAGAAAGAGAAGAGGATTCTTTTTTTGTAAGACAAAACATTTACTTATCACACATAAAGATAAGATTATATTTATTGTATAAACGCTTATAGTAATGTTGCATACTAGAACAAATAAACGAATTTCAGTATAAAGAAAAAGAAGCGCTTGCCTTTTAAAAAAACAATCAGCAATAATAGAATTATGTTAGGTATTGATATTGTTCAATTATCACGCATTCAATTGGATGCTCCTTTTATGGACTACGTCTTAACTGAGGAAGAAAAGGAAATCTATTCTAGAAAACAAGACAATCATTTAAAGCGTGAGTATTTAGCTGGAAGGTTTGCGGCAAAAGAAGCAATCTTTAAAGCGACACAAGATAAAGGCTATTTAAACTATTCGGTTTTAAATGATTCCAATGGGAAGCCCTATGTAAAAGACCATCCTGAAATTCATATTAGTATTTCACATGATGGGGATTATGCAGTGGCGATTGCATTAGTTAATAACCCCAATAATTTATAACCAGTTTCATTGAAAATAGTAAAATAAAATCCGAACCTAGCGCATACCATATTTAGCGTAAGTTCGGATTGTTTTATTTTGGTGCGGGTGACAGGACTTGAACCTGCACGCCATAGGCAATAGATCCTAAATCTATCGTGTCTGCCAATTTCACCACACCCGCAGTGCAATAGTGATTATAGCATAAAAAGGCTTGCGATAACACAAACATTCCAATATATTCAAAGTATGAATTATGAAGATGAATTGGAAGATGTCATCATCTATGAAGAGGAAGTAAAAGGCCATCCCATCAAAATGTATTTTATGGGTGGTGGATTACAGTCTGCTTCCTTTGTGGAAGAAGGAAAACATTTTGATTTGTTGTTTCCTTATATGGAGCATTTTCATCGTGTTTTTTCTTGGAAAAAAGAGATTAAGAAGGTGTTACTTTTAGGAACAGGGGTATATACCTTTCCAAAATATTTGATTAGCCATCATGAAGATTTAGTTGTTGAGGTCGTTGATATAGACCCAAGTGTGGAAGAGACAGCGCGGCGTTATTTTTATTTGGATGAATTGGAAACCAAATACAATTTGAAAGAGAATAAGCGTCTACAAACCCATATCATTGATGCGCGAAGTTACTTAAAATATACGCTTGAAGTGTATGATGCCATTTTTGATGATGCGTTTATTGGTCAAGTTCCAGCTTTCTCACTTCTGACCATAGAAGCCGCAAAGCTAGTCTATGAAAAACTGAAAGAAGATGGCATTTATGTCGTTAATCTTCCAGGTTATGAAGATAGTACAGAATCAAAGCTTTTAGCAGAGGTAAACAATACCTTTCAACAGGTATTTCCCTATGTCTATTTTGTTTCAGCTACCGTTGAAAATCATATTTTCTCAACGAGTAACTATGTCATGTTTGCAAGTAAAAAAGAATTAGATGTAAAAGATGCGATTGTCGTAGAAAAAAGTGAAGTCATCTATTACGACCGTGATATTGAAAGATTAAAAAATGAGGATTTTTAATCCTCATTATGGAAATAAATGTCCTAAGAAATAGGGTAGTTGTTTTTGCCACCAAGGCCAATCATGGGCGACATCATAGCCCCAAAAATCAACCCAAGCAGGGATATTTTTATAATTGAATAATTCTTTCATCCGCGCAGCATCTTCAATCATAGGATGCTCCCAAGCGCCTTGCCCAACACAAATAATTAATTGTTGATTGCGATATTGTTCAACATAAGGATGGTCATAGGCCATTCCTTCGATATAATCCACCGGTGAATTGGCATAGACTAAATCATCCATATAGTTTGGGAAAAAGAAGCGTGCGTTGTAGACACCAGATAACGCGATACATCCTTTGAATAAATCAGGCCGACGTAAGGCAAAATTTAAGGCGTGACTTGCGCCCATCGAACATCCAGTTGTAAGAATTCCAGTTTGATTCGCGATTTGATGAATGCGTGGACATAGTTCTTCGGTTATGTAGCGGTAATATGCTTCGTGTTGTTCAATGCGATAACGATTGTCTGGATTTTGGCTAGACCAACTATTTTGGTCATTGCTGTCACAACAGAACATCTGAATCTTTCCACTTTCAATAAAGTCTTTTGCGGCCTCAATCATGCCATTATTTTCATAATCGAAAAAGCGTCCATCTTGAGAAGGGAACACTAAAATAGGGGTTCCATCATGCCCAAAGACTTTAAATTCCATATCTCGATTTAAGTGATTGCTGTATTCTTTAAAGTATTCAATTTTCATTTCTTTTTCCTCTTCTGTTTTGGTTTCCATTTTTGAAAGATGTATTTGGTAAAGGCATCAACTTCTTTCATGGTCTCAAACCTTGCACAAAAGAATTCATTGCCCATCGCGGAAGATAAGATTTCAGGCATACGTCCCTGCATGCAGAGGGCTTCTCCATATTTTTCGTTGATATCTTCCACGTTATATTCATAGTGATGATGATCACGTCTTCCCGTATGGACACAATAATAGGGTCTTTGCGTTAATGCTTTCACCGGTTCTTGCATACACATTAAAGCGTAGAGATGATAGATATCGATGTCATTGGCGTAGTTCATCATATCGGTTGTATAGCCGCCAGGTGGACGCATATTGACTTCTAAACCAATGAGGTCTCCTTTTTTGCCTAAACCTTCCTTGTCCTTTGTTAAACGGAAATATTCCGTATGGAAGAAGCGCCCCTTTAATTCAAATGCGTGGATGACGCGTTGTCCAATTTCTTTTAAATCTTTTGGAATTTCACGCATCGAATAATAGATGAGTTCATCTTTTTCATTCACCACATCCATAATGGGTTCTGGAAAGATATGACATGTTTCAAAGATGATTTGATTATTCAAATCCACAATCCCATCATAGCTTTCAATATAACCAGTTAAGTATTCTTCCATGATGTACTGGGTTGGTAAGTCTTGTTGGTAGAAATCTTTGAGTTCACTTTCATTAGAGATCTTCCATGTCGCATTTGCACCTACGCCATTATCTGGTTTCACAATGACAGGATAACCAACTTCTTCTATGAATTTTTTACCTTCTTCAAGCGTTGTGGTTAGATGATAGCGTGCGGTTGGAACGCCTGCTTTTTCATAGTAGGCTTTCATATTGGATTTATATTTGAAACGCTCAACGTCTTCACTATGATCTCCAGTCGTGATATTGAAATCCGTGCGTAAGGCTGCATCTTGTTCTAACCAAAATTCGTTATTGCTTTCTAGCCAATCGATTTTCCCATGTTTATGCGCAAACCAAGCTACCGCACGATATACTTCATCATAGTTTTGAAGGGAATAGACTTGATAGTATTCATCCATCGCATCTTTTAATTCTTGACTTAAGGATTCATAAGAATCTTCACCAATACATAAAGAGGTTCCTCCTAATTCTTTCCATGCGCGAGGGAACTGATAATAGGTTGCAGGAAAGGTGGGTGAAATAAAGACAAAGTTTTTCATATGGACCTCCTTTTATAATGTATTAATTATATAACGAAGAGTCTAAACATGATTTATAATGTTGATAGATTATGAATAGTGAAGCGAAGCGGTGTTTATTATGCCAAAATGCAAAATGTAGTAAAGCTTGTCCCGTCCATACAGATGTACCAACTTGTATGCGTCTTTATCGTGAAGGGAAATATGTGGAGGCAGGAAAAATCTTATTTGAGAATAATCCACTTTCTGCTTTAACCTCTATCGTATGTGATTGGGACCGCTTTTGTTATGGGAATTGTATTCTGAACGCAAAAAAAGAACCGGTTGCGTGGTATGAAATCGAACAAGAATTATCCCAAAACTTTTTAAAGGAATACCATCCTTCTAAACCAAAATCAAATGGACATACGGTTGGCATTATTGGAAGTGGGCCAAGTGGAATGGTGAGTGCTATTAAGCTAGCAGCTTTAGGCTATGAAGTGACCCTATATGATCGCCAAAAACAAATGGGTGGTTTATTGCGTTATGGAATACCTGCTTTTCGCTTAGATAAAAAGGTAGTCGATGAAATAGAACGTGTTGTTTTAGAATATGGAATACACTTTATCGGTAACATTAAAGTAGGAAAAGATATTTCTTTAAAGGATATCCGAAGCAAATATGAAGTGACTATCATTGCGATTGGTGCCTTTAAGTCACGTGAATTAAAGATTCCTGGAGAAGAGATGGAACATGTGCTAAGAGCCTATGATTACTTATTAGCACCAGAACAATACCAACTAGGTGAAAAGGTGATTGTGATTGGTGGTGGGAATGTTGCGATGGATGCGGCACGCACCGCAAAAAGAGCAAGGAAAGAGGTATCTATTTTCTATCGAAAAACTTTTGAAAATATGCCCGCAAATGTAAGAGAAATTGAAGAGACAAAAAACGAAGGCGTTTCCTTTACAACCTTTGTAGCTCCCGTCAAAGTCAAAGAGAAGGCGGTCGTATTCCGTAAATGTGAAAATGTCATTCAAGAAGATGGCCGGGTCGTGACTAAAATTTTAGAAGGAACTGATTTTGAAGTACCATGTGATTCCTTATTGATAGCGGCTGGAGAAATCGTGGATTATCAAATTTTTGATGAAAAGCCAGAAATGGATGAATGGGGTTGGCCGATTACGGATGCTTACGGGAAGACTTCTTTTGAGGATGTTTATTTAACAGGAGATTTCTTACGTGGAGCAAGTACGATTGTACAAGCTGTACAAAACGCAAAAAAGACCGTGCAAGGAATCGATGCATATTTAAGAGGTTAAAGATATGAGAAAGATAGAAGAAATACGTCATGATATTGATGAAGTAGATCAAGAATTGGTCAAACTCTTTGAAAGAAGATTTCATCTTGTGGAAGAAGTGATTGCCTATAAAATGGAACAACAATTACCCATTTATGATGCACAAAGAGAATTAGAAATTCTTAAAAAGAATTTAAATCGCCTCAATGATACGAAGTTATCTTCCTATTTTGAAGCGTGGTATCAAAAGATGTTAGAGATTTCCAAACAATATCAAGAAGAAAGGAAACAAGAATTATGTTCGAAGAAGTAAAAAATGGATTTAGAGAAACGTATCAATGTGAACCAGAATTTATTTTTTCTGCACCAGGAAGAACGGAGTTAAGTGGAAACCATACCGACCACCAACATGGTGTGGTTTTAGCGGCGGCGGTCAATCGTAAATGTGTGGCAGCGGTACGCAAAAATGGATTGAATCGTGTGCGTGTTTTATCCAAAGGGTATCATTCCTTTGAAGTGGACTTAAATGATTTAGAGCCAAATGAAATGGAATTTGGAAGGCCTTCTTCGCTTGTGCGTGGTGTCGCAAGTAAATATATAAAAGATGGAGAATCTCTTTCGGGCATTGATGTATATATTATTTCTGAAGTGTTATCTGGAAGTGGACTATCGTCTTCTGCGGCTTTTGAAGTATTGTTCGGGACCATTTTTAATGAACTTTATTGTGGTGGCAAGTATTCCAAAGAAGACATTGCGCGCATTGGGCAATATGCGGAGAATGAATTCTTTGGGAAACCTTGTGGATTAATGGACCAAATGGCTAGCTCGGTTGGAAATATTATATTTATTGATTTCAATCGTCCCGAAGAAGCAATTGTTAAACCGATTCCATTCCATTTTGAAGAATGTGGTTATTCATTATGTATTATTGATTCGGGCGCAAGCCATGAGGATTTAACGGATGAATATGCGGCGATTACACAAGAATTAAAGAAAGTATGTAAGGTATTCCATAAAGAATTCTTAAGAGAAGTTAAGGAAGAGGAGTTTTATGCGTATATAAAAGAAGTGCGAGAAGCAGCAGGGGATCGTGCCACCTTACGTGCCATTCATATCTTTAATGAAAATAAACGGGTTCTAGAACAAGCAAAAGCATTAGAAGAAAATAACTTTACACGCTTTTTAGAACTCGTAAAAGCTTCGGGCATCTCTTCTTGGCATTACCTACAAAATGTTGTGCCAACAGGCGCAACCAATCATCAAGATGTAGCACTGGCTTTAGCACTTTGTGAAAAGGCGTTACACGGAAAAGGCGCATGTCGCGTTCATGGTGGCGGCTTTGCGGGAACAATCCAAGCGTTTGTACCATCTGAAGATGTGGATGCCTTTGTGAAGGAAATGGAAGACGTGTTAGGGGAAGGAAAGTGCCATGTGATGCAGATTAATCCAGATGGAGGAAAGCTAGAGGAGACATTACAATGATTGAAATACAACCATTTGATTCTTATCAAAGAATTGTTTTAAAGAATGCAGAACTCGAAGTTGCTGTATTGACGCTTGGCTGTACCACGCAATCTATTCGTTTTGGTGGGCAAGAAAGATTATTAGGCTATCAAGATGCAAAAGGCTATCTAAATGGAGAAGGCTATATTGGTGCAACCGTAGGTCGCTATGCAAACCGCATTAAAAATGCATCCTATACATATCAAGATAAAACAATTCAACTTGTGCCAAATGAAGGAAAGAATCAACTTCATGGTGGACCAAATGCGTTTGATCAAAAAGTGTGGGAGTATGAAATCCGCAATGAATATTGTGTATGTTTTCATTTGTTTTCGCCTGATTTAGAAAATGGATATCCAGGAAATTTAGACGCATTCGTAACCTATACGTTATCGGGAAACCAATTGAAAATTGAGTTTACTGGGCAAAGTGATCAAGATACCATCTTTGGACCTACTACACATATGTATTTTGATGCGAAGGGGAAGCTGTTTCATACACAATTAAAGATTAATGCGGATGCCTATTGTAAGGTGGATGAAGAAAATATTCCACTTGCGATTTGTCCAGTTGATGAAACATTTGATTTCCGTTCCATGCGTGAAATCAAACAAGATTATGACCATTGTTTTGTGTTAAACGGGGAAGAAGCATGTGTAGTTGAAACGGATGATATGCGTATGCAAATAAAAACAGATTATCCAGGATTACAGCTTTATACAGGGGCTTTCTTAAATGGAGTATTTCAACCAAATGATGGATTTGCCTTAGAACCCGAATTTTTCCCAGATAGTCCAAACCAAAATGACGATGCCTTTTTAAAGGCGAATGTGCTATTCCATAAATACGTTACCTATACCTTTGAGAAGAAGTAATGAAAAAAACAAATGCGATACGATTGTTAGATACCAACAAAATTCCATACCAACTTCATGAATATGATGTAAAGGATGGCGTTTTAGATGGTGTTTCTGTAGCTGAAAAGTGTGGAGAAGATCCACGCTTTGTTTATAAAACACTCGTTTGTGTAGGCAGTGATAAAAAGCACTATGTTTTTGTGATACCAGTCTCATCCAAGTTGGATTTAAAAAAAGCCGCAAAAGCTGTGCAGGTGAAGTCGTTAGCGATGCTACCACAAAAAGAGTTATTGCCTTTAACGGGTTATGTGCATGGTGGTTGTTCCCCACTCGGAATGAAAAAACAATTTCCAACTTATTTTGATGCGTCAATCAATGAGATTGAACACATTTATGTTTCGGGTGGCATGATTGGCTTACAGATGGAAGTGGCACCCGAAGCGCTAATTCCTTTAGTCAATGGAAACATTACTTCGCTAACGGAAGAGGCGCTTTAATAAAGAAATAGATATGATCATCGTTCTATAATTCCAATGCGCCGTATTCATAAGGAAGCGCATAAGACAGTTTTAAACGAAATAACTGTTCTTGTAGGATTGGTATGTGCAATATAATTTGTTATTAGTATGAGAAGTTTACTGTTTGAAAACCTTATAATTTAAAATGAGATATTCTGCTAAATATTCAAGTTGACCTCATTTTATAACGCAGATATAATATGTATATAAATTGAGATATTCTATACATAAGCGATAATATCTCAACTTAAAATTGCGATAAGGATGGATAAATATGATCGGAAGAAAAGAAGAAATAAGAAAACTAAATGAGTTATATGATAGTGATAGAGCAGAATTGGTTGCAGTTTATGGAAGAAGACGGGTTGGCAAAACCTTTCTTATAGATGAAGTTTTTGGTGATAGAATTACGTTTAAACATGCGGGGTTATCTCCAAGCGGAATAGAAGCAAATGGACTAATGAAAAAACAATTGAAGCATTTTTATGATTCCTTAATATTGCAAGGTATGAAAAAGCGAGCTGTCCCTAAAGATTGGTTTGAAGCATTTTTATTGCTGGAATTACTTCTCCAAGAGAAAGATAATGGTGAGCGTCAACTAGTATTTCTTGACGAACTTCCTTGGATGGATACGCCTAGGTCTGGTTTTATAAGTGCGCTAGAAGCTTTTTGGAATTCGTGGGGATGTAGCAGAAAGAACCTTATGCTTGTCGTTTGTGGTAGTGCAAATTCATGGATTCAAGATAAGCTTATTAATAATGTTGGTGGCTTATATAATAGACTGACGTATCAAATTAAACTTTCGCCTTTTACTCTCAAAGAATGTGAAGCATTCTATGAGAGTAAAGGATTTAAATACTCGAGATATAACTTAGTTGAAACATATATGACTCTTGGAGGGATCCCATATTATTTAAACTATTTTGAAAAGGAAAAGAGTGTTGCTCAAAATATCAACAATTTATTTTTTTCGAAAAATGCCATATTACAGAATGAATTTGATAGATTGTTTGACTCAATTTTTGTTGGCGCAGAAGGGGTGAAAAATATAGTTAGATTCCTCTATAAACGTAATGCTGGATATACAAGAAAAGAAATTGTCAAGGGACTAGGAATGACAGATGGTGGGAGAATAACAAGAGATTTAAATGCACTAATAACAAGTGATTTCATAATTAAATATGTTCCATTTGGCCTTTCAAAAAAAGAAGAACACTATAAATTAATCGATCCCTTTTGTCTATTCTACTTACACTTTGTAGATGGCAAAATAGCATCTGCTAGTATTAATTGGCAACAAATTAATAATACCCAACCTGTTATTTCGTGGAGAGGTTATGCTTTTGAAAATGTCTGTTTTAATCATGTTGATTCAATTAAGAAAAGCCTTGGCATTTCGGGAGTGGTGACATCAACATCTGCTTGGTCAAAAAAGAAAGATGATGAAGAAGGGACACAAATCGATTTGTTAATAATTAGAAATGATAACGTCATTAATATGTGCGAATGCAAATTTTATAGTGATGAGTTTACTGTCGATGAAGCTTATTTCAGAAAGGTTTCAAGACGTGCAGAAATGCTATTAGAGAAATCTTCGCCAAAAACAGCCATATATAGCACATTGATTACAACATTTGGATTGAAACAAAATGAGTATAGAGATGCGTTCATAAGCGTTGTTACATTAGATGATTTGTTTGCATAAATTAGTATAAATAGGCATATCTTGGTATAATGTGCCATCATCATAAAGCGTGTTTTGGAATAGGCTAGCTGCCATGGTTGGTATATGTATTTATAAAAAAATTGAAGAAAAATAGCTTTTAATGGTGTTAAATTGGTAAAATTCATAAAATAACCCCATTAACTTTGTTTTAGGTGAAATAAGTCTTTACAAATTAAAATGATGACATAGATGACAAACCCACCAAAAAGGATGCCTGCACCATCAATGAGCATATCGCTAAATTGGGTGCTTCTACCATCAAAGAATTGTTGTAGCATTTCATCCGTGAAAGGAACTAAAAATAAGAATAAACAAAAGTTTAATAAACGAGAACGAAAGAATGGGGCAATATGATTTGCAAGGCCAACTAAAAAGCCAAGTCCTGCAAACTCACAAAAGTGCGCCATTTTTCTTACATAATGGTGAAAGGAATGAAACTCTACTGTAATATGATAACGACTTAAATAATCGATTAGTTTATAGGTAAGAGCGTAGGACATCTCATTTGAAGCATCCGCAATCATCATTGAATTACGAAAAATCGTATAGATATAGAACGCAACAACGAGCCAGATCAAATATTTCCACCAATTTCGTTTCATAATTTGTAAGTATAGCGGATTTTCTTTCACAAATGAAGCATTTCAGTATATAATCCTTTTTGCATGAAAAAAGACACATTACGCGCATTGTATAAATTATTCTTTGTTGTATTAGGGACGTTTATCTTAGCAGTATCCGTCGAGTTTTTTATTATACCTTTTAATATTTTATCAGGTGGGGTTGCTGGGATTGCGGTTGCGCTAGGACCAATCTTTCATTTTGATACAACCTTATTTGCGAATGTTTTAATTGTTAGTCTCTTTATCATTGGTGCACTTTTCTTAGGAAAAGAGTTCTTTGTGAATACGGCAGTCTCTTCGCTGTTGTATCCTGTTTTTACCACCTTATTGATGGGGGTTGTACCAAAGCTGAATATTGACGCCACACTTGCGTCTTTTTATGGCGGTTTACTAGGTGGGATTGGAATTGCGTTAGTCATTAAAACAGGCGCAAGTACAGGTGGTATGGATATTCCACCACTCATCTTACATAAGTTAACTGGTATCAAGATTTCTAGTTTGGTGATGTTGATTGATGGGATTACCGTATTACTAGGTTTCTTAGCGTATGATTTAAGCCATGTTTTGATTGGGCTTGTCTCGGTATTTTCAAGCACCGTGGCAATCAGTAAAGTATTAACGATGAATGGCAGTTCTGCCAAATCGGTACAGATTATTTCCGATGCATGGCCAGAAATCATCAAGGAAATTGATAAACAATTAGAGCGTGGAGCAACAATCCTTGATGCAACAGGAAGCTATAGTGGAAAAGAACGTAAAGTCATTCTTTGTGTAGTCTCCGAGAACCAGTATACGCAGTTAATTGAACTCATCCATGATCTAGATGAAAATGCCTTTATTATTACAACGGATGCGACTGATATGCATGGAGAAGGCTTTCAATATCGCTTCCGTATCTAAAAAAACACGTTATAATGAAACTAATCAATATATGGGAGGGAAGTTTTATGAAATGTCCATATTGTGGTAGTGAAAATGCCGAGAAAGCAATTAAGTGTACAAGTTGTCATGCGTTATTAGTGACTGACAATGGTGAGTTGTTAGACTCTTTAGCTGCGCCTGCTGCGGTAACCGTAGGGAATGCACAAGCACAAGTGCAACCTAAAGTAGAGCCCCCTGTAGTAGAAACAGAAGTGGTAAAAGAAAAACCAAATCAAACGCAACAATTCATTGAACAAAGAGAAAAAGAACGTGCCAAAGAAAAAGCAGCACGTCCAACCTATACACAAAGTAGACCTGCTGCATCGCAAGATAACGACAAAGTGCTTGGTGTATTAAGTTATATCTTTGTGTTAGTTGCGCTTGTAACCTATTTCTTAAAACGGGATAACATGTCCCCACTACTTAAAACACATTTAAATCAAGCTGTGGTATTACATGTCATTGCGTGGGTTGCGCAAATCATTCCAGTATTTGGAAGTCTTATTTCTTTGGCAGCTTTTGCGGCAATGATCTATGGAATTTATTGCTTAGTCAAAGGTAGCGATGAAGAGATTCCTTATATTGGACAAATTAAACTCTTTAAATAAGAAACTGACACTTAAAAAGACCATAAAAAACGCTATGTTATGGAATTTACTAACAAGGCGTTTTTTAATATTTATACATAGTAACTGAAATTGATGGGGTTTCATTTTGAGGTATTACTATCATGCGTTGGAAATATGGGCTTTAGTGCTATATAATAGTTACGTTATGATTTAACGGAGGGAAATGTATGATTGAATGTACCCACGTGTTTAAACGATATAAAAATGGAGTAAATGCTCTATATGATATTAATTTAAAAATTGATCAAGGAGAATTTGTCTACATTATTGGTCCAACAGGATCTGGAAAAAGTACGTTAATTAAGCTTTTGGATGGAGAAGAAATTTCCACAAAAGGTAAAGTGAATGTTGTTGGAATTGATGTAGGAAAGTTGCGTCATAGTAAAGTGCCAATTTATCGTCGTAATATTGGAGTCGTTTTCCAAGATTTTAGGCTGCTTCCAACAAAGACGGTATTTGAGAATATTGCGTATGCACTCGAAGTGATTGATATGAACAAACAAGTCATTCGCTCTCGCGTACGTTCAGTTATGAATTTAGTAGGCTTAGATGATAAGGGAAATGCTTTTCCTAATGAATTATCGGGTGGTCAACAACAACGTGTTGCGATTGGAAGAGCCATTGCGAATCGTCCAAAGGTGTTAATTGCGGATGAACCAACCGGTAACTTAGACCCTGCAATGTCAGATGAAATTATGAGTTTATTAGAAAAGATTAACGCGGCATATGGGACAACCATCTTAATGGTTACGCATGATTTAACACTAGTGAATAAGCATCGTAAGCGTACCATTGTTTTAGAACATGGCCATATCGTTGCCGATTTGGCAGAAGGGGGGTATGTCCAGCATGATCAATAGAATCTGGCGCCCAATTAAAGAGGGATTTAAAGGTGTGTTCCGTCATGGAGCAATGTCTTTTTCCAGTGCTTCTGCAGTAACAATCACCTTAATTATTATTTCTTTGTTTTTGATTTTTACTGCTAACGTAAGACGCTTTACTTTAGGTTTGGAACAAGAAGTACAGATTGCGTGTATGGTGGATTATGACCATGAATCGGCAGAAGAAGAAGATCGCATTTCTTTAGCAATACAAGCATTACCAGGTGTGAAATCAGTCACTTATTCTAGTAAAGCCGATGAGTTCCAATACTATATTGATAGCTTTGATGATGAGTCAACAAAAGAAGCATTTGAACCATTCCGGGAATCCAACCCAATGCATGATGCCTTCTATGTTGAAGTTGACAACAACACCAATATTGAAGAGATAGCTTCGCAAATTGAAGCCATTGATGGGATTTCTAAAGTGCGTTATGGTGGTGCCGAAGCAGTGAAGCTCATTGGCGCGTTACGTTCGATTCGTACCGTAGGTGGAATTTTAGCGATTGCCTTATCATTACTTGCGATATTACTTATTCAAAATACAATCAAACTCACGATTCAAGCGCGTGCAGATGAGATTGTGATTATGCGTAATGTAGGTGCGAAGAATGGATTTATTCGTGCTCCTTTTGTGATTGAAGGTATTTTGATTGGAGCCTTAGGTGCGATTATTCCAATCATCCTAACCTACTTTGGTTATCGTTATTTATATAATCTAACCGGTGGACATGTGATTTCTGATATGTTTACGTTAATTGAACCAATTCCATTTATTTACCAAATATCCTTACTCTTACTGATCATTGGTATGATTGTAGGTTTAATTGGTAGTTACTTCTCAGTATCGAGGTATCTGAGATGGAAGCGATAATTAAGAAACTTATTCTTTCTGTACTTGTATTAGGCTTGTTTTTGCATAGCTCTAAGACGATTGAGGCAGAAGAAGATTTTTCAAATACCACTTATTGGACAGACCTTTGTACGGGAAGTCTTCCTTTAACTGCGGAAGAAAAGGGTAAATGCCAAGAATTCATGAATTATATGTCTTCGCAAAGTACGACATTAAAGGATCGTATTGCGGAGATTGATTCGCAACGGGAAGCCATTTCCCAGGACATAGCTTATTATGGACAATTGGTTCGTAACTACCAAGCGGATGCGGATGCGCTCAATGGACAGATTGCGGACTTAAATGGGCAAATTGCGGTCAAAGAAAAAGAAATTGAAGCCTTGCAGGCGAAAATTGAAGCGACCCAAGAACAAATTGGTGAAGCAGAAGAAAAGATTCGAATTCGTATGGTAACGGCGCAAGAGACAATGCGTTTGAATCAATATTTAGATGTCATTATGGGCGCAAAGAGTTTCAATGATTTTATCCGGATTGCCAATGGTGTCAGCGACATCACAAACTATGATAAAGAAGTCATGAAAGATTTGGCAGATATGATTGAGCAGTTAGACTTAGATAAAATCAAACTGCAAGAGGAAGAAGAAAAACTTGCGGTGAGCCGTAATGAAGTCATAACCAAACAAAATGAAATCCTAGCCATGAAATACCAAGCCGAAGTCGTTGAACAAGAATACCAAAAGAAGGCTGCGGAATTAGTTGCGTTAGGGAATAAATATGCAGCGGATATTGAAGCGATTCAAGCAGCGATGAAAGAAATTGAAGAAAAACTGAATGAAGTAACCGCGGCAGCAGGATGGACCTACCCGGTTGCGAGTGGCTTCATCCATCCAGGTGCTGGTACATGGCACTATGCGAGTGGTGGCTTACACTTAGGCGCAGACTTTGTCGCCAATCGAGGAACCGCCTTACTTGCGGTAGGGAATGGTGTTATTTTGAACTCGGTTAATGGCTGTGGTGATGGATATTTAGGAAATGGATGTGTAGGCCCAGGTGGTACTTGGGGTGGTGGAAACCAAATTGATGCCTTGTTTAAGATTAATGGTGGTTTATATGCGGTGAAATACAGTCATATGCTTATTAATACCCCAATCGCAAAAGGGACAGTTGTCCATGCGGGGGATGTGGTTGGTCAAGTAGGTATGTCAGGAAACGCAACTGGCCCACATAGTCATATTGAAATATATTATTTGGGTAGCGCAGATAACTTCACGAATTACGCCCAAAATTGGAATGGAGATTTATCCTTTGGGTGTAATTGGTATTCCGCAGCCCTTTCGCATATATGTGAATCAAATGGGAATCAAGCACCATGTCGTGTAAGACCAGAATCCGTATTTGGAGGCTAGTGTAAGAGAATGGATAAGAATAGTAAGATTTTTGTGACTGGCCATAGAGGTATGGTGGGGTCTGCGATTGTTCGCGAATTAGAAAAACAAGGATATCACAATCTAGTTTTACGAACACACCAAGAACTCGATTTAATGGATCAAGAAAAAGTAAATGAATTCTTTGCGCAAGAAAAACCAGAATATGTTTTCTTAGCAGCAGGGAAAGTGGGTGGCATCATGGCCAATCAAAGTGATCTAACTGACTTTTTATATGAAAACATGATGATTGGAATGAATGTCATTCATGCCTCTGTTCAATATGGATGTAAGAAGTTGTTAAATATTGGTAGCTCTTGTATTTATCCACGTGAATGCCCACAACCAATCAAAGAAGAATATCTCTTAACTTCTGCATTAGAAAAAACTAATGAAGGCTATGCCTTAGCAAAAATCAGTAGTTTGAAATATTGCGAATACCTCAACAAAGAAAAAGGGATGCATTATATCTCTGTTATGCCTTGTAACTTATATGGGCCAAATGATAACTATACCAATGTTCGCTCCCATGTTTTACCTGCGTTAATTCGTCGCTTCCATGAAGCAAAGATAGAAGGAAAAGAAGAGGTTGTTTGTTGGGGAGATGGTTCGCCATTAAGAGAATTCCTTTATGTGGATGATTTAGCAGAATGCATCGTCTATTTAATGAATACCTATGAAGGGGCAGAATTTGTCAATATTGGTACGGGTAAAGAAATATCCATCAAAGATTTAGCTAACCTCATCGCGAAGATTGTAGGTTACGAAGGCAAGATCGTTTGGGATACAAGTAAACCAAATGGTACCCCAAGAAAAGTATTAGATGTTTCAAAAGTAAACGCATTAGGATGGCACTATAAAACAGAACTTGAAGAGGGCGTTCGCCTTGCGTATGAAGATTTCTTGGGAAATGATAAAAAAAGAATTTAGATAGAATGATAGAAAACAAATCGGATTGTAAAAATCCGATTTTTATTATTAATCAGTTCGTAAGAACTGATTAAAAACCATACGCTATGCGTATGAGCGTAGAAGAGCTTAAGCGATGAAAAAAGCTCCTGTATAATTAAGCATGGCTGACAACCGTGCTCAAGATACAGGAGGTGATATCATTGG
>JAGAVW010000064.1 GCA_017941735.1 Solobacterium sp. | reverse complement strand
CTCGAAGAATCTTTGTTTGGAAACCTCATCAATTCCGTTATTCTTAATATCAGCAATTGTCGAAACTAAATAATTCTTGGTCGCATTGAGATCGGATTTTTGAATCTCTTTCTTTAACGATTCACTCATCTTATCAATCTTTTCATTTGTTGGTCTTAATGCACGCTCAGTGATTTTTTTCATATCTGACAAAATGTACTTTACGCCTCCAACCAAAGCAACAAGGAAGCCAATTGCAACACTAATCTGTCCTAATGTAATACCTTCCATATCATTGCCCTCCTTTCTGCTTATAACCAATCGTGCTCATATTCATTATCGTAATTAGCATGGAATCAAATGCAGTAACTGTGGCGATAATAGATTCTGCCATAGGAAGATTCCAGATTTTAGATATTGCCACGTAGAAAGTAAGCAAGATCGGAATGATATGTGTTAAGAATTTTAAGAAATCATATGCACGGTTACTCATTTTGAATAAGTAATCATCGTTGCCTGTTTGAATAGGCTCTGTAACCTCGTTGTTTGTGTTTTGCGATGGTTTTTCATCTTGTGTTGGTTTTTGCTCAACAGGTTCTTCGATTGGATCCGTAACGGGTTCAGTAACCGGTTCTTGAATATCCTCAGTTTTATTCCTGTAAAATGCTAAAGCGTTAGATATTTTTCTATGCTCATTTGTCGAGTAGTAAACGTTATACCCAACCTGCATGCAAGCACTGCCACCACTATCCATGAAACATAAATCCTGGATGCCTTCGATACCTTTTGCCCATTCAGTACATTGCGCAACTGTCAGCTTACCTACAACAATTGCAAATGCAAACAATTTATTAGTTCTGATTAGCATAGATTGTGTGTTCGCATAAGTCTTTGTGCCACTGCTCGCAGGAGATTCGTAGAATACTTGGCTTCCATGATACAAAGTGATAATCGCTGGGCTACATGCAAACTGGACTTGTTCGTTTGTGTACCAAAAGTCTCTATCCATCCCAACTTGAGATTGTCCATCTTTCATTAAAGCGTAATAGTAGAATGCGTTTTGTCTTGGGACACTCCACTCGTTTACTCCGCATCGCACTCCTAGCGCAACACCATTGCTCATAATGAAATAGTTTGCGTTAAGCTTTGCATCGTAAATATGCTCGCTATCATCTATTTCACCTATCAGCTGGACATCATTGCCATTTACTTTCCCGTTTGTTTTAGCAGAAATAAGAGTAACTTTATCATCCGTCGCTTGCCCATATACAAGAATTTTTTGCCCTAAATATGTTGTCTCAATGAAATCTCTATAATTGATTTTTAAACTAACATCGCTCCACGCTTTGGGGCGTAATGCGCCCATGATATCCAACTTAATGTTCGCTAAGCAGAAATACAGTTTACCGTCTTGTCGCTCACCAAAGAATTGCGCATGAGTGCCATTGACACCTTTCCAATACATCGCAATGTGTGATAGAGCGCACGAAGATCCTTTATCCCAAATGCACCAGTCGCCAGGCTTCAAATCTTTTACATCAGTGATGTAATCAAAATATTGTGCGTACCCTAATTGGTCTTTATAAATCCAATATCCGTTCGCCCAATTATTTGGAGTTGCCTTAACTGGTATCCCAAGATACTCGCACCCCACCTTAAATCCGTCTACGCATTGCACATCATAGGCGTGGTCATAATCTACTGCTATGCCATTATATTTTTCATAAAATGTTTGAGGTGTTTTCATATGCGCTCCTTTCTTAAAAATAAAAGGTTAGTCTCTTCTCGAATGCTAACCTTTGTTAGTAGTTACTTTATTTTTGGATAAATGCAATTTATCCATTGTGATTCCTTGATTTATCTCCTTATCTCGCAATGCACGTAAACGAAAATGCGAAGCGTTTATTTGAATCACCTGTGTATGCATAAAAGCCATACGTTGATTTCCCCTCGCTTGCATTAGGTACAATACGTGCTAGACGATTTATCGCACTGCCACTCGCAGTTGGATAACTCATTACTGACGCACTGTAATATTGCGTGTCAGTTACTACTGGGAACTCCACAAAATTCATCCATGTATTGCTTTCGATGGTCGGCACTGTAATGTCGAAAAATATATAAACCAATTTACTCGGCAAATAAACTTTAACTTGATTCTGACTGCCATTGAATGTTGCACCGTTTAATAATGTAAAGTCACTAGCACTATACGCAATAGAATTTTGCCCGCCCAAAAATTCTTCAGTAATCATTCTAGTTCCTCAATCAATTTATCAATTGATTTTTCTTTCTGTAATGTTGGTGCAATAGAATCTAAACTCAACTTTGTATTGATTTGAATAGCATTCTCCAAAGTATCAATGTCCTTTTTCATTTCTCGTGCTTCTTTGACTGTCACTAAACGACCGCCTGTCAATTCCTTCAAGGCTTCTTCTGCATTG
>JAGAVW010000008.1 GCA_017941735.1 Solobacterium sp. | reverse complement strand
ATCTGCTGCGCCTTTATTCGAAGCAGCATAACCAGAAACAATCGCATAGCCAGCAGAAATTTCAGGACTGGTTAAGTATTGTAATAATTCAAATGCTTTTGCTTGTTTGGTTGTATCGGATTTCTTAGGCATGCATAATACGAGGGTTTCAGCCCATGGTGCAGATTCGTTGCCATTCCATCCAAATTGTTCTCTTGGATACATGGTATCGAAGTCAAAGTTTGTCGCAACATCTACGCTTGAATCTGGGTCAATCCAGTCATCGAATGGGTCAACTGGAGAACCTGTATAACCTGCTGCTACATTTTGTAATACGTCGTATTTTGTTTCATACCAATACGTCCAACCTTGGCCCCAACGTGTTGTCATGATCTTATCTTCATGGATCCATTTACGGAATTGTTCGAAGACTTCAACCCACTCTGGAGAGTTGATTGTAACGGTTTCGCCATCGTCTGCAAATACTTTTGCACCATTTGCGAATGCTGCATCAATCATGTTCTTCGCATTTCCGCCCATTGGTTCCCAAACATAAGTTGCGCCTGCACCTTTGAGTTTGTCTGCTACCGCAACAAGATCTTGCCAAGACTTCAAGGAATCTGGATCAACACCTGCTTTTTTAAATAGTTCAACATTATAGAAACCAATTTGAATTGTTCCATAGATTGGAACCGCAAATGCTGCTCCATCATCATAAGTACATTGATCCATAAATGCGTCTACGTAATCACCTGACTTCAAACCTAATTCAGTTAGATTTACCGCAAGGTTCTTACTATACAAATAACGTGCAGGAGCTGGATCGAGTAATGCGATGTCTGGTTGTACCCCACCTGCAATAGCTGCTTGTAAATTGGTGTAGGTCTCATCATAGTTTGCTGGATGAACGACATTTACTTTCGCATTATTTGCTTTCTCCCATTCCTGGATTTTACCGACGAGCCATTCAGTAGGGCCGCCTACGGACGCTAGCCAAATTTCAAGTTCAACGGTGTCATTGGAAGCAGCTGGAGCTGGTTCTGCCGTTGCAGCCGTTGCTTCGCCACCCGAAGACTCTCCTCCTGTGCTAGCAGGGGCATTTGTTGATGCGGATCCACATCCTACCAACATCAACATAGCCATGATTGTTGATAAAATTTTCTTCATTCTTTCTCCCTCCTAACTTAAATGTTATTAGAATGAATTTATTTCTTTTCAATGCGCGTATCCTGTTTCAATTGGATCATCAAGCTGATGCAAATCATCACAATGACAATGCCAATTGGAAAGGCCGCAATGATGGATACCGACTGCAAGGAATGAATCGAATTTTGGGCAAAAATCAATGCAATCGGGAAGAGTATAAATACAATCGACCAGAAGACACGAATTTTCTTTCCTGGTTCTTGTTCGATTGGAAGTTGTTTATAAGAATAATAAGAAATGACCATTGCTAAGGAATCAAAGGTTGTCGCATAGAATAAAATCATCGTCACAATCAATAACAGAAGTCCTAATGCGGGTAAAGGTAATGCATCAAATACTTTAATAATAATTTCGGAATACAATCCACCACTTGCGATATATCCACTTACATCAAGCCCATGTTTCAATTGTTGTGCTAAGCCATAATTCCCAAGGATAATAAAGGATAAAAAGGTTCCTGCTAATCCCCAGAAATAGCCACCAAATACCATATTCTTAATGGTTCTACCTTTTGAAATCGTACCAATAAAGAATGGAGTCGCAACACACCAAACCATCCAATATGCCCAGTAATAGATCGTCCAATTTTGTGGGAAACTCGTTTCTCTTAATGGGTCCATCCAAGTTGCCATACCAATAAAGTTTTGGACTAAATTCCCAATGGCACTAAAGCCTGTTTCGAGAATGTATCTTGTTTCCCCTCCAAATAAGAGCACATAGCCTAATAATGCAAAAAACAAATACGTACAAATAAGTGCGAGTTTGGATATTGCCTTCATCCCAAAATACAAGACTAAGGTATATAACACCGCAATCACGATGAGAATCGCAATCGCAAGTGCAGTCGAATCTGGTACGCCAAATACTTGACTGAATGCAGACGATAATAGTGGAGTCGTAACCGAAAAAGTCGTTGCGGTTCCTGCAATCAATGCAAAGATTGCCATTAAATCAATAATCTTACCCGGTAACCCATCTACCTTATCTTTCAGTAACGGACGACAAGCTTCGGAATACTTTTGCTTATGCGAGCCACGTACATGAAACATATACCCAAAGGCTACTGCTAAAGCAATATAGAAGCTCCACGCAATTGGGCCCCAATGGAATAATGGATAAGTCGAAGCCCATTTTTGAACACCCAGTTCGGCAATGTATGGCTCACTCGCATATAAGGACCATTCGGTCAGCGAATAAAACAAAATATCTGCCGCCATGGTCGATGTAAATATCAAAGAACCCCATGTATAATTTGAATATTGTGGTTTGTCTACATTCCCAAAACGAAGTTTCCCATACTTAGAAAATCCCAAGTATAACGTGAAAAGAAACATTCCTAATCCTAGAACTGCGTAATATAAGCTAAACTTATCCCCTACAATATAGCGAATCCCCAATAGAATATCTTGTGATTGTTGTGGATAGATCGCGAACATTACACAAAGGAATACCACTGCACTAAGTGGTACGAAAATGGAGAACCAGTCCATCTTAACTGACTGTTCACTTGTGTTTTTCATGTACGCTCCTTGTTGTAAACTATGCTAATAATAGTTTAACAGAAAAAATGTAAGCGCTTCAATAGTTTGTTATATTTATTTGAAAATTCACGAATTATTTTTCAAGCATGTAAACTTCGTGTGCGATTTCTGGATAATTGGTAATAATGGCAGTTACACCCATTTCTTTACACTTCAACATTTGCTCTTTTGTTAACACGTCCCATACATAAATATTTAAGCCTGCTTCCTTTGCCTGCTCTAAGGTATTAGGTAAATATAAGTTTGCATAAGCAGGATTCATTGCGTTCGCCCCATGTTTTTTCGCATAGAGTGGAAAATCAATAGGCGCATCCCAATACAAAAATCCTACTTCCGCATTTGGATCAATTTCATGTACATGCACGCAAGAATAATGATTAAAAGAAGAATAATTCACACGATCTTCCATGCCATATTCCTTAATGAGTTCAACAATCTTTTCTTCTAATTGTTCATAATAAATGACACTTGTCTTTAATTCGATATCAATCGTTAAGTTTGTTGGTTTGATTAACTCTAATACTTCGCGCATGGTTGGTAGTGGTTGTGGACCATACTCCTTGAATTGTTGGTTAAAGTCAAATCCTTTTAATTCTTCTAAAGTAAAATCCTTTACCCATCCACTCCCATTACTTGTGCGATCAATTGTTTCATCATGACAAACGACAATCGCATTATCTTTTGTGAGTTGTACATCTAATTCAATGCCCTCAGCCCCTAAGTCAATGGCACGTTGAAAGGCAACAAGTGTGTTTTCTGGTGCACTGCCACTAGCACCACGGTGTGCCCAAATAAAAGGATGTTTGTTCATATTCTTCGCCCTCTTTTTATCATCGTAGTCCAAATACTCCTTTCAAGCAAGAACGCACTTCCATTCAATATTCCATTTCTTTTTCTTCTTTGCGCAATCCAATAAATATAAGTTGATAAGTGTTGGATATGGAATCCCCCTTATTTCTGCTTCTTTATTTGGCACTTCCCTTCCTTCTCTCACAACCCATCATTCGTATTCTTTTCACTACTTGCCGATACATTTTAAAACGATTAAAATTAAATTTATAAAGTAAAAGTTGTTCCTATACAACTGGAAAGGACGCGCTTTGCGTGGAAAAGAAAATGAAATACGACATTACCATCATTGGGTCTGGTATTATTGGTAGTTCCATTGCCTACCGTCTTTCAAAGTACGACTGTTCTATCCTTGTGGTTGATAAGGAGAACGATGTCGCAAATGAAGTCAGTATGGCCAATAGTGCTATCGTTCATGCCGGTCATGACCCAGAAGAAGGAACCTTAAAAGGAAAACTCAATGTACTTGGTTCCAGAATGTACCCACAATTATGTAAAGATATTGGGGCACATTATAAGCCTGTTGGTGCATTTACAGTTATGCACTCCAAAGAGCAACAAGCTACCTTTGATGCCCTTGTCGAGCGGGCAAAAGCAAGAGACATTCCTTATGAAGTCTTAAGTGCAGAGGAAGCTAAAAAACAAGAACCAAATTTAACTGATGAAGTCATTCAAGTTTTATCCATGCCTACAACCGCCATTGTCATTCCTTGGGAAGTGGCTTTAAAACAACTTCAAGTCGCAGTATTAAATGGCACCGAAGTAAAGCTCAACTGTGAAGTACAAAGCATCACTCCAAACGAGGATGGCTATACCTTACATACTAACCAAGGCGAAATAGAAACCAAAATCATCATTAATAGTGCAGGGCTTTATGCCGATGAAGTCGCACGAATGGTTGGCTTAGAAGTAGAAGATGTCATCCCAAGACGTGGTGAATACTTTGTCTTAAGCCATGATGCGAAAAACTTTGCGCACCATATTATTTACCCTATCCCTACTGCCAAAGGAAAAGGAATTCTAGCCGTCCCAACGGTTGATGAAAATATTTTATTAGGTCCAAATGCAGAAGGCATTGAGGATAAACAAGGTGTTAATACAACCATTGAAGGACTCAATTATATCCGCAAAGAATTATTAACGAGTGTAAAGAATGTTCCTTTCTACAATATCATTCGTACCTTTGCGGGCATTCGTCCATCCATTGCCTCCAAAGATTTCATCATTGAAAAACCAATAGAGAATTTTATTAATTTATTAGGTATTGATTCGCCTGGTATTGCTTCTGCACCTGCCATTGCGGAATATGTGGAAGAATTATTAGAACTTCCTTATCCAATTAAAGAAAACTATGAAACAAAGAACCCTTACACTTTCCGTTTCCAAGAACTCAGTGTCGAAGAAAAAGATGCTTACATCAAAGAACATCCAACGTATGGAAATATTGTCTGTCGTTGTGAACAGGTTTCCGAAGGGGAAATTGTCGCATGTATCCATGAGGTACTTGGCGCAACCTCCATTAAGGGTGTGAAAAAACGTGTACGGCCTGGGATGGGAAAATGCCAAGGTGGTTTCTGCCAACCTTTAGTCTTAGAAATATTAGCACGTGAATTACACTGCAAACCAGAAGAAGTGCAATACGATCAACTTGGCACAAATCCTGTGCTTGCTTGGAAAGGAGGTCGTGAAGATGCGTAAAGTAACCTGTGTAATTATCGGTGGTGGTTCCGCAGGTCTAGCGGCTGCTATTGAACTCAAGAAAAATGGCATCGATGATTTACTTGTCTTAGAAAAAGGACCTGAAGTAGGTGGCATCTTAAACCAATGTATCCATAATGGTTTTGGCTTACATGAATTCAAAGAAGAACTATCTGGACCTGCCTATGCAGAGCGCTTCGCCCTACAAGCAGAAGAATTAGGTATTCCAATTGAATGCAATACAACTGTTACCGCATTCTATCCCGATAAGTCCATTGAAGTTTCGAATAAAAACGGATATGAAGTGATCCAAGCGGATGCGGTTGTACTTGCGATGGGATGCCAAGAGCGCACCAGTGGGCAAATCCAAATTCCTGGTATGCGCCCACAAGGTGTATATACCGCAGGAACAGCACAACGCTATGTGAATATTGATGGATATCAAATTGGAAAACGTTGTTTCATTCTTGGCTCTGGCGATATTGGCTTAATTATGGCGCGACGCATGACATTAGAAGGCGCAAAAGTCTTAGGTGTTGCCGAACTCATGCCCTATTCCAATGGCTTACAACGAAACATTGTTCAATGTTTAAAAGATTATGATATTCCACTTTACTTATCCCACACCGTTACCAATATCGAAGGCTATCCTAGACTTCAAAAAGTAACGATTTCCGAAGTTGATGAAAACCGTCAACCAATTAAGGGAAGTGAAAAAGTATTTGAAGTTGATACCTTACTATTATCGGTTGGTCTTGTTCCAGATAATACCTTAACTGTCGAAGCAGGAATTAGCTTAGATGCTAGAACACGAGGAATTGAAGTCAATGAATATTGCGAATCGATTATGCCGGGTGTCTTTGCGGCAGGAAACGTACTACATGTTCATGATTTAGTCGACTATGTGACAGCAGAAGGAAGAAAAGCAGGTCGCGGTGCTGTGCGGTATCTGAAAGGGGAATTACCTGAAAGAAATGGCTTTGTGACAAAAGCAGGAAATGGAATTTCTTATGTCTTACCACAACGTGTGGATTATCCTTCGGAAGATGAATCCGTTGAATTCTCTTTCCGTGTTCGCTCCCCTTATAAAAACGCAAGTATTGTCGTGAAAAATGGAAATGAAGAAGTGAAGCGTATTAAGAAGTTAGCCCTTCTTCCAGCAGAAATGGAAAAAGTCATCTTACCAAAAGAAGTGTTAACGACCATACACGATGAATTAGTCATAGAAGTTGAGGAGGCGTAATATGGAACTCACATGTATTGTATGCCCACGTGGATGCACAATTAATTATGATGTTGAAAATGGAGAGGCAATTAATATCACTGGGAATGCTTGCCCAAGAGGAAAAGCTTATACGGAGGCCGAAATCAAAGCGCCTACCCGAATGGTGACTTCAACCGTGCCAATTCGTGGAGCTCATTGTCACCAATTACCCGTGATTACTTCCGCTCCTATCCCAAAGGGCTCCATCTTTGAAGTCATGGAAGAAATTCATAATACTTCCATTGAAGCCCCTGTAAAAATGGGACAAGTCATCATCGAAAATGTGGCAGGAACCGGGATTCAAATCCTAGCCGCAAGATCCTTAAATAAGGAATCCTAAGTGAATTCAAACGAATTCACTTTTTCTTATATCTACTATAAATTTATTTCATTCGGACATTCGTAATTCTTACGAATTAGAATGCTATGATGTGTACATACAAGGAGAAAACTTATGACTTGGTTAGAAGAATTATGCGGTGTCAAAAAACCGATTATTGCGATGTGCCATTTACAACCCCTACCTGGTGATCCAGAATACGATAAGAATGGTGGGATGGATAAAGTACTCGACTACGCACGTAAAGATCTACATGCCCTACAAGAAGGAAAGGTAGATACCATCATGTTTTCCAATGAATTCAGTTTCCCTTACCAAACCAAAGTCGATACCATTACCGTTGTGGCAATGGCTGAAATCATTGGGGAATTAAAAAAAGAAATCAAAATTCCATTTGGGGTGGATTGCCAATACGATGCCAATGCAAGTATTGATTTGGCGCTTGCTACCGGTGCTAGTTATATGCGTGAAATCATTACCGGTACTTACGCAAGTGATTTTGGATTATGGAATACCGATCCAAGTACAACCCTGCGTTATCGTAATCGCATTGGAGCAGATCATGTAAAGATTTTATTCAGCATCAACCCAAGCTCCGCTGCGAAATATATGGCGGATCGTGACTTAGTCAGCATCGCTAAAAGTGTTGAATTCAACTTCCATCCAGATACCTTATGTGTTGCCGGCTTACCTGGAGATGAATCTGATGAAGCGATGCTAAAAGAGATTAAGGCTAGTCTCAAACGCACCCCAATCGTCTGCGATGCGGGATGTAACGCAGAGAATATTGTTCGAAGATTACGCGGAAGTGATGGTGCCGTTGTTGCGACTTCCTTCAAAAAGGATGGCATCTTTGAAAACTTAGTTGATGTCAAACGTGTTCAAGATTTCATAGATGTCGTAAACGATTATCGAAAGAGCTTATAAAAATGCGGCAGTGCCGCATTTCTTTATATCTTCTTTGTTAACTTGAGAATCAATAAGACAATCAGAACAAGAAGAATGATTCCACATACAATCCATACCCATGTTGGAACCTTCTTCTTTTTCTCTTTCGGTTCTTCCACAAGTTTTAAATCACTTTGTGGTAAAGGGTTTGGTTGAGCTGGTTCTGCTTCAACGGTTTTGGTTTGTGCTTCTTTATTCTTTTCGTCTTCTTCCATTTTCGCTAAGAAGGCTTGGTATTCTGGTGTAAAACGACTTTGGAGTTGTTCTGCTTCTTCGTTTAATTCTTTTTGTAATGTCGTATCTCTTGTGATGGATTCAGCGAATTCTTCATCAGAAAGTTCTTCGGTATCTACTTTTGCACCGCAGTGATCACAATACTCCGCGTCTTCGCTTAATGTCGCTTCGCAATTCTTACAAACTTTCTCTACCATATGAATTCCTCACATATCTATTATTGATATTTTAACATACAATTCCCGGAATACTTCTCTCTATGAAAGAAAACCCTTTCGGGTTTTCTTAATTCTTTGTTACATCACGTTCTACTTCAATCTCTAACAACTTACGATTGAGTTCGTCTTCAATACGTGCAAGTTCTGCTTCGGCAGCACGACGTTTTTCACGTCCATCCTTTTGAATCGCAAGCACTTCATCTAAGGTTGTTAAGAGTTGTTCATTGGTATGGGTTAAGGTCTCAATATCAATGATGCCTCTTTCACTTTCTTTCGCTACATCGATGGTTGCTTGATGTAAGGTTTCCGCATTCTTCTTCAGCAACTCGTTTGTCATATTGGTGACTTCACGTTCTGCTTCCATCGCTTCTTTACTATGGTTGATACCTAATGCTAATACAATTTGGTTCTTCCATAATGGGATGGTATTCACTAATGTACTTTGAATCTTTTCGGTCATTAAGGTGTCGTTATTTTGTAATAAACGAATTTGTGGTCCCATTTGAATTGCGACTTGGCGTGTTAACTCTAAGTCATAAAGTTTCTTTTCAAAACGATCGCATGCTTGGGCTAAATCGTTTGCTGCTTGGGCATCTTCTGGTAAATTGGTTTCTTTTGCCTTTTGGGTTAATTTAGGTAGTTCATTAGCACGTACTTCTTTTAATTTCTTTTTACCAGCAATGATATACATCGATAATTCTTTCGCATTTTGTTGGTTACGATCATAAAGTTGGTCTAATAACGCAATATCTTTCAACAATTGAATTTGATGATCTTCTAAGACAGCCGCAATCTTATCTACATTTGCTTCTGCCTTATCATAACGCGCTCTAAACTCTTCTACTTTATTGGTTCCTTTTTTAAAGAATCCTAAAAGACCACCTTTTTTCTCTTCTTTTGTTGGGTCATATCCACGTAATTCCACAACCAAATCACTCAACAAGCTTCCGATTTCACCTAAATCTTTTGTACGAACATTGTTTAATGCGTTTTCACTGAAATCCGAAATCTTCTTTTGTGCTGCAGAACCATAGTTTAATACCGCATTGGATTCGGTAATGTCAATTTGAGAACTGAAGTCTTCCACTTGTTTCCGCTCGGCATCACTTAATTTCGCATCGGAATACATATCCTCAATGGATTTTTCTTTAATCTCAGTTTGGGCAGTTTCTTTTTTCTCTTCTAAATCCGCTAATAGCTGATCATTTTGTGCCTGTTGTTCTTCAGGGGTTAGCGTCAATGTAATTTCTTGCGCTTGGGCTTGGTTATTATTTTCGCTCATAAATCTATCCTTTCCACATATCTCTATGATTTAGTATAACACTAATTAATCCATTCCTTTATTTTAAAATCTTAGCGGAACGCGCAAAGTAGCCTTTTGCGCGCATGATACCAGAAACCTTTTCCACTAGTTTTTTATTTCTTGTGATTCCAAAAACGGTCGATCCACTTCCCGACATCAATACGCCATCAAAGCCAAAACTTTGAAGGTCTTCTTTGATTTCTTTGATTTCTTCCACAAAGCGTAAACTTACTTCTTCTAAACTATTTCCTAAGGAAGCAATAACGCCTTCATAATCATCCGTCTCTAAACTAGTTTTCATTTTTTCACAATCGGGATGTACGATCGTATCAAAGTTTAATTCTTTAAACGCGACTGCTGTCGAAATGCCTCTACGAGGTTTCACCAACAACAATTCAAAATCGGTATTCACTTTAAAAGGTGTAATCTTTTCGCCAATACCTTCAACTAAAGCTGGTGTGTTGAGTAAACAAAATGGAACATCCGCGCCAACCTTTTTCCCTACCTCTATCAATTCCTCTTCGCTTAAGTTTAAATGACATAAACAATTCATAATCCGAATTGCCGCGGCTGCATCAGCACTACCACCTGCTAAACCTGCTTGGCTTGGGATATGTTTAACTAAGGTACACGCAAAGTTTTCTTGAATATCATATTCCTCTTTCATTACGTTGATAGCTTTAATAACTGTATTTTTTTCGTTAACTGGTAAGTAACTGCGATTGAGTTGAATGGTTGTCTCTTCGCTTGGCAACAATTCCAATACATCATAAAAATCAATTGGCACCATCACCATCTTTAATTCATGATACCCATCTTCACGCTTTCCTAATACATCTAAACACAAATTGATTTTTGCGTAAGCTCTTTCTCTCATAATTGACTCCGATATAGTTGAACCCAAGCTTCAACACTTAACTCTTGCGCGCGACTTTTTTCGTTGAATGCGCACGCTTCTAATACTTCT
>JAGAVW010000063.1 GCA_017941735.1 Solobacterium sp. | reverse complement strand
TTGCCTTCCTTCTATATTTCGGAATGAATACGATATGATACTTACAGTTCCATCTTGTATGTGATAAACTACTATCGTCATTTGCTTTATTAGCCAATGATATCACCTCCTGTATCTTGAGCACGGTTGTCAGCCATGCTTTATTATACAGGAGCTTTTTTCATCGCTTAAGCTCTTCTACGCTCATACGCATAGCGTATGGTTTTTAATCAGTTCTTACGAACTGATTAATAAAAAAGCGAGTGTTTATTCGAAACACTCGCTCTCTATTCAAATCATTCCGCTTAATTATTTCAATTCAGCAAAGTATTTGATTGTTCTTACCATTTGAGATGTGTAAGAGTTTTCGTTGTCATACCAAGCAACAACTTGTACTTGATAGGTATTGTCATCAAGTTTTTGAACCATGGTTTGTGTAGCATCGAAGATAGAACCATGTGTTTCACCGATTACATCGCTAGAAACGATTGGATCTTCGTTATATCCATAGCTGTCACTTTCAGCTGCTTTCATAGCTGCGTTGATTCCTTCAACAGTAACGTCTTTGCCTTCTACGACTGCAACAAGAATTGTTGTAGAACCTGTAGGAGTTGGTACACGTTGTGCAGAACCGATGAGTTTGCCATCGAGTTCAGGAATAACAAGACCAATAGCCTTTGCAGCACCTGTGCTGTTTGGAACGATGTTGATCGCACCAGCACGTGCTCTTCTCATATCGCCTTTTCTGTGTGGTCCATCAAGAATCATTTGGTCACCTGTGTAAGCATGAACTGTTGTCATGATACCAGATTTGATTGGCGCATAGTTGTTAAGAACTTTAGCCATTGGAGCTAAGCAGTTTGTTGTGCAGCTAGCTGCAGAAATAATTGTGTCTTCTGGTGTTAATGTGTCTTCGTTAACACTGTATACAATTGTTGGTAAGTCCTTTCCTGCTGGAGCAGAAATAACTACTTTCTTCGCACCTGCATCGATGTGTGCTTGTGCTTTTTCTTTCTTGGTATAGAAACCTGTGCATTCGAGAACTACGTCAACATCAAGATCTTTCCAAGGAAGGTTTTTAGCATCTGCTTCTTTGTAAATTTTGATTTCTTCGCCATCAACAGTAATGGAGCCTTCGCCAGCTACTACTGTATGTCCTGCCCATTTGCCTTGTGCAGAGTCATACTTCAATAAGTTCGCAAGCATTGCTGGTTCTGTTAAATCGTTAATTGCAACGATATCATAACCAGGAGCTTTGAACATTTGTCTAAATGCTAGACGTCCAATTCTACCAAAACCGTTAATCGCAACTTTTACATCTGCCATGTTTAATTTTTCCTCCTTATGTTGCAATAAAATTATAGTTTTTAAGGGCCTCTTCGTCAATTGTGAAAAAACGGATTTTTGCCAAGTTTTACCTTGGTAAACCCGTTTTTCTTTAAATAAACTCATTGAGGTTTAATGGCTTCTCACTAATCTTGAAGGCGTCCCCTACATCTTTGATTTTTTCATTAAACAATCTTGCGTAAAGCGCATAATCATTTAAGCGTACCATCACGGATGCATATTCTTTCTTTTCCGCATCTGGGAATAGAACACTTAAGTTTTCTGCTTCTGAGACATGGAGGTTAATAATTGCACGTTCTTGCAAGGCCGCATTCACTAATTTTGTAAGAGCCATCGCATTGAGGTAAATACATTCTTCTACCTTTGCCTCTTTTCCTTCCAACAAGATTGTTGCGTACCCTTGAATCTGGTTTTTGCCATTGTAATATGCCACAATCTTTCCTCCACGCGCCGTGATTTCTTTCTTTAAACGCACAAAGTAATCAATATCTCTTGCGTAGAAGCCATTAAAGCGACGGATAAAGGAAGAATAGACCTTCAACATATCTAAAGGAGAAGGTTCATACGCACATCCATAGTTCGTGATGCGTTTGACGTTCTCTCTTGTAAGCGTGTAACAACATCTTGTATAAACACTCTCAAAGCCATATTGTTTGTAGAATTCGGGGTGATCGGCTTGGATGAGGGTTAATAGTTCGGTATGTTCACACGCATCTAGTACGGTTTCTAATAATTCTTTCGCATAGCCTTCTTTTCGTTTTTCAGGAAGCTCTGCGAGTTTACTAATCATACTTGCTTGTAAGACGCGATGATTGAAGACAAACGCATGTGGAATCCGACAAATCGAAGCGACTACTTGGCCTTCTTCCTTTGCGACATACACATATTCTGGTTGATAAACATTATTAAAGAAATACTCAATGTATCTTGCATCTTCATTTGTAAAACATTTCTTCCATATGTTTTTAACTTCTAGCGTTACTGCTTCATTTGCTCGCTCAATCATCTTACTTCCTCACGATCTTTTTCTGTAAACTCCGCATCAATAATGACACCAGTTGGTTCGATTTTCTTTTCTGGTTGTTGGAATACTTTTTGAATGACCATTCCTTGTTTGCGCATACGATATCCATAGAATAGGATGACGCCTAAGAGAATTAATAAGATTGGCCAAAATAAGAATACCGATACTCCAATTATAAACAAGATTCCCGCGTATATCGCATATCGTTTTAACTTATTCATCATTTTTCTCAATTCTCTCACGCCACTCATGTAACTTCACAAAGCGGTGTTTTAATCCAGATTTACTGACCACATTCCCCGTTTGCATGCGATATAACTCAGCTAATTCATTTAAAGAAGCTTCCGGATTTTCTTCCCGCAACGCAATCACATCCAACAATTTATCATCCATATAACGTAATTGGTCTTGTTCTTTAAGAAATTGGATGTCTTCTAGTTGCTTGGTTGCAGCCTCCATACTTTTAACCACATTCGCAATTTCCACATTATTTAATCTTGTCACATTACTGGATAAGTCTCTTGTAATACGCGCATCTTCAAATTGTAATAAGCTATTGCTTGCGCCAATACAACGTAAAAAATCCGCAATCTTTTCTGCCGCTTTAATATAGACAATCCAATGATTCCTACGTTCCATTTTCTTTGCTGGAATCGCAAAACGCTCTAATAGTTCAATAAGGAAAATCGCATGTTTTTCGCTTTCTGCTTCAATCTCTAAATGATAGTTTGGTTTCGTTGGCGCATTGACACTTCCTTCGGCCATAAAAGCCCCCGCAAGATAAGCTCTTGCGCAATTGTCTTTTGCCACAATTTTACGCAAAGGTCGATCCAACAACCCTCTTGAAGAATAGATGCCTAAATCTTGTAAGATTTCTTTCACACTTCCTTCTAAGCGTAAACGGTAGATGAGGTTTTTATTTAAATTCATCTTCCGTTTTACAGAAGGGGTGATTTCCACTTCATATAACTCCTTACAAAGACGATAAATCGCCCGTGATACAGGTGCGTTTTCCGTTTTTGAAACGAGCGCAATTCCACGGTTCGATATAGATAACGAAGAAGTCATTTGAAGAAGAGCTGATAGTTCAGCTCTTTTTTCTTCGGTGTTTAATTCTTGTAAGGAGACTTCTAATTTTACATCTTTCGTAAATGACATATTACAACTCTTCTTTCAAAAAGGTTTCGATTGCTTGTTCCACTTTTTTCGCATCATGACGAATCAATCCATCTTTAAAATCCAATAAATTGTTTTTGATGACACGATATGGATGTTCGTCTTCTTTTAAGATAACCGGAATACTTCCTTCCTTTAAATAGTTTTCTAGGTTGGATTGTGGGATGGTATCCGTTGCGACCATGACCGCATCCACACTTGCCCCATGATTGATAAGTGCTTGTACGTGATCTTCTACACTATAGCCATCCGTTTCGCCAGGTTGCGTCATGGCGTTACAAATATACATCTTATAGGCTTTGGTTTCATGTAAGGCATCTTTGATATCGGGAATAATCACGTTCGGTAAAATGCTTGTATAGATGGAACCAATCCCAAAGATGATTAAGTCCGCATTCTTAATCGCATGAATCGCATCTGGATCGGCTTCTACTTCGCGGTCATAGAAGACATTGCGAATGTGGTTATTCGCATTAGGAATATTGGCTTCCCCTTTGACAATGACATCATCTTCCATGCGTGCATAAAGGGTAATGACTTCGGTAGTTGCAGGAATGATTTTTCCTTTTACATTTAAGACATCACTTGCGACTTGAATTGCCTCTAAAAAAGAACCGGTTTGTTGGGTCAAAGCTGTTAGAATCAAATTCCCTAAGTTATGTCCTTGGATATCCATTTCTTTACCAGAAGGATCTTCAAAACGATAATCCATCAAAGCACCCATGATGTTTTCACTTTCTGATAAGGAGATTAATACATTTCGAATATCCCCCATTGCGGGAATATGAAATTGACGGCGTAATCTTCCTGTACTTCCGCCATCATCCGCAACCGTGACAATCGCACTGATATCCACATTCTTTAAATTCTTAATGCCACGACAAATTAAAGATTGGCCATGTCCCCCACCAATTACAACAATACGATATCTATTCATTATCCATCGCCTCTTTAATATCGCGGTGTTCTTTATAACACTTGTATTCGTCTTTATAGTGGTCAAATAAATAATTCGTAATACTGACAGAACGATGTTGGCCACCGGTACATCCAATCGCTACCGTAAAGTGATTCTTCCCTTCTTTGGAATATTGTTCAAACGCATAATCGGTAAAAGAAATTAGACGTCTTAAAAACTCTTGCGTCTCTTCTTTTTCAATCACATATTCATAGATGATTGGATCATTCCCTGTAAAGGGCCTTAGCTCTACTTCCCAGTAGGGGTTTGGTAAGAAACGTACATCAATCATTAAATCCGCATCCATTGGTACCCCATATTTATACCCAAAGGAAATAAAGGAAATGGAGAAGAGTGGAACCTTCCTTTTCCCAAATTGATTCCCAATTCGTTCCCGTAATTCTTTTTCAGTTACATGTGATGTATCAATGGTGATAAAGGTATCTTGGATGTAGCGTTGAAACATTTGCCGTTCTACCGCAATCGCTTCTTCTAATGTATTCACATGATTACTGAGTAATAATGGATGAATGCGTCGCGTACTTTTATAGCGTGCCATTAAGGTCGTATCATTGGCCTCTAAAAATAAAACCCGTACGGAAATGCCTTCCCCTTTTAAGGAACGCAAAAACTCTGGAAAGTCTTGGGCAGAAGTTGCGATCGCCACATTGGAGTAACGGGGATCGTTACTTGTTTCAATCATATCTACCAAAAGACTAATCATTTGAACGGGAAAATTATCGATACAGTGATAACCCATATCTTCTAAAATTCGTGTGACGGTACTCTTACCAGCTCCACTCATTCCACTTACTAATACAACCTGTTTTTGCTCTTCCATAGTTACTCTTTATTTTATCATAGTAAGCCAATCACGGATGTATAAAGTCCTAGCACAAAGGTGATTCCATTCGCTAACACCGTATACAGAATTGTTTTTGCTTTGGAATGTTCTTTAAACTTCATACAATAAATGATTGTCTCAATCACACAGATGCCAATTTCTAATAATGGGAAGATGAAAATCCACACAAGCCATCCACTATAATAATCTAGCACCAACATCACCAAATTTAATAAGACTTGTGTCACTAAGTTCACAATTAAAATCGTCTTCATTTCTTTCTTTTGACGATATCCAAATAACCATCCAAGTAATACTTCCACCACAATGGTTAATAAAACACGTACGAAAAAGCTGAGTAATTTCTTTTCCAGTTTGATTTCTTCACGCAACTGAAGTGGTTGTGTCCCGTATTGTGCTTCAAAGTATGTATCAAAAGCCACACGCTTTGTGATTTCACTTACCATAAGTTCATCACTCGAAGGACAATACACCGCAACCTTAAACGTACTCGGAGGATAATAAGTCCACGCAAAGGTATTTGTCTCGTTACAATTTTGAACATAATTCAAAAAGTAAAAACCATCTTCATCTTGATATTCCACAAACTTCGTATACGCTTTGACTTCAAGTTCCTCTTTCGCATAGTCGGAAATCGTATAAGGATAAACACGATGCCATGGGCCATATTGTTCTTGTTCGCTAAGAAGGGTCACAAAATAAGGCTCATTTGGCGCACCTAAAAAGCGTATATTCACACTTGGTTTTGGCCCCATATCTGCGCGTGTTGGATTTAAGAAAAGAATGATTAAGAATAAAATACTACAAAGAAATGAAACAATTTTTTTCATCGGTTCATCCTTTCTATATTCTTATTATAACGAATTTATTTAACCTATCATATGCCGTAAAAAGGCTTTGGTGCGCTCTTCCTTAGGATGGTCAATCACTTCTTCCGCACTTCCCTTTTCCACTATTCTTCCTTCATCCATAAATAAGACTTGGTCGGAAATATTTCTGGCGAAAGCAATTTCATGCGTCACAATCATCATCGTTTTATTTTGCGCACGTAAGTTTTTTAAAGCTCGCAAAACTTCTTGTGTTAGTTCTGGATCTAAGGCACTTGTGGGTTCATCAAAACAAAGAATCTCTGGCTCTAACGCTAACGCACGCGCAATGGCCACACGTTGTTGTTGGCCACCGGATAATTGGTAGGGATAGAAGTCTGCCTTTTCTTTTAGACCCATCTCTTCTAATAGGCGCATGCCTTTTTCTTCTGCTTCTTGTGCTCCATTTAGCTTTAATGCTAAACAAACATTTTCTAAAGCGGTATATTGTGGAAACAAATGGAATTGTTGAAATACCAAACCAAATTGTTTACGTATCGTTTCATAGGAGGTATCCTTTTCGAAATCATAAACTTGGTTCTGATTCAAAATCATCTTCCCTTTATCCGCACGCTCTAAAAAGGTAAGACATCTTAACAAGGTTGTCTTTCCACTTCCACTAGAGCCAATAATCGAAATGGTTTCACCTTGCTTTAGATCAAACGAAATACCTTTTAATATTTCCGTATTCGCAAATGCCTTGGATAAATTTTCTACTTTTAAAAGTTCCATAATTCACCTAAAATACGCAAGCTTTCTTTCTAAATATTGAAACCCAATTTCTAATAATCCACTAAAGAGTAAATAGAAGGCACCCGTATAGAATAGAGGCCATACAATCCCCGCTGTTTTAATAAAAGATTGTCCACTCCAAATAATTTCATATACCGCAATAATACGGGCAAGTGAAGTATCTTTTACAAGCGTAATCACTTCATTACTGATTGGGGGCAGAATATTTTTGATTACCTGTAATAAAATGATATGGGTGAAGATTTGTTTTTTGGATAAACCCAATACTTCACCTGCCTCGTATTGACCTTTCGGAATGGATTGAATTCCACCCCGGAAAATTTCTGCGAAATAAAATGAATAATTAATCACAAACGCAAAGATAGCAGCCACCATTCGACCTTGATCTCCACTGCCCCAGATATTTGCCTTGAGGAAAATACCTGGCCCATAGTAAATCACAATGAGCTGTAACATGAGTGGCGTACCCCGTATTACCCAGATTAAGAACCGAGTAGGATAACGCAACAACGGATATTTACTCATCGCAAAAAACGAGATACCTAAACCAATGGGTAAGGACAATAATAAAGTCACCCCAAATAGGAATAGTGTAGTGGAAAAGCCTTCCAGTAGTGCTTTTGTGACTGTAATAAACATTATTTAAATAACAGTGCCTCCTCAACACCGTATTGCTCTGCGATGGCTTGAAGCGATCCATCTTCTGCATAACGCTTGAATGCATCGTTGATATAAGCTGCTAAATTACTTTCCTTACGGCAACCTACCGCATATTCTTCACTATTTAACTGTTCCGCAATCACTAAATCTGGATAACTCGTACCCTCTCCTACAGTTGCACCAGCCATAATTAAGTCAATGACACTCGCATCACTTGTGCCTGCGGATACTTCTAATAAGGTATCGGCTTGGGTTTCAAGCGAAGTGACTTGGAAACCTTTTTCTTTAGCGATTTCTTCGCCTGCTGAACCTGCTTCTACCGCAAAGGATAATTTCGTTAGATCACTTGTATCCGTTCCTTCTTTCACAATAACCGTTTGGGCATTGTTACAGTAAGGTTCTGTACATTCCATTGCTTGTTTGTTTGCATCATTTAATGTCATGCCATTCCAAACAACATCAATGGTCTTATTTTCAAGCTCTAATACCTTGTTATCCCAATCAATCGAAACGAATTCTACTTTGACCCCTAAATCTTCTGCCACTTTCTTAGCGACATCGGCATCAAAGCCTACCCAAGTGCCATTTTCTTCATAATCCATTGGTTTAAAGGGGGTAACGCCTACAATTAAGAGTCCTTTTTCTTTAATATACGCAACATCATCATTGCTGGAAGTTGTGCCACATCCTACCAATAACATCAAGGATGCGAATAAGATTGCTAGTTTTTTCATTTTCTTTCTCCTTTTGACAGGTCAAGTATGCATAAAAAGAAAAGTTCGGTCCAAAAACCGAACTCTTATCTTTCCTATTTTTTAAATGAAACTAAAAAATACGTACTACAGGAGTCCGGTTTATTAAAAAACGATGATGGTGATGATGCATTCTCATTTCGCTTCTTTTTTGCATACCCGTTTCTCCTGTTCTTGGTAAAAGAATACATCTATTTCGAAAATATAAAAGTATTCAAAATACAATTTTTGTATATTTTTATATTTTTAGTTGACATTCATGCATAATTTAATAAAATGTATTGTTACCCCTAAATTAAAGCGCTTACATTTTTATTAAACTATGCTATGTATATCAGTGCTATAATTTGGGTGGATTCGTGCTTACGAATCCAATATTAGTGTTCGAGACACAAGGAGGAAAGAAATGAACATTAAAAAATTCGCAGCTGCTTTGTTCGCTTCCGCTCTCTTATTGGGATGTGGTAGTCAAAGTACACCTGCTCCAGAAGCGGCAGCTACACCTGAAGCTACACAAGCAGAAACTGCTGCTGAACCTGCAGCAAAAGAGAACATCAAGATTGATGAATTAAAGCTTCAATTCGTTCCATCAAGACCTGCAGAAGAAATCATCACAACAACCGATGGCTTAGGCGACTTATTAATTAAGGAATTAGCAAACCACGGTTATGATGTAGGTAGTGTGGACATTTCTGTTAGTAGCTCATTCGAAGCTGCTGGTGAAGCACTCTCCGCTGGTTCGGTTGACCTTGCATGGTTACCAAGTGGAACTTACATTCTCTATTCCGATGAAACAGACGTTATCTTAACTGCTACACGTGCTGGTTTATCCAATGACTCAGAAGATCCTAGAGATTGGAATGGTGTTGAAAACAAAACCGAACGTTCTGGTGATCAAGTAGCTTACTATAAAGCACTTATCTATGCTGGACCATCTCCAAAAGGTCAAGAATTAGCAGCAAAAGTCAACGCTGGTGAAGCACTCACTTGGGAAGACTTAGACAGTGCTACATGGTGCATTTCTTCCAACCCATCCAGTAACGCAGGTTATTCCTTCCCAACGATGTGGTTGATGGAAAACTATGATGGTAAGAAATTAACTGACCTCTCTCATACAATCCAAGACAACTATGCAGGCGCATTCCAAAAATTAGCTGCTGAGCAAGTTGATATCACAGTATGTTATGCAGATGGTCGTACAGACTATGAAGAAGACTGGGAAACACCAACTGATAAAGAAACCTCTAAAGGTACAGGTTGGGGCAGACCTGCAAGCATCTGGGAAGAAGTTAACGTAATTGGTGTTACATCGAACATCTACAACGATACAATCGCAATTACAAAAGCTAAACCAGAAGTTTACAACCCAGAATTCATCAAAGCATTCCAAGACTCTATGATTGCTCTATCTGGTACAGAAGAAGGTAAGAAGATCATCGCTATCTATACACACGAAGGTTACTTACCAGCAAATGATTCTGATTATGATGGCATGAGAGGCGCATTAAAAGCAATTCAAGAATAAGTTAATTAATAATTAGAATTTAGGTTATGAAGAGGGATGACCTCATGGCCATCCCTCTTTCTTGATAAAAAAACGAAGGGGTTTGATATATATGATTGAGTTTAAAGATGTGTCTAAAACGTATCCAAATGGAACAAAGGGATTACAACATGTCAATTTACAAATTGAACAAGGAGAATTCATCGCCATCATCGGTTTATCTGGTGCAGGAAAATCCACATTGATTCGTACCATTAACCGTATGATTGACATCACCGATGGACAACTACTCGTTGATGGCGTAGATGTAATGAGTTTGAAAGGAAAAGAGTTAAGAAGATTCCGTCGTAAAATCGGTATGATCTTCCAATCTTTCAACTTGGTCTCTCGTTCAACCGTTATCAAGAATGTCTTAGCAAGTAACGTTCCTGATATGCCTTGGTATAAGACCATGTTTGGAATCTACTCCAAAGAACAAAAACTAAGAGCTTTAGAAGCATTAGATAAAGTAAACATTTTAGATAAGGCTTACAATCGTTGTGACGAATTATCCGGTGGACAAATGCAACGTGTTGCTTTAGCACGAACCGTTAACCAAAATCCATCTATCATTTTAGCGGACGAGCCTGTTGCATCTTTGGACCCAATTATCGCTGATGTTGTTATGAGTGACTTTGCTCGTATCAACCGTGATATGAATATCACCATCTTAATCAACATTCACCACGTCGACCTTGCCTTAAAATACGCAACACGCGTCATTGGTGTACGTGCTGGTGAAATTGTTTATGATGGTCCCGCAAGTGAAGTAACCCAAGAAGTATTAAATCTTGTATATATGGGTAAAGCAGTACCTACTTCTACTGATAAGGTAGAGATTGAGGGCATGGTGATTAACAATGGCTAAGAATAAGGTCGAAAAAGTACCATTGTTTGACCGCATCTTTAAGCCTGAAGTGATTACCCTAGAGAACGGGCACTCGGTTGCACGTCCTAAAAGTCGTGTACCATTAATTCTTGCGATTCTCTTTGTGGCAATCCTCATCGCTGCACGCGCAACTGGGTTTGATTTTAATATCCTATTTAATCGTATTAACCAGTTGACGGTCATCCTTGGTAAAATCTTTAATCCAAACTGGAGTTTCTTTCCAAAAGTACTCCCACCATTAATTGGCACCATTAAGATGTCCATTGTTGGTACGGTGGTTGGCTGTGTGGTTGCACTACCTGTATCCATCTTTGCTTCCAGTAACATCAACAAAAACAAACCAACCTTATTGATTATTCGTTTCATCATTTCGGTGGTTCGTTCCTTACCCGCAATCGTTTATGCGTATTTCTTCGTCTTAGTCTTTGGACTAGGTACCTTTGCGGGATCCTTGGCAATTGCCTTCTTTACCTTTGGTATTGTCGCAAAGATGTTATATGAAAATATTGAAACCATTGACATGGGCCCTTATGAAGCGATGACTTCCTTTGGCGCAAATACCTTAGAATCCTTCTGGACCGCATGCTTACCACAGATTCTTCCACAATTCTTCGATAACTGCTTATACTGTTTCGAATTGAATGTGCGTAACTCAAGTATCTTAGGTTATGTCGGTGCGGGAGGTCTTGGTTTATTAATTAATGAACGTGTAGGTCTACGTCAATATAACGACGTCGGTATGATTCTCTTAACCATCTTCGTGGTGGTTATGACGATTGACCTTGTGAACGATTATATTCGTTCGAAGATTATCTAGAAAGGAGCGCTTATATGAGTACAACAAATCACTACAATGAAAATGTATTAGAAAAACTCGCTAGCGAACCCAATAATCTTTGGAAACGAATTCTCATCTTCTTAATCATTCTTGGGTTAGTCATTTGGGGAAACACGGGTTCTAACTTTACTGGCATTACCGAAAAAGGTATGAATGTCGCAAAGGCCATCTTGAATGGTATTACCCATCCAGAAACTTTATTGTTATTTAACTTTACGAGTAAGGGTATTCCAATGCTCTTGTTGGAAACCATCTCCATCGCTTTCTTAGGTACACTCATTGGTGCTATATTAGCGATTCCATTTGCTTTCTTAAGTGCTACCAACATTGTTCCAAAATGGGTATCTATTATCTTCCGTTCAATTACGATGTTGATACGTACGATTCCGGCTCTTGTTTGGGCACTGATTTGGATTCGTGTTACGGGTCCTGGTCCTTTCTGTGGTGTCGTCACGCAATCCATTGCCTCTATTGGTATGGTTTCAAAGATGTATATCACCGCGATTGAGAACTTAGATACAGGCGTTCTAGAAGCGCTTGATGCGTGTGGTTGTAATCTCTTCGAAAAGATTCGTGTTGGTATTATTCCACAGTTAAGCGCAAGCTTTATCTCAACTGCGATTTATCGTTTTGATATCAACTTAAAAGACGCTACGATTCTTGGTATCGTAGGTGCAGGTGGTATTGGCTTCCCATTAACCGATGCGATTGCGAATGCAAGATGGAATCGTGTAGGCGCATTTGTGATTGTGCTTGTCTTACTCGTTATAGTCATTGAATGGATTTCGACAAAGATACGTGCACGTCTTGCACACGGAAGGTCCTAATGAAAAATCGAATTCGAATTATAACAACAACGGATTTACACGGCTATATTTTCCCTTATCGCTATAGTGATGGCTTTGATGCGGATATGGGTATTGCAAAATGTGCTACGTTAATCCAATCCCTTCGCGATGATAATACGATAGTTATTGAAAACGGCGATGTCTTAGAAGGCTCGCCGCTTTCCTATTTTCACTTTCACCAAAACCCAAAGGACATACACCCTATCGCAAAAGCAATCAAAAAGATAGGCTACGATTATGTAAATTTAGGAAATCATGACTTCAATTATGGCGAAGATGCAATTAATCAATATTTAGATTACATTGAAGCGCCTTGTATCACTTCGAATCTTTACTATAAAGGTAAACCCTTTGGGCCAACTTATGTCATCCGAGAAATCGCAGGAAAAAAGATTGCCTTATTTGCGCTTGTTACCCATTATGTACCCCATTGGGAACAACCCGAAAACATCAAAAACTATGAATTCTTTGATGCCTTTGAGACTGCCAAAAAAACAGTTACCTTATTAAAAGATCTTGAACATCCAGATTACATTATTGGAATCTATCACGGTGGTTTTGAACGTGATTTCAAAACCGGCATAGCAACAGAAGAATTAACCGGTGAAAACCAAGGCTATCAAATGTTAAAAGAAATACCTGGCTTAGATGTCTTAATCACTGGTCACCAACATCGCTCTTATGTAGGAGAAGCTTTTGGCACGGTTTATACCCAATGTTTAGATTCGGGACGTGAAATTTCACTCATTGATATTTATACCGATACCAATACAATTGAACCACACGTCTTACCTGTTGATACCCCAGCGGATGAAGAAATTCTCGCCCTTGTACAAAAGGAAGAAGACGCATGCCAAAAATGGTTAGATACTAGTTTAGGTGACACATTGGTTGATCTATATATCGAAGATGAATTTCAGGCACGACTCAATAAATCACAGGTAATCACTTTCTTAAATCTCGTCCAAAAAGAAATAAGTGGAGCAGATATTTGTTCCAACGCACTCTTCCTAGGGGCAACCGGCTTTAACTCCTCCATTACGATGCGTGATTTAGTTAGCACTTATGTATTTCCAAATACATTAGTTGTGAAAAAGATTACTGGTAAAATTCTAAAAGAGTATCTAGAAAAAGATGCGGAATTCTGGTCGGTAAGAAATGATTCGGTTATCGTCAATCCAATGTATGACTTTCCACATCCACAACATTATAACTACGACATGTTAGATGGAATTGAGTACACCATCAAAGCAAGTAATGATGTTGGCTCACGCATCACCAAGCTAACAAGAAATGGTGTGCCTATCCAAGACGAGGATGAATTTACCATCTGTATCAACAACTATCGTGCTGCTGGAGGCGGAGGTTTTGAAATGTTGAAAAATGCACCTACTGTCAAAGAGATACAAAAGAATGTAGTGGAGATCATCGCTGACTACATTCAAAACCATCCAGAGATTTCTTTTGAAGAAGTACATAACATTGAAGTTATTAAATAAACATAAGCAGGACGATGTCCTGCTTTTTATTCGTTTGTTTATCGAGATTATTTACTAATCTAAAGATATATAAAACATACAAAAAATATAAAGGAGTGATACCTTGATGAAAAACAAAGGAATTATGTTGAAACCAAGATGGTGGGAATATGCGATTTTCTACCCATCCAAGGATGAAGAAGGCTATGATGGTGTCCATGATGGTGGAATTAAAGGGGTGCGTGACGATACGCCAGATGACATCAAAAAAGAATTTGAAGAATATTTGCGGGAAACGAGAAATGGATTGAATATTTAATCGATTTCGAAGATGTAATGAATCGCATTTGATTATAGAACAGATTGAAATCTATCTCCTATCTAACCATAGTAAAAATTAAAAGTTCTATTAGTAATTCCTAACAGAACTTTTAACTTTTTTATACGGAAGGATTATTAATTCATTGCAGCTCCACCATCAACGTTAATGGATTGGCCTGTAATATGATTTGCATATTCCGAACATAAGAATAGAACAGTATAAGCAATATCTTCAGGTTTTTGATCTCCTCTTGCTAATGGAATAAAATGCTTCAAGCTCTCTTTCCAAGATGTTTCGCGATCTGCACCAGAATTTTCATAATTATCTAGAATGCTTTCCCACATTGGTGTACGGATAATACCTGGACATACCGCATTTACATTAATATTGTAATCAGCTCCTGCGTAAGCTGCAGCTTGTGTTAAATAAATAACACCTGCTTTAGTCATTCCATAATGCGCAAAGCCTTCTGCCAAAGCATGTCTTCCTGCAAACGAAGATGTATTAACAATCTTTCCGTGGTTATATTTTTGCATTCTCTTAACACCTGCTTGGCAGCCATTGTTTGCGCCCATTAGGTTTACTTTAATTAACTTTTCAATATCCGCAATTGGTGTATCTAAGAAAGAATCTAAAGTAACAATTCCTGCATTATTAATTACAATATCTAATCTTTCTGTCTCTGCTTCTGCTTGTGCCATGACCGCATCAACTTCTTCAAAATTACTAACATCACATTTACATGCTTTTGTATTGAAACCTTGTTCATTTAAACGATTGCTTAAATCTTCACAGTTTTCAATGATTAAATCCGCAATATATACAGTTGCTCCTGCTTTTGCTAATTCTGTAGCTATTGCTTCTCCAATACCTCTTCCGGCACCATAAATTACTGCTGTTTGTTTTGATAAATCAATGTTCATGCTCATAATCAATACCCTCCTAGTGTTAATCTATTATTTTTACATCGCTACTATAACACCTAGAATTTCACAAAAGAACTCTATATAATTACTATAGTGTTAAGTTTATCCTTTACACAGAAATGAAATATGTCAATCTTAAATCAACAAATTGAAACCTTTATTGTTGTAGCAGAAACAGGAAGTTTTAGAAAAGCCTCCGAATTATTATATGTATCACCTACAGCTGTTCTACAACAAATTAACTTACTCGAATCTCATCTAGAGATTAAGCTTTTTAATCGTAGTAAACGTGGTCTAACGCTCACCCCGGCAGGCCATTCATTTTACAACGACACAAAGTATTTAATGCATTTTTCAAATGGTATCATCGAACGCGCTAGAAATGCACTGCTTACTGATAAAGAAGAAGTACGTATCGCCTATTCGTCCATTTCTCCAGCTTTTCTTACCAAATTATTGTGGCCAGAAATCCACAAGAAAAACCAAAACTTATATCTATCAATTATTCCTGTTGAAAATAGTAAACAAGAAAAAAATGTAATACTCACTACTTTAGGTACTTCAATCGACATCATTGAAAGTGCGAGCGATCCTGAAAGAAATGCAGAATTTGATCTCCAATTCTTAAAACTTGTTGATATGCCCATTCATTGCGTTATTCCAATTCATGAATCTATTAACGTTATTACACAAAAAGAATTAGAACAACATCCTCTAATATTGATGCAAAGAGGTGTAAACCGTTATATAGATGAGGTGCGTAATTATTTAACTTCAAAGAAATGTTCACTCATTGATGTTGTTGATTATTATCCAGAAGTATACAATGCAGTAGCTGCGGATAATGGTTGGATGATTTCCTTAAATCCAACACCTGTTCATCCTTTATTAAAATGTGTACCTGTTTCATGGAATTTTACATGCCCATATGGCATTCTATATGGAAAAGATCCAAACTTATATACAATTGAATTCTTACGTCTTCTTGCAAAAATACAAGAAGAAACAGATTTAACAAAATATATCCCAGAGGATGTGACATATCATGGTCAGTAATTTGCTTGGATAAGCTTTTGCTGAATCCTTAAATTTACTTTATTTGTGTAAATATTTAACTTTTTATATTATTGTTTCGTATAAATATATGTCATGGAGAATGTAATGTTAGTATATAAGATGAAACGGTTGAACGACCGATAATAAATATTTTCAAAAGGAGAACTGAACTATGATGGATGATAATAAAAACAAGAATTCTAAAGAACTAACTCTTAACGAATTAGATAACATATCAGGTGGAGTAGGCTTCGATGCCCCTTATTGGTTTTTGGATTCAATTCCAGATGAGACCTTATGTAAAGCATGGAAGTTAGCATTTTGCATTCCGCAGAACTTTTCTTCCTGGAACGAGTACAGCAACTTTCTCACACGACCTGACCTTGTTCGCGCTTGGATGGAAGCTGGTAGATTAGAAGGAATTTCCGAAAGGGAATTCATAAATATATGTAGACAGGCAATGATGATACAGAAAGGCAAAATGGATTATCCTACTTTCTAACAATAAAGGGGTTCAAATCGAACCCCTTCATATTTAATTACTTTGGTTTTTTACTTCTTCTAGACTTAAGAATTTATATTCTGAGAGATCTGCACCTTCTTGGGCAAAAAGCATAATCATGCTGGCATCTCCATTTATATCAAGTTCTAAAATTCCATCATGAATTACTGCATTTGCAGTACCCCCATCTGTCATTGTGATGGAAACTGTGTCATCCTTCCGCTCCCATTTGGTGATATCCATGGTTTGCTCTTCATAGCTCATTGATCCACCGCCACCTTCCTTTAATGTGATATTGGAATGTAGTTCAAGATCACTCGAGGCTACTAGCATACCTGTATTCATGACCCCAAATAATTCATAATATCCTTCATCTGTAAAGGTTGGTGCTTCTGCTATTTCTGGTGTAGGTTCTGGGGTTGGTTCAGAAGTTGGTGCTATGGTAGGTTCTGGTGTAGGTGCTTTCGTTGGTTCTGGAGTAACTTCCATTGTTGGTTGAGGTGTAGATGTATCGGTTTGTGTTGTGGCTGTAGGTTGCGAACAAGCTACTGTAGAAATGGTTAGTAGAACGGTGAAGATACATTGTAGGAATCGCTTCATTCAATACCACCTCCAAAATGATTATCATTTCTATCTTCACTATAAGACAAATAAATATATTTTCAAATGGACTGCCATTAAACGGTTCTAATATTAATTCATTTTCCTTTATAATTTTGATGAGGAGATTCCTAAATTATGAAACAAACCATATTTAAAAAAGAAGTATTACCTGCAATTATCGCAACTTTATTATCTTTATTGATTTTCAAAATTTGTGGTCGTATTACAGAACAAGTCATCACGAATGGTTTTATTGCTGGTTTTATCAATCAAGTCATTTTTACTATAGCTACTCTTGTTTCAGTTTATGTGCTTAAGAAGAATCAAGTTTTTCAATTTGATTTTAATGATTTTAAAGCAGGATGGACTTCAGCATTATTATTAATTGTCTATATTCTATTCCTTGCGTATGTATGCATTATGGCGGAACAACCAATCACGGTACGTGTATGGGAAGCACTCCTTTTTATCACGCAAATGTTTTTAGTTGGGTTTTGTGAAGAAGTATTATTCCGTGGTTTAATCCAAAATGCTTGGCATAAGTTCTTTAAAGAAGATACGCGCTTACATATCTTCTTTGCCCTTCTATTTACTGGCATCACCTTTGGTATGGCACATATGACAAATGGCTTTGATCCTAAAATTGGTTTTGCGGCAGCCTTCAATCAAGCAATCGCCACATCCTTTATGGGAATGTATTTTGGTATCATCTATTTCCGCACAGGTAAAAACATTTGGTTTTTGATTATCCTACATGGCCTTTATGATCTTGTGCTTTCCATTATGAATGGACGTCTTAGTGGCGTGAATATGGAAGATTTACTTGCCCGCGCACAAACTATCAAGTTCTCATCCATTTTGACGCAAGCTGCCGTCCTATTATTAGCGGTTGCGATTGCGCTGTTCTCAAAACGAACGGATGCACTTCTTAAAAAAGATGGAACTGAAATTATATAAAGTTCATTGTAGTAAAAAGTATAAGAAAGAAATAATAAAGGGGATTGTGTTCAATCCCCTTTTAAATTACTTTTAGCTTTAAACTTATTTCGAAGCATTTTCGCCTGCGATTCTTCCAAATACTACGAAGTCCGCAACTGCATTTCCACCAAGTCTATTTCCACCATGTACGCCACCTGTTACTTCACCAGCTGCGTATAAGTTTGGAATGACATTACCATCGGTATTAATGACTTCTGCATTTGTGTTAATCTTAACACCACCCATGGTATGGTGAATACCCGGAGAAATCTTTACCGCATAATATGGTGCATTTGCGAGATCGGATAAATTCGCATCGAATTCACCACGGTCAAATTCTTCATCCTTTTTGTTTTGTACAGCAGCAGTCCACTTCGATAAACTTTCTTGTACGGTCGCTTCATCGCATCCGATTAACTTCGCTAAATCAGCTACCGTATCACACTTAATCATGTAACCCTTATCGACATACTTTTGAATGACAGTTGAAGCTTGCGCCATTACATCATCTGCGATTAACCAAGCATAGCTTCCTTCTTGGGCATTCACGTTTGCGGAAACCACATCACGTGTTAACAATTCATTACCGAAACGTTTCCCTTCTGCGTTCAATAAGATAGCGCCATCTCCACGTAAGGATTCTGAAATTAAGGAACCATCTGTTTGGACAACGGTTGGGTGAATTTGAATTTGTTCTAAGTCAACAAAGTCTGCCCCAATTGCCCCTAAGAATTCAATTGCATCTCCGGTAATGGATGGTGCGTTTGTGGAAACATAACCTTTGAGTTCGGGACGATACTTCACGATAAGATCTGGATTCGAGCCAAAGCCACCGGTTGTGATGATGACATTCTTCGCATGAACAACAATGTTATTGCCATCTTTACCAACCGCATGTAAACCAACTGCTTTTCCATCTTCCATGAGAATGGAATCGACCTTTGCCTCGGTCATGATTTGAACACCTACTTCATTTGCTTTGTTGGATAAGTGTTCAACTAAGTAAGTTCCTACGGATAAGATTTTGCCTTCGTCATTAACTGGACGGTGTTGACGTTTTGTCGAAGCACCACCTGCTTGACCAACATTGGATAATGGTGCGCCAATACTATCTAACCAATCAATTGCCGCAGAACTATTTTCCGCAAGTGTACGTACTAGGTCTGGATCATTAATATCATGTCCACCCTTCATCGTATCTTCGTAATATAAGTCAACGGAATCTTCAATGCCTTGTTCTTGTTGGTAATGCGTTGCTGCAGCATTCATACCACCCGTTGCATAGCTGGAGTTTCCTCCTACAACAGCTGCTTTTTCAAGAATCAAAACAGATTTTCCATTTTGTGCTGCGGTAATCGCTGCCGTTAGACCAGCACCACCTGCGCCCGCAATAACGACATCAACCGTTTCTTCGACATCGGTCACTTCTTTTTCTACCACATTTGCAGTAAGAGAAGTTGGGTCAACTCCTGCACTTGTTAAGGCAGCATTGACTGCGTCGTAGAAACCTTTTGAAGTAATGGATGCACCACTGACGACATCAATTTGTGTCGATTGTGCATTTAATACATTTTCCACTAAGGTTGGAAGTGCGGCGCCACCTACAGTTGGGGTTTCCCCTTCTGCTACATATTCAATGCTTTCAATTTTGTCACTTGAAAGTGTGACTTTTGCTTTAATTGGTTTTCCACTTCCTCCATAACCAACGCCTTCTCCTTCATAGGTACCTGCCACAAAGCGACCAGCTGTTTCTTCGCCACCTGTAGCGGGTGCTCCTTTTCCAAAGGATCCTGTTCCTAAGAACCCTAGGAGTAAGGCAACAACAAATAATGCAATAATAGCTAAATTCTTTTTCTTCATTTCTTTTCTCCTATTTGCCTTGAAGAACATACCATATTTAATTAAAATGCACAACCTAGGAACAAATTTTAAACTTTTATATTTTCTTATTTACATCCTATTTTCTTTTTGTTAACATGGTGAACTAAAGAAGGAGGGTTCCTATGAAATTAGTATACGATGTTCAAGATAAGCCAAAGTTTAAAGATCTTATCGTATTCGGTTTCCAACAAGTTTTAGCTATTATAGCTGCTACTATCGCTGTTCCTCTCATCGTCAAGAACGGCCTAAGCACATCCGCTGCTCTATTCGGAGCTGGCGTTGGTACCCTTGTCTATATCGCATTTACTAGTAAGAAGAGTCCAGTGTTCCTGGGCTCTTCTTTTGCGTTTATAGGCTCGATGGGTGCTGCCTTCGCAGGCGCTACAAGCGCATCACTCGGTTATGTCGGTATTATTATCGGCGCATTTCTTGCAGGTCTTGTTTATGTGATTATCGCAATCTTCATTAAGACTTCTGGAAGTGATTGGATTCAAACCTTAATGCCACCAGTTGTCATTGGACCTACGGTTGCGATTATTGGTCTTTCTCTTGCTGGAAATGCCATTGGTGATTTAGGCTCCAGTTATTTACATGAGGGTGTAAACAACTGGGCAGTATTATGTGGCATTGTTGCGTTGCTTGCGACTATGATTGCTTCCACCTGTGGTAAAAAGAACATCGAATTAGTTCCATTCATTGTCGGTATTCTTGCGGGTTATGTATGTGCACTCATTCTTACCTTTATTGGAAATGCAACAGGAAATACGGCACTGCAAATTGTCGACTTCTCTGCATTCACAAGTTTAGTCGAAGGTGGCGTAAGTCTTAAGACATTCATTTCGGTACCAGACTTTACATTCCTCAAAGCATTACCTGGTCTTTCTGAATTAAATGCCGGTTACATTGGCACAATCTTTGCGGCTTATGTACCTGTCGCAATGGTTGTATTTGCGGAGCACATTGCGGACCACAAAAACATTTCAACCATCATCAATAAAGATCTCATTAAAGATCCTGGTTTAGATAAAACCTTACTTGGGGATGGCGTTGGTTCTATGGTTGGTGCCTTCTTTGGAGGCTGCCCAAATACATCCTATGGGGAATCGGTAGCCTGTGTTGCGATTACGAAAAACGCCTCCGTACTAACGATTATGTGTGCCGCAATCGAATGTATTATCATCTCATTCTTCGCGCCATTCATCGCTTTAATTAGCACCATTCCTTCCTGTGTCATGGGTGGGGTTTGTATGGCGCTTTATGGATTCATTGCGGTATCTGGATTAAAGATGATTAAAGATGTGAACTTAGATGATAACCACAACTTGTTTGTTGTTTCTACCATTTTGATTGCGGGTATTGGTGGCTTAACCTTAACCTTTGGAAGAATCACTATTACTTCGGTTGCTTGTGCTTTAATTCTTGGTATTCTTGTAAACCGTATACTTGGACACTTCGAACCTTAAAACTTCATAACAAAAAAAACAAGGGGAAGAGAACTTCCCCTTGTTTATGATTACATTTGTTTTACATATTTATTGATTTCATCTTGAATCAAAATAGATGGGACAATGCCTAATCCTAAGATGGAAAGAATTAAATATAGAATTCTTGTATCGTTCGATTGATTCATTTTTAAATAATCAATCTTTTCACCCATACGATAGGCCCAAAAGATTCCATAAATGCCACCTGTGAGAATTGTTAGAAGCACTACCGCAGCACCACTCATTGCGGTTGGATCATTGATGAGTTCGTTTAACTCATCATTTTCTTTTGCCATCCAATAAAACCCATACATACCACAAGTGATAAACGTCAACAACACCGCAACAGGAATACTTCTTGGCGCAACAAGCGGTAAGGGTACAGTTTTGGTGGCTGCTTTACGAAAGAATTCTTCTTGTTCGGCAGTTAATGTTTTGGTTGGCGTTTGTACTTTATCTTGTGGGCTTTCTTTAATCGGTGCACTCACCAATGAATATCCACAGTTTGTACAATAGTTTGTGTCATTTCGATTTTGTTTTGCGCAATTAGGACAGATTTTCATTTTTCCCCTCCGAATAGAAAGAGGCTTCGCGCCCCTTAGTTATCTTTTTGTGGTAAATAGAATATTTGTTCACCATCTTTTGACAACATGTAGTTTCCTCTTGCGTAACTTTGTACGTAATCTGGATCTTGTAGTTTAGCTTGTTCGGTTGTCAAATAGGTGTTTTCATCTAATACAGCTTGATACTTTTCTTCCGCTTCTGCTATTTGTTTCTTTAATTCAACGGTTGTATATACTTCGCGCACCACTTCATACAATAAGAATACCGATGCCAAGATTACTATAAAACATATTAATTTAAGAAATGGTGTCATCTTACGCTTTGGTTTTTTCTTTACTTTTTTGACTGTTTTCTTTGGAGTCATAATTTCTAAACCGTCTGACATCGTACTCCTCCTTTCTGTGGTGTACTTTTTTTATATCATTTTTAAGATAGGCATTCAAGAAATTGTGCCTTCTTCAATCACTTCATACATATCAGCTGCTTCTTCTTTTCGCTTCCCTTCCACAAGCGATAAGACACGTATTACGAGTTGTCGATTGCCAAAGGTGATGCACACTTCATCTCCTACCTTTACTTCATGGGAAGGTTTCACAATCCGATTGTTGATTTCAATACGCTCATTTAACGCAAGTTCTTTTGAGATGGTTCGTCTTTTTAGAATGCGTGCACTTTTTAAAAATTTATCAATTCTCATGACGCTTTGCTCCTTTTGCTTGTTCGATTAATTGAATCGTTGTTTTGATGTAGTCTTTCCCTTTTGGAACACGGGCTATAATCTTTTGATTCTTATAACTTAATTGAATGTCTTTTGAAATCTTAGTGAAGATTTCAAATAGTTTCACCCCATCAATTTGATTACTGAAGTCTTCCGCAAAGACGACTTCATTTTCATTCACTCTTTCTTTATAGGAATCAATTTCTTTTTCGTTTACCAATATTTCTAAATGTTTCTTTTCAAATAAATTCGCAACTTCTTTTGGTAAGCGTCCAAACTGGTCAATGACTGCTTCTTCATAAGCAGAAAGTTCTTCCAGTGTTTTAATTTTATCAATGTCTTGGTACATTGTGATCTTATCGTAATCATCTGGCGCAAAGTTTTTTGGAATGTAGTTTTCTTCGGAAATATTGATATGTTGTAAAGGTTCTTCTTTTTCGATGACTTCCCCTTTTTGTTTCGCAATTGCTTCTTCTAGCATCTCGATATACATATCAATTCCTACGGTATCGATAAACCCAGATTGATTTGCGCCAAGTAAGTCCCCTGCTCCACGTATCGTTAAATCACGCATCGCAATTTTGTAACCCGATCCAAGTTTCGCAAATTCTTTGACTGCTTGTAGGCGCTTTTGTGCGGTTTCAGAAAGCTGTCGTTGTGGTGGAATTAATAAATAGGCATATGCAACGCGATTACTACGTCCTACTCTTCCTTTGATTTGATAAATTTGCGCTAAGCCAAAGTTTTGGGCATTATCAATAATCATTGTATTCGCATTTGGAATATCAATCCCATTTTCAATGATTGTCGTACATACCAACACATTGATTTCTTTTTCATTAAACTTCAACATGACATCTTCAATCTCTTCGCGATTCATCTTGCCATGAATCACACCAATCTTTGCGTCTTTGATGGCATGTTGTAAGTTACGGGCTACTTGGTAGATCAAATCAATGTTGTTATATAAGTAGAATACTTGTCCATCCCGTGCTAATTCTTTTTCAATCGCATCCACAATAAGACCTTGGTTTTTTTCGACCACATAGGTTTGCACATTGAAGCGGTTTTCTGGTGCAGTTTCTAATTGGGATAATTGCCGTATTCCCACAAGTGACATTTGTAAAGTTCTAGGAATTGGTGTCGCACTGAGGGTTAATACATCCACCCCATTTTTAAATTCCTTCATCTTTTCTTTGTGTTCCACACCAAAACGTTGTTCTTCATCAATGACGAGTAAACCTAAGTCTTTAAAGATGACATCTTTGCTTAAGATACGATGGGTGCCAATTAAGACATCTATTTTTCCTGTCTTTAAATCTTGTAATACATTTTTTACTTCTTTACTTGGCACAAGACGATCTAAGACTTTAATGGTAAATGGATAATTTTCAAAACGCTTTTGGAAGGTTTTGTAATGTTGTTCCGCAAGGATTGTGGTTGGGCATAATACCGCAACTTGTTTATTCTCTGCAGCTGCTTTAAATGCTGCACGTACCGCAATCTCCGTTTTCCCAAACCCAACATCTCCACACACAAGACGGTCCATTGGTTTTGCGCTCTCCATATCTTTCTTCACTTCTTGAACCGCTTGTTCTTGGTCTTTGGTTAAAGTGAATTCAAATTCGGATTCAAACTTCTTTTGGATATCCGAATCTTTTTGATATGCATGACCGATATTTTCTTCACGCGCGGAATAGAGTTTCATTAAGCGCTCCGCAATATCTGTAACACTTTCTTCAATGCGTTTCTTTGTCTTTTCCCATTCAGTACTGCCTAGTTTATTTAACCTTGGCACAACTCCTTCACGTGAGACAAACTTACGCACAAGACGGAACTGTTCAAGTGGTACTAATAATTCCGCATTGCCTCGATAAATGACACGTAAAAAGTCTTTTTGTTTTCCTTGCACTTCTCTTGTCTCAATGCCGATGTATTGTCCTACACCATGTTGGGCATGAACCACATAATCACCACTATCTAATTCTTGGTAATTGTGGATGACTTCTGCATGTCGGAATTTGTTTTCATAGCGCCCATGGTGTCGTTGTATTTCTAATAATTCATTGGATGATACCACAACTAATCCCGTCGTTGTATTCACAAAGCCTTGTCCTAAGTCTTGGGCTAAAATCGAAATCCCTTCTTGGATGGGTTCTTTTTTTGTGATTAAACGATATGGAATATTTTCTTCTACACAAAGATTCACAACACGCGCAATGTCTTTTTCATCAAGACACATGAGAACTCTTTTTTCTTCGTTGATAATTTTTAACTTAATCGCAAGTGTTTCGTTGGGAAGAGGATATTCTATGATTTCCGCATTTCTTTCCTGGGTTGGATCAATTTTAATTTTCTTACAGTTTTTCGCAATGCGATCGAATTCATGCCACATGGTAAAACGAGGCAACCATTTCTTCTCTTGAACTAATTCTTGCATATAGGCAATGGTTTCTTCATTTAAGCGTTTGGCACTTTCTTTTATTTCCGCTTCATTCGACAATAAGACAAGCGGGGAATCCATATAATCAATTAAGCTTGCTGTCTCACTTAATAAAGATAAATAGGGGTAATATTGTACTTCTCGTACCCCGGTTTTTAAAGTTTCGAGGTCATTTTCAATATTCATAGAAAGAATGGTGTCATTTTCTTTTTCTAAACGCCTATTTGCGTTATCAATAATTTCTTCGAGTTGTGCTTCTGTCAATAAGAAGTCACTTGCCGGCACTATTTCTACCTCATTGACTGCTTCTACCGTCTTTTGACTTACGATATCAAAGAAGCGTATTGATTCAATTTCATCATCAAAAAACTCAATCCGGATGGGCATTTCATAGTTAATTGAATAGATATCCACAATGCCACCACGACTCGCAAAACTTAATGGTTGATCAATATGCGATACTGGATTGTACCCTGCGTTTTGAAGTTTGTGTCTTAACTCCTTCATATTTACCTGCATCCCAATCTTCAATTGGATACAGCCTTCTTCAAAAATTTCCCGGGAAGGAAGTTGTCTTAAATAACCAGATGGACTTGTGATAATCACTTGGTTTGGATTCTTTAATAAAGAAGAGAGTGTTTCAACTCTTGTCGCAATCATCTCGGGAGAAGTCGCAATCGCTTCTACACGTAAGGATTCATCTACGGCAAAAAGCGCACATTCTTCTTTAGGGAGGAGGGTCGAAATTCTCTCATAAAGACGTTGTGCGTTATATAAGTTATTTTTGACAACCAACATAGGCTTTTTCTTTTTCTTAAAGGCGTAGCTTATGACGAGTGCTTCGGCGATTAACGAAGATAAACCAATGTTCTGTTTTTCTTCACATAGCTTTTTAATGGCTTGGTTGTCTTTGAATTCTTCTTCTAATATCGAAAGAATACTTGGTACGTTAGGATTCTGCTTCATCCGGTTTTTTAGGTTTGTCTTCTTTCTCCCTTTTCTCTTTCAAGTTATATTTTGCCATAACGATTTCCATCGGTTGATTAATCCATGCATAAGCTGCTTCCGAGGCAACCTTTAAGGCAATCTCAAATTTTTCTTTTTCCTCTTTTGGCACAGAGGATAATACCCAGTCTACCACTTCCTCATGTTCATGTTTACTATGTCCGACTCCGATACGAATGCGTGGTATCTCATTTGTGCCCATACAATCAATAATCGACTGCATTCCTTTTTGGCCACCACTACTGCCTTTCTTACGTATTCTGACGGAACCTACAGGTAAATCCATATCATCATGAATAATTAAGATATCTTCTGGTTCAATATCATAATAATGTGCCACTTGTTGGATGGCATCTCCAGAGCGATTCATGAACGTTAATGGTTTCATTAAAAGAACATTCTCCCCATTCACATTTTGTTTGGTGATAAGGGCATTCCATTTTTCTTGTAAGATGGGTTGCTGAAATTGATCGAGGAGGTAATCCATGACCATAAAGCCACTATTGTGGCGTGTATTGCGATATTCTTTTCCTGGATTTCCTAACCCCGCAATCAGTTTCATTCCTTTTCTTCTCCTTTTTCTTCGCTACTCTCTTCTTCTTTTTTAGGAAGCTCAATCTTCAATTCTTTCAACATCCTCTCCCCAAGGGCAGATTGTTGGAAACGTTCCAAAAATGGATATTGTTCTTCGAGTTTTGCTTTGTTGCCTTCTTCTTTATAGATGGCAGCTAAGACCGTCGAGACGACATCTTTATAAATCCCAATTAATTGTTTTGAATAAGTAAAGCCTGCGTACTCTCCTTCAATGACACTTTCTAAGAATCCTTTTCCGAAATCGTCTTGTCTATGATAAAACTTACTATTTTCTTTGCCAATACGATAAACCAATGTATTTTCTAATGTTTCTTTATACACATCCATTTTGTTTTCTAATAAATCTAACAACGCCATCTTTCCATCACTGTAAAGACGGTTTGGGATAGCCATACACAAATAGAAGAATGCATCTTCATATGCTTCAATCGGATTTTTTGCCTTCATAAACATATTGGTAACATCAAGATCATTTAACGTTTGTTTAAATGCATCCTCTTTCCCATAATAGGCTTCTCCCCAGAGCTTTAAGACTCTTATTTTTTCTTTTGTGCCTGGTGTGGTTTCTTTTTCAATTAGTTCACTCGCCTTTGAGAAAAAGGTATCTTCCTCTTGAAATACATCTAATAAATTGGATATTTCATTGCCTTTTTGTCTTTGTTTTGAAAGCACTAAAACATTAAAGACGGTATAGACAACAAGCATCACCATGACCATTGTTAATAAATTCATACAAAAAATCCTCCTTTTTTATTATATCCTGTTTGACTTTTAATGGGGTGAAAAGTAAAATAGTGGAGCAATTGTTCTTATGGATGGAGGTGGCGTTATGAAAAGAACATATCAGCCAAGTAAAAGAAAAACAAAAGCGACACATGGCTTTCGCGCTCGCAAAAGTACTGTTGGTGGACGTAAAGTTTTAGCAAGGCGTAGAGCAAAAGGAAGAAAAGTACTTTCTGCTTAATGAACCACCTATGGGTGGTTTTTTTAAATCATGAAGAAAAGCAATCGAATCAAAAAATCGTATGAGTTTGAAGCACTCATCCATAACGGCACAAAGAAAACAAACAAAAGTTTTGTTGTTTATGTTGTGCCTAAAAAAGAAAGTGAAGCACGCATTGGTGTTTCCTTATCGAAAAAGATTGGGATTGCGGTAGAACGTAATAAAATTAAACGACAAATACGTATGATGTGTATGGAATTAATTCCTTTTTCGAGCTATGCGTATGATGCGGTCATTATTGCCCGAAAAGATTATTTAAAAGAATCGTATGACGGCAATAAAAAGAACTTGGAAAAACTACTTATAAAAGATACAATTAAGTAGTTCATCTATTAATAAGGAGATGTAACAATGATGAAAAAGAAATTGTTAAATAAAAAAGTATTACTGCTTGTGGCTTTGGTTATAATCTCCATCTCTTTGACGGGATGTGGTATTCCACAAAATGAAGATGGTTCTTATAAGTTGATTGAGCTCACTACTACCTTCAAAGAAACGATGGAACAGGAAAACTGGTTCAATGCGATTTTAGTTTGGCCAATGGCGCAAGCTTTAAATTACTTAACACCAAAAATCGGCGTACTTGGTTCGATTGCGTTATTGACGGTTTTAGTAAATCTCATTTTGTTGGCAGTTACATTAAAGGCACAAATTGGACAACAACAAATGCAGTTAATGCAACCACAACTTGAGAAGATTCAACGTAAATATGAAGGACGTACCGATGATGCATCGCGTATGAAACAAGCAAATGAGATGAATGCGTTATACAAGAAATATAACGTCAATCCATTCTCTATGATTCTTATCACCTTCTTACAATTCCCAATCATCATTGCGATGTACCAAGCTGTACAACGCTCTGCGGTATTAAAGTCTTCTACTTTCTTAGGATTGAATTTAAATTCCACTCCATTAGAGGGAATTCGTAATGGACAATTCTTATATATCTTAATCTTTGCGGTTATGGGTATTTGTCAATTCGCATCGATGTATTTACCACAATACCTTGCGAAAAAACGGGAAGAAGCAGAGGCTGAAAAACATCATCGCAAACCAAAAGATACACAACAGTCCAAACAACAGAAGTATATGCAATATTACTTCATGGGTATGATTTTAATCTTTGGTCTTATGTGGCCTACCACAATGAGTATTTATTGGGCAATTAACTCTCTTGTGACAATTGCTAAAACACTTCTTGTTCAAAATATTATTGAAAGGAAAGAAGGGGCTACCGCATGAAAAACTACACTGGAAAAACACTTGAAGAATTATTAGAGACAGCTGCTACGGAAAAAGGTTGTGCTGTCAGTGATCTAAAATACTTTGTCACCGAAGAAAAGAAAGGCTTATTAGGAATTGGATCTTCCGTTTCTGCTGATGTCTATTGTATGGATGATGTCAAAGAGTTCTTATTCGATTATTTAGGAAACTTCTTTGTGGGTATCAACCAAGACATTGAAGTAGCGATTGAAGAGAAAGACAATCGCTTCATTGTTCGCTTAAATGCCGACAACAACGCCGTTTTAATTGGAAAGATGGGAAAAACACTCTCTAGCTTCAATACTGTTGTACGTGGTGCGGTGAACTCCGAATTCAAATCCCGTATTGATGTCTTAGTTGATGTGAATCGTTATAAAGAAGAACGTTATTCAAAAGTCGCATCCATTGCACGTCGTGTTGCGAAACAAGTACAACGCTCGCATGTCGATGCTGAACTTGATCCAATGCCAAATGATGAAAGAAAAGCGGTACACAATGCGATTAGCGGTTGGCATAACATCAAAACAGAAAGCGAAGGCGACGGAAATCAAAGACATATTTGTATTAAATATGTTCCAGATGAAGCACCTGCTGAAGTTGTGGAAAACGAAGCTTAAACAAGAAGGAATTCAGAAATGAATTCCTTTTTTTTCCACAATAAAAAAGATTGTGTAAAAATTGCCTCTTTTTTATACACATTTGTAAACTTGTTTTTTTATGATTTCTACCCTTTTCCACACCCTTTACACAATCAAAAAGTTACACTTTTCAACAATTGTTGAAAACTGTGGAATTCTTAAAAAATGCGATATTTAAGCCAAATTTGACTGTTTAAAACTTGTGGATAGTTAAAATTAATTCTACATTTATCAATAAAACAACATCTTTTCCACATTGTTGGTTATTTTTACACAAATTATCCACTTTTAATTTTGTGGAATACTGTGGAAAATTCAATTTCTACGCATTCCTCCGTGACATACCAAATTAGTTCAATTGTGGATAAAAAATTTTACCACATTTTTTGGTGGATTTTATGTTAAAACATGCATACAATAAATGTACACGCTTTTAGATTAGGGGTTATAAATATGAGTCACACAAGGGATCAATACTACATCGATTTGTGGAATCGTGTATTGGAATATTTATTGTCGAGTCGCAATATAGAACCAGAAATTGTAGAAACATTCTTTAAAGAAACGTACATCTACGAACTCAATGAAGAAAAGGTTATTCTTGTTTCTCCCAATATCATCTCCAAACAAATCATGATTCAACAGGAAGATTTAATATCTGCCGCATTCATCAGTATTTTAGATTTAACACATCCATTAATCATTGATATTTGTTTAGAAAGTGAATTATCCAGTAAGAAACAAACACTTTCTTTTGATCCGATTGAAGTCGCAGAAGATGATTTATTTCAAAGTATGCCGATTCAAAAAGAAAGAACGTTTGATAATTTCGTTGTGGGAGATTGTAATAGGGAGAGTCAAGCTGCTGCTCTTGCGTGTGCTTTGAATCCAGGTAAATATTTTAATCCCCTCTTTATCTATGGAAATTCAGGTCTAGGAAAAACACACTTATTAATGGCGATTGCGAATTATGTTCAAAAATCTTTTCCAGACCGCAAAGTCTATTACATTGAGTCTTTAAAGTTTGTGGATAAAGTGGTAAAAGCCATTCAAAGTAATAAAATTGATGAATTTAAACAATATATGTGCAGTATGGATTTATTGTTAGTAGATGATATTCAATTCCTAGCTGGAAAAGAAAAATCCCATGAGATTTTCTTCTCTATCTATAACGAACTTGTGAATAATCGTAAACAGATTTGTATTGCTTCGGATCGTCAACCAAAAGAAATTAAAGGATTAGAAGATCGTTTAATTAGTCGCTTTAGCAGTGGTTTATCGGTAGGCATTGATTCACCAGAATTTGAGACAAGCTTAGCCATTCTAAGAATGAAAATTAATAATTCAGGAAATGAGATTGAAGAAGTAGATGAGCGTGGTTTAGCTTACATCGCTTCTAATTTCTCGGGGAATATTCGTGATTTAGAAGGCGCTTGGAATCGAGTTCTCTTCTATGCCATTATGTTTCAAGAAGATAAATCCACCATTAAGTTTGAAACGATTGTCAATGCCTTAAAGAATCAAGCCGTTGTCAGTGAAAAAGATGGTTTATCTCCAAATAAAATTATCAAATGTGTTGCGGAATATTATGGTTTAACCCGTCAACAAATCACTGGTAAAACACGAACCAAGAATATTGCGAATGCACGTCATATCTCCATTTATCTCTGTCGTAAATTATTGGATTTACCTTATATCAAAATTGGGGATGAATTTGGCGGTAGAGACCACGCAACCATTATCAGTGCTTGTAAGAAAGTGGAAAATCAATTGAAGAAAGATCCTACTTTCACGACCGCTGTCAATGAAATAGAAAAATTAATTGCTTCGTAGTTATTCACATTTATTAACCTTTCTATCACAATCATAAAATGATAAAATATCTACTGGATAAGCCATTCTTTATCACTTATCCACAATATCAACACACTTAATAGTAATAAACTAAAAAAGAAATATATACTGGAGGATAACCATATGAACTTCAAACTCTCAAAAAATGAATTTTACAAATATCTACAAATTGTCGCAAAAGCAGTATCTCCTAATTCACCTGTTCCATCTTTATGTGGAATTCATATGAATGTAGAAAGTGATGCGATTACTTTAACAGGTAGTGATGCCGATATTTCCATTCAAATTAAATTATCCAATGCGATGAATGAAAAATTAAATTTGAATGTCATTGAAACAGGTAGTATTGTCATTGATTCAAGATATTTGTTAGATATTGTACGTAAATTAGATTCAGATGAAGTTCAAATTGAAATTATTGATGGAACCTTAACACGTTTCTTTGGTGGAAAAGCAGAATTTAAAATCAATGGTTATCGTCCAACGGATTATCCATCCATTGACTTCTCCGTACCTGATACACACTTTGTGATGAATGCGAATGATTTCTCGAAAATGATTGAGAATACAGTCTTCGCAACAAGCACAAAAGAAACACGTCCTGTATTAACTGGTGTAAATTTAGTAAGTGATGGTACAAGATTAGTTGCGACAGCAACCGATTCCTATCGTTTAGCAAAGAAAGAATATCCAATTCAATGTGAAGAATTTAATATTACCGTTCCTTCTAAGAGTTTAAATGAGATTCGCTCCATTTTTAATAACAACGAAGATTTAACCGTTGCGATTAGTACCAAGAAACTACAAGTATTCAATGAATATATTTTGATTCAATCGCGTCTATTAGAAGGTGGCTATCCAGAAACAGAACGCCTCATTCCAAAGGACTTTGAACATGTGCTTGTGATTAATCGAAGTGATTTCATTCGCGCAATTGATCGTTCCTCGTTTATTAAGACCGATAATATGACGATTATTCGTCTTCAAATTAATGATTTAAATGACATTACATTAACAAATAAATCCCAAGAAATTGGAGAATCCAATGAAGAATTAACTGGCTTATCGTATGATGGAACACCATTAGATATTAGTTTCACTGGAAATTATGTCATGGATGCGGCGAAAGCTTTAAATTCTGAGAATATTAAGATCTCATTTACGACGGAAATGAAGCCATTTATTCTCCAAAATGAAGGCGAAGATGAAGGTATTTTACAACTTGTATTACCGGTTCGTACATATAATTAATTTAGCATCAAAAATATAGAAAATTGAAATAGTTAAAAATGGCTTAAAGAAGCCATTTTTTAAGTTTTTTAAGGGGTGTTTTTGTGGTATAATTAGACTGTATTTTTGTGGGCTAAAAGAAGGTGTAAATATGGTTAAAATTAAATCCGAATATATTAAACTTTCCCAGTTCTTAAAGTACATAGGAATCATAGAAACAGGAGGACAATTAAAACAAATTCTTAGTGAAGTGAACATCACCGTAAATGGAGAAAAAGAAAATCGAAAAGGTCGAAAACTTTATCCAGGTGATGAAATTGTTGTGGATGGAAAAAGATTTGAAATTGAATGAAAGTTAAGACGTTAGAATTAATCAATTATCGAAATTATTCTCATTGTAAGATTTCTTTTGCGGATGGACTAAATATCTTAACTGGTCAAAATGCACAAGGAAAGACAAACTTATTAGAGAGCCTAGTCTATTTGTCTTTATCTCGGTCTTATCGCATGAATGAAGATGCGAAATTAATTCAGCATGAGAAAGAGTATGGAAAGATTTCTGCCATCTATGAAGATGAGAGTGAAAAGAATATTGAGGCAATTCTTTATCCACATGGAAAAACATTATTGTACAATCATCAGCTAGTTAAAAAGAGCAGTGAATTTATTGGTTTATTAAATGTCATTCTCTTTTCCCCAGATGATTTAAGTATTTTTCAGGATGCCCCAAGAGAACGTCGCAAACTAATCAATCAAGAAATCACAAAAATTTCTTCGAAGTATTTAAATTCATTAAATCGTTACCAAAATTTATTAAAGAATCGAAATATTCTATTAAAAGAAAAACAAGTGGATTTAAATTATTTAGATACGATTACTGAACAGATGATAGAAGAAGCATCTATCATCATTCAAAAACGGAAACAATTTATTGATCAAATCAATGAATTACTAACAAATTACTATCAACAATTAGCTTCAGAAAAGGCAAACTTAAAAATCAAATACTTAAGTTGCATTGAAGAAACAGCCAACCCTAAACAAGCACTTCAAGAATTATTTCAAAACAACATCCAAAGAGATTTAGAAACTTCTGTTACTAATGTTGGAATTCATCGCGAAGATATTCGCTTTGAATTAAATGATGTGGATATTACAGAAGTCGCAAGCCAAGGACAAAAACGTATGATTCTACTTGTATTCAAATTGGCATTATTGGAATACATCGAAAAGAATACAAACAAAAAGGCAATCCTATTATTAGATGATGTGTTAAGTGAATTGGATGATGAAAAACAAAGGCACTTAATTGAAATGATTCAAAATGTCGAACAATGTTTTATTACCGCAACAAAGATTCCTAAAATTATACAAAATCAACCCTACACCCATTATTACGTCGATAATGGGATGATAACGAAAATGAAGGAGGCAAATGATGAGTGAAGAATATGAAACAAAAGTAGATCACGAATATGGCGATTCGGATATACAAGTGTTAGATGGCTTAGAGGCAGTTCGTAAACGGCCAGGTATGTATATTGCCTCCACTTCCGAAAAAGGTCTACACCATTTGGTGTGGGAAATTGTCGATAACGGAATTGATGAAGCAATGGCAGGTTATGCGACCACCATCAAAGTAACGGTAGATAAAGATAATGTCATTACCGTTGAAGATGATGGACGTGGTATGCCAGTAGGTACCAATGAAAAAACAGGAAAATCCACCATTGAAACAATTTTCACCGTCTTACACGCCGGTGGTAAATTTGGTGGTGGCGCCTATAAAGTATCCGGTGGTTTACACGGGGTTGGTGCTTCGGTTGTTAATGCGTTAAGTGAATGGCTAGAAGTATCGGTTTTCCATGATGGAAAAGAATATAAAGTACGCTTTGAAAATGGTGGCCATGCGGTAGAACCACTTAAGGTTGTTGGAGATTGTGACAAAAACAAACATGGATCTCTTGTTCGTTTTAAAGCAGACCCTACCATCTTTACCGAAACAACGGTTTATAACTATGAAACCTTACGGGATCGTTTAAGACAACTTGCCTTCTTAAATAAAGGCATTCGTTTAGTTTTCCGTGATGAACGTGTGGAAGAGGAAGAAAAGAAAGAACATACGTTCTATTTTGAAGGTGGTTTAAAACAATATGTGGAATATTTAAATAAGAATCGTACGGCAGTTCATCCTGATATTATTTATTGCGAAGGCAGTGACCAAGGAATTGAATGTGAAGTAGCGGTACAATATAACGATGGCTATAACCCAAATGTATATACCTTCTGTAACAACATCAATACGGCAGAAGGTGGAACCCATGAAGAAGGATTCCGCTTAGCTTTAAATCGTGTCATCAATAAATACGCAAGAGAAAATGGATATTTAAAAGAAAAAGATGACAACTTAACTTCGGATGACTGTAAAGAAGGAATTACGGCCGTTATCAGTGTAAAACACCCAGATCCACAATACGAAGGACAAACCAAGACTAAACTTGGAAATACGGAAGTACGTAAAATTGTTTCCGAAATCTTTGGAACCCAATTAGAACGTTTCTTAATGGAAAATCCAGATGAAGCAAAAGCCATCATGGACAAAGCAACCCTTGCCTCCCAAGCACGTATGGCTGCGAAAAAGGCAAGAGAAATGACACGTCGTAAGAATGTCTTAGAAATTAGTTCTTTACCTGGTAAACTTGCGGATTGTTCATCGAAGGATGCTTCCATCTGTGAAATCTATATCGTCGAGGGAGATTCTGCAGGAGGAAGTGCGAAACAAGGACGTGACTCCCATTACCAAGCGATTCTTCCATTACGTGGAAAGATTCTAAATGTCGAAAAAGCAAGACAACACCGTGCCTTTGAAAATGCGGAAATTCGTTCCATGATTACCGCCTTTGGTTGTGGTGTGATGGATGAAGTCGATACATCCAAATTGCGTTATCACAAAATTGTCATCATGACCGATGCGGACGTCGATGGTGCCCATATTCGTACGTTACTACTTACCTTCTTCTATCGTTATTTACGACCCATCATTGAGGAAGGCTATGTCTACATTGCCCAACCACCTCTTTATAAGGTTCAAAAAGGCAATGCGGTTCGTTATGCCTATACCGATCGTCAACTAGAAGAAGTGAAAAAGGAAATGGGTGGCAACCTAGGGATTCAACGTTATAAAGGTTTAGGTGAAATGAATGCCGAACAACTATGGGAAACCACCATGGATCCAAAGAACCGTACCCTTATTCGTGTAAATGTAGGAGATGCGGAAGCAGCTGACCAAGCGTTTAGTATGTTGATGGGAGAAGAAGTGGAACCACGTAAGAACTTCATCATCGAAAACGCGAACTTCGTAGAGAACTTAGATATTTAGGGGGTAAAAGAATGGCTAGAGAAGATACATTTATGGAATTTGATGAGTCAGAATTTGACCCGGGAAATATTACAGAAACCGAACTCACAAAAGAAATACGTCGAGACTTTTTAGATTACTCGATGTCGGTTATTGTTGCGCGTGCTTTACCAGATGTACGTGATGGTTTAAAACCTGTTCAAAGAAGAATTCTTTATTCGATGAACGAAATGAACAATGGACCAGATAAACCATATAAAAAATGTGCACGTATTGTTGGGGATACCATGGGTAAATATCACCCACATGGAGATTCTTCCATCTATGGTTCCCTTGTCTATATGGCCCAACACTGGAATATGCGTGAGATCCTCGTAGATGGACATGGAAACTTTGGTTCTATGGATGGGGATGGCGCAGCGGCGATGCGTTATACCGAAGCACGTATGGCAAAAATTGCCTCGGAAATGTTACGTGATTTGGATAAAGATACCGTTGATATGGTGGATAACTATGACGGGGAAGAAAAGGAACCTGCTGTTTTACCATCACGCTTTCCAAATATTCTCGTCAATGGATCAAGTGGAATTGCGGTCGGTATGGCCACCAACATTCCTCCACATAACTTAGATGAAACGATTGATGCGACCATCGCATTAATGGATAATCCAGAGATTACGATTCCAGAACTCATGGAATATTTAAAGGGACCGGATTTCCCTACCGGTGGATTTATCCTTGGTCGCTCAGGAATTCGTAATTATTTTGAAACCGGAAAAGGCACGGTTGTATTACGTGCCCGCACGGAAATCGAAGATATGCCTAATGGGAAATCACGTATTGTCGTAACCGAAGTTCCTTATATGGTGAATAAAGCAGCGATGGTAGAGCGGATTGCGAACCTTGCGCGGGATAAAGTGATTGAAGGCATTACCGATTTACGTGATGAATCGAATATGAATGGAATTCGTGTAGTCATGGAGTTAAGAAAAGATGTACAACCAGAAGTATTACTCAATCAGTTGTATCGTTTAACCCCACTACAATCGAATTTTGCTGCCAACAATGTCGTTTTAATTCATGGTGCACCTAAACAAGCAGGTGTCAAAGAAATCTTAGGCGAATATATTACTTTCCAAGAAGAAGTCATTACCCGTCGTACGCAATATGATTTAAATAAAGCGGAAGCACGTGCACATATCTTAGAAGGCTTACGCATTGCGGTAGATAACTTAGATGAAGTCTTACATACCATTCGTAGTTCAAAAGATGCGAACGAAGCTGTGCCACGCTTAATGGATGGCTTTGGATTAAGTGAAATACAAGCTAAGGCAATCTTAGACATGCAGTTTAAACGTTTAACAGGTTTGGAACGTGAAAAGATTGAAAGTGAATACCAAGAATTATTAATTAAGATTGCGGATTTAAAAGACATCCTTGCGAACAATGCACGTGTGAAACAAATCTTGCGTGAAGAGTTAATTGAAATCAAAGCAAAATATGGCGATCCTAGACGCTCTGAAATCATTGATGCTCCAGCGGATATGGAAGATGAAGATCTCATTCCAGTGGAAGATGTCGTCATCACTTTATCAAGCAATGGTTATGTAAAACGAATTGCCCAAGATACCTACCGCGTTCAAAACCGTGGCGGAAAAGGCATCAAAGGGATGGAATTAAATAACGATGATGTGATTGATCAATTCGTTAGTATGTCAACACATGACTACCTATTGGTATTCACAAGCTTAGGACGCGTCTATCGAATCCGTGGCTTCAATATTCCATCTTACGGAAGAACTTCTAAAGGCTTACCAATTGTGAATCTTCTTCAAATGGATAAAAACGAAAGTGTCAAAGCACTTGTCCCATATGGAAAAGAAGATAGCGCAAAATACTTACTCTTTGCGACAAAGAAAGGTCTTGTGAAACGTACTGCCGTATCCGAATTTGAAAATATTAATCGGAACGGAAAGATTGCGATTAAGTTAAATGATGACGATGAACTCGCCTTTGTGAAAGGTACCAGCGGGGAAGCAGATATTGTCATTGCGGTCACCAATGGAAAAGCGATTCGTTTCAAAGAAAATACCTTACGTCCACTAGGTAGAACGGCACGTGGTGTAAAAGGCGTTAACGTAGATGGTGGTGCAGTTATTGGTATGACCACAAGCGAAGAAGGTAAGATGGTATTAACCGTCACCGAAAATGGTTATGGGAAGAAATCCCCAATGGAAGACTTCCGTATGACAAACCGTGGCGCTAAGGGTGTAAAAGCTGTAACCGTAACTGAAAAAACTGGAAATCTTGTTTGTATGAAGGCGGTCAACGGGGATGAAGACTGTATGATTATGACCAATGATGGCATTATCATTCGGATTACCTTAACCCAAGTCTCTACCTATAGTCGCTCTGCGCAAGGGGTAAGACTCATCAACGTCAAAGACGATGATGAAAAGAAAGTTTCAACGGTTGCGATTGTTGCGCCGATTGAAGAAGAAGCAGAAGAATCTGCAGAATAGAAATAGAAGAACAACTAGGAATAGTTGTTCTTTTAATTGATACAAATGTCTTAAAACGTTTCGATTAGGAAGAAAGAATTGCGTTATAATTTTGACATGAAACCAATCTTATCGTTAACTGCTATTGGCATCATCCCAATCCTATTAAGTGTTTTATTGGTTCTTTTCTTTCGTAGCGAAAAAGGAAATAAACTTTCTTATCTTTCAAAACAAATTATTGCGGGTATCCTTTTTGGAATTGTCGCCATTTGTGGGACCGAGTTTGGGGTTGCGATTGATGGCGCCATCATTAACGCTAGAGATGCGGCCCCTTTATGCGCAGGATTAATCTTTGGTGCCCCTGCTGGAATTATTGCTGGATTGATGGGTGGAATAGAACGTTGGTTTGCGGTATTATGGGGAGCTGGAACCTATACACGCTTAGCTTGTACGATTTCGACCATATTAGCAGGTGTTATCGCCGCTGTTTTACGAAAACATATCTTTGATGATGAAACACCAAGGTTCGATCAAGCTATCGTTGTGGGAATTGTTGTGGAAGTGATTCATATGTTGATGATCTTTATGACCAATGCCTACGATGTACGAAGAGCCTTTTATTATGTTGAAGCCTGTACAATACCAATGGTTACAATTAATGCCCTTTCGGTAGCGATTGCCATCTTATGTGTTAATTTTGTTTTAAATCAAAAAGAGACCACAAAAGAAAAACCATTACCGACAATTTCCGACTCCATTCATAGGAGATTATTAATTGTCTTGTTGTTTGGATGTATTATTACATCTTTATTTGGTTATGCTTTACAAGATCAAATCGCAAAAGAAGAAACCAATACCTTATTAAGTGAAAGCTTAGTGGATGCGGTAGATGATGTCGAAGACCAATGTGATGAAGCATTACTACGTGTGAATCGCATGGTCAAAGAGGCAATTTTAAATAACCCCAATGCGAATTTAGAAGAATTAAAACAAACCTATAACGTACACGAAATTAATGTCATTGATAAAATTGGCATCGTCGTCAATTCTACGGAAAAGCGATACATTGGCTTTGAAATGGCTACCGGTGAACAATCCGCAGAATTCTTAAAGTTATTAGTGAATTCGGAAGACGAGGAAATCGTACAACCGTATTTACCTACTTCTTACAATAAAGAGTTATATCTTAAATATAGTGGTGTGAGAATTCCAACTGGATTAATTCAAGTGGCCTATAATGGCGAACAAATGAATGAGGAAATATCTTCCCTTTTAACACATGTGGCCTCGAATCGTCATGTGGGGGAATCGGGGAGTTTATTGGTGTTAGATGATACGCATATTATTTCTTGTACGAATGATTCGAGTTTGAATCCAAACCAAACCAATCAAAAAGAATTAGATTTGGGTTTAAGGAATAAAGAAGCCTTTCAAGTTTATGAAATGATGTTGGATGGAACACCTTATTACTACATGTATACAAATGCGGAGAAATATTATGTAGTAAGCTTAATTCCACAAAGAGAGGCGAATTTTTCCAAAGCTATTTCTTCTTATTTAAGTATCTTTATGCAGATTATTGTCTTTGGTAGTTTGATATCGGTCATCTACTTTATAACAAAGCGGATTGTGGTGGATAATGTGCATAAAGTAAATCAATCTTTAAAAGAAATCACGAATGGAAACTTAGATACCATTGTGAATGTGAAGGAGAATCGTGAATTTAAGTCTCTTTCGGAGGGAATCAATACAACTGTGGATGCCTTAAAGAATTATATTGCCGAGGCAAATACCAGAATTGATAAGGAGCTGCATTACGCACGTGAAATTCAAGCTTCTTCCTTACCTTCTAACTTCCCTGCTTTTCCAAGTCGTGATGAATTTGATATCTATGCTTTAATGAATCCCGCAAAAGAAGTAGGGGGCGATTTCTATGATTTCTTCTTAATTGATAAAGATCGACTTGCCTTCTCTGTAGCAGATGTATCTGGAAAAGGGATTCCTGCGTCCTTATTTATGATGCGGGCCAAAACGATATTACGAACCTATGCGGAACATAATATTAAAGTGGCAGACATCTTTACGAATGCGAATTATAACTTATGCGAAGGAAATGATGCGGGGATGTTTGTGACCGCATGGATGGGAATACTAAACTTAAAAACAGGACAACTCCAATACGCGAATGCGGGACATAACCCACCGATGTTACGAAGGAAAGATGGTAAATTTGAATTCTTGAAAGGACGCTCTGGTTTTATTCTTGGAGGGGTCGAAGAAATGGTCTACAAAGAACAAGAAATTACCCTATCTCCAGGAGATGAAATCTTCCTTTATACCGATGGTGTAGTCGAAGCGACTAATAGCCAAGAAGAACTCTATGGCGAAGAACGCTTACGGACTTGTCTCAATGCGCATATTGGGGAAGATGCAAAAGGAATGTGTGATGCGGTTAAAAAGGATGTGGATGTGTTTTATGAAGAAGCTCCACAATTTGATGATTTAACTGAGTTATGTGTGCAATTTAAAAAGTATAGTAAAGAATAAAAAAAAGAGAGGACATTGATACGCTCCCTGTCAAGTAGACAGTGAAATTATGTAAATGTATGTTTATATGAAACCTATCGATTTTAATCGGTAGGTTTTTAAATTGTTGGTTTATTTTGTAACTCTTTTATATGATTCCAGTAATTGATAATTTTTTGGTTTGGCTTTATAGGATATTGAATAGGTGTTTCTGTTTGTAATGCAGCTTGACGAACTTCTCCAGATGTTAAGCCATGATATCTTTCTTGGGGATATTCATTGATATAGAAATCAAATGTTTCATCGATTGCTATTAATAATTCATTATACGTTTCTACATCGGGATGAAGTGTATA
>JAGAVW010000062.1 GCA_017941735.1 Solobacterium sp. | reverse complement strand
GAATGCATTCTGTATATTAATGTCTGTAATACTTGGAGATATTCAATTATCTTTTGCAGAGATTAACCTTCCACTCTTTCTACTCTTTTTAATTTCTGTCTTTATTCAATCAGGTGCAGAAGAACTTACTTCACGTGGTTACTTACATCAAAAGTTACGTCGTAGATACCATAATCCTCTTGTGGCGATTATTGGTGGTTCTAGTTACTTTGTGATTTTCCACTTATTTAATCCAGGTGTTACTTTCTTTGGATTAGCACAAATCTTTGTGATTGCGGTTCTCTTTGCAATGTTTGTTTACTACTATGATGATTTATATCTTGCGATGGGAGTACATGCAGGTTGGAACTTTACACAAAGTATTCTATTTGGTTTACCAAATAGTGGAATTGTATCTGAATACTCTGTTTTCCGTTTAGAAGGTGCGATTGCACGAAATGGATTATTCTATGATGTACACTTCGGCGTAGAAGGAAGTGTTGGAGGTGTCATTCTTTGTATACTTGTTTGTGGAGTTGTTTATTATCTAAATCGTGGTAAAAAAGAACATACCGATTATTGGGTAGAACTGAATGAAGAATTAACGAAAGTGAAAGAAACTACAACAGAAGAGCAATAAAGCGCACAATGTAGTGAACCCAAAAAGTTGGACCAACTAAAGGAGGTTCACTTTCATTATGAAATATTCAAAAGAATTCAAATTGGAATGTATTAGAAGGTATAAGAATGGCGAACACATTGAAGATCCACCAGGCGTTAAACATAGGCATTTTCATAATCAAGTGGTTAGATGGTCGAGGACTTATGATTCAATGGGAGAAGTAGGTCTCGAACATGGAAGACCTACATTAGACATTAACCAACGAATAGAACTATTTGAAAGAGTTGAAGCCGGTGAAGCGTATCAATCTGTAGCTATTTCTGTAGGGATTCAACCAGGCCAATTAATCCAATGGCACAATATTTATTTAGAAACAGGCATAGATGGGTTAAAATCATTAAAAAGAGGTAGAACTCCTATGAATAAGAAACAGTCCATTAAGAAAGATGATTCTAAAAAGACGAAGGCAGAGTTATTAGAAGAATTAGAATATTTAAAAGCTGAAAACGAATACCTAAAAAAACTCGACGCCTTAGTTCAAAAAAGGAAGGCCCAACCACAAAAGAAAAAGTAAAAGTGGTTGATGAACTAAGGCCAAAGTATAGTCTTAAGATACTTTTAAAAGTATCCGGTCTTTCGAAGTCCACATATTTTTATTATCATTCCGAAAAGCACATCCAAGCCGAGAAAAGAAGAAAAGAAGACGATGAAAGAATCTATCAAATCATTCTTCCTGTATTTGAACACCATAAATCAAGATATGGTTCAAGACGTATTAAGTTAGCAATTCCAGAATTAGCAGATATAAATCACAAAAAGGTTGAAAGAATCATGAGAGAACATTCTCTATTCGGTAAGCAACCTAAACACAAGTATCATTCTTATAAAGGTGATAATGGAGAAAATAAAGAAAATCTCTTACTACATAAAGAAGTTATAGATAATAAGACTACATATATAAGAGACTTTAATACTACTAAACCAAATGAGAAATGGACAACAGATGTATCAGAGTTTAAAGCGCCAGGAGGTAAATTATATTTATCACCAATATTAGATATGTATGATGGTTCCATCATCGCTTATGATATATCTATTTGTCCAGACTTCACTCAAACAAAAAGAATGATAGATAAAGCATTTAAAGACAATCCCAACTTAGAGGGTTTAATCTTCCATTCAGATCAAGGGTGGCAATATCAAATGAAGCCATATCAACAATGGTTAAAAGATAAAGGCATACTTCAATCTTTTTCGAGAAAAGGAAATTGTATGGATAATTCCTTAATGGAAAACTTCTTCGGGATAATGAAGAACGAAATGTATTATGGATATGAATATAAATCAATAGAAGAACTTAGAAAAACAATGGAAGAATATATAACTTACTACAACACAGAACGCATTAACAGCAAAAGAAAAGGACTGTCACCATTAGCCTATAGGCAACAATCCTTTTCTCAATTACAATTGAATTATTAAGTCCAACTTTTTGGGGTCACTACACAATCGTGCGCCTTATTTTTTAATCATCAATTTCTTTCTTAGATCTTAGAATACTACCATTACTTGCATCTACATCATAATTATATTCATAACCATTTGCCTTGAAGTCTACATCATAATATCCTTCACGTTCATATTCTGCATCAATATCATAGGCATCATTTCGATTAACTCCAGCATGATTCATCGCTAAGCTAATGGCTTCTTCAACTGTAATGGTTGCAGTATTAGAAGGTGCTTGTGCTATTGGTGTTGCTTGAGGTACATAGGTAGGTGTTACTTGTGGAGTATTCTCTCTTCTACCATCATATTCATATTTTGCGATTTCTCCACTAATCGCATCCACCTCAATTTCATAAGAAGTATTTTGATAGAAGAATTCTAATTCATAAACCATTCTTCCATTTTCATAATCTAAGTCCACTTCTATTCTCGATACATCATTTCTATTCGCATTCACATATGCGAGTGCTTTTTCAATTGCTGCTTCTTCTCCAATGTATCCCTTTTGACTAGCTTCTCCTTGCGAATTCACATT
>JAGAVW010000061.1 GCA_017941735.1 Solobacterium sp. | reverse complement strand
TCTCTATCAGAATATATAACATTAGTAGAAGAATGGATTGAGTTTTATAACACTACGAGAATAAGGTTAAAAAAGAAGTGATTATACAATCACTTCTTCATAGACCTTTTTTAACTGTGAACATTTTGGGGTCCACTGTCTATAGCTCTTCCTTTTTTAATCGCATTGGCTTGAATCTTATGAAGATGAATGGGGTTTTGGTGCGAAGCGTAAGAAAGTTTTATAATAGAAATAGAAAGTTGAGATTACATAATGAATAAACCATTGATTTGGGCACACCGTGGCGCAAGTGGATATGCACCAGAGAATACACTAATCGCATTTCAAAAAGCAGTTGATTTGAAAGCGGATGGCGTAGAACTTGATGTACAGCGTAGTAAAGATGGCGTTTTAGTGGTTTGTCATGATGAAACCATTGATCGTACGAGTGATGGGAAAGGGTGGATTCAAGATTTAACCTTTGAAGAATTAAGATCCTATAACTTCAATACGCGTTTTAAAGAATTCGGTAATCAAAAGATTCCAACGTTTGAAGAAGTGTTAAATCTTTTAAAACCAACAGGCTTAACAATCAACATCGAATTAAAAACAGGAGTCCTATTTTATCCGGGAATTGAAAAAGAAGTCGTTGAAATGGTACATGCGTGTGGAATGGAAGAGCACGTTGTTTATTCATCCTTTAATCATGCCTCTTGTTTAAAGGTAAGAGAATGTAATCCAAATGCCTATCTAGGTTTCTTGAATCGTGATGGCTTTATTGGTTATGAAGAATACGCAAAGGCTCATGGCGTACAAGCCATTCATCCACCAATCTATCATCTTCAATATCCAGATGTCATAGCGGATTGTAAGCGGCTAGGTTTAGATATTAATGTATGGGCCGTGGATGAAGAAAAGTATATGCGTATGTGCATAGAGATGGGCGTACATGCGATTATTACAAATTATCCAGATGTCGCAAGGAAAGTGTTAAAAGAATATGAATAATGGGAATCGATTTGAAACGCTGGTAGAAGAAAAAATTCAGCCTTGGCTTCATGAGCGCATCACAAGTGGAAAAACAGTAACACCAGATGGAACGCACTTACAGTACTATTATGCGATTCATCCGGAAGCAAAAGCGGCGGTTACTTTTGTCCATGGGCACTGTGAGTTTTTTGGGAAATACCATGAAATGTTGTATCGCTTTTATGAAGAAGGTTATTCTGTTTTCTTCGTGGAATTGCGGGGGTTTGGACATTCAGATCGTCTAGTCAAACAAATGGATTATGTTTATATCAATAGCTATAACCAATATGTAGAAGATGTGATTACTTTTCAAGAAATGATAGTCAAACCTATGACAAAGAATTTGAAACATTATCTCTTTGGGCATTCGATGGGCGGCTGCGTAAGTGCGCTTGTTTTAGAGGACTATCCATCTTTATTTGATGCGGCGATTCTTTCTTCTCCTATGTTAGAAATAAATTTCCGTGGTGTATCAAATCCAAAGATTCAATTCCTGCGTGTATATTCCACACTGAAAAAATTAGATAAAGAATTAATCCCAGGTACAAAGGGTTGGGAGAATCGTTACGAGTTTGAAAAAAGCAGTGCGCTATCTAAAGCACGTTATGATTATCAATTTGAACAACGCCAAAAGGATTCCCATTACCAAACTTGGGGAACAACCAATGGCTGGGTGAAGGCAAGTTTACGGGCTATAAAGAAAGTACAAAAAAATGTAGGACAGATTCATGTTTCAATCTTACTCCTACAAGCAGGCAAAGATACGATGGTGAATAATCATGGCCAAGATGTCTTTGAACAAAATTCTCCAACCACACGCATTGTAGTATTTAAAGATTCAAAACATGAAATCTACAATGGGACAGAAGAAATTGTTGAACGTTTCTATGAGCGTATCTTTTCGTTCTTAGACAAACAAGCTAACAAAAAGGCCGATCAAGAAAAAGAACACACCAAAGACAACGAAGAATTGGCCGAAACGAATTAAGAACGAAGTATCATAACCTTGAATTAATATTTTCGAAGAATCAAGTGGGTCGTATAGCACTGTGACATGCGTACCTACTTGATATTTTTTTAAGAGGTTTAAACTTTTATGCAAAGTGGAGGCTTGGGTGATTTGATTATTTTGATCATCTACAAAGGTAACAACCGGTGCATAGGTGTCGTGGTCGCTACTTGGTTTTAAATCGATGATGGTCCCTTCGGTTTCAATGTGACGATGACGAAGATCACGTGCCGCATACATCCACAGGACATAACCAACAACCATAAACACAATTCCAATTAGCGCAAAGATGAAAAAGAATTCAGCTTTCATAGACAACCTCACTTGTAAAATGTTTCTTTAACCAACGTTCTTTTTTAAGACGGATTAAGAATAATATACCACGAACATTGAGCTCGATACTCATCGCAATCCAAGCGCCAGCTAAACCCATTCTTGGCACAAGGAATAAAGATAAACCAATACGCACTCCCCAAATAGATATGAGATTTAATAAACCTGGCACAAAGGTATCCCCAGCTCCACGCATTGCCCCGGTTGCGACAATAGAAGCAGCAAAAAGAGGTTCTGCAAAGAGTTCGATGCGTAAGACTTGTGTGCCAAGAGTTTGTACGTTTACATCCGGTGTTAAAAATTGAAATACATAAGGGCATAAGAAATACATCAAGATACCCATGATTGTCATAATGGCCATTCCTGAAAAAGTAGTAAGCCAGGCAAAACTGCGCGCAAGATCTTTTCGCTTTGCGCCTACACTTTGTCCAACTAACGTGGTAGCTGCAGAAGATATTCCGTATCCTGGCATGTAGCAAATTGATTCGGCAGTTACCGCAAAGGAATTGGCGGCAATCGCAACGGTGCCAAGAGGTGCCACAATTTTTGTGGAGATAATCTGCGCTAAACATAGGGCAGAGTTTTCAAATGCCATAGGAATACTAATATGTAAGGCATTCTTAAGAACTTCAGGTTCGATTTGGATTCCTTTTGGGGCATCAAATAAGGATAATTGTGGGCTTTTGATGCAGGCATAATAAAGCGCAGGCAACATCCCAACTAAAAAGGATAAAGAGGTACCAAGTTGCGCGCCGCGCACCCCGAGTCCTGCACCAGGCATCCACATGGTCATACCAAAGAGTGTGATTTCCCGGGTAGGGAAAATCAAAAAGAAATTAAAAATGACATCGAAAATACATTCAAGAGCACTGATGAGACTAGGTGTCTTCATATTCCCAGAGCACTGTAGCATCGATAGACTTAGAAAATTCAACATACGAATTGGAATAAAGAAACAATAAAGCGAAAGATAGTCCGTCGCATCTTTCCAAATGGAAGGATCGGCCCCAAGCCACGCGGGTAAGTGCTGGGCAATTTGGTAACTACCAAAAGCAATCAGTATCGCAAGTAAAAGACAGACAAGTAAAGATTGTTTGAAAATGTTTTTAGCTTTGTTTAGATTGTTGGCACCAATCGCTTGCGCGACTTGTACCGCAAAACCTGTAGCACTTGACATCACTAACCCACCAATGAGCCAAGTTGTACTTGAGACTAAGCCAATCGAAGCACTGGCTGCTGCCCCAAGCACACCTACCATTGCGGCATCGATATACTGCATTAAGATTTCGGTAATCTGTGCTAAAATCCCTGGTAAACTTAACCGAAATACGACATTCAACTTTTCTTTTAAAGAGATTGGACGCTCTTCATGTAGAAGCCGTGTGATGATACTCTCATTACTCATAGTCCTAATTCTATTACAAGTACTTCAAGTAAGAAACAAGAATGTGATTATTAAAAAAATAAATGAAATAAAAAATATGTATATTATTGAGGTTACATGTTAGAATAAACTCGCATTATTATTGATATTAAAAATTTTACATAAAATTTAACTGGAGGTTTTTCTATGCGGCAAACAAACACATTCAAAAAACTACTAGCTACAATTACAATTGCATTCTTATTGATTGCAAATGGAAACGCAAACATCGTGCGTGCCAACGAAGAAGTTGAGAATGTAACAGAAGTAAAAGAGGTACTGGAAGAAGAAACAGTACCAATGATTAATACCGCTTTACCACTCGAAGCAGCTTTGAAAGAAGCTGGTTTAAGCATGGAAGAAAGTGAAGAACCACAAGAAGAAACCCTTGAAGTAGTAGAAGAAGAACCTGTAAACGAAACTCCTATCGAAGAAGTAGTAGAAGAAAATAAAGAAGAGTCTGAAGAAGTTGTTGTTGAAGAAGAAAAAGTAGAAGAAGCAACACTACAAGCAGATCCTGAAAATACTTCAGAAACAGAACCAATTGGTGAACCAAAATCAAATAGTACAACCGTTATCGTCACAAAGATTTGGGATGATAACAACAACAAAGATGGTAACCGTCCTGGATCAATTGTAGTATATGCAGTTGGCAGTGATGGAACCGTTGTTGAAAAAGAATTTACGCCTGAAGATCCGAGCGCAAATGAATGGGAATTCAAGTTTGAAGAATTACCTAAGTATTATAAAAATGGAGATACTTGGGAAGAGATTGAATGGACATTAGAAGAAGCATATGATCAATTCTATCATTGGGAGTACAAACCTGGTGACAATACATCCAATACATCCAATACGTCTAACACTTCCAATACTTCCAATACATCAGGCACTCTAACAAATACCTATAATCCTCTCTATACAGAATTATCTGTAAAGAAAGTTTGGGAAGATAGTGACAATAAAGATCAAGTGCGACCAGATTCTGTAACCGTAAAATTATTGGCAGATGGAGTAGAGACTGGTGATACAGCAGAACTCAGCGAAGCGAATGAATGGTCTTATACCTTTGCAAATCTCTTAAAAGCAAAAGACAGAAAGATAATTGATTATACCGTTCAAGAAGTTGAGATGCCTGGTTACAAGGTGGAAGTGACAGATGATAATGCATCTAGTGCAGGTGAAGAAACGGATAACGATAAGATTGAAGAATTAGATCAACCTATCAATTCGAAGAAATCATTCACGATTACGAATACATTAGAGACAACCGAAATTTCTGTTACAAAAGTTTGGGAAGATAACGACAATCAAGCAGGTGCACGTCCAGAAAGAATTACTGTGAAACTACTTGCGGATGGAGTAGAAAAGACAACAGCAGAGTTAAACGAAGCAGGCGGTTGGAAACATACTTTCAGTGAATTACCAAAATATAAAGATGGTAAAGAGATTGTATATTCCGTTGATGAAGTGGATGTTAAAGACTATGCCAAGAAAGTTGATGGCTTAACCATTACAAATACCTACAACGGAAAAGTTGTTTCGGTTGTTAAGGTAGATGAAAGTGGTGCGGATTTAGCTGGTGCGAAACTCCAAATCAAACAAGATGGTAAAGTGGTTCGGGAATGGACAACAGGTAATAAAGTAGAAGAAATTGTACTTTTACCAGGCACTTATACTTTCCATGAAGCTAATGCACCAGATGGTTATGAAGCAGTCGCAGACTTTGAATTCACTTTAAATGAAGATGGTTCTGTCTCACTTAAAGGTGCAAATGCGCTTGTTACAGCAAAAGGCAATCAATTAAAGATTACCGATAAGAAGAAGCCAACACCTACCCCAAAGAAACCAACACCTGGTAAACCAGTTGTGCCATATACAGGAGATGACTTCAATACCTGGTTATGGATTAGCTTACTCTGTGGGGCAATTCTGGTCATGGGGGGTAGTTTCTATTCACTTAAGAAGTCAAAGTAGGGAAAAGATAGCTCAATTCTAGTGGAATTGGGCTATTTTCATTGACATGTCTCAAAATAAGAGTAAAATATCTTTGTTATCAAATACCATAGACAGTAACGGCGAAAGCTTAATCAGGTTACCGAGGTAGAAAGTATCAAATTGATCTTTTTATGCCCTTGCTGTCTATGCGAGGGCTTTTTTATAACGGTAGGAGATAACTGGAAAGGGAAAAGGTAAATCAATGAATCAAGCGGTATTAGAGAGTAAAAAGAACGTTGTATCAGAGATTTCTGAGAAACTCAAAGGTGCTTCTTCTAGCGTTGTTGCAGAATATCGTGGATTGAATGTCGCTGAAGTAAGTGAACTTCGTCGCTTGCTACGTGAAGAAGGTGTTGAGATGAAAGTCTATAAGAACACTCTTGCTTCTAGAGCTGCCGATGAAGCAGGCTTAAGCGAACTCAAAGATATTTTGGCTGGTCCAAATGCAATTGCCTTTGGAGAAGACGAAACCGCCGCAAGCCGCATTTTAGCGAAGTTTGCGAAAAAACATGACGCACTTGTTCTCAAGGGTGGCGTAGTGGAAGGTAAAGTCGTTGGTGCAGATGTAATCAATGAACTTGCAAAACTACCAAACCGAGAAGGAATGCTATCCATGTTCTTGTCTGTATTACAGGCACCGGTATCTTCTTTCGCTCGCGTATTAAACGCATTAGCTGAAAGTAGACCACAAGATGGTGCAGAAGCACCAGCTGCTACGGAGGCTCCAGTTGAGGAAGCTGCTCCAGCAGAAGAAGTAAAAGAAGAGGCAGCTGTAGAAGCTGCACCAGCAGAAGAGGCTCCAGCTGAGGAAGCAGCTCCTGCAGAAGAAGCAGCAGAAGAAGCTGCTCCAGAAGCCTAAAGGAAAGGGAGGAAAATATCCATGGCAAAATTAACTCAAGAAGATATTCTTGCATATTTAGATGAAGCACCCATCCTCGAGCTCAATGAACTCGTAAAAGCAATTGAAGATAAGTATGGCGTAAGTGCTGCTGCTCCAGTAGCTGTCGCTGCTGCTCCAGCAGAAGGCGAAGGCGCTGCTGCTCCAAGCAACGTAACTGTTGTATTAACTGGTTTTGGTGATTCCAAAGTTGGCGTTATCAAAGTTGTACGTGAAATCACAGGCCTTGGCTTAGTTGAAGCTAAGAAACTCGTCGATACAGTTCCTGCAGAATTGAAGAAAGATGTACCTGCAGAAGAAGCAGAAAACATCAAGAAACAATTAACAGACGCAGGTGCTACTGTTGAATTGAAATAATCTTTATCGAATCTAAGCGAAGAAAGGAAATAGACTTGTGGCATCGAACCATTATTTTACAGATAACCGCAATCTTCCTTCTTGGCGCAAAGAACATGCGTTTGTCTTTTTAGGACATACGTATACGTTTGTAACGGATCTTGGCGTCTTCAGTAAAGAAGGCGTAGATCGTGGAACAGAAATTCTTTTACAGACACTCGAAGAAACAGATTTAGATGGAGATGTTTTGGACCTTGGGTGTGGTTATGGAGTTGTTGGGATTGTCGTTAAGACATGTTTCCCAAAGTGCAACGTGACCGCAAGTGACATCAACCCACGCGCAGTGGAACTCGCATCCATCAATGCCCAAAAAAATGGGGTCACGATGCGGGTGCTACAATCGGATGGATTTGAAGCGATTCCTGAAACATACGATACGATTCTCTTGAATCCACCGATACGAACAGGAAAAAGTGTCATCTATCCCTTATTTGAAGAAGCCTATAAGCATCTTAAACCAAAGGGAAGATTGCGCATTGTCATACGTAAACAACAAGGCGCTAGTAGTGCCAAAACAAAACTCGAATCTTGTTTTAAGAACTGTGAAATAATTCAGAAACATAAAGGTTATTGGATACTAGAAAGTATCCGATTAGATTGACGAATTTATATTAAATGAACATGAATTTAATTGCTGAAAAGTCGATATAGAAACAAGGGTTATATATACCCTTTTCGGCGTTTCTTAGCGATTCAACGAAAGGACGGCGTACATGGAAAATAAACAAACTTACCGGGTTACGCATTTCGGTAACAAGTCAACTCGACGTGACTATTCCAAAGTTAGCGCAAGTTTAGATCTTCCAGATTTGGTCGAGATTCAAACTGCTTCCTTTGAATGGTTTGTCAAGGATGGTATCCGTGAAGTATTCAATGATATCTATCCTATATATAACTACGCTGGCAACATCAAACTAAAATTCTTAGATTTTGAATTTGGTGAACCCAAGCATTCCATCAGTGAATGCAAATATCGGGAAACAAACTATTGTGCTCCATTAAAGGCGAAGATGGAACTCGAAATGGTCGATCCAGAAACGGGTGAAGTCATGACCAAATGGGAAGATGTCTTCTTAGGCGATTTCCCACTCATGACACCAACAGGAACCTTTATCATTAACGGGGCAGAACGTGTTATTGTTTCACAAATCGTACGTTCTCCAGGTGCTTATTTTGATGTCGTATCCGAAGATAAAACAGGTAAAGATACCTATACTTGTGAACTGATTCCAAGTCGTGGTACATGGCTTGAATTTATGTCGGATGACAAGAAAGCTGCACTTGGTCGTATCTTAAACGTATCTATTGACCGTCGTAGAAAAGTCTTAAGTACGATCTTGTTCAAAGCCATTGGTATGTCTTTGAATATGGAAAAAGGCGAAGATGCATATAACACAACCGATATGCAAAAGTTCTTAAAAGCATTACGCTTTGAACTTTATCCTGATGTGATTGTTCCAGAAGAGGAACGTGAATTCCTCAATGATTATATGTTGCTATATACAAGTGTGTTTGGAAACTACGAAGAAGTGAAAAACACCTTAGCAGCTGATAAAACAAAGACCACTAATGAAGCTTTGTTAAGTGTATACGAAAACCAAAGAGCAGATGAAATTGCAACCATCGATGGTGCAACCACCTTAATGGATGCGAAGTTCTTTGATTATCGTCGTTATGACTTAACAAAAGCAGGCCGTTATAAAGTACTAAAGAAGTTAAGCATACTCGACCGTATGGAAGGTCATATGCTACGTGATGACTTAATTGGTGCAGATGGCAAAGTGGCATTCAAGAAAAATAAATACATTGGTAAAGTAGAACGGAATGCAATCCGTGAGGAAATCAATAAAGGTATTTATTGTAAAGCTTTACCATTTGTGCATGCCTTCTCACATCCTACAACCTATGTGATGGATGCTTCTTGGACAGGTGCTCTTGTAGGTCGTATCTTAGCGACTGACCTCAAGGTTAAGAAATTGAATTTGGAACAAGGTACCGTTATTACCGAAGAAGATGCCAAGGCAATTTCTGAAACATGTAAAGAAGTTACGGTTTATGCAGGCGTATTTGCTTCCGAAGCAAAGGTTACAAATGATAACGTCAATGCCGTACTCAACTATGGTTCAAGACTCTATACCATTGGTCGTATTACAGCAGATGGGGATGACCTTCTTGATGGAAAAGAATTACTTTGTGAACGTTACTTACCAGATCAACCAGTTGTCGCACTGACAAGTGAACAAAAAGAAAAGGTTGTTGCCGCAGCAACTACCCAAAAGAACATCAGTGTATGGCTCGTTGGTGCTTGTGTACAAGAAATTGTCATCTTAACGGATGATGGGCACGAAGTAAAACTCATTGGTGGCGATCCACTCAACACCAAACATACCATCACCATGTCGGATATGTATGCCCTCTACAACTATGAACTAACGATGTTAGATGGAGTAGGGACTGCAGATGATATTGATATGTTAGGCAATCGTCGTATTCGTACGGTTGGGGAACTTATTCAAAATCAATTCCGTATTGGTTTAAGTCGTATGGAACGTGTTGTTAAAGAACGTATGTCCATTGCGGATGCATCGGGCTTAACACCAAAACAACTCACAAACATTCGTCCATTAACGGCTGCAATTAAAGAATTCTTCTCGAGTTCCCAATTGTCGCAATTCATGGACCAACAAAACCCACTTGCGGAATTATCCAATAAACGTCGTGTCTCTGCACTTGGTCCAGGTGGTTTAACACGTGAACGTGCAGGATTCGAAGTACGTGATATTCATAACTCGCACTATGGAAGAATCTGTCCAATTGAGACCCCAGAAGGTCCAAACATTGGTTTGATTTCTTACTTAACAACTTATGCAAGAGTTAATGAATATGGCTTTATCCAAACGCCTTACCGTAAGGTAAAGAAGGGTGTTGTTACGGATGAAATCGAATACATGGCAGCGGATGAAGAAAACGATCACGTCATTGCCCAAGCTAACGAAATCGTAGACGGGAAATTGGTAGGCGATCGTGTCATCGCAAGAATTGCGGGTGAAACCGTCATGGCAGACCGTGATACGGTTGACTATGCCGACGTATCCCCACGCCAGATTGTATCGGTCGCAACCGCATGTGTTCCATTCTTAGAAAACGATGACTGTACACGTGCGCTCATGGGTGCCAACATGCAACGGCAAGCCGTTCCATTACTGAACCCACATAGTCCATTTGTAGGAACCGGTATGGAACATCGTATTGCGCGTGACTCTGGTGCCGCATGTGTTGCAACAGCACCAGGTACCGTTACCTATGTTGATGCGGATAAAGTTGTCGTATCTGAAAAAGATGGAACGGAACATACCTATGAACTCACGAAGTTCCGTCGTTCCAACGCTTCTACTTGTTTGAACCAAAAACCAATTGTGTTTAATGGTGAAAAGGTAGAACGAGGTGACATCTTAGCAGATGGACCAGCGATGGAAGCAGGGGAACTTGCGTTAGGACAAAACGTATTAATTGCCTTCATGACTTGGCATGGTTACAACTATGAAGATGCGATTATCATGAGTGAACGTATGGTACGAGATGATGTTTACACTTCCGTACATATTGAAGAATATGATTTGGAATGCCGTGAAACAAAACTTGGACCAGAAGAAATCACAAGAGATATTCCAAACGTTTCCGAAAGTGCTTGTCGTAACTTAGATGCACGTGGCATCGTTATGGTTGGTGCAGAGGTAAAAGAAGGCGATATCCTTGTTGGTAAAGTCACACCTAAAGGACAAAGTGAAGTAACACCGGAAGAAAAACTCTTACTCGCTATCTTTGGTGAAAAGAGTCGTGAAGTCCGTGATAACTCCTTAAAGGTTCCACATGGTGGTGCAGGTATCGTTCATTCGGTACGTGTATTCAAACGGAAAGATAACCATGAACTTCCTCCTGGAGTGAATGAAGTGGTAAAAGTCTACGTTGTTCAAAAGAGAAAGATTTCCGAAGGGGATAAGATGGCAGGCCGTCACGGTAACAAAGGTGTCATCTCGAAGATCCTTCCAATTGAAGATATGCCATACATGCAAGATGGTACACCAATTGACATTATGTTAAACCCATTCGGTGTTCCTTCCCGTATGAATATCGGGCAGGTGCTTGAGGTTCACTTAGGCATGGCTGCAAGAAGCTTAGGTTGTAAGTTCGCAACACCAGTATTCGATGGCGTTTCTAACGAAGACCTAAGAAGAATTATGGAAGAAGCACATACCTCAATGGATGGAAAATATCTCTTAACCGACGGTATGACAGGCGAACCATATGATGAGCGTATTGCGGTTGGTGTCATGTATATGATTAAGTTAGCCCACATGGTTGACGATAAACTACATGCCCGTGCAACCGGTCCATACTCCTTAGTCACCCAACAACCACTTGGTGGTAAAGCACAAAATGGTGGACAGAGATTTGGTGAAATGGAAGTTTGGGCACTTGAAGCATATGGTGCAGCAAATACATTACAAGAAATCTTAACGGTGAAATCCGATGATATCATGGGTCGTACCAAGACTTATGAAGCAATCGTGAAAGGAAGAGAATTACCAGAACCTGGTATTCCAGAATCCTTCCGTGTCTTAGTCCATGAACTACAAGCCTTGGCGGTAGATGTACGTATGCTTGATGAAGCAGGCAACGAAGTCGACCTCAAGAAGATGGAACAAGAAGAAGCCCGTGAAGAAGTTACATTAGATTTGGATCATCAAACCATCATCAACGATGCGGAAGAAAGTGGCGAATTCACCATCAAGGATAGCCTTGAAGAGGAAGACGTACCAGAAGCAGCAGAAGTTGGATTCGATGACTTAGATGATTTGGAGAATGCATAGGAGGTGTTGTAGATGAATATTAATAACTTTAGTGCAATTAAAGTTGGTCTTGCTTCACCTGAAACCATTCGTGAATGGTCTTATGGCGAAGTTAAGAAACCAGAAACAATCAACTATCGTTCTCAAAAACCAGAGCGTGACGGATTATTCTGTGAGCGTATCTTTGGTCCAACAAAGGACTGGGAATGTGCTTGTGGAAAATACAAGAAGATTCGTTACCAAGGGGTAGTATGTGACCGTTGTGGTGTGGAAATCACAAAATCTTCTGTACGTCGTGAACGTATGGGTCACATCGAACTTGCGGCTCCGGTTGCGCACATTTGGTACCTACGTGGAATTCCTTCCCGTATGAGCTTATTGTTAAATGTTGCGCCAAAGCAATTAGAAGAAGTTGTATATTTCGTTTCTTGGATTGTCATTGATCCAGGTGATACGAAATTACAATACAAACAAATTCTTTCGGAACGTGAGTTCCGTGAAAACACAGCCATCTATGGCCCAGGTAGTTTCGTAGCCCAAAGTGGTGCCGAAGCAGTCCGTGCGCTATTAGAAAAAGTGGATGTGGAAAAAGAATATGCGGAGATTTCCCAAGAGCTTGAAAAAGCAAGTGGAGATAAACGTAAGAAACTCATCAAACGTCTTGAAACGGTGGAAGCATTCCGTAATAGTGACAACAAACCGGAATGGATGATCTTACAAGTATTACCAGTCATCCCACCAGATTTAAGACCAATGTTACAACTGGATGGTGGACGTTTTGCGACCAGTGACTTAAACGATTTATATCGTCGTGTTATCACCCGTAACAATCGTTTAAAGAAACTCTTAGAGCTTGGCACTCCAGCAATCATCGTACAAAACGAAAAACGTATGTTGCAGGAAGCGGTCGATGCATTAATTGATAATGGTCGTCGTAGTAAACCAATTACAGGCGCAGGTGGTAGAGCGCTCAAATCTCTATCCCATTCCTTAAAGGGTAAACAAGGACGTTTCCGTCAAAACTTATTAGGTAAGCGTGTTGACTTCTCTGGTCGTTCCGTTATCGCAATTGGACCAGACCTCAAGATGTGGCAATGTGGATTACCTAAAGAAATGGCAATTCAGTTGTATAAACCATTTGTCATTAGTGAACTTGTGAATCAACAAATTGCATCCAATCCAAAGACAGCTGAAAAGTTAATGGATCGTCAAGATGCAAGAGTATGGGATATTGTTGAAGAAGTGATCGCAGATCACCCTGTCTTCTTAAACCGTGCACCTACGTTGCACCGTTTGGGAATTCAATCCTTCTTCCCAAAACTTGTTGATGGACATGCAATTCGTGTACATCCACTCGTATGTCCTGCCTTCAACGCAGACTTCGATGGAGACCAGATGGCGGTACACTTACCACTATCCGAAATGGCAAGAGCAGAGACGGAAGTCTTAATGCTTGGTTCCAACAACATCCTTGGTCCTAAGGATGGTAAACCAATCGTTACGCCTGGCCAAGACTTAGTATTAGGTAACTTCTATTTGAACATGGAAGAGACTGCTGCTGAGTTCTACCAAAAAGCGGATGCCCTTGAGAAATTAGGTCTTAAGGTAGAAGCGGAAAAATGGAGACGCTATGGGGATAACGAAGGCCATCTCTATAAAGATGTAAACGAAGTATTAATGGCTTATCAAATGGGAGCCGTGCATTTACATACACGTATCGCATTACCAGGTAAGGCATTAAATAAATCTTGTTTCACAGAGAAACAAAATGAATCCTACTTATTAACAACCGTTGGTAAGATTATCTTCAATAATGTATTCCCAAGTGATTTCCCATATCTCAATGATGTAAATGCGGAAACCCTCAAGAATACACCAGATGATGATTTTGTACCTCTTGGCACAGACATCAAGAAGGAAATCGAAAGTCGTCCAATTACAGCAGAATTCAAGAAAAAGGATTTAGGTAATTTGATTGCGGCGGTATTTGATAAGTACAAGACCGATGGAACCAGTGATATCTTAGACTCCTTAAAGGATATGGGTTATCTCTATTCCACCTTAGCGGGTATGACCGTTGCGTTAAGTGACATTAGTGTCGCTCCAAACAAAGAAAAACTCGTTGATGAAGGAAAAGAACAGGCAGATAAGCTCAATGCGTTACGTGATCGTGGTTTATTAACCCCACAAGAATGGGAACGTCACTTCTCCTTATTATGGGATGATGTGAAAAACAACGTTGGTGACACGTTGATGTCTTCTCTACCAAGAATGAACCCAATCAACATGATGGCTGTCTCTGGTGCCCGTGGTAACAAGAACCACTTTACCCAACTTGCGGGTATGCGTGGCTTGATGGCGCGTCCAACCCAATCGAAATCGAGAAAAGAATATCAACCTTCAATTATCGAAGTTCCTATCTATTCTTGTTTCCGTGAAGGAATGAGCGTGTCCGAGTTCTTTATTTCAACACACGGTGTACGTAAAGGTCTAACCGATACAGCATTAAAGACAGCAGAATCTGGTTACTTAACAAGAAGACTTGTTGACGTTGCACAAGAAGTCATCATTACGGAAGAAGATTGTGGAACGGAAACCGGATATCTTGTTGAAGACATCGTCGATGAAAAGAACAACTCGATGATTGAAAAATTCTATGATCGCATTGTTGGACGTTACACACAACAAGCAATCATTGATCCAAAATCAAATAAACCAATTGTAGATGAGAATACCTATATTACTGATGAACTTGCACAACAAGTTGTCGATGCAGGTATCAAACAAGCTTACATCCGTAATGTATTCACATGTAAATGCCAAAGTGGTGTTTGCTGCAAGTGTTATGGACGTAATATGGCAACCGGTAATCCTGTAGAAACAGGAGAAGCAATCGGTGTCATGGCTGCGCAAGCAATTGGTGAACCAGGTACACAGCTCACCATGCGGAACTTCCACACTGGTGGTGTTGCGAACCAATCCGGAGACATCACACAAGGTTTACCTCGTGTTGAAGAACTCTTTGAAGCACGTACGCCAAAGCGTGTGACTGTCATCTCTAAGATTGACGGAGAAATCACAGACATCCATGAACAAGAGAACCATCAAGGTATGGTTGTCACAGTTACAAATGGAAAAGATATGATCGAACATAAGTGTGACTTAACACAGGCGGTTCGTTCAGACATCAAAGTCGGTGATAACGTTGTTGCGGGTGAACCACTCACCGAAGGACAAATTGCACCAAAAGAATTACTTGAGGTTGCAGGGGTTCGTGCAGTGGAAGAATACATCTTAAAAGAAGTTAAGAAAGTATACGCAACACAATCCATTGATATTTCAGATAAGCACTTAGAAGTAATGATTAAGCAAATGCTACGTAAAGTCATCGTTACGGATGGTGGAGAATCTGGATTATCGGTAGGACAAACATTAAGTTTGGCAAAGATGGAAGAGCTCAACAATCAATTGTTTGATGAGGATAAGATTCCTGCACAATACAATCCAATCTTGTTGGGTATCTCCAAATCTGCAGTGGAAACAGATTCCTTCTTATCTGCAGCTTCCTTCCAAGAAACAACACGTGTCTTAACCGATGCGACTGTGAAAGGAAAGAAGGATAATTTGACAGGTCTTAAAGAGAATGTCATTATCGGTAAACTCATTCCTGCAGGTACTGGTCATCTACAATACCATCGTGAAACAAGCGACCGCATTGTTGAGCGTGCAGAAGAATTACGTGCCATTCGTAGAGAAAAGGCAGAAGCCTTAGCAGAAGCTACAGCTGCTTCCAAAACTCCAGAAGAAGCACGTCCTGTAGAACCTGAACTTCTTTCTGAAGGAAACGAGTAACACGAATAAAGCCAACCCAATTGGGTTGGCTTTTATTTTCTTATAAGAATTTGAATGCGTTTTAGGAAATAAAAAAGAGGAGGATTTCCCATCATAAAAAAAGAGGAAGATACAGAAAGACTATTCTTCATCTTTTTTAAAATGACGAGAATCTTTTCGAAACATATTGTTGATACATAGAGGGCATAATATATGGTCTTCTTCAAAAGGGGCATAGAATTCACGAAGTAATTTGATGTCCTTGAGGGGGACTTTTTCTTCGAAGCCACATGTTGCGCATTTCATTAATACAGTTTTGTCTATATTGTCTGTCATTGCTTATCCCATCTAGTGGATTATAAGAATCCACATAAACCATTAATTCACCACATCTACAATGGAGTATATCTCTATTATAAGTGTCCATACATAAGGTGCGAAACTTAAGTTTATTTAATTTTTGTTGTAATTGTCGTTTTCTTTCATTGCGATGTTTGCTTGTTTTCCTAACTTTGCCAATTAGTTCATGTAGATGATCTAAGAGTTCCTGCTCTTTATTATTGTAAAACCCATAGTAACGAACCATACGGAAGTTTTCATCTGGAATATGAATAATCATTTTCTTAAGCAATTCTAAGCTAGGTTCTTTGATAAATACTCTTTCTTCTGTTTTGTGGTCATCGTAAAACCATTCCACAGTATCGGAAACTTTATCGTAGGAAATGATTCTGCTTTCGGCCATAGGAGGCCTAGCTGAATATCTCATCATGTAGTTAACACAATCACCGACGTTCTTAGAATAGGAAGAGTTATTATAGATATCTTGTTGTTTGGCATAAACGTAAAAACCGTTATTGTAATCGCTATAGCTAGTATTCATCTTTTTTCTAAATGTTTTTCCAAAATGTTCTAAAAGAAGGCGATTTAATTCATATTGCCATGTTCTTCTAAGATTTTGATAATCAAAGTGGTGAATTTCTTGATATATTTCTTTCTTTGAGTCATAAGCCAGTTCTGCTACTAAACAATGGATATGAGGATTCCAGTTAAGTGCTCTTCCAAAGGTATGTAAAGATGCGATCATTCCAAACCTTTTTTGATTCTTGAAATTGCGATATAAGTAATGATTATCTTTATCGTTTCGTATCTTGCCTGTTTTTCCCCGTTTTCTTTTTTCTTTTCGATAGATATTTTCATTAAACATCTTACATATAGAGTTTCTCGCTGCCACGAATAATAAATTAAGCGATTCTCTATCTGCTCTAAATAATGTTCTATATTGTTCGGGAATTGTAAATACGACGTGCCTATGTTTTACATCTAAGCACATGACTTCTGCTTTGGAAGCTAATTCCTTTTGGTGTTTTATGCCACACGAATTACAGAATCTAGAATGGCAGTGTCGATATAGTATATTCCAGTCTCCGCACACAGGGCATTCAAAACCATCATAGCCAAGATAGTAGGTATTACATAATAGTGTTTTATGTACATTATCCAATACTACAGGTCTAGCTTTTCCTGTTTTATCCATTTCCTCTAGCCAGTCTAAATGTTTCCATAAGATATCTTTTAGTCTTGGTTTATCAGGGTCATAATTTCTATCATCAATAGTTAAGGCACCATAATATGGATATTCTGTATATAAACGCTCATCTATCATATCTTTATTATAAAATGCGCAGTTACTTTCGTATCTGCACATTTATTCATCGGTCACGTTAGTGACCTTTTTTAGGAAAAACGAAACGGGAGTTTAACTCCCGTTTTGAATTATAGAATTTTCTTTCCAGCAAGTTTCGCTAGATAGGCAAGAATTTCTTCTTTTTGTCCTAATTTAACTGGTAGTTTATCTAATTGTACTAGGATCATTTCAGCAAGGTTTTCTTTTGCAATTCCTAGTTTATCTGCAAGAGCGAGTTTGTCAGCAAGATTGGATTGCCAATTATCATCCGTTAAACCACCTGTAATCTCATCTAATAAATCATCTGGTAACATCATTTTGTCAGCCATAATAAATCCTCCTCTAGTTACTATTATTATCTAACATACTTTTATACGAGTCAGTACATAAATAGGGCAATCTATTTATTTAAGAATAATGGAAACTAAGAGGCTGTTTTTTACGTTTTTTGGAGTTTGATTTTTTACTACCAAATTTTCTTATTATCGGATTTTAATTGATATTTGTCCTATTTATACTAAATGTAAAGGCTTACATTTTTATAGGAGGAATGAAAATGAAAAAATTAATGACGATAGCGTTGTCGACATTACTACTAGTTGGATGTGGACAATCTGCTAGCAACAATTCACAACCCGCAGCATCGAATGATGGTGCGACTGCTTCCAGTAGTGACACATTAGTTGTCTATACTGCACGTGCTGAAAGTTTGAATAACGCTGTTATTGAAAACTTCCAAGCTGACACAGGAATTAAAGTTGAAATCGTTACAGGTTCTACAGGTGAAGTCATTAAGAGAGTACAATCTGAAGCTTCGAATCCAATGGGCGATATCATCTGGGCAGGTTCCGAAGCACAATATGCGGAATATGTAGATTTATTTGAAAACTATGTTTCTCCAGAAGATGGCAATATGATGTATCCAAATACATCGGGCTATTTCACCAATGCATTCTGTGATCCAACCGTATTCATCGTAAACAATGAACTTGCTGGTGATTTGAAGATTGAAGGTTTTGCGGATTTATTAAATCCTGAACTCAAAGGAAAAATCGCTTATGGTGATCCTGTAAACTCTTCTTCTGCATTCCAATGCTTAATTGCTGCTTTATATGATATGGGTGAAGGTGATCCAATGTCTGACAAAGCTTGGAATTGGGTAGAACAATTCATTGCGAACTTAGATGGTGTTGCATTAGATAGCTCATCCAAAGTTTATAAAGGTGTAGCAGAAGGCGAATATGTGGTTGGTCTTATTTGGGAAGATCCAGTTGCGGATTATGTAAGACAAGGCGTTGATGTACGTGTTGTATTCCCAGAAGAAGGTGCATTATTCCCAGGTATGTCTGTATCGATTATCAAAGGCGCACCAAATCTTGAAAACGCAAAGAAATTCGTTGATTACATGATTTCCGAAAAAGCACAAAGCTATGTAGGAGAAAACTTAACAGTTCGTCCACTACGTAAAGATGCGAAATTAAATGAATTCCTAAAACCATGGGATGAAATCAAACGTTGTGAAACCTACGATGATGCATGGGTTCAAGAGCACAAGAGCGAAGTGACAGAAAAATACACAGAATACTTAGAAAACTCAATGCAATAATAATGATGTAGGGTCTATAGCATTGGCTATAGACCCTATTCTTAACAAAAAGGAGATTGATACTATGGGCGTTTCCATTTCGATTAAAGATGCGGTAAAGCGTTTTGGAAAAGATACAATTATTGATGGCTTAAACCTGGAAATCAAACCAGGGGAATTCTTTACCCTATTAGGTCCATCTGGTTGTGGTAAGACTACATTACTACGTATGATTATTGGCTTTAATACCATTGAAGGTGGAACTTTTATGATTGGTGATCAAGTCATCAATGATATTCCTACCAATAAACGTAACATTGGTATGGTATTCCAAAACTATGCGGTTTTCCCACATATGAATGTTTATGATAATGTCGCTTTTGGTTTAAAGAATCGTAAATTACCAAAAGATGAAATTGATCGTAAAGTAAATGAGATTTTAAAAATCGTCAAAATTGATCATTTGAAAGATCGTATGCCAGCAAAGTTATCAGGCGGTCAACAACAACGTGTCGCGCTAGCGCGTGCGATTGTCATTGAACCACAGGTTCTTTTGATGGATGAACCATTATCCAACTTGGATGCGAAGTTACGTGTGGAAATGCGTAATGCGATTAAGAATATCCAAAAAGAAATTGGCATCACAACGGTCTACGTCACACACGATCAAGAAGAAGCGCTTGCGGTTTCAGATCGTATTGCGGTTATGAATAATGGTGTGATTCAACAAATTGATATTCCTTCTCGTATCTATCAAAGACCATCCAATAGTTTTGTTTCAAACTTCATTGGCTTATCGAATTTCTTACCAGTAGAAATCAAAGAAGATACGGATGGTAGACATGTACAATTTGAAAACACCACTTATTGTCCACTTTTAGAACCACTCAAAGAAGAGATAAAGAATGGGACTAAAGCATTATGTGCCATTCGTCCAGATGAGTTTAAAATTCATACAGATGGAACGGTGGGAATCCCAGCGACCATTGAAAGTTCCGTTTTCTTAGGAACCACGACACATTATTTCTTAAAGTTAAAGAATGGTGAAGAAATTGAAGCGGTTCAAGATGCGGAAGATTGGGAAATCTTACCAAATGGACAAGAAGTGACCTTAACCATCAATACAGCGAAAGTCAATCTATTTGATGAAGAAGGAAATACACCATTCATCATTAGGGAGGAAGATCGATGAGGTATGCAGGTGAGAAGAAGTTCAATATGTGGACCGTTCTCACACTGGTCTTATTAGCGTTCTTCTTCATATTCGTTATTTATCCTGTTGCGATGTTGATTATCCGTAGTTTGTATACGGAATCTGGCATTGACTTAAGTTACTTCGGAAAATTCTTTGGTCGGAAATTCTATTGGAGTACTTTGGTCAACAGCTTTAAGGTGACAATCATCGCAACGACCATTGCGACTCTCATTGCGGTACCGATGGCCTATATTTTAAGAGGAATTAAAATTAAGGGTTCAGGCATTTTGAACATCTTAATTGTGATGTCTTATTTATCTCCACCCTTTATTGGGGCATATGCTTGGATTCAATTGTTAGGACGAAATGGATTTATCACAAGAATTATAAATGCTCTGTTCAACATCAAGTTTGGTGGTGTATATGGGTTTGCGGGCATTGTGCTTGTCTTCTCCTTACAATCATTTCCACTCATTTATATGTATGTATCCGGGGCATTAAAGAACTTAGATAACTCATTGAATGAGGCAGCAGAGATGTTGGGCTGTAATGCGTTCCAACGTGTCACAAAGATTATTTTCCCTCTCGTTATGCCTTCTTTACTTGCGGGTGTGTTAATGGTATTTATGCGTGTCTTCTCAGACTTTGGTACACCAATGACCATCGGGGAAGGTTATAAAACATTCCCAGCGATGTTATATCAACAATTCATGGGTGAAATGGGTACGAGTGATGGCTTTGCGGCAACCTTGTGTGTCATTGTCATTATGATTGCGTTGATGTTGTTCTTTATCCAAAGAATACTTGGTTCGCATTTCTCTTATTCCATGACGGCTTTAAAACCAATGGAAGCACAAGAAGCGAAAGGTGGAAAGAAAATTGCGGCTTATTTATTTACTTATTTGATTACATTTGTAGCGTCTCTTCCACAAATGACGGTTATTGTGACAAGTTTCATCAAGACTATTAATGGATCGTTATTTACGAATCAATTCACACTTGAGAACTACGAAAATATCTTCGCAAAGAATAGTACGAGCGCAATTACGAATACCTATTTATATGGCTTATGTGCGATTGGGATAGTTGTGGTGTTTGGAATTCTGATTGCCTACCTAAGTGTACGCAAAAAGAGTGCCCTTACAACCTTCCTAGATACCCTTACGATGTTCCCTTACATCGTA
>JAGAVW010000060.1 GCA_017941735.1 Solobacterium sp. | reverse complement strand
TATACACTTCATCCCGATGTAGAAACGTATAATGAATTATTAATAGCAATCGATGAAACATTTGATTTCTATATCAATGAATATCCCCAAGAAAGATATCATGGCTTAACATCTGGAGAAGTTCGTCAAGCTGCATTACAAGCGAATACACCTATCCAATATCCAATAAAGCCAAATCCTAAAATCATCAAATACTGGAATAATATAAAAGCATTACAAAATAAACAATCAATTTAAAAACCTACCGATTAAATCGATAGGTTTCATATAAACATAAATTTACATAATTTCACTGTCTACTTGACAGGGAGCGTATCATTACTCATGGCTTTTTTTGTGTCTATTTATTTCTTACTTTGTTTACTCTTTTTAAAGCATAGGAACCAATCAAGACAATATTGATCTTTGGTTTGATTTTGCATACGCTCTTTTGCGGTTCCACAAGAACCTGCCGTTGGCACAATCACATCATCCCCTGGTCTCCAATCGGCTGGAGTTGCACAGTTTTCTTTATCTGCAGTTTGTAGGGCAAGGATAATTCGTTTGATTTCATCAAAGTTACGTCCTGTGCTAAGTGGATAATAGAGAATGGTACGGATGATTCCTTTTGGGTCAATCACAAATACCGCTCTTACTGCTTGGGTATTGGATGCGCCTGGTTGAATCATTCCATATTGATTTGCGACTTCCATGCGAATGTCTTCAATTAATGGGAAAGTCACTTCAATATTCTTAAGATCTTTCCATTCAATTTCTTGAATCTTTCTAAGCCATGCGATATGGGAGTAAAGGGAATCAACAGATAATCCCACAAGTTCGGTATTGATTGCCTTGAATTCCTCAATCATCGAACCAAAGGTCATAAACTCCGTTGTACAGACTGGTGTAAAATCAGCTGGGTGAGAAAATAGAATAACCCATTTTCCTTTGTAGTCTTCTGGAAACTTAATATTTCCTTGTGTTGTAACTGCCTCAAATGAGGGTGCTTTTTCGCCAATCAATGGCATTGTATGTACGTTTGTGTTTTCCATAATTATGTATCCTTTCTTTCTTGTAATTGCATTATATTGTATATATAATACGATTTATAGTAATATATTAGATATTATTAGTACTATTTTCTCACATTACGATTATTTTACTAAAATTAACTAAATTGTGCTATGGTAGTACACGGAGATTACATATGAAAACAGTAACAGAACAAATGATTGAAGAACATTTCGACAACCAAGAAACTATACCCCTTTATTTAGAATTAGAAAGTGTGACCGATGGCATCATGCATGAAAAACTGATGCATTGGCATAATGACGTTGAAGTCATCCATGTCGCAAAAGGAGCGATGTATTGTCAAACCAATGAAGAAACCTTTTTATTAAATAAAGGCGATGTTTGTTTCATCAACAAAAATCAAGTACATGGGCTTTATTGTAAGGGGGATACGCCTTGCGAACATGAAGCCTTGATTATCAATTTGAATATCTTCTCGCATGATTCTGAATTATTTCAAGTCTACATCAAACCTTTATTGGAAGATGCGAATTTTTCCCATATCCGTTTTGATAAACAAGAGGGCTACTCCAAACAAATCGCAGACCTCATCCACAACATTCAATATTTACGTACACAAAAAGAGCTTGGTTATGAATTAGAGATTGTCGCGAAGATGTATCAAATCTTCCGTTGCCTCTACCAAGCCTATTCAACAACTGATGAAAGACAACCTCGTCCAAGTGTTAACGTAGGTGTCTTACAAGATATGTTGTCATTTATTTATCAAAACTATGAAGACGATATTACCCTTCAAGATATCGCAAATAGTGGAAGTGTAAGTCCAAGTACTTGTAATCGGATATTTAACGAATTAACAAAGATGACCCCCATCACCTTTTTAACACAATACCGTCTTGAAAAAGGTGCAGAATTATTACGCAATAGTACCATGAGTATTGGTGAAATCGCATTATCTTGTGGCTTTACCCAACAAAGTTATTTTAATCGCTTATTCTTGCGTACCTATGGTATTACGCCATTAAAGTATCGTAAGAATCATTAAACATTGAAAGGAGCAATTATGAACTTATCGGTTTTAATTGGTATACTCATTCCCTTATTAGGTACCACCTTAGGTGCAGGAATGGTCTTTTTCTTAAAAGAAAAAATGTCGGAAACCCTCACCAAAGCCTTAACTGGTTTTGCGGCAGGAATTATGATTGCGGCTTCTTTTTGGAGTTTGTTGTCTCCTTCGTTAGAACTTGCGGATGGGATGGGAAAGCTTTCCTTTATTCCAGCTGCCGTTGGTTTTTTATTGGGTATCTTTTTCTTATTGTTCTTAGATTTAATTACACCCCATATGCATTTGGATCAAAGTGAAGAAGGCCCCACTACGTCAAAACTAAAAAGAACCACCAAGATGATTCTTGCGGTTACCTTACATAATATCCCAGAAGGAATGGCAGTTGGGGTTGTGTATGCGGGTTGGTTATCTGGAAATCAATCCATCACCCTTGCGAGTGCGTTCGTATTAGCACTTGGTATTGCGATTCAAAACTTTCCTGAAGGAGCGATTGTATCTATGCCTTTACTAGCCGAAGGGATGGAAAAAAAGAAGACATTCCTCTATGGATTTTTATCTGGTGTGGTAGAACCAATTGGTTCGATTATCACCATCTTATTTGCCTCCCTTGTGACACCAATTCTTCCTTATTTTTTAAGCTTTGCGGCTGGGGCAATGTTTTATGTTGTCATTGAAGAATTAATACCAGATATGTCTAAAAGCAAACACTCCAATGTGGGTACCATCCTATTTGCGGTTGGCTTTGTGGTGATGATGATCTTAGATGTAGCATTAGGTTAAAGGGAAGGAGATTTGACAGTGGACCCTGTTTAGTTCACTTGATTAAAAAGGATTCTTTATAAGAAACTACTTCCATAGGAGGTAGTTTTTTATATGGCAAAGAAAGGACAAAGGTTTAAAAAGTATTCAGATGAATTAAAACAAAAAGTGTT
>JAGAVW010000059.1 GCA_017941735.1 Solobacterium sp. | reverse complement strand
TTAAATCCTCCTCTCTGCGAGAACACTTACTTTGACTATACATGATTTCTTAGACTTATTTCCGCTTTTCTTTAAAACCGGAAATAACTATTTTATTTCTCGTTATAAATATTCTACCTTACATTTCATAATAATTTAAACAAAACTTAATAGGGACTGAAATCTATAAATATGTCCCTTTTTCATTAAGCTTTTCTAATAAAATAACGAATAATTGGTTATGAATATGCCAAAAATCAACGTTTAAAAACATTATGAAAACATCTTTGGTATAACCAACTTTTTAAACTTATTAGAACAGAAGAGCCGAGGATTTTTCTTTCTTTTTTAGATTGAGAATGGATATTTTTTAGACTTCCCAGTCTTTTGTAATTCTTTTAATTCTTTTAGATATTCTTTGTCATCTTCGAAGAAATCACGTTTTAGTGAATCTACGTATTTGCAGTATTCATTTGTTGATTTTATAAATGGAGTTAAATCAGATAATAATTCGTATTTTAAATCTGGATAACGATCTATTAATTCATACCGTAAAGCCACAATCTCTTTTGTGAGATGTTTGATATCTTCAATGAGAAGATAAATCAGATAGTCTTTATTTATCATGATTCATATTTCTCCATTTCTTATAATTGATCATCTTGATTTTAGATACGGCATATTTCACGATATTTAAAATTGAAAGTATAATTAACTTATATTCGAGAATGAATAAATCAATTGGCGATTTATTATTTAAAGATTTTCTCGGGTATGAATTAATATGTGAGAATATTTCATCTACGTTTTCTTGAGTGAAATGGTCTAAACTTTGACCTTTAGGCCAAATTCTTCTAAAGAAACCATGATTCTTCTCACATTCAGCTTTTTGGCAGGAACGATAGGGATCACAATAGAATACATGGCAGATTTGTTCACCAGTTTCATTATCAAACTCTAATTCATGAAGAGATTTAAATTCTGAACCATTATCTGCTAGTACAACGTTAAATAGGGTGACACCATTATCCTTGCCAATTTGATAAAGCTTTCTCATTGTATCGACGACGTTACTATGTTTACGGGTATATAGATAACCAAGTTGAAGCTTTGAATTCTTAAAGAATACAGTGAGAATAGCTTTTTTATCGTTTGATTTACCAATAACGGAATCTAATTGAACAACTTTAGATTGAGGATATGAATCCATGTACCTAAGATAATCATCATAAGTTCTTCCATCTAAGATATTAGGGCTTAGAGGTGGAGTGGTATATTTGTATTCTTTTTTCGCTCTAAATTTCACAGCTCTAGGCAAATCGATTCGCTTGGCATCTACTAGACCAAGTTCAATATATCTTCTAATAGTAGATTCGGATAGATCGCAATTATTGACGGAATGCATAGCGACGTGGATTGAGACACCATCTTTAATCAAAGGGCAGACACTTCTGTTTAATACACGAATAACGTCAGAACGTCTTTTTTGATTTGTTCTAGAATTGTGTAAAAGATGATTTGCTTTACGATCAGCTTCATAAGCATTATAGAAAGTATTCCTATGAGAACATCTGGTATTAACGCAGCCATTACAAACAAAAGGAAACCTTTGAAGATTAGGGCACTTCCAATTATCATTTGTGTGATTAAATCTTTCAAATTTACTACTGGAGATGGAGCGGAAGTGCTTCAATTCGTAATAAATCGTACTTCTGGATTTATCTAATATTTTAGCCAATTTGATAGCAGAACAATCTTGTCTAATATTTAGATGATGTTCTAATTTAATTCTTTCAGAAAATTTAAAATTCTTACTCATTTTGCCTAACCATATTCCTCAGCTCTCCTAAAGAGATTATCGGATAAATGAAAAAAGAGTACTACTCTTAGATGAATAGTATCGAATTTGTACTTTGCATGGTAATTAAAACAACATGTTTTAATTAGTTTGGAATGTAATAAAGTATTATTTCACTATTGACACGAAATAAGGGTCAGTATATTATATATAGGCTTGACGAAAAAGAGGCTTTGTTATGCGCAAAGCCTAAAATTATCAAGAAGTATGGCACACACGATAGTGTGTGCACAAAGAGAAAAAGAAGGGAGAAAGATATGCCAACAATTAACCAGCTGGTTCGTAAAGGTCGTAGTGATAAGGTTTCAAAATCAAAATCACCAGCCTTGAACAGAGGATTCAACAGTTTGAAGAACCGTTCAACAAAGTTGTCTAGTCCACAAAAGCGTGGTGTATGTACTCGTGTTGGTACAATGACACCTAAGAAGCCTAACTCTGCATTACGTAAGTATGCCCGTGTACGTTTATCTAACGGTATGGAAGTAACTGCGTATATTCCAGGTGTTGGACACAACTTACAAGAACACTCCGTTGTTATGATTCGTGGCGGACGTGTTAAGGACTTACCTGGTGTTCGTTATCACATTATTCGTGGAACACTAGACTGTGCAGGAGTTGATGCACGTAATCAAGGCCATTCTTTATATGGAACAAAGAAGCCTAAGAAATAGTAGAAAGGAGAAAGTAGAACATGCCAAGAAAAGGTTATATAGCTAAGCGTGATGTACTGCCTGATCCAATCTATAATTCTAAGCTTGTAACAAAGCTTATTAATAAGATTATGCTTGATGGTAAGCGTGGTACTGCGCAAACAATTCTATACAAT
>JAGAVW010000058.1 GCA_017941735.1 Solobacterium sp. | reverse complement strand
GAACCCATAGCCTCAACCTCACTTAAGTAGACTGGCCACATACAATATTAGAGTAAACAATGGTTTCTACTTAATCCTATCAAAGGTTAGAAAGGAAGAGATAATTATGTGCTGACAAGGTATGTAATTATCATACAAGGAGTAAACATGAATTGGCTTAGTACGGTTTTAGGTGTTTTGATGCGCTTTTGTTACACATTAGTCGATGACTTTGCGATGGGCATTGGTATTTTTACGTTCCTCACAAAGGTGATTTTGTTTCCTGTCTCGTTATATGTGCAAAACAATTCCATCAAGATGGTTAAGATGACACCGGAATTGAATCGAATTAAAATCGATTTCTTTGGTGACAATGAAACCATTGCGACGGAGAATCAAAAATTATATAAGAAATATAACTACAATCCATTGTCTTCAATCATACCGTTAGTCATTCAAATTGTATTATTGATTGGCGTAGTAGGGGTTATCAATCATCCTTTGGACCACATCGTGAATATGGATTCCGATTTGGCAAAACAATTTGAAAAAGTCACATTAAAACGCAATGCGAATATCAACTCTGATTCCAATTCAATTCAAGTCTTTGCGGTACAAGATATTAAATACCACGATGATGTTCGAGACTACGAAAACATTAGTGATAAAGCGGCTAGTTATGTAAATGTGATTAAAAACTTAGACACTCGCTTTTTGGGCGTTGATATGACTATGACTTCGGCACAAGGTGGTAATAATATTCGTTATCAGATTGTCCCATATCTTTGTGCATTATCTGCTTTGATTCTGACTTTAGCTCAAAGCAAACAAAACATATTGCAAAAGAATCAGAGTCTTGCTGGAAGAATAGGAACGGGTGCTTTTTCGATTGGTTTATCCTTCTTCTTAGGTTTTGTGGTACCAGTTGGAGTTGCGGTTTATTGGGTCGCAAGTAATCTATTAACAATCGTTCAACAATATATCCTTAATAAGATCATTGATCCTCGTAAGCATATTGATATGGCTGAATTAAAGCGTACAAATAAGACACTTAAAGAATTAGAACAAGGAAGAAAAAAGAATAAGCTCACAGCTGAAGATAAAAAACGCGAAAGAGAAGACTATAAGAGATTCTTTAAGGTTGGTAATAAGCATTTGGTATTCTATTCTGAAAGCAATGGCTTCTATAAATATTTCGCAGCAATCATTGCTTATGTTTTAGAACACACCGATATTGTGATCCATTATATAACCAGCGATCCAAATGACCATATTTTTGAAATGGCTAAGGAAAACGAAAGAATTAAAGCATATTTTATTGGCAGCGAGAAATTAATTACATTAATGATGCGCATGGATGCAGATAATGTAGTGATGACGATGCCAGATTTGGATACCTATCAAATTAAGAGAAGTTATGTAAATAAGAATGTGAATTACATCTATGTACCACATGGGCCTACATCATTAAACTTAATGATGCGAAAAGGTTCAATGAATAATTACGATTCGGTATTAGCGGCTAGTACTTTTCAAAAAGAAGAAATTGAAAAAACAGAGATTGTATACAACTTGAAAAAGAAGGAAATTGTAGAGGCGGGATATCCTCTATTGGATGATATGATTCGCGATTATCAAAAATTCATTGAATCTCACAAAGAATCTGATCACAAAACTATTATTATTGCGCCATCTTGGCAAAGAGATAATATCGTGGATTCCTGTGTAGATACTTTGATTGATGAATTAAAAGATAGTGATTATAAGATTATTGTTCGCCCTCATCCACAACATGTTAAGCATCTTCCTCAAAAAATGGAACAACTCAAGGAACAATATAAAGAAAACAAGAATGTGGAGATTCAAACAGATTTCACATCTTCTTCCAGTATTTATGAAGCGGATTTAATGATTTCAGACTGGTCTGGAGTTGCGTATGAATATATCTTCTCGACCAAGAAACCCGTTTTATTCATTAATACACCTATGAAGATTATGAATCCAGAGTACCAAAAAATTGGAGTAGAACCAGTTAATATCTATATGCGAGATGTTTTTGGTACTACGTTGAAATTAGACGAACTAGATAAAACAAGGGAAACAGTTGAACGATTGTTAAAGGATTCAGACAAATATAAAGAAAGCATTACTGATTTCGTGAATCAAAACATTTATAACGTCGGTCACAGTGGTGAAGTTTGTGGTCGCTATGTTGTAGAACAGGTATTCAAACAAATTCAACGTCGACATAACGCAGAAAACAGTTAGCTCATGTTATGTTAAAAATGTATCCAACCGTTTGTGTAATCATAAATTTTTAAGCAGTGTTTCAAATATCTTAATATCTTCTTGGCGTACAATTTTAATATTGGAGAGGGGTCCTTCAATAAAATTAATTGGATAGTTCATATTATATACAAGCATCGTAAAGCACGATTCATCTAAAGAGTGCTTTTTTTCTTGTGCTGTATCAAACACCTTTTGAATCATAGACAAACGATAAGCTTCTGGTGATTGAAGCTCAATAAGTGTATTCCGATCTACATATTCAGCCTTTTGGTTTTGAAAAATAAAATGTACTTTATCTTTTGTGTTTTGACTAATGGTTGCACAATCGTGTTCGTAAGTAGCTTGCAATAACTTAGAAATCATATCGACCGTAATCATAGGACGATTTGATTCTTGGATGATAATAATGTCTTTTGGATTATATATGTCTTTGATACGATTAATTCCATTCTTAAGAGATAGGATGCCAGAAGAAGCGGCCTGGATGACACCACGTAATTTCGTAATATGGTATTGTTCTGCATAAGATTGCACAATCTTCTCCCATCCCTGCAAACAAACGACATAGATATCATCAATTGCTGGATGTGCTTGGTATGCCTCCAGACAATATATAATGACGGGTTTCCCAAGAATATTAATAAACTGATTAGGTATATTATAGTGATTTCGTACGGATTGCCCACCTGCTAGTAAGATAACCACATTTTTTTGTTCGTCGTTTGCTTTTGTAGGGGTTGTTATGGATAGACTGTAAGCTGCATCATTTTTACTTGTGGTAGGGAAAAAGGTAGAATCCGCAAATAAGGATTCCACAGACGTATTTAATACCTCTGCTATTTTCATGAGTTTCTTTTGTGTTACATCGTTTTCGCCTGATTCAATCTTTGTGATTGTAGACCTAGTTTTATAGCCTAATGCATCAGCCAAATCTTGTTGCGTTAAACCAAGCTCTTGACGTCGTCTTTTAATATTCTCACCAATAGACATTTGAGTACCTCCTAGTGGATTGCATTTCAATTAATATACAAAATTCTACTTCAAAAGTTATTATAAATCAACAAATCACCAAATAATTGGCGAATATTTGTGAAAATTAGAGGAAATGTTGATTATTGATTGACAATTGTTTCCTTGTTGATTATATTATTGAAGATTGTATAGAAAGGACAGTAAAAATGAATATTGCGGTAATTCTTGCTGGTGGTACCGGCACACGCGTTGGTGCGAATATACCTAAGCAGTTTATTGAAATACAAAATAAACCAATCATAGCTTATACATTAGAAAACTTTCAGAATAATTCCGAAATAGACGCAATCGAAATTGTTTGTCATAAAGATTGGGTTGACCATGTTCAAACGATATGTGACAAATATAAAATTGATAAACTCAAATGGCTTACGACAGGTGGCGACTCCTTCCAAGAATCAGTCGTAAACGGTGTGATGAACCTAAAAGACAAAATTGCAGATGAAGATATCGTTGTCATTACATTTGGCGTTTCTCCATTATGTACGAAAGACGTTGTCAATGATAGTATTCGCGTCGCAAAAATACATGGGAATGGGATCAGTGCAGAAGACTCTCCACTTTGTACCTGCTACAAAGATGATGAAGAAAGCACAACCCAGAATTTAATTAGAGAAACAATTAAAGGTTTCTCTTGCCCTTGGACTTTCAAGTATGGAGAACTACTAGAGGCATACGAAGAGGCGATGCGGCGTGATATTTTGAAAGATCTAGAGCCACATACGACGTCCGTATATCTTGCTTTAGGGAAACGCTTATGGTTTTCCAAGTCGAATGGATATAATTTCAAGATTACCTTGAAAGAGGACTTAGATAAATTTGAAGGACTATTGTTGTTAAAAGAAAAAAGAGAATCAGAAGGCCAACAGGTTGATTGGTAATAGAAAGAGAAAGGAAAAATACTATGATTACCTATAAAGAATTTGAAGTGATTAACACATTGTTAAAAATGAAAGGTGCAGTTGACAATTTATCGGAACATGTATATAAAAATGTCCACTATTATGCATTTAAATCGGAAGAGGAAGTAAAGGATTTGATTGCTAGTTTAGAAGATAAAAACTATATTAAAGATCAAACGGTTACCGATTTAGGAATGAAAGAAATTGAGGATTTAAAAGTCAATAATGCGGTTATCCTTGCGGCAGGGAGTGGCGATATTTCTGCTAAATCCGTTTATAACATGCCAAAAGGATTGTTTATTAAAAACGGAGAAACTTTAATTGAACGCCAAATTCGTCAATTAAAAGAAGCTGGAATCAATGATATTACTGTCGTCATTGGTTATAAACAGGAATTATACTTTTTCTTAGTAGATAAATGGGGTGTGAACATTGAGATTAATCCAGATCTTAAGAAAAATAATATTTATTCGTTATATATTGCGAAAAACTTTATTGGTTCAACCTATATATTGAATTGTGATAATTACTTTGAAGAGAATCCATTCTCTCAATATGAATACAATTCCTTCCACGCAACTGTCTATAAAGAAGATGCACACAATGAATTGGTTGTCGAAAAGAATCAATCTGGTCGTATTTTATCAATCCATAGTTGCGCCAAAAGTGGAGAATGTATTTATGGCCATGCATATTTAGATCATGAATTAAGCCGTAGATTACTACAATACATGGAAGAAGAAATTGATGACTTCAGAGTATCCCAATTATTCTGGGAAGAATTTGTTTCTCGTCATGCGGATGATTTAGATTTGTATGTTCGTGAGTATCCTTCTGATTTCTTGTTTGAATTTGATTCCATCCAAGAAATACAAAACATTGATGGTTTATTCTTGGGCAATGTAAGTGGATGGATCAACGAAAAGATTTGTTCTGTATTAAATTGTACCGAGGATGAGATTAGCGATATTAATGTATTAGAGAAAGGTTTGTCGAATATCTTATTTACATTTGTAGTGCGTGGAGAACGTTATATTTTCCGTTATCCAGGTGATAGCACACAATTCTTTATCTATCGAAAGAATGAATGTGTCGCAAACCAATTAGCTGCTAAAGCACACGCAGATGACACTTTCATTTATATCGACGAACAAGGTGCTAAGATTTCTAAGTTTAGAGAGAATTGCATTGATTTACACGGAAAATACTATTATGACGTAGAACTCATGAAGAGAGTTGCAAAGAAAATTCGTGCCTTCCATGATGTAGGTTATGATTTACCAAATTGGGAAGAATACAATTATGATCCAGTTTGGCAAACAGAACGGTTATTTAAAGAAGCTGCAAAGATGAAGGGCGACTTGTTTAAAATCTTTGAAAAAGAGTGGATTATGATTCGTAAACTTCAAAAATATGCAGATATGGATGGAGTGAAACATACCATGTGTCATAACGATATCAATATTGATAATGTTTTGTTAACAGATACTACATTAGATATTATCGACTATGAGTTTGCGGGATATAATGACCCAGGTTATGATTTTGGTCGCGTGATTGCTGGCTTAGAGTATGAAGTAGATGAACCTAAGATTAAAGATATTTTAGAAGCTTATTTTGGTAGACCTGCTACGGAAAAAGAGCATTTACACTGGATGGCTTATTCAGCAATTCACAACTGGTATTATGTTGGTTGGGCTCTTTATAAAGAAAGCATCAACGAAAGCAGTCGAGACTGGATGGTCTTCTTCTTTAAACAGACGAAAAAACTGGCTTCTTGGTGTTTACCACAATACGAAAAGATGTATGGGCCAATGGAAGACCCACAAGCAGCACCAATTGATTGGAACAAATAACAGATTAATATTGAAACATAAAACCTTTGTATGAATGCGTAATGCATTAACACAAAGGTTTTTTGATAGCCAAAACAATCACATTAATAAGGGCATTCATGTATAATAATGGCAGATAGATTGGAGTTATTTATGAAATACGATTATTTAGTAGTAGGATCTGGTTTATTTGGAGCAGTATTTGCGCGTGAAGCGACCAATGCTGGAAAGAAAGTATTAGTCGTAGATAAAAGGGCAAATGTAGCAGGAAATGTATATACCGAGAAAATGGAAGGAATTAATGTCCATATTTATGGTGCTCATATTTTCCATACTAATAATAAAGAAGTATGGGATTATGTAGGCAAATATGCTACTTTTAATCGCTTTACGAATAGCCCTGTTGCAAATTATAAAGGAGAACTTTATTCTTTGCCATTTAATATGTACACCTTTAATAAGATGTGGGGAGTCGTTACACCAGAAGAAGCAGCTGCGAAAATTGAAGAACAGAAGAAAGAAGCTGGAATTACCGAGCCTAAAAATCTTGAAGAGCAGGCAATTTCTTTAGTTGGTACGGATATTTATGAGAAACTTATTAAAGGCTATACCGAAAAACAATGGGGTAGACCATGTACCGAACTACCAGCTTTTATCATTAAGCGTTTACCCGTTCGCTTAACTTTTGATAATAACTATTTCAATGCGTTATACCAAGGAATTCCAGTAGGTGGCTATACCAAGATGGTAGAGAATATGTTAGAAGGCATTGAAGTGCGTTTAAATATCGATTATTTAGAGAATAAAGAAGAGTTAGATGCGTTGGCTGATAAAGTCATTTATACAGGCCCAATTGATGCCTATTTTGATTATCAATTAGGGAATCTGGAATATCGTTCCGTACGCTTTGAGACGGAAGTCTTGGATAAACCAAACTTCCAAGGAAATGCGGCTGTAAACTATACAGATAATGAAAGCCCTTATACAAGAATCATTGAACATAAATGGTTTGAATTTGGAAAAGATGAAGAGGGAAATGACTTACCTAAGACCGTTATTTCAAAAGAATATAGTTCGGAGTGGAAACTAGGAGATGAGCCTTATTACCCAGTCAATGATGAAAAGAATGGGAACCTCTATCAACAATATAAAGCATTAGCAGAGAAAGAAGAAAAAGTGATTTTTGGAGGCCGATTAGGGGAATACAAATACTATGACATGGATCAAGTCATTGCTTCGGCTTTAGATTTATGTAAAAAAGAATTATAATTTCTTCATATGTTAGCAAATGTCTTAATTGTAGTTGTTACGTATAACCGAAAAGAACTACTGAAAGAATGTATGGAAGCTTTAAGTGCGCAATCTTATCAAGATTGCGCTATTCTTGTTGTGGATAATGCATCAACAGATGGGACGCTTGAAGAAATAGAGAAATATATCGATCATCAAAAGGTCCATTACTTCAATACTGGAGAAAACCTTGGTGGGGCAGGTGGTTTTAACTATGGCCTTAAAAAGGCTGTGGAGTTAGGATCTCAATATGTATGGTTAATGGATGATGATACGATTACGAAAGAAGATGCATTAGAAAAACTAGTTTCTTTTGCGAAAGAAAAAAATAATACATTTGGATTCTTAGCGGGGAAAGTGCTCTGGAAAGATGGGAGTATTTGTGAAATGAATATTCCTAGAGTCACAATGACAAAGAATCTAAAGGAATTTGATCAGCCAACAATGGTCTTTATGTCTTCTTTTGTTTCCTTATTCTTAAAAACAGACACCATTAAGGAAGTGGGATACCCAATCAAAGAGTTCTTTATTTGGACGGATGATTGGGAATATACAAGGCGTATTTCTATGAAATATCCATGCTATTTTGTGCCTAGTAGCGTTGTGGTACATAAAACAAAGAATAAACAGGGCGCCAAAATTGCCAGTGCTACAAAAGAACAATTATCTCGTTTTTCTTATCTTTATCGCAATGATGTTTACCTTTATCGAAGAGAGGGGCTAAAGGGCTATTTGTATCTTTTCGCAAGGGTGTTACTACATAGTTTGCGTGTATTAGCTTCAAAAAGCAGTAATAAAAAAGAAAAGATTGCGACAATTATAAACGCAACCAAAGAAGGATTCGCATTCCATCCAAATATCGAGTCTTAATCCTTTTTACGGAATAAAGTATAAAAGATTTTTTTAGGGATATAAGTTAAATAGTATCCAATTTTATAATTCCAAGAATGCAACTCGCGGTTTAATCTTGCATTTGTTTGTTCAAGGTTCGTTGTTAATTCTTGGTTTTGTTGTTGTAAAGACGTGATTTGCTTGTTGAGACTTTCAATTTTGCTTTTAGGGCGATGGATATCAAAAACCCTGTGATACTTTTGTTCGGCAATTCGCTCAACATCCATTATGGTAGCGAGACGTTGATTCAAGCGCTGTATCTCCATTAAATAATTATCTTCATTGCCTTTTTCGTTTAACTTTACTTGTAATGTATCAATTAGTTTTTGCGTTATATCTACACAACAGTCTTTCCATAATCTATCATAGAATTCTTTTGGGCTCATGGAAATCCATGGTTCTTTTGTACACAGCGTTTCCACAATCCCTGTTACAAATCTATGATTGTATGGAAACTCTGCGTTGTACAGAAAAGCATTTCTAAAAACATTAACATAATCCTGTAGTCGACTTTTTTCCAAATTGTGTTGTTTTAAAAATGTATAGATCTCTTCGGTTGTGATGATGATATCATCTGTATGATTACTTCTTTTCGCGGTAATCGAATTTGGATTAATGTATTTTTCAACAGTTAAGAGATGTTTAGGAATGCCAAGAATGCGCTTTGCACAATATACGCTAGCATAATTGAAAAAGTTATCATTCGCTACAATGGTTTCAGAGAATTTTAATTGGTTGTCGAGTACAAATTGTCTTCGATACATCTTATTTGTAATACGAAAACCGGAAAGAGGCCCAACAAGTTTGATATCTCTTGGATCAACCACGGTGTTCTCAGGAAAAGTGGGCTCATAAAAGCCTAAATGATCTCGGTGCTTATTAGATAGATGATCATTGTCTTCATATAAGCATATGGTGATATCGGTTTCGTGTTTCTTTGAGGCCTTGTAGAGTTCTTCGATAAAGGCAGGATTATAGCGATCATCTGCATCAATCCAAATCACATATTCGCCATGCGCATGCGCTAGACCTGTATTTCTAGCTGCACCAGCTCCGCGATTGCTTTGGGTAATGATAAATACATTCGCATGATTATGCGATAATTCATAGATAAAATGATAAGTTTCATCGGTGGAACCATCATTAACACATATGACTTCAAAATCTTGGAATGTTTGCTTAAAAAGATCATCAAATAGTGTTGGTAAGTATGTCGAACAGTTATACATTGGGATGATAACGGAAACAGGTACTTCTGGTCTAATCGAAGCTTCGATTTGTTTTAATTCAGAATAATATTTCATACGTGTAAACAAAATGCCAGTTGGATCGACTTTAATAAGGATGGATTCAAATGTTCTAATATAATGCAAAATCTCGCTTGCGTTCTTTTCGTTATTTGCATCAACATACTCTAAAAAGACACTGAGGTAGTAATCTCCCATACGAATAAAGAATTGACGTGCATTATCATCAATCCCATTCTCCGCAACGATTTGGACTCTCTTTTCAAATACCTCTAAAGCATTCAAATTCCTTTGAAAATTATTTGTATGCGCTGCTGAATCGTTCCGATACAGATAATAATATATCGCCTCATCTACAAAAGAGAAGCTCTTCGCACGAATACAGGCATTTAATAAAAATACACTATCTTGGCCTACGTGTTGTTCCCCGTATGTGATGCTTTGTTCTTTTAAAAAGGCAGTTCTATATAGGGCACACACATGATCGCTACTAAAACACATATAGAAAGGTTCACCATTTGAAAGTCGATCTTTTGCAACGCTATTGTTCGCACAAAACACATCCGATGTAATGTCCTTGCCTTCTTCATTGATACAACGAATATCCCCTTTAATGATATCGTCATTCGTTTCTAACGCTTTTTGATAAAGAGCCTCATAGAAATTTTCACTGATCCAATCATCTGGATCGACAAAAGATAAGTATTCTCCCTTTGCGATTTTGATTCCTTTATTACGGGAAGGGCCAGAACCGATATTTGTTTCATTATAAATTGTGATGATTCTTTCATCTTTTTTCTTATATTCTTCAACAATTTCCATCGATGCATCCGTACATGCATCCCCAATAAAAATAAACTCCAAATCTTTAAAAGTTTGATTGCGTAAAGATTCAATACATTTACGAATGTAAGGCGCAACATTAAAAACGGGCAAGACTACTGAAATGTAAACCTTGTTTGACATATCTTTATTTTACCATAAACGGTGAATGGAAAAGGTTGTAAACTTAATATCTATTTAAAAGAAATCCTGTAAATGAATATTCAATGGTAAAATAAACATTGGAGAAGAAAAATATGAAAATAGTATTATTATCAGGTGGTTCGGGTCAAAATTTATGGCCGTTATCCAATAACGTACGTTCAAAACAGTTTATTAAGATTTTTCGGGACGAAAAGGGGAATGAAGAATCCCTTTTACAACGGATTCATCGACAAATAAGGCATTATTACAGCGACATGGATTGTACCATTGCGACTGCCAATGCACAGGTATCAACCATCTTAAACCAACTCAATACCGATTTACATATCTCGATTGAACCAGAAAGAAAAGATACATTTTATGCCATCTTATTAGCATGTGAGTATTTGGTTGGCTTAAATGAAATTAAACAGGATGAAACAATCATCGTCTGTCCTACCGATTTATATGTAGAAAATGAATTCTTTTCACTGTTTGCACAATTAGATGCACGTGTACAAGAAGGAAGAAAGGCATATCAATTGATAGGAGTGCAACCGGATGAAGTTTCAACGCGCTATGGATATATCAAAGATAACCATTTTTATAACCAGGTTACAAAAGAAGAAGCGAAAAAGCTCATTGAAGAAGGGGCTTTATGGAACAGTGGTGTAGTTGCGTTCTGCTTAAAGGATTTCTTGGCACAAGCAAAAGAGATTATTTCGTATGAAGATTATCTTGATTTATACGCAAAATATGAAGAATTAGAGCCACTCAGTTTTGATGAAGCAATTCTTAAAAAGAGTAAAATTGAAGCTTTGCCATATGAAGGAAAATGGAAAGATATTGGAACTTGGCAAACATTTACCAAAGAAATGCAAGGGAATATCATTGGCCAAGGTCTTTTAGGGGAAGACTGTAAAAATGTGCATATTATTAATGAATTGGATTTACCGATTCTTTGTACTGGTGTAGAAGATATTATCGTGAGCGCAAGTTCGCAAGGGGTCCTTGTGACATCAGAAGAGGCAAGTGAATCCATTAAACCTTACATAGCAGAAATTAATCCACGTGTGATGTACTCCGAAAAATCTTGGGGTGCCTTCCATATCATTGATGTGAATGAAGAGAGTTTAACCATTAAAGTAACGATGAAAAAAGGGGAACACATGAATTACCATTCGCATGAACATCGTGATGAGGTATGGACCATCGTTTCTGGGGAAGGAAAGACAATCGTCGATGGCATGGAACAATTTGTCAAAGCTGGCGATGTCATTACCATGCAGGCGGGATGCAAACATACCATTATTGCTTTAACGGATTTAGATATCATTGAAGTACAATTGGGAAAAGAGATTAACGTACAAGATAAAACCATTTTTGAATACGATTTTGAATAACGAAAAAGACGTATAAGTAGGAGTGCTTATACGTTTCAATTTCCTAAAAATGAAAATATTTACATTGAATGAAAATATTTAACATTTTCGTTGACAAGTATTTTCATAATCTTTATAATGTTTTCATTATAAGGGGGAAGGTTTATGAAAAAAGTACTAACAATACTATTACCTTTATTACTTACAGTAGGTTGTGGTGGTAGTGCTGCTACATCAAATGCGAATGGCGCATCAGAGAGTGGCACAGCGAACGCACCTGCTGCGACAACTGGAGATGCGAAAACGGTTGTAACGGTTCAAGCACCCACACCCGTCATCTCTATGGATACTGCAATTGCAACAGATGGGACCTCTTTCATTGCCCAAACGATGTGTATTTCCGGATTGATGGAACTAGATGAAAATGGACTTCCTGTTGAAGATTTAGCGGAATCCTATACAGTGAGCGACGATGGTTTGGTTTATACCTTTAAAATTCGTGACAATGCGAATTGGTCAAATGGAGAACCTGTGACAGCAAATGACTTTGTATACGCTTGGCAACGCGTTGTTAATCCAGATACCGCTAGTGATTACAACTGGATTTTTGAAACAGCGAACGTTCTAAATGGTGGATGTTATGATCCAGAAAGCGGTTTAGAACCTGAAGACTTAGGGGTTGTAGCGATTGATGACAAAACATTAGAAGTCACATTAGTTGCACCATCCGGCTTCTTCTTAGGGCTATTAGCTTTCCCAACCTTCTTCCCAGTCAATCAAAAGTTTGCGGAAGAAAAAGGCGATCAATTTGCGTTATCGGTTGATAACATTCTCGCGTGTGGCCCATACAAGTTAATTTCTTGGGATCCAGGCTATTCCTTTGAATTCGAATTGAATGAAGGATATTGGGATGCAAGTAACTATGCGGCAAAATATGCACCAAAAGTTGTCTTCCGTGAAATTACAGACACCCAAACTGCTTTAATGGAATATCAAAGCGGTAATCTTGATACGGTTACTTTATCTGGGGAACAAGTAGATGCGAATAGGGATGCAGAAGGTTTCCAAAACCGTTTAGCTGGTTATTTGTTCTATCTCTCTTTAAATGCGAATAATAACGTACATAATCGTGCTGGAGCAGCAGATTTAGCAAACTTGAATGTTCGAAAAGCAATCTCATATGCGATTGACCGTGAAACACTTGCGGCTTCATTGAACGATGGTTCGATTGCAGCGGGTGGGATTATTCCTGTTGCTTTAGCAGGTAATCCAAACACAGGTGCAGATTTCCGTGATGATGCAGGAACCATCACAAGTTACGATGTGGATAAAGCAAAAGAATTCTATCAAAAGGCAGTAGAAGAACTTGGACATGAGGTTACGTTAGAACTTCTCTATGGAACCGATGAAGGAGATAGCATTATTAAAGCGGCGGAACAAATTCAATTCTTCTTAGAAGAAGTAGGCTTCACCATTAATCTAAATGGAAAACCGAAGAAAGAACGTCTTGATCTTGCTGGAAATGCAAATGAGCATGATTATGACTTCATGTTAACAAGATGGGGACCTGACTATGCAGACCCACAAACATACATGGATTTGTTTGTATCCACAAATACATCAAATAACGACGGTGGATATAATTCTGCTGAATATGACGCATTAGTATTTGATGCAGAAAGTGGCGCGGGTATTAGTGATAGTTCGGTAAGATGGAAAGATTTCATTGATGCAGAAGTCCAACTTGTTGAAACAGATGCAGCAATCGTTCCTGTCTTCCAAGCAGGTGGTGCGATGATTATTTCGCCTAAGATTTCTAGCCCAGAATTCCACTCTGCCGGTGTAGATAGCTATCGTCATATCGTAATTAAATAAAATCTCAAGCATTTAAAAAGCGATTATTAGAGCGATTGAGTAAATACTTGATCGCTCTTTCTTTCATGAAAGGAGAGGCGAATGAAGAAGTACATATTAAAAAGGGTGCTCATTAGTATTGCAACGTTACTAGTTATCATCCTAATCCTATTTATCTTGATGGATTTGATGCCTGGTACACCTTTTAATGATGAAAAACTGACTGAAGTACAATTGGCCTTGTTGTATCAAAAATATGGATTAGATAAGCCATTGTTAGTGCGTTTTTTTCTATACTTAAAAAATATGATTACCGGTGATTTGGGTGTTTCTTATGCCATTAATAAAAACTTCCCAATTTCCGAAATGATCAAAGGAAGATTAGGTATTTCGTTAATGGTAGGGGCAATGGCAATGATATTTGGTACGATTTTAGGATTGATATTAGGCATTGTCGCAGCGCTCAATCACAACACATGGATTGATAATTTATGTTCTGTCATTTCTGTTATAGGGGTAAGTGTGCCATCTTACGTATGCGCCTTATTATTGTGCTACTATGTGGCATTTAAACTTCAACTATTGCCTATTCTTTATAATCAAACCGCACCTTTTAAGTCATTAATTCTTCCCGCATTAGCACTGAGTGTTTCACCCACTGCGAATGTGGCACGGTTTACAAGATCAGAAATGATTGATGTCTTAAACTCCGATTATATTTCCTTAGTGCAATCAAAAGGAATCAAGAATTACAAAGTGATTATTAAGCACGCTTTAAGAAATACAATGATTCCAATCATTACAGTTACTGGTCCATTATTAGTTAATTTATTAACGGGTTCCTCAGTCATTGAAAGAATATTTGGGATTCCAGGGATTGGCTTATTAATGATTAGTGGCATTCAACAAAACGACTATAACGTTACCATTGCGTGTTCTTTTATTTATTCGGTTATGTATATTGCGGTCATGCTAGTGGTGGATATTCTCTATGGCATCATTGACCCGCGTATTAGGGTTAGTAAGGAGGGTTAAGATGAGTGTAAAAGATCATGAATTCCATGAAGATGATTTCTTGTTTGCACATGAAGAAGGAAAAAAACTAGTTGATCAAACCTTCAAGGCATCCTCCTATTGGAAAGATGTTTGGGGCAATTTTAAGAAGAATAAAGGGGCATTGATTGGGGCAATCATTATTGTCATCATCATTCTTTTTGCTCTTATTGGCCCAAGCATGAATGAGCATACTTACAAATCCATTATTCATGGCCAAGAATGCTTAACACCAAGAATTCCATTGATTGAAAAACTAGGAATCTTTAATGGCTATTACAAAGGCAAAGACCAATATGCAGCAAAAGGTTTCAAAGATATCTATTATTGGTTTGGGAGTGATACCCAAGGTAGAGATATCTTTACACGCGTATGGTCAGGTACACGCGTTTCTTTAGTGATTGCCTTTGCGGCAGTTGTCGTAGATATCTTTATTGGGATGGTTTATGGACTTGTTTCTGGCTTCGTTGGTGGCAAAGTTGATATTTTCATGCAGAGAGTGGCAGAAATATTAAATGGCATTCCAACATTAGTTGTGGTCACGTTATTAGGAATTGTATTAAAACCAGGTGTTTCTTCCATTATCTTCGCGTTAATTTTGACAGGATGGATTGGTATGGAACGAATCGCAAGAGCCCAGGTATTAAAAGTAAAGGAACAAGAATATATTCTTGCTTCAACTACATTAGGGGCTAGTAAATTTCGGTTAATCTTTTCAGAAGTATTACCGAATATCTTTGGGCAGGTAATCATTACCAGTATGTTCTCAATTCCTAACGCAATCTTTTTAGAAGCGTATCTTTCTTTTTTAGGGCTTGGGGTTCCAGCGCCTTTAGCTTCGTTGGGTTCCCTTGTTTCTGATGGATATAAGTCCATGACAACCTATCCCCATATCTTAATTATTCCAGTCGTTGTCTTAGGAGTTTTAATGCTTTGCTTTAACCTGTTTGCGGATGGTTTAAGAGATGCGTTTGATCCTAAGATGTTGAACAAGTAGGTGATAGTATGGCAAAGTTTAAAAGAGATAAACATGAAAGAGTCTTAACAATTCGAGACTTAAACATATCATTTAAAACCAATTACGGTACCGTCAAGGCAATCCGTGGGGTAAGACTGGATTTATTCCAAGGGGAAACGATTGCGATTGTTGGAGAAAGTGGCTCAGGTAAATCCGTCACGGTTAAAACATTGATGGGCATTTTAGATTCCAATGGTGTTATTGATAGTGGCTCCATCATCTATACCGCAAAAGAAAAAGATGGTTCTGTTGTGGAATATGATTTAGTAAAGATGTCCCAAAAAGACATTCGTTATAAACTCTGTGGGAAGCATATTGCCATGGTGTTTCAAGATCCAATGACATCCTTAGATCCAACCATGACCATTGGGAAACAGATTATGGAACCAATACTTGAACATGAGTCCGTTTCGAAAAAAGAAGCAGCAGAAAGAGCGCTTCAACTCATTGATGAAGTCGGAATCACAGATCCAGAAAAAACCTTCAAACAATATCCCCATGAACTATCGGGTGGAATGCGTCAAAGAGTGGTCATCGCGATTGCGTTAGCTTGTGACCCAGATATTCTTATTTGTGATGAGCCGACAACCGCGTTAGATGTAACGATACAGGCGAAAATTCTTGAGAAGATAAAAGAAATTCAAATGAAGAAGAATATTTCTGTTATTTATATTACGCATGATTTAGGGGTTGTGGCTAAAGTGGCGGATTATGTAGCCGTCATGTATGCAGGTCGTATCATTGAAAAAGGCAATATCAATGAAGTTTTCTATGACCCAAGACATCCTTATACCTGGGGGCTTTTGAGTTCCATGCCAGATATTGATACAAACTCCAAACGCTTATTTGCGATACCAGGTTCACCACCCAATTTGATGGAAGAAGTAAAAGGGGATGCATTTGCGCCAAGAAATCCCTATGCATTAAATATTGATTACCGGGAAGAACCACCTATGTATGATGTGGGTGGCCAACATCGTGTTGCTTCATGGCTGTGTGATCCAAAGGCACCCAAAGTAGATATGCCAGAAGAATTAAAAGAGCGTATTGATAAAATGAAAAAGGAGGCTAATATACAATGAGTGAAAAAAAAGTTTTATTACATGTTGAAAACTTAAAACAACATTTTAAAGTTAGCCGCCGTTTCACAACCAAAGCGGTCGATGGCATCAGCTTTGATATCCACGAAGGCGAAACGTATGGCCTCGTTGGAGAATCGGGAAGTGGGAAATCCACAACTGGGCGCTCAATCATTCGCCTTTATGAACCAACCGATGGAACAATTATTTTTGATGGACATGATATTTCAGGAAAGCTTAGTCCAGAAGATGAAAGATATTTGCGCACGAATATGCAGATGATTTTCCAAGACCCAATGGCTTGTTTAAATCCAAGGAAAAAGGTTAAAGAAATCATTGCGGAAGGTTTAGAAATCCATCATATTTGTCATACCCAAGCAGAATTAGATGAAAAGGTAAATGATGTCTTAGATCGTGTTGGTTTATCGCGTGAACAAGCAACACGTTTCCCACACCAGTTTTCAGGTGGGCAGCGGCAAAGAGTTGGAATTGCTAGAGCGCTCGTAATGAATCCAAAACTCGTCATCGCCGATGAATGCATCTCTGCTTTAGATGTCTCAATCCAAGCACAAGTGGTAAACCTCATGAAAGATATTCAAGATGAAATGGGCACAACTTACTTATTTATTGCGCATGATTTATCGATGGTGAAGTATATTAGCGATCGCATTGGAGTGATGCATTTAGGGCATATTGTGGAAACAGGGACAACTGATGAAATATTCCAAAATCCGATCCATCCTTATACTAAGTCATTGCTATCTGCGATTCCTCATCCAAATCCCGTCGTTGAAAAAAATCGTCAAGCAATTACCTATAATAAAGATGAAGAGGGTGTCATTTACGAAAATGGCCATGAACATGCTTTGAGTGAAACACATAAGGTACTGGCAACGGATGAAGAATTTGAAAAATGGATGGCTTAAGTGATAATCAAATGATTATCACTTTTTGATATAATCTAGAGAGAGTCATGCTGGATAAACCATTTTTGTTAAATCCATACCCAAAAGATTATCTTTGGGGTGGAAATCGATTAAATGAGCGATATAACAAAAATATCGCGATTTTTCCTTTTGCGGAGTCTTGGGAATGTTCTACGCATCCAGATGGACCAAGTTATATTGCCAGTGGAGAATATAGGGGAACATCTTTAATTGATTTGATCAAACAGTATCCGGAAGTTTTAGGAACGCATCCACAAAAGAAATTTAAAAATACACTTCCAGTGTTGATTAAGCTGATTGACGCAAAAGAGGATTTATCCATCCAAGTCCATCCGGATGATGAATATGCGAGAAATCATGAAAATGGGCAATTAGGGAAAACCGAACTTTGGTATGTCCTCGATGCAGAACCAGGTGCGACGATTACGTTTGGCTTTCTTCATGATATGGAAAAAGATGCCGTCCTAGAGAGTTTAAAGGATAAATCCATTGAAAAGCATCTTCAAAAAGTACCGATTAAGAAAAATGATGTTTTCTTTATTGAGCCAGGCATTGTCCATGCGATAGGAAAAGGTGTGCTTATTGCGGAGATACAAGAATCTTCCAATTTAACTTATCGTTTATTTGATTATGATCGCATAGATTCATTTGGGAACAAACGTGAATTACATATCGATAAAGCAATAAATGTGATGAAGTTGTCTTCTTCTGCGAAACCCAAACAACCGATGCGTGTATTACGATATCAAAAGGGATGGGCACAAGAACTCTTAGGTCGATGTGAATACTTCCAAGTAGAACGTATTCTATTAAATACAGAGGAAGGAATATCGATACAAACAAATGAAAACTCTTTCCAAGTATTGTTATGTATCGATGGCGAATGCAGTATTGATTGGAAGGAAGAACAGATTACGTTACAAAAAGGAAAGACCGTATTTATACCTGCGAATTCGAAACAATGCTTGATAAAAGGAAATGCACAACTGTTGAAAGTAGAAAGTTAAAATATGAAACAAGATGAGACGAAACAACTAAAAGAACAAATAGAACAATTGATGATTGAAAATCATCTTCTTTTAGATGCGAATGAAAAGGCAATCAAGCAAATCAATGAAAAAGACTGGGAGCTTAAAAATCTAAAGAATAAACTGGATGAAACAAATCTCGCATTGAAAACGGTGTGTGCGCAAAATGAACGTGCTCGGAAGAGTTGGAATTGGAGAGTGGGTTCCTTCTTCTTATGGCTACCTAAAAAAATCTATTATTTGTTTAAGAGGGAAAAATGAATAAGAATCTTATCTCTGTCATTGTCCCGGTTTATAATGCACAGCGCTATCTTTCTCGCTGCCTTGATAGTATTCTTGCGCAAACCTACCAGAATATCGAAGTGATAGTGATTGATGATGGTTCCAAGGATGAATCTTATTCGTTATGTTTAGAATATGCTAAAAAAGATTCACGAGTTGTTGTATTACAAGAAGAGAATCATGGGGCTGCGATGGCGCGTAATTTAGGCCTAGATCATTGTTCTGGTGATTATATTTGTTTTGTGGATGCGGATGATGCGATTGTTTCAAACTTTATTGAAATATTATACGCAAACCTCAAGAAATATGATGCACAGATATCATGTTGTAATTATGTACGATTAAAAGAAGGGGAAAGTGAACCTATTATCGAAGAAAAACAGCCGGTTCATTATGAAAATGGGCTCATCTATTTGAGTCAAAAGGATTGGACCAATGCGGTTATTCTTTGTAACAAACTTTTTGATGCCAAATTGTTTTCCTCCCTTCGTTTTCCAGTGCATACCGCTTGCGAAGATGAGCTGGTGATTCATTATTTATTAAATGAGGCACGTCTTGTGGATATCGCAGAGCCTTTATATCTTTACTATTATCATGATCAAAGTGTTGTGAATACCTATCAAGCACGCAATATTTTTCAAGGCTATTTAGCGTTATATGATCGCATTAAATTCTATGAACAAAAAGGTCTGGAAAATGAGAAAAAGGTCTGGCTTGAACGTTTATTATTTCAAATCGTACGTTATTTTAAAAACTATGAAAGAAGTGCTTTTTGGGATACGGTATTTAAGGCACGCTTGCATAAATTATTTCGTGAGTATCCCCAAGAAGAAGTACTTATGAAACATAAATTATATGGAGAAGCCAAAGCGATACTGCAACAACCACTAGGCAATCAAAGCGAATTAATTAGTATTATTGTGCCTGTTTATAATGCTGAGAATTATTTAGACAGATTGATTGAAAGTGTCTTAAATCAAACCTATGGCAATTTTGAATTGTTACTTGTGAATGATAGATCAACGGATTCTTCTTATGAAATGATACAGAATTATGCCCGCAAAGATTCACGTATACGAGTTTTCACCAAGAAAAACGGAGGTCGAGGGTCTGCGCGAAATCTGGGATTAGATGAAGCAAAAGGGAATTATATTACGTTTTTGGATAGTGATGACTATCTATCACCACTATATTTAGAGACACTATATGTAAATTTAGTGAATGCTGGTGCAGATATTTCTGTGTGTGACGCATATTGGGTTAAAGATGGTGAAATCGTAAAGCAAACACCCAATCTTTCCATACAAATATATGAAAGACCTTTATCTTTTATGAGTGATGTATCATGGAATAATGCGGTTGTTGTATGGAATAAACTATATAAAAAAGAGTTATGGGAAAAACATCGGTTTGACGTACAACATCCTTATGAAGATGAAGCGATTATGCATTATATTATTGGTGAAGCAAAGAAACTGGTCTATACAAATGAAAAGCTGTATTACTATGTACAAAGAGAGTCAAGTTTTGTACATACGCAAAAGCCTGAAGAATTGTTGAAAGGACATGAGGCTTTACTCGATCGCATCGAGTATCTAAATCAATTGGGTTACCTAAAAGAAAAAACCGATTGGTTGATACGTGCACAAGATCACTTAATTGGCATTTATAAGCGCTTTGATGATCCAGCCCATATAAAATCTTATCGGGAAACAATGAAACAGTTTTTAAACCATTATCAAGATTGTAAAGAGATTCAATCGGGTGAAAAGTATGAAAAAATGATGCGAATCATAAAGGGGGAAGAATGAATTGGATTAAGCGTAGAATGCGAAAACTAATAGAAAATAAAACATTATGGTTTGTCATGGTTACAACCTATCTTTTGGGATTTGTAACGCATGGATATGCTTTTTTGAATCAATTCTATTCCCATGATTCAATCCAGGCTTATCGAGACTATTCCAATGCAATGTGGGCAGCAAAGTTAGGGCGTTATTTCTATCCCGTTATGAATTTAATTCGAGGCTATTACTATCCACCGTTATTAATTGGATTCTTATCGCTCACATTCGTTGGTTTAGGTGCTTATTTGTTGTTGCATATATGGGAAGTAAAGAATCGCCTTTGGCAAGCCCTCATCGTCGGGATTTTAGTGACATGTCGTGCTTTAACCATCACTTATACGACCTATATGCACGATGTCGATGCATATATGTTAGGGTTTTTAAGTGCTTGTGTTTCGCTTTATCTTATTCGTAAAAAGAAGCCTTATATCTATTTTGCTCCAATTACCGTTTGGCTTACTTGTGGTTTATACCAAAGCTATTTATTTGTGACCGTGAGTGGATTAATGATTCTTGCGATTTTGGATTTGTTAGAAAACAAAGAAACTAAAGTAGTTCTTGTTGAAGGTTTGAAAGCGATTCTCACATTAGTTTGTGGCGCATTATTATATTTTATCGGGCTTCCGCTATTTCGACGGTTGTATAACATAGAATATGTAGTTCGAAAAAACAGTATTACACAATTGCTTCAATTAACTCCTTCAAACGTACCTACCTTATTAAAAGGACTCTATCAACAATTCTTTGAAAGAACATTTCAACCGCATCTCTTTCATTCCCAATTTGTTTCGATTCTGATTTGGACTCTCGCTTTAGTTGCGTTTATTGTGCTTATCTATCGATTCAAAGAAGTAAAACGTAAAGATGCCATTTTGGTAGTGTTGGTACTTCTCGGCTTATTGCCACTAGGCACGTATGGGATTTATCTTTTAACGAGTGGCGTTGTGAATGATTTAATGACTTATTCATTATGCTTAATTTATATTTTCTTTATTTTAGTGATTTCTCGCTATGGAAAGCGTCCAGGGTGGCTTACGTATTTCGAAGCTTTTTCTTGTGTCCTAGTTGTATGTATGCTATTTGATGCGATTGTCTATGCCAATGATAGTTATTTAAAAAAAGAATTGGAGAATCGTAAAACAGCAGCGGTGATGAATCGTATTCTCATGCGAATTGAAGAAAATGAGAATTATGTTCCAAACGAAACGCCAATTGTCTTTATTGGAAAACTCTATGAAAACCCGTATTTTTCAAAATATAAGGACTTGGATTATTCTGGAGCTGGAATTCGCTATACTTCAAGTATTACGTATTATGATACGTATAAAAGATATTTAAATATTCAAATGAACTATGGCATCAAGATTCTCGATGAAACAACCGCAAAAGAGTATGCTGTAAAAGAAGAAGTAAAACAAATGCCTTGTTTCCCAGATAAAGACTCTATTCAATATATTGATGATGTATTAGTCATCAAAATATCCGAGTAATCGATGTTTGAATTCGATAAATTGATCTAAGAGGTCGTTAATCCCATCTTGGGAGAGCACGCCTCTTTTTAAATCTTTTGGAAGTTGGTTGGCTTCATCTGCTTCGTAGTCCTTCTTCCAATCTTTACTTGTATAATACTTTTCTAATTCTTGAAGCTTTTCTTGGCTTGTTTTGTAAAGTTCTAGGGCATTTTCAATTTGTTTTGCGTTATTGGTTAATTCATCAAACAGTTGTTCATAATATTGAATGCGTTCGATTTGTTTCATAGGAATCTTCCTTTCTCACTAACAACCTTATTATAAGATGGTATAATTGAAAAAGAATGGAAAAGACAGTACTCATCATGGCTGGAGGTCATGGCACACGCTTTTGGCCGAAATCAAGAAAAAGCTTACCCAAGCAATTTTTATCGTTGTTAGGGGAAGAAAAATCCATGATTCAAATGACGGTGGAGCGTTTGGTTCCACTTGTTGGCTTGGATCATATTTATATTTCCACAAACCAAGCTTATTTAGAACTTGTTCAAAAACAACTTCCAGACTTACCACTTGAGAATATCTTATTAGAACCCATTGGCCGTAATACGGCACCTTGTATTGGCTTAGGTGCGATTCATATTGAAAAGAAATATGGCGATGCCATTATGATTATCTTGCCAAGTGATCATGAGATTTTAGATGTGCCATTATTCTTAAAGACAATCGAAGGGATTTGTGAAGTAGCGGAACAAGAAGAAAATTTGACTACGATTGGGATTAAGCCAACTTATCCAGAACCCGGGTATGGATATATTAAGTATTTGAAAGATACCTATGATGGCAATGTATATCGTGTTGATTGCTTTGTAGAAAAGCCAGATATCGAAACCGCAAAACAATATGTGGAAAGCGGAGATTATCTTTGGAATGCGGGACAATTTGCGTTTAAGACTTCCACAATCCTTAATAAAATGAAAGCGTATATACCAGATGTATATGCGCACTTAAAAAAGATTCAAGAAGCCATTGGGACGTTAAACTATGAAGAAGTATTAGTCAAAGAATTTATGGAAATGGAATCCATATCCATTGATTATGGCGTACTAGAAAAAGCAGATTGTATTTATGTAAAACCTGGCGAATATGGATGGGATGACGTAGGTTCTTGGCTTGCGATTGCGCGCCTTCAAAAACCAAATGCAGAAGGCAATGTGATAAAAGGAAACGTCATCGCAAATAACGCAACAAATAACATCATTCAGGCTGAAAATAGGCTTGTCGCTTTAGTTGGGGTTGAAGACCTTGTGGTTGTGGATACCGAAGATGTAACCCTTATTTGTAAGAAAGAAAACTGTGAAGAAATCAAAGAAGTGATTGCACAGATTGAAGAAGAAAAATATCTATAGGAGAAAACAAGATGAAAAAAGCACTCATTACGGGAATCACGGGACAAGATGGTTCGTTCTTGGCTGAATTATTATTGGAAAAGGGATATGAAGTACATGGCATTATTCGCCGTGCATCCGTGTCCAATACTTCACGCATCCAACATCTTTTAAATCAAAACTTGATTACATTACATGAAGGGGATTTAACGGATGCCTCTAGTTTGACGCGTATCATTGGGGAAGTGGAACCGGATGAACTGTATAATTTGGCGGCGCAATCCCATGTTGGCATCAGTTTTGAAGCACCTGAATATACTAGTGATGTGGATGCGATGGGTGTATTAAGACTCCTAGAAGCAATCCATGTGAATAAATTAGATAAAAAGACACGTTTCTATCAAGCTTCTACCTCAGAGTTATATGGGAAAGTGGAAGAAGTCCCACAAAATGAAAATACGCCATTCCACCCATTTAGCCCTTATGCAATCGCAAAACAATATGCCTATTGGATGATTCAAGAATATCGGGAAGCCTATGGGATTTTCGCATGCAATGGAATCTTATTTAACCATGAATCAGAGCGGCGTGGAGAGAACTTTGTGACCCGTAAGATTACGCTTGCGGCAGGCCGTATTGCGTGTGGCTTACAAGATCATCTCGAACTTGGTAATCTCAGCTCTAAACGAGATTGGGGTTATGCGAAAGATTTTGTGGAATGTATGTGGCTTATGTTGCAACAAGAGGAACCAGATGATTATGTTATCGCAACTGGCGTACAACATACCGTACGAGAATTCACAGAACTAGCCTTTAAATATGTTGGAATTGAGATTGAATGGAAGGGTGAAGGCTTAGAAGAAAAGGGGTATGACAAGAAGACAGGTAAGATGGTCGTTTGTGTCAATCCAAAGTGGTTTAGACCAACCGATGTGGTAGATTTATTGGGTGATCCAACAAAGGCAAAAACCAAACTAGGATGGGATCCACAAAAAACAAGCTATGAAGAGTTATGCCGCATCATGGCAGAACATGATTTAGCACTTGCGAAAAAAGAAGCAGAGAATCAATAAAAGAGAACGGCGAATCTAAAAACTGAATTTAGGTTCGTCTTTTTCCAAGGGAAATATAATGACTTGGAAAAAAGTTATAAAAGCTTATAAAATAAAAAAAGAGTTATAAAACGCAAGAAGGAATAAATATGTATCAATTCAAAACGTGGTTAGAAAAAGCAATATTTGATGAAGACTTAATTCCAGAACTTCAAGCGATGGATGAAAAGGAAAAAGAAGATGCCTTTTATCGTGATTTGGAGTTTGGGACAGGTGGATTGCGTGGTGTGATTGGGGCAGGTACGAATCGTATGAATGTATATACGGTTGCGAAAGCTTCACAAGGACTTTCCAATTATATCAATAAGAATTTTAAAGACCATCCAAGTATTGCCATTTCAAGAGACTCCCGTATCAAATCCGATTTATTCGCAAGCGTTGCGGCATCCATCTTTGTGGAAAATGGGATTCATGTCTATATCTATGAAGAAATCATGCCAACTCCATGTCTTTCTTTTGCGGTAAGAGAGTTATCTTGTAGTGCAGGTATTATGATTACTGCTAGCCATAACCCAGCTAAATACAATGGATATAAAGTCTATGGGGCAGATGGTTGTCAGATTACGACCCAAGCAGCAAAAGAAATACAAGAAGAAATTGATGCGTTAGATATTTTTGAAGATTGTAAGATTGGAGATTTTGAAAAAGGTCTGAAAAAAGGAAATATCGAATATATTAAAGAAGAGGTTTATACCAAATTCATTGAACATGTGAAAAAGGAATCGGTTCTTTATGGAGATGAAGTAGATAAAGAAGTATCTATTGTTTATACTCCCCTAAATGGGACAGGTTTAAAGCCTGTATTACGAGCATTAAAGGAATCAGGGTATTCCCATATCACAGTTGTTAAAGAACAAGAACAACCCGATGGCCATTTCCCAACGTGCCCGTTTCCGAATCCTGAAATCCATGAGGCTATGGCTTTAGGAATGGAGTATGCGGAAAGAGAAAATGCGGATTTATTAATTGCGACAGATCCGGATTGTGACCGCGTTGGGATTGCGGTAAAAGGAAAAGATGGAAGCTATCAATTGTTGAGTGGAAATCAAACAGGTGCACTTCTTTTGGATTATATTTGTACACAAAGACGTAAACATAACCAAATGCCTGAAAATCCCGTCTTTATTAAGACCATTGTGACAAGCGAAATGGCAAAGGAAATTGCCTTTTACCATGGCGTAGAAACGATTGATGTCTTAACCGGATTTAAATTCATTGGGGAACAAATTGGTTTCTTAGAAAAACAGAAGAAAGAAAATGATTATATCTGTGGGTTTGAAGAGAGCTATGGCTATTTAACTGGCACCTATGTAAGAGATAAAGATGCGGTCAATGGGAGTTATATGATTACCGAAATGTTTGCGTACTATAAAACAAGAGGAATCAGTTTGCTAGAAAAATTAGAAGCGTTGTATCAGCAATATGGTTACTCTCTAAATACCCTCTATTCTTATCAATTTGAAGGCTCAAAAGGGCAGACAAGAATGAATGAAATCATAACGCAATTGCGTCAGGACTTAGAGAATCAAACTTTAACCGAAATTGTTGGTATCCCCATCCAAGAAGTACGAGATTATAAAAAAGGCTTAGATGGGCTTCCGAAATCGAATGTATTAAAACTATTATTGAAGGGTGGACATACGCTTGTTATTCGACCTTCTGGAACCGAACCAAAGATGAAAGCGTATTTATCCATCAAAGGAGATTCAAAAGAACACGCACAAGAATTAGAAAACAAGATCCATGCGTATATGGATGGAATCTGTGCGTAATGGTTGTTTGAAAGGACAAAACATAATAGAATAATCGTATGGAAAAATTACCAAAACTATGGATTATAACCCCATGTTATAACGATGGGTCAGTGATTGAAATTACAGGCCCACAGTTTTTAGAGAAGTTAAAGCAATTAATCAAAGAGAACTTGATTCATGAAGAGAGTAAAGTTCTTTTTGTGGATGATGGTTCCAGTGATAACTCATGGGAAATTATCTCAAAGTTTGCAAAAGAAGATCCACATTATATCGGCATCCAACAAAGTCGTAACCGTGGTCACCAAAATGCGGTATTAGCGGGTTTAATGGAAGCCAAAGATCGTTGTGATATTACGATATCCATTGATTGTGATGGACAAGATGATATCAATGCGATGGATGATATGGTAAAGGCATATCATGATGGTTGTGAAATTGTCTATGGTGTACGCGCAAACCGGGATACGGATACTTGGTTTAAGCGTTCCACTGCCCAAGGATACTATAAATTGCTGAATTCCTTAGGCGTAGAAGCAGTCTATAACCATGCGGATTATCGCTTAGTCAGTTCAAGAGTTCTGCAGCATTTTGCGGATTTTGAAGAAGTAAACTTATTCTTAAGAGGAATGTTCCCATTAGTTGGGTTTAAGAGTACTTCAGTTTATTACAAGCGTTATGAAAGAATTGCAGGAGAAAGCCATTATACCTTAGGAAAAATGGTTGCACTTGCCTGGAATGGAATCACAAGCTTATCCATAAAGCCAATCCACATCATTTCTGTATTAGGCTCCATAATTAGTGTCTTAGGTTTTGTGGGCATTATTTGGGCAATCGTTCGAACATTAACAGGCCATGGGGCTACAGGATGGGCTTCTACTATCTGTATTATTTTATTCCTTGGTGGAATCCAATTATTTAGCTTAGGTGTCATTGGGGAATATGTAGGAAAAACCTATTTAGAGACAAAGCGTAGACCTCGGTATATCATCAGCGAAAGAACTTACGAAGAGGATAAGAATTAGTTGTCGTTTATAAATACTAAATGAAAAGAATTCCTATCAATATTGATTGGAATTCTTTTTTTAATCATGAAGGATTGAATTTGATCTACCTAAATTACAATTCTTTAATAATCTTGCATATTTCATCGACTGCTTCTAGTTCTAATTCCGCATAAAGAGGTAGTGTTAAAATATTCTTCGATACATGTAAAGCAATCGGTGTAAGCGATGCATCATAGTCTTCTTTATAACAGTCAAACGCACTAGTGATTGGATAAAAGTATTTACGTGCATAAATGTGATGCTTCTTGAGTTCTTCGTAAACCTCATCACGTGTATGCCCATATACACTTGGGTTAAATAGAACAGGATAGTAAGCATAATTTGGAAGTACATCTTTTTGAGGACTCAAACATTGTAATCCATCTATTTGAGAAAGATGCGTATCATATCGCTTTGTAACGAGTTCTCTTTTTTCAATGTATTCATTGATGTGTCGCAAATTACAGATACCCATAGCTGCACAGAACTCATTCATTTTTGCGTTTCCACCAACATCACGCACATGTTCTTCATCAATGATGCCAAAGTTTTTTAAATCTTTTAATCGTTCAATGATTTGGGGATGTTTGCAAGTAATCGCTCCACCTTCAATGGTATGGAATACTTTTGTCGCATGGAAAGAGAACATATTTGCATCTCCATAATTTGCAATTCCTTTGTTTTTATATTTCACCCCAAATACATGGGCAGAATCGTAGATTACCTTTAGGTTGTGTTTGGATGCAATTTGTTGGATTGCTTCCACATCGCAAATATGCCCATATACATGAATTGGTAAGATGGCAACGGTTTTATCGGTAATAAGTGCCTCTATTTTACTTGGATCTAATGTATAATCTGTTTCTTTGATATCCGCAAAAACAGGCACAAGTCCATTTCGCACAATTGCGTGTGTGGTTGAAGCGAATGTAAAAGGGGAAGTAATGATGACAGTGGACCCCAAAATGTTCACAGTTAAAAAAGGTCTATGAAGAAGTGATTGTATAATCACTTCTTTTTTAACCTTATTCTCGTAGTGTTATAAAACTCAATCCATTCTTCTACTAATGTTATATATTCTGATAGAGAT
>JAGAVW010000057.1 GCA_017941735.1 Solobacterium sp. | reverse complement strand
TAGTTCAAGTAATAAATTTTCAAAGATCATTCTTTTATAAATCACATAATTCTTATTACGTTATTTACCTCTATTTAGAGTCCCTTTTACTATGCTTCTCAACTTAATTCATTTTTTCCTTGATTTTTCATAGTAGGTCTCTTTCTATAGAAATATTATAAGGGAAGGGGTTGAAATTTGAAATGATTCGAAGAAAATCTAACAATTTATACGTTTCATTCAAATGATTTAATATATTTCATTCAACTTAGACTGAAATTTTGTACTATTTTGTTAAAAATGGGTGTTCCTTAACAAAATAGTTGGAAAGTCAACTATAATGATAATTACGAGTTTGAGGTAAGTATTATGGAGATTATTAAACGGAATGGAAATCGACAGAAGTATGACATAAAAAAGATTGAAAACGCGGTAAAAAAAGCGTTTATTGCGACTAATTCTCCGGTAGATGAGAAAAAGATTCATAAGGTCGCAAAGACGGTTGAAACCAAAATCAAAAAGAAAGATACGGTCAGTGTCGAAGAAATCCAAGATCTTGTGGAAGAAGCACTGATGAAGGAAGATTTCTTTGCGGTTGCGAAAAGTTATATTCTTTACCGTGAAAGAAGAGCGCAAATTCGTGCTACGTTAGATAAGATTGTTGCGACCTTCCAAAAACAAAATGATATTCGTAAGGCATTAGAAAAAATAGAAAAAGATTTTCCAGGTGAAGTATATCCGATGGAAAAACTTGCGGATAAGTATTTTTCTTTTGTAAAAGAAGGATTAGCAGATAGTGATTTATTACCGTTATTGATACGGGCAGCGGTGGAGTTAACCACGCAAGAAGCACCAGATTGGGAATATATTGCGGCACGCTTATTATTTGTCCGTTTTTATCGTGACTTAGCGCGATACGATAAGAGCACTTCCTTTAGTGATAAAGTCCATTCACTAACAAAACAAGGCCTATATGGCGCATATATTCAAAAGAAGTATTCTGATGAAGAGCTAGAAGAAGCATCTAAGTTCATTGATAAAAAACGCGATTATCTCTTTAATTATTCGGGCTTAGATTTAATGATTAAACGTTATGTGATTGTTGATCATGCGCATCATCCACTAGAAACCCCACAAGAAATGTATTTGGGAATTGCCTTACATTTAGCGATGAATGAAAAGAAAAACCGTTTGGAGTGGGTCAAGCGCTTCTATGACATGTTAAGTACGATGAAAGTGACCATGGCGACTCCTACCTTAAGTAATGCGCGTAAGCCTTACCATCAATTGAGTTCTTGTTTTATTGATACTGTACCAGATTCTTTGGATGGTATTTATCGCTCCATTGATAATTTCGCAAAGGTATCAAAACTAGGTGGAGGCATGGGGCTTTACTTTGGAAAAGTACGCTCGAAAGGAAGTACCATTCGAGGCTTTGAAGGAGCGGCAGGTGGAGTTATACGGTGGATACGTTTAGCCAATGATACAGCCGTAGCAGTAGACCAATTAGGTGTACGCCAAGGAGCATGCGCGGTGTATTTAGATGTATGGCATAAAGATTTGCCTGAATTCTTAGCGATTCGCACCAACAATGGGGATGATCGCTTAAAAGCACATGATGTATTCCCGGCGGTTTGTTATCCAGATTATTTCTGGCAACAAGTAAAAGAGAACATCAATGGGGATTGGTATTTATTAGATCCACATGAGATTGAAACAATAAAAGGCTATTGTTTGGAAGATTGCTATGGCGAAGAATGGGTTGAAAAGTATTTGGATTGTGTGCGTGATCCAAAGATTTCAAAACGTGTGCTTCCCATCAAAGAAGTGGTACGTTTAGTTATCAAATCCGCTGTTGAAACAGGAACCCCATTTGTATTTAATCGAGATGTTGTGAATCGTATGAATCCAAATGGGGATAAAGGCATGATTTACTGTAGTAATCTTTGTACAGAGATTGCCCAAAATATGTCTGCGATTTCCTTACAATCGCAAGAAATTAAAGAAATCAATGGCGAAAAAGTGATTGTGACCACCACAAAACCAGGGGATTTTGTCGTATGTAATCTTGCCTCCTTAACTCTAGGTCGTCTGCATGTGACCGATGAAAAAGAAATGAAAGAGATTATTTATGCGGTTGTAAGGGCATTAGACAATGTGATTGATATTAACTTATTCCCATTACCTTATGCCAAAGTGAATAACGGAAAATATCGCCCAATTGGTTTAGGAGTATCCGGTTATCACCACATGTTAGCAAAACATGGCATCCCATGGGAAAGTGAAGCCCATTTACAATTTGCGGATGAAGTATTTGAACGGATTAATTATTACGCGATTGAAGCATCATGTGAACTAGCCAAAGAAAAAGGTAAATATCCACTTTTCCAAGGCTCTGATTGGGATACCGGTGCCTATTTTGAAAAACGGCATTACGATTCTAAAAAATGGAATACATTGCGAAACAAAGTTCATAAACAAGGGTTACGAAATGGATATCTCTTAGCGATTGCGCCAACCTCAAGCACCTCTATTTTAGCGGGTACGACGGCAGGTCTTGATCCAATTATGAATCGCTATTTCTTAGAAGAAAAGAAAGATGGTCTTATGCCACGGTTAGCGCCAGACCTTTCTCCAGCGACCTATTTCTTATACAAGAATGCACATTATATTGATCAAACTTGGTCAGTTAAAGCAGCTGGAATTCGCCAACGCCATGTCGATCAAGCTATGTCCATGAATTTATATATCACAAATGATTATACCTTCCGTAAAATACTGAATCTCTATCTCTTAGCGTGGGAGGTAGGTGTTAAAACCCTCTATTATGTTCGTTCTAAGAGTTTAGAAGTAGAAGAATGTGAAGCGTGTTCTGCTTAAGGAGTGTAAAAATGAAAAAGAGTGATTTAATTAGAAGACCTATGTTTAATCCAAAAGGGGATGTAGAGGTCGCAAAAAGAAGAATGATTAATGGAAATACCACCAACCTCAATGATTTCAATAATATGAAATATCCATGGGTCAAAGATTGGTATCGCCAAGCAATGAATAACTTCTGGGTACCAGAAGAAATCAATCTTGCGCAAGATTTGAAAGATTATCCAAATCTTCCCAAAGCGGAGCGCCGTGCTTATGATAAGATTCTTTCCTTTTTGATTTTCTTGGATTCTGTTCAAACTGCGAATCTACCTAATGTAGCAGCTTATATTACCGCAAATGAAGTGAACCTATGTTTATCGATTCAGGCCTTCCAAGAAACGGTCCATTCCCAAAGTTATAGTTATATGTTGGATAGTATTTGTGAGCCACAAGAGAGGGATTCAATTCTCTTCCAATGGAAAGATGATCCACATTTATTAAAGCGTAATGAATTTATTGGAAACTTATACAATGAGTTTGTGAAAGATACCAATCCTTATACTTTAGCGAAAACCTGTGTCGCAAATTATATTTTAGAAGGGGTATATTTCTATTCTGGTTTCATGTTCTTCTATAACTTGGCTCGTAACCACTTAATGCCAGGTTCTGCACAAGAGATTCGTTATATCAATCGGGATGAAAATACGCATCTATGGTTATTCCGTAATATTCTTTTAGAACTACAAAAAGAAGAACCACAACTTTTTACAGAAGAGTTGAATGCATTATATCGGTCCATGATTAAAGAAGGGTGTGAACAGGAAATTGCTTGGGGAAGTTATGCGATTGGAGATGATGTCCAAGGCTTAACGAAACAAATGATTACGGATTACATCCAATATTTAGGAAACTTACGTTGTCGTCAAATTCATCTTGACCCAATCTATGAGGGACATGAAGAAGAACCTGAATCGATGGGGTGGGTATCCCAATATGCGGATGCGAATATGATTAAAACCGACTTCTTTGAAGCACGTTCTACCGCCTATGCCAAAGCGGGTGCCATTGAAGATGATCTTTAAAAAGCGATAGCTAATGCTATCGCTTTAGTTTAGATATTCTGGATAACTTTCTTTGATGGCATCTAAGACATCTTTGTCATAGACTTTGAAGTTATGTTTTTTCATATAGGAAGCAGATGCTTCGGATTGAATACTTTGATTACGCGCTAGGTTTGTAATGAGTGCATCTTTGTAGGTGTTTGGATCATCTTCTTCCACACGTACTAGACAGAACTGATCACCTGCTGCGGTATTCACTTTTGCCCATCCATCATCTTTTTTATTTGAACGTGCTAAGGTTAATGCTTCGGCTGGATAGGTTGTGGTATTTAAGGTTAGAATTTCTGGTTGTCCAGAAGAGGAGGTTGCATATTGTTGTAATACATCCTGTACCGTTAAGGAACCATCATTTAAACCGGATAGAGCTGCATTTGCATCCTCTTCACTAGTGAAGGTCAAGATGGTTGCATAAGCAGGGGATTGTTCGCTGATTAAGCGCTCAATATTTTCGGTTACATACTTTTCATATAAAGCCGTGAGCTGTTGGTTTCTTAGAAGCTGTTTTGTATATTGTTCTAAGCTACCATAAGCTTGGGTATAGTAATCAAGAATGCCTTCACCTGAAGATTTGATGGATTCAATCATCTCATCTACATTTGCTTGCATCTCATCTGTTACAGGAACTTCAATGTCACAGATTTTACTGATTGCATCATTTGTAACAACATAGGCACTATTCGCATTTAGGATACGGAACATTTCACCTTTCGTAACCGTTTTATTTCCAACCTTGAAGACACCTGTATTGGCATCATTGAGTTTTACATGCGCATCACTACAACCTGCTAATAAAGTTAAGGATAGGAGTGAAGCAACTAATTTTGTTATCTTTTTCATCGTTCTGTCCTCCTTTATTCCCCTAAGCCATAGGCTTCTTTAAATGCTTCTTCTAAATCTGTGTTACCCATATAGTCAATGCCAAGTTCTTTCGCTTTTTCGCTAATCGCACGGCTGTAGATTTCTGGGTCAAAGGAGTTTGCAAGTTCGTAATAAACATTCTTTTCTTCTTCTCCTTCAGCAAGGTTGGCATTAATCCAAGCCTTGACACTTTCTTTTGTAGAAGCGTTGTTCTTTAGCTTGAAGTATCCAAATTGATCAGAATGGACCCAATCGCTTACTTCGTTTTCTTTGAGGGCAAGAGAGCCTTCTAAGAATGCCGCATCGAGAGTTGTGACCTTGTTATCAAGAAGTCCTAAGTCGCCACCTGTAGGAGCAGTACTTTGGTCTTCAGAGAACTCCGTAGCAACATCTGCAAATTCTCGACCCGAAGCTAAAGCTGCATCAACCGCATCCATTTTTTCTTGCATTGCTTCGGTAGGCTTACTTGTGTCTTCGGATGGGTTTTCGTGTTGAATGAGAATGTAAGAGACATCACGAATTTGTAATTCATCGAAATGCGCATCCCCATATTCATCAATTAATTGATCTTGTTTTAAGGCATCCACAACATAGGCTTCTAAATCTTTTTCCCCATCGTAACCCATGGATTTTAGAATGCTATCTAGTTGTTCGGTTGCACTTGCACCATATTGGTATTGGAAGTTTGTGCGAATTTCTTCTGCTTGTGTTTTCGCTTTTTCTTCTAATTCTGGTGTGGTTTCAAATGCTTGGGAAACGAGATGACGCTCAAATAACATTCTTGCGGCATTCGTTCCACTATTTTCATAGAGTGTGTTGTAATACTCGGAAACGGTGACGTTTTGGTCATCAATAGAATATACAACATCTTCGCCATTGCTTTTTTTACCTTTTACTACATCCTTGTTCGTGTCGATAATATAGAAAACACTAACTCCAAGAAAGAGAAGTGCTAATAAGCAAACGAACCAGTATTTTTTCAATATCGATTTCATATTCCCTCCTTTAAAAACGCTTTATTATTATATTCCCTGCAGTTTTCATTTGCAATTCATTCTTACTTGTAAAAATAGCGCTTTAGACTTGGTGTGGTATAATATCGTTTTGAAAGGTAAGTATCGATATGAATACGTTAGAAATAAAAGACTTGCACGTATCTGTGGAAGAAAAAGAAATATTAAAAGGTGTGAACCTAACCGTGCACGAAAATGAGATTCATGCGCTTATGGGCCCGAATGGAAATGGGAAATCAACCTTATTAGCTGCCATTATGGGACATCCCAAATACCAAGTGACAAGTGGGTCTATTGTATATAATGGACAAAATGTGCTCGAGATGAGTGTGGATGCGCGTTCACGAGCTGGTTTATTCTTGGCTATGCAATATCCACAAGAAATACCAGGCGTTACCAATAGTGACTTTTTACGAGCAGCCATTAATGCGCGTAGAGAAGAGCCAATCTCTTTATTCCAATTTATTAAAGGAATGGAAAAAACCATCAAGGATTTAGAGATGAAAGAAGATTTAGCACATCGTTTCTTAAACGAAGGATTTTCTGGTGGAGAAAAGAAACGGAATGAAATTGTGCAAATGGAAATGTTGAAACCTTCATTAGCTATGCTTGATGAAGTGGATTCTGGCCTAGATGTGGATGCTTTACATGTTGTAGCCAATGCAATTAAACAATTAAAAGAAGAGACCAAAATGTCGCTTCTAGTTGTTTCTCATTATGAGCGCTTCTATGAACTAATTGTTCCAGAGTTTACTCATGTTTTAGTAGATGGAAAGATCGTTTTAGAAGGGGATGCGGAATTGGCACGCAAAATTGATAGCGAAGGCTATGATTGGATTTATAAAGAATATGATGTAAAACCTGCATCCGAAGCAGAAAAACGTGCGCCTGTGAGCTTAGGGGCATGTGCTACGAGCCAACGTGTACGCAGAAAGGAACAAAAATGAGAAAACTCTCTGCAAATGAAGAAGTGATATTGACGGATGGCTATCAGATGCTTGAAGTGGATACAAAAGAGGAGGCACAATTCTCTTTTGTGTGCCGTGGAAAAAGTGAGGTATTCTTGAAAGTCAAAAATGCCAAACAAATCACTTTAAAAACGAAAACGGAAGAAAATGGAGAACTGACTTTCTTGATTTGGAATGAATCGGAAACACCTTGTGAATTCGAAGAATCCCATGAACTCTTAAAAGATGCAAGCTTACAGCTCTCCTATGGGGAAGTCAATCAAACCGAAGCTTCCCATCATTTAGTCGTTGATTTGTTAGAGCCAGGTGCGCACGCCCAAGTTGGAAGTGCCACATTAACACGCGTCAAAAAGTCTTTTACGATGTCTGTAGTTTCTCATGCGGATCATACCTATGGGCAAATTGATAACTATGGCGTGGTATTAACAGGGGGTAATTACTTTGTGGATGCAACAGGCGCCATCAAAAAGGGTGCCTATGCTTCGGAAAGTCACCAAACAAGTTGCGCTTTATGCTTTGATGAAGGAATGAAAGCAAATATTCTTCCGCGGTTATTGATTGATGAAAATGATGTGCAAGCTAGCCATGCGACAAGTCTAGGTAGTGTGGATGAAGAACACATGTATTATATGCAGGCACGTGGTTTATCCCCACAACAATGTACAGCCTTAATTAGTACAGGTTATTTGATGCCTGTCACAAGGACGATACAGGATGAAACATTGCAACAGGAGTTGCGTGCAGAATTAGAAAGGAAGATTCACGAATTATGTTCGATTTAGAAAAAATTCGCCAAGATTTTCCAATGCTAAAGAACCATCCCGAGTTGGTGTACTTTGATAATGGGGCAACAACCTTTAAACCACAAGTGGTCATTGATAAAGTCGAGCACTATTACACGCATGCAACAGCAAATGTGCATCGTGGGGATTATGCTTTATCTGTAGAAGTGGATCGCCTTTATGATGAAACCCGCGCAATTGTTGCACGCTTCTTAAACTGTGATGCAAGCGAAGTGGCATTTTTGCATAATGATACAGAATGTTTAAATCAAATAGTATATGGGCTCTCTTACCAATTAAAAAAGGGAGATATTGTATTAACGAGTGTTGCTGAACATGCCAGCAATTTATTGCCTTGGTATCGCTTGAAAGAACAATTGGGCATTGAAATCAAATATTTACCAGTTAATGCGCAAGGTGTCGTTGATTTAGAAGCTGCTAAAGCTTTGATGAGCAAACAAGTAAAAGTGATTGCCTTAGCACATGTCACTAATGTGTTAGGTAGCGTTCAACCCATTCAAGAGTTGTGCGAATTGGCACATCAATATGGAGCCTATATGGTTGTGGATGGAGCACAAAGTGTGCCACATAGAAAAGTGGATGTAAAAGCGTTAGATCTTGATTTCTTGACTTTTTCATCTCATAAAATGTGTGGTCCAAATGGAGTAGGCGTTCTTTATGGAAAAAAAGAGCTACTCGAAAACATTCCACCGCTAGTTTTAGGTGGAGGCATGAACGCACGGTTTCAATCCGATGGGTCGGTTTTATTAAAAGATGTCCCAACCCGTTTTGAAGCAGGTACGCCAAACATTGAAGGAGTGATTGGATTTGGAGCAGCATGCGAATACCTAATGGATATTGGCATGGATCAAATCCATAATTATGAAAAAGAATTACGTAGCTATTTTGCGGAACAAATAAAACCGTTAGCGCATATTCAATTCTATAATCCAGATAACGCAACCGGACCAATTACCTTTAACGCAAAAGAGGTATTTGCGCAAGATGCAGCAGGTTATTTGGCTTCCAAAAATATCGCGGTACGTTCTGGAAATCATTGCGCAAAGATTTTACATGAACTTATTGGAACCGATTCGACCATACGCGCTTCACTTTACTTCTATAACACAAAAGAAGAAGTGGATCGTTGTGTAGAAGCAATTAAAGAAATATCGATTGAAAATGCGATAGGTGTATTTTTCTAAAAGAAGGTAAGACGATGACAGATACAAAAGACTTATTAACAAATCCAGATATTCTTCGTGAATTGATTATGGACCATTATCAATACCCACATCACCATACGCTTATTGAAGATGATAGTTATCTTAAAAAGCATATGGCAAGTGATAGTTGTATTGATGATATTACCGTGCAAGCAAAAATCGAAGAGGGGATATTAAAAGACATTCGTTTTGATGGAGTCGCATGTACTATTAGTACGGCTAGCACCAGCATGATGACGGATTTATTGCGTGGGAAAACCATTGCGGAAGCAAAAGAAATCATCAAACAATATGATTTGATGTTAGATGGAAAAGAATACGATGCGGATGTATTGGAAGAAGCTGTGGCGATGCAGAATGTCTACAAACAAGCAAACCGCATTCGTTGTGCTTTGATTGGATGGAATGCCATCAAAGGATTGATAGAAGAAAGCGAGAAATAAGATGTCCGAAAAAGAAAAAGATGTAATCACTTCGCAAGATGACTATCAATATGGTTTTAAAGACGAGGATGTTTCGGTTTATCGTACACAAAAAGGATTAACCGAAGAGATTGTCCGCGAGATTTCGCGTATCAAAGAAGAACCAAAATGGATGGAAGAATTCCGTGTCAAAGCATTCCACACCTTTATGGAAATGCCGATGCCTACCTGGGGACCAGATTTATCCGAGATTAATTTTGATGATTATACTTACTACATCAAACCAAGTGATCAAAAAGAACAACGTTCTTGGGAAGATGTACCAGATACCATCAAAGAAACATTTGATCGTTTGGGAATTCCGGAAGCTGAGAAAAAGTATCTTGCGGGAGTTGCGACGCAATATGAATCGGAAATGGTCTACCACAATATGCTCGATGAAGTAGAAGAAAAGGGAGTCATTTTCTTAGATACGGATACAGCTTTAAAGCATTGTCCAGAATTATTTGAAAAATACTTTGGAACATTAGTGCCACCAACGGATAATAAGTTTGCGGCATTGAATAGTGCCGTTTGGTCTGGCGGTAGTTTCATCTATATTCCACCAGGCGTCAAACTCGATAAACCACTCCAATCTTATTTCCGTATTAATAGTGAAAGTATGGGGCAATTTGAGCGTACCTTAATTATTGCGGATAAAGATGCGGAAGTGTATTACGTAGAAGGCTGTACTGCACCTGTTTATTCAAAAGATTCTTTACACGCAGCGGTTGTTGAAATCTTTGTGGAAGAAGGGGCGAAAGCACGCTATTCAACAGTACAAAACTGGTCAAAGAATATTTTAAACTTAACCACAAAACGTGCTCGTGTTGCTGCACATGGCAACATGGAGTGGATTGATGGAAATATTGGCTCGCATATCACAATGAAATATCCTGCTTGTATTTTGAGCGGGGAATATGCAAAGGGACAATGTATTACGATCGCAGTCGCTTCTGAAAAACAGATTCAAGACTCTGGTGCAAAGATGATTCATTTAGCACCTCATACTTCCTCTTCCATTATTTCAAAATCGGTATCGCGTAATGGGGGAGAAGCAAACTTCCGCGATGAGGTATTGCATGGACCATTAGCAAAACAAGCCAAATCAAAAATTGAATGTGACACGCTGATTCTTGATAAGATTTCTAAGAGTGATACCATTCCAAATAATATTTCACGGAATCATTTATCTACGATTGAACATGAAGCAACTGTTTCAAAGATTAGTGAGGAACAACTTTTCTATTTGATGAGTCGTGGCTTAACAGAAGCACAAGCTACCGAAATGATTATCATGGGCTTCTTAGAACCTTTTACACGCGAATTACCGATGGAATATGCGGTGGAATTAAATCAATTATTGAAGATAGATATGAGTGGCTCCATTGGATAAACGTGCGGCGAGACAACTAGGTATAAAAAGACGAAATGCGTTATCCGCTTTTCAAAAAAAGGCATACGATCAACGCATTTTTTCAAAGGTCATACAAGAGCTTTCAGGTGCGAAAGCCATTAGTATTTATGTTTCCAAAAAAGAAGAAGTGGATACCCATCGAATCATTGAATATTGTTTTGAAAAGGGAATTGCAGTTTATGTCCCCCGCGTAAAGGAAGCTAGCTTGGAGTTGATTCGAATCGATTGTTTTGAGGCATTAAAAGAAGGGACGTTTGGGGTTTTTGAACCCATTGGTTTTGAAACGATAGACTTTAAAGCTTTGGACAAGATTTTTGTGCCTGTTGTTGCCTATGATGCTATGTTTCATCGGGTAGGTTATGGAAAAGGGTATTATGATTCCATTTTAGGGCAGTTTGAAAACAAAATTGGCTTAGCTTATACGTGTCAAGAAGTAGAATCCATTGAAATAGATTCTTGGGATATTACACTTGATGAAATGATTCATGAATGATTGTGTTAAAATGGTAGTCATGGAGGCTTAGCTCAGTTGGGAGAGCACACCCTTCACAGGGGTGGGGTCGCAGGTTCGAGCCCTGTAGCCTCCACCATTTTTCAAATCGTAGATAAAGAGGAAAACAGTATGATGACATTGAATTGGGGTATGATTCTTGGTGGATTTGGCCTTTTTATGTTTGGAATCAAGTTTATGGGGGATGGATTAAAAGCAGTAGCTGGTGACCAACTCCGAGACTTTATCAACAAATATACATCCAAACCTCTGACTGCACTTTTGATGGGTATCGTCATAACTGTTATCATGCAGTCCTCTTCTGCAACTTCCGCAATCACAATTGGTTTAGTACGTGCGGGATTAATGACTTTTGAACAAGCAACGGGGATTATATTAGGTGCGACCATCGGTACAACCTTTACATCTTTCTTGATTTCTATCAACATCGAGAAATATGCCATGTTTATTGTATTTGTTGGCGCACTTTTAATTTGTTTTACAAAGAAACAACGTTATATCTATTTTGGAAATGTTATTTTAGGATTCGGCTTAATTTTCTATGGTATGTCTGGTATGGGGGATGCCTTAGCAAGTTTAAAGGATTTACCGCAATTTGAAGCCATTGCGTTGAATATGTCACAGAATCCAGTTTTAGCGATGCTATCAGGGGTGGGCTTAACAGCACTTGTCCAAAGCTCTGCAGCAACCATCGGTGTCATACAGAAACTATATCAAGCAGGAGCTGTTTCTTTTTCAGCAGCACTTCCATTTATGTTTGGGGCAAATATCGGTACGACTATGACGGGTATTCTTGCTTCCATTGGTGGAACGACAGCAGGAAAACGGACGGCTGCTGTGCATACTACAATCAATGTCATTTCGACATTAATTGGTATGTTATTGTTACGTCCTTATGCAAGCTTTATTCAGATGATTGCTGGAGGCGCAAATCCGATGATGCAAATTGCGATTGCCAATATCATCTTTAAAACCTTAACGACGATTCTCTTTTTCCCATTCACGAAACAACTTGTTGCCTTTGTTCGCAAAATTGTACCTGGGGAAGAGCCAAGCGATATGGATGTGGATATTGAAGAGATGGATACCGAGATTTCAAAACTATTACCATCTGCTGCGGTTCATGCATCGGAACAAGCAATTTTAAAACTTGTTGATGTGGTGCGGTTGAATACCGTTAATACCCTTAAATTCTTTAATGAGCGAGGAGACGAAACAGATAAAGAAAAACTCGATAAGACAGAAGCAATCGCAAACCGGTTTGATACAAAGATTACAGATTATCTCATTCGTTTATCCGTTCAATCCAATTTAACGCAACAAGATATCAACGATGTGCGTATTCAATTTGATGCGGTGAAAAACTATGAACGTATTGGTGATTTGAACCAAAACTTAAGTGAATTCTTCTTAATGGTATTTGAAAAGAAAGAAGCATTTACGGAACATGCGATGAAAGAGATTAATGATATGTTTGAACATTTTATTGATATGTATGATTTATCGGCAGAAGTTTTTGTGACACATGATGAAAAAGCATATCATCAATTACAAGAAATGGAATTAAAACTCGATGCAATGGAAGAAGAAGCGCGTGCCGCACACTTTAAGCGTATGGCAGACCATATATGTGTCTCTCCGGTTGCGGAATCCATTTACTGTGATGTGATTGGTACCTTAGAGAGAATGGGTGACCACTGTTGTAACGTTGCCAAATCTGCAATCACTGGCTTCACGAGTGACTTAAGTGATGATGAAGTGGTTGCTTAATGGGAAAGATATAAACCATGAATAAGCAGTATCTTGTTGGACTATGGATAGAACATCCCGTTCGTGCCATTGACCAATTATATACCTATACAGCAAATCAATACGTTGCTCAAGGAACACGCGTACGGGTGAATTTTAATCGTCGTGATGTCATTGGCTTTGTAGAAGAATGTGTGGCATTGGAAGGATCTATAGAAGCGAAAGAAAAAGAACTTGGGGTAGAGTTAAAACAAGTTCTTGAAGTATTAGATGAAGAACCACTCATCACACCAGAATTACATGATTTAGCCATGTATATGAAAGAGATGACACTTTCTACAACCATCTCTTGTTTTCAAGCACTTTTACCAGCCAAAGTAAAACCAACTTCTTCCAAACATCAAATTGTCAAAGAGGCTTGGGTCATTTTAAGTGATAAAGAAGTTGATTTGACCCCCAAACAATTAGAAGCTTATTTGTATGTGAAAGAACATATGCCTTTAAAATATAGTGACTTGCGTAAAGCTTTTCCAAACCAAGCGCATGTATTGATTGAAAAAGGGGCGATTCAAAAAGAAGAAAAGGAAAAAGAAGCTTCCCGTACGGTGCACGAAGCGCATATAGATAAGTTTCCTTTAACCCCTTTACAAGAAGCAGCGATGAAAGAAATTGAAGAAAGTGAAGATGCGGTTTATTTATTGCATGGTGTGACAGGCTCTGGAAAAACCGAAATCTACCTTCAACTTGCTGAAAAAGAGCTAGAAAAGAAGCGACAAGTTCTATTTTTAGTACCTGAAATCAGTTTGACTCCACAAATGATTGCGCGCGTTTCAAGTCGCTTTGGAAGTGAATTAGCAATCTATCATTCAGGTTTAAATGCACAAGAAAAATATGAGCAATATCGAAAAGTGAAAAATGGTATTGCGGAGATTGTTGTTGGCACTAGAAGTGCGGTCTTTTTACCATTTCATGATTTAGGCTTAATCATTGTCGATGAAGAGCAAGATGGTTCCTATAAACAAGACACACAACCTGCCTATCATTGTCGGGATATGGCAATCTATCGTGGTAAATACCATCATTGTAAAACCATTCTTGGTAGTGCAACCCCATCTTTAGATAGTTATGCACGGGCTTTAAAAGGGCGGTATCATCTTGTTACATTGAAAGAAAGAATCAATGAAACCTTGCCAAGCATTACCTTGGTTCCTTTAAAAGATGCAATCAAAAAAGGAGAGTCCTATATTCTTTCTGATACTTTATCCAAAAAGATGGAAGAGCGATTGGAAAAGCACCAACAAATGATTCTTTTACTCAATCGACGTGGATATCACTCTTTATTAAGGTGTAATCACTGCCAAGAGGTGATTCATTGCCCACATTGTGATTTAGCCATGTCCTATCATAAGAGTGATAAAACGATGAAATGTCATACCTGTGGAACAAGTATCCTTGTTCCTAAGATTTGTCCTTCTTGTAAACAACGCGCAAGCTTTTCAACGGCTGGCTTTGGAACGGAAAAATTGGAACAAGAAGTCAGTAAAAGATTTCCACATGCTCGTGTATTACGTATGGATGCTGATACCACAACCAAAAAGAATAGTCATGAAACAATTCTCAAGAAATTTGAAAACCAAGAAGCAGATATTCTACTTGGCACGCAAATGATTGCGAAGGGTTTAGATTATCCAAATGTCACATTGGTAGGAATTATCAATGGGGATGAAGGATTAAATCGTACGGATTATCGTAGTTGTGAAACGACATTTGACTTATTGATGCAGGCAAGTGGTAGAAGTGGGCGTGCAAAAGAAGAAGGGGAAGTCGTCATTCAAGTATTTGAACCAGATCACTATGTGGTAGAATGTGCGAAAAACCAAAACTATCAACGTTTTTTCGAACAGGAAATGAAATTCCGTCATGATGGCCAATATCCACCCTATACCTATATGATTTCGATAACCATACAGAATCGTAATCAACATGAAGCAGATGCGATTGCCTTATCCATTCTGCATCAACTCGAAGGGGATTATAAAAAGATTGGTGTCATTCCGTTATTGAAAATACGGGATTTGTATCGAAATCGTATTTTGTTGAAAGGGAAAAACTTAGAAGAAATGCGTACAGCTTTAGGTAAACTGCTTGAAACAAATACCTTTAAACAGAAAGATATACGGATTGATGTGAATCCAATGGGGTTAGATGGATGAGTGCACGTAAAATTGCGTATGACATTCTATATCGTATCTATTATGAGGATGCGTATGCCTCACTTTTGATGCGTAAGCAACTGCAATCCCTTTCCAAAGAAGACCGTGGGTTAGTGAGTGAAATAGTCTATGGTACTTTGCGCAATCGCTTATACCTTGAAAAACAGCTCTCTTTTTATACCAAAAAACCACGGAAAAAAAGCACATGTGTCTTATTGGATATGAGTGCTTATCAAATCTTATTCTTAGATAAAGTTCCGAGTTATGCGGTTGTTAATGAAGCTGTCTCTTTGGCGAACCAAGGGGATAAAGGTTTTGTGAATGCGGTGTTACGAAATCTAGTCCAAAATGGAAGAAAAGAAATAGAGGAAGAAGATCCATTAGAAGCGCTTTGTATCCATACCAGTCATCCGCTATGGATTTTAAAATTATGGAAGGCACATTATGGATTAGAGAATACAGAACGTATAGCTAAATTTGATCAAACTCCTGCGAAAGTCTATGGGCGCATTAATACATTAAAAACCACAAAGGAATCTCTATGTGAGAATCCAAAGTTTCATTTTTTGGATGCGTATAGCTTTACATATGATGGAATTCTTCAAGAATCACCTGAATTTAAACGTGGGGAAGTAGTAATCCAAGACTATGCTTCCGCACAGATTGTTCCATATTTAAATGTCAAAAAAGGGCAACGCATTATGGATTGTTGTGCAGCCCCAGGCACAAAGACCCAGCAGATTGGAATGTTATTAGAAAATGAAGGGGAACTCTACGCAAGTGATTTATATGAAGACCGTGTTCACTTAATCGAGGAATTAATGGAGCGTACTGGCGTTAGGATTGCTCATACGTTTGTAAGAGATTGTTGTATAGAAGAAAAGGCATTTAAAGAAAATCCTTTTGATGCGATCTTATTGGATGTTCCATGCTCTGGCTTAGGGGATTTAAGGCATAAACCAGAAATCCGTTACCAGCGTCATCCAGAAGACTTAGACCTATTAGTATCCATACAAAAGCGGATGTTAGAGGTGAATGCAAACTATGTTAAACAAGGAGGAATCCTTGTCTATAGCACTTGTACATTAAATAAAAAAGAGAATGAATACCAAATCGCAAATTTCTTAGCGACCCACCAAGATTATGCGTTATTGTTTGAAAAAACATTCTTTCCATTTACGCAGGAATCCGATGGGTTTTACGTTGCACAATTAAGGAAATTATAGGGCGTTCGTGCTAAAATATTAACGATGCGTACAATATACGATTTAACCTATGAGGGAATGGAAAAATACTTGTTAGAACACGAACAGAAAAAGTATCGTGCGAAACAGTTATATACATGGATTTATCGGAAACGGGTGGAAACGTTTGAAGAAATGACGGATTTGCCCGCTACTTTTATTGCGCAATTAAAAGAAGACTTTTCGTTTCAGGCATTGCGTTGTATTGAAAAACAAGTTGCGAAAGACAAAACAACAAAATACTTATTCGAATTAAGTGATGGAGCTACCATTGAAACAGTATTGATGCATTTTAATTTTGGGAAGAGTGTATGTGTCACTTCGCAAGTTGGTTGTAATATGGGATGTACGTTCTGTGCTTCTGGGCTTTTGAAAAAACAACGCAACTTAACTGCAGGGGAAATGGTTGCGCAAATCATGGCTGTACAAAAAGAGCTCGATTTAGAAGGAGCGCGCGTTGATAATGTCGTTGTGATGGGTACAGGAGAACCTTTTGATAATTATGAAGAAGTGATGAACTTTTGCCATGTGATTAATAGTGATCATGGTTTAGCAATTGGGGCAAGACATATTACGATATCCACTTGTGGGATTGTCCCAAAGATTTATGAATTTGCGAAAGAACATGTACAATACAATTTGGCCATTTCTTTACATGCGCCGAATGATGAATTAAGAAAAAAATTGATGCCCATTGATGAAGCCTATCCATTAGAGGAACTCATAGAGGCATTACGCGCCTATAGTAAAGAAAATAATCGTAAAATAACCTTTGAGTATATATTGCTTAAAGATGTGAATGATACGGATGCTTGTGCGAAAGAATTAGCAGAGTTAGTACGAGGAATGAATGCATATGTGAATTTAATTCCCTATAATGAAGTCAGTGAAAATGGCTATCATTCAAGTGATGAGAAAAAGGCACTGCATTTCTATGATGTGCTCATGAAGCATGGCGTAAAAGCGACCCTACGCAGTAAGCATGGAGAAGATATTGATGCCGCGTGTGGCCAGCTACGTGCAAGGCACGAAAGGGTAAACGTTTAGATGAAATATTACGGGATTACAGATCGCGGGAAACTGCGTAAATCCAATCAGGATAACTATGTCATTGCGACCAATCGTGATGGAGATATTTTTGCTATTATCTGTGATGGCATTGGGGGAGGCAAAGGCGGCGATGTCGCAAGTTCGATGGCTGTCTCTTACTTCTCTGTTTCTTTTGCTAATACGAGTAGTTTTAGTGAGGAAGCTGAAGTACGCACTTGGCTAAAAGAGAATATCCAAGCCGCAAACCATAAAATCTTTCAAACTGGTGTTGAAAAAGCAGCGTTAAAAGGAATGGGAACAACGCTTTGTGGCGTGTTAATTACGAAGGTTGGTAATTTTGTTGTGAATATTGGAGATAGTCGTACCTATGCCTTTAAAAAGGATGGGACATTCCGTCAAATCACGATGGATCATACCTTAGTAAATGATATGTTAATTCATGGTGAAATCACGAGCCAACAAGCAGAGAACTACCCCCAAAAGAATGTATTAACGAATGCATTAGGAGTATGGGATACAGTTCGTTATGATTTAAGTATTTTACAAGAACCTGTAGATGGATTCTTGTTATGTAGTGATGGGTTACATGGCTATGTAGAACTTGAGCAAATCCGCCAAATCGTTTTGGATACCAAGTGTGATCCTGTGCGTAGAGCACGGCAGTTATTAAGAGCTGCGCTAGATGCCGGTGGATATGATAACATTACGGCAATCTTAATTGATATGGAGCGTTCTGCGGATGAGTAAGAATGTAATTGCAAATCGCTATGAGGTATTCCAACATATCGGCCAAGGCGGAATGGCAGATGTTTTCCTTGCGGTTGATACGATTTTAAATCGACAAGTTGCAATTAAGATTTTGCGTAGTGAACTTTGTACCGATGCGGTATCAATTCTGCGTTTTGAACGCGAAGCACAAGCTGCTACGACACTATCCCATCCGAACATTGTAGAAATTTACGATGTAGGTGAGTATAAAGGACATCACTATATCGTCATGGAATATGTGAACGGGAAGACATTAAAGAAAGTCATTAAAGACCGTGGTGCACTGTTAACTGAAGAAGCAGTAGACATTGCCAAACAACTTGCTAGTGCAACGGGAGAAGCACATCGTCGTGGCATTATCCATCGTGATATTAAGCCACAAAATGTCATCGTTAAATCCGATGGATCGATTAAGATTCTTGATTTTGGTATTGCTTTAGCAAAAGGAAGTATGCAATTGACCCAAGCAAACAACGTCATGGGAAGTGTGCACTACTTAGCTCCAGAATTAGCTAAAGGCGAACCTGCAAGTGTCCAAAGTGATATTTATGCTTTAGGAATTGTGCTCTATGAAATGGTGACAGGGGATGTGCCATTTAAGGCAGAAACAGCAGTTCAAGTTGCGCTCATGCAAATGCGTAATACGATGCCTAGCCCACGTTCCATCAATCCAACTTTGCCACAATCCATTGAGAATATCATTTTGAAATGTACGGCAAAAGACCCTAATATGCGTTATCGTAACTGCAATGAATTGTATGAAGATTTACGTACTTCCTTGCGTCCAGAACGCCAAAATGAAGCACCCATTGTCTTATCGCCTCGCCACGTATCCAATGAAGCAGGCATCGATGAATTACCAGAGCATGTCTTATCGAATACCGATGAGAAAAAAGTCCCAACCACAACCGTTCGAAGAGAAGAATCAAGAGTGGTTCGTCCAGCGGTACAAAAAAAGCCAAAGAAGAATCGCGCCCTTTTAACAATCTTGATTGTACTTCTAGGTGTTTTGTTGTTATCGGGAATTTATTTTGCTCTTAATTCGCTTGGCATTCTAAAACCAATCAGCCGAAATGTAGAAATACCTGATTTAGTTGGAATGACAGTTGCAGATGCGAAGGTTGTATGCGATGAGAATGATTTAGTACTTGATACAAGTAATGTGACCTATACCTTAACCGAAAATACAGAAAAGGGTTTGATTATTTCAGTTTCGCCTGGTGTAGGAGAAGAAATTGAAAAGGGGTCACGTGTACAAGTGACGGTATCAAGTGGTGTATATGAAATTGCGGATAACTTTATTGGGTCTCGTTATGGAGATATCCAAAAACTGATTAGTGACGCAAAAGATGTACCAGGCCAAAAATATCGAAAGATTATTCTTTCTTCAAGCGAAGAAGCAAATGAAACCGCAGAACCAGGTACAATTATTCGCCAAGAAGGACTTGAGCCGGGTGCGCGTTTTAATCCGGATATTAATAATGAAATGAAACTTGTTTATGCTTCTTATCCAACGATTACGATTCCTTATGAGATCCAAGGATTACCATTAGAAGAAGCAGAGCGTATCTTAGAAGGACTCGGGGCGGAAGTATTAACCAGTAATCTAGATACAACGAATCTAAGTGAAACGGAAATCGCAAACTTACAAACGGGGATTGTGATTAAATGTGACCCAGATGTAGGGAGTGAATATACGCAAAGAGAAGATAACTATGTGCTCTTGTATTACTATTAATTGGTTGAGGTAATATGCAAGGAAGAATCATACGAATTGTATCAAAGGACTATCGCATACAATTAGAGACAGGGGAGCTTGTGGATGCGGTTTTATCTGGAAAATTACGTCTAGATAAAAGCCCAGTTGCAGGCGATGTCGTAGAAGTAAAAGCGACCGATACACAATATGTTGTAGAGCGTATTGAACCGCGCTTAAATGAATTGCGTAGACCACATGTCGCAAATGTAGACCAAGCCTTAATTGTGATGAGCGTGAAAGAACCTGATTTCTCATGTACCTTAGTCGATCGTTTGACATTCCTCATTATGCATGCAGGCATTCAACCTGTGCTAATCGTCACGAAAACCGATTTAGGGATTTCGGATGAAGTAGAAGAAATGATTCAAGAATATGAAAAAGGTCCTATGCGCGTGATACGTACGCACAAAGAACAATTAGATCCTTCTTTTGCGGAAATCATCGCCGGTAAAATATCGGTCTTAACTGGACAAAGTGGAGCTGGCAAATCGACCTTGTTAAATGGGTTAGAACCTAGTTTTAAACTAAAGACCCAAGAGATTTCAAAAGCATTAGGCCGTGGCAAACATACTACACGGCATAATGAGTTACACCAAGTCGCAGGGGGCTGGGTTGCAGATACACCTGGCTTTAGTTCTTTGGATTTCACACATATGAAAACGGATGATCTTGCGCAAAGTGTATTAGAGTTTCAACCTTATCTCAATTCCTGCCGGTTTAAAGACTGTATTCATCAAAATGAACCGGATTGTGCCATTAAAAATGCAGTAAAGAATGGAAGCATTCCCGAAAGAAGATATCAGAATTATTTAGCAATTCTTACCATGATACAAAATCGAAAGGAGAAATATGTATGATTGTAGCACCATCGGTATTATCTCTCGACTATAGTCGAATGAATGAACAAATGGATGAAGTAAACCGCTCAAAAGCAGAGTGGTTACACTTTGATGTGATGGATGGCCATTTTGTGCCAAATTTAACTTTTGGGCCAGATTTATTAAAAGGCTTTTGTAAAGTAAGTGATTTATTTATGGATGTTCACTTAATGGTAACGGATCCATCTTTCTTTGCGGATGTATTTATGGATGCAGGGGCAGACCAAATTACATTCCATTATGAAGCAATGAAGGATGAAGAATCGATTCATGCGCTTGCGAAACATATCCATGAATGTGGTAAAAAAGCAGGCTTGAGTATTAAGCCAAAAACCGATTTAGCAGTTCTTGAACCATTCTTAAACGAATTTGATTTATTCTTAATTATGTCAGTGGAACCTGGTTTTGGTGGGCAACCCTTTATTGAAGAATCTTTAGATCGTATTGCAAACTTAAAGAAGCGTTTGGTTGAAGAAAATAGTAACGCTTTAATCCAAGTGGATGGAGGAATCAATGCGACAACGGGGAAACGCTGTACAGAAGCAGGTGTTGATGTGCTTGTGGCAGGATCCTATATTTTCAAAAATAACATTGAAGAGGCAGTTGATTCCTTGTTCTAAAGGAGATTATGAAGAAAGTTTCGCTTGTTCTTGTGATGTTATTGCTCCTAGTTTTATTTGAATGGTTTGGGCTTGCATGTCCAATCCATTTCTTTACGGGCATTTCGTGCCCAGGATGTGGAATGTCGCGTGCTTGGGCATCCTTAATCCATTTGGATTTTTCCAAAGCATTCACATATCATCCACTTTTTATCCTTCCTATTTTTATGGTTTTAGGATATTTCTTACGTACAAAAATACCAGATGGTGTATATCAGAAATTACTCCATTTGGTATTGTTTTTATTTCTTGTGGTTTATTTGATACGGATGTTGAATCCGCATGATTCAATCGTTGTATTTGAGCCCGAAAATGGGTTGCTATGGAAATTGCTTTTCTAATTTGCTTGTATATTGCGTTTCTTTTTGAAAACGAGTGGGTAATAGAATAAGAAAATAATACTCACTGCTAGTAAACTGATAATGAATAGATAAAGGAACCAGTGCCATAATTTTGTAATTTGAATTCCCAATGGATTTTGATAGGTAAAGAAGAAATTTGTCCAGAAATCGACACTCACAAGTTTACCATCTTCATAGATAGGGGATGCGAATAAGGAATTGGCATAAATGGAGATAAATCCTAATAGGAATACAAAACCAATGGTGTAATACATATGTTTTTTCTGCCAATGGATTTCTTTACTTTTGAGAATAATAATGCCTAAGGCCACTAGCATGGAATGGAAAAGAAAGAATTGATAGGAAAGTGGTGAGACAAATGCCTTTTCCACTGGAATACTTGTTGTGAAAATCGAAGGCATCAATAAGGCAGCAATCGCTCCAGCAATGGAAGTAGGATAAATAAAGGCTAGTATATTTTCACGTTGTTTTTGATTTCGTGTGAAACGAACGTAATAAATCAATAGAATTTGAATGGAACAAAAGTGCAAAGGAAGATGGTTTAAAGGAATATAGGGTAGTAATAAGTCTCCTGTTTTTGAAGGGACAAGTTCAATCACACTAAATACCTTCACAATTTCTGATAAGGCACTTATGACACAAGCAGTGGTAAGGACGCTATTTAAAGATGGCCTTTTCTTGTCATATTCGTAGATAACAACTGTGATAAGAATGAGACAGATAACTAACCAAATAATGTGTTGATACGAAAACATAAATAACTCCTAACTGCTATTTCATACCTAAACAGGCTTTCTTTAATAATATAGTAATTATGAAATATTGTAATCAATAATATTTGGGAATACAGAAAAAAATTGCCATAGGCAATCTTTTCGTTTTGTTTTTTTAATCCACTATCGATTAAGCAGCTTTTGCAGCTTTGACTTTTGCTCCACCTTTAAGTGTTTTCATAGCACGCGCAGAGATGCGTACGGTTTTAGGTTTTCCGTCTACGATCATACGTACTTTTTGTAAGTTGACATTCCATTTACGACGTGTAGCACGTAAAGAGTGGGAACGTCTGTTACCAGTCATTGCTTTTTTACCGGATACGGCACAAACTTTAGACATTACCAGTACCTCCTTTATTTTTCGCTTTATTAGGTTACCATGGTTCGAAATGAAATGCAATTCTTTATTTTATTTTTAATACACTTTTTTTGTGCTAAAATGTTTTTATATTGTGGAAGGAGTTTTTACAGTGGAAGAAAAAGAAATCTTTGCGGCAATCGAAGTTGCAGATCATGAAGTGCGTATGGTAGTAGGAGAATTTTTTAATACGCGCTTTAATATTTTAAAAGTGGAGCGTATTCCTACGGACAGTATTACCTATGATAGTGTAAAAAATCCTGAAGAAGTAACGCGTATTGTACGCCAAGCTGCTGATGAAACCGCAAAAATGCTTGGAGCTGATGTCGAGCGCGTCATTCTATCCATTCCTTCCTGGCGTATGAAGCGTAAATCCGTAAAAGCGACGGTTCCTGTTGAAGGATTAGATGGCTTAATTACTGTAAAAGATATCCATAATGCGATTAAAAACGCACAAGGCGTTTCCATTGATAAAGATTTGGCTTTAATTCAAACCGTATGTGTGAAATATACGATTGATGGAATTGCATCACGTCGTATTCCCATTAATGAAAAAGCAAATGAATTAACGGTTGATATTGATTTGCTGTGTGCAGATCGTCAATTTGCCTTCACATTAGTAGGCTGCATTGAAAAGGCAGGATTACAAGTGATGGATATTTTCTTAGATGTATTTGCGGCAGCGAAAGAAGCAGCACTCTTCGAACAAGCGGTGGATCAAAATGTCATCCTATTGAAGATGGAACGCGAAGCAACAACTGTTGGACGTCTAGCAAAAGGAAAATTAATGGAATGTGGGATTGTGCCGATTGGGGTAGGAACCATTGCGAGCAATCTTGTTGAACAGTATGGTTTAGAACGTGCCCAAGCTGCAGAGCTTGTTAAGTATAGTGCACGCTTAAATGAAAAAGTATATTCCGATAATCCAGTTTATATTTGGTCGGAAGAAGGAAATGCGAAAAAGATTACGGAAAAAGAATTGTGTGAATGCATTCAACCTGCGGTTGAAGAGTGGCTTTCTGATATGGAAAAATTATTGTCTGGAATCTTGCAAGCAGCACCGACTACTGTTAAAATTACTGGAGAGGGCGGCGAAATGCAAGGCCTTAATGAGTTGCTCCAAAAACGTTTAAACTGCGAAGTTCGTAACTATATTCCGGAAACTTTAGGTGGCCGGAATGCAGGTATGACTTCTTGTCTTGGTTTATTCTATGCCTATAAAGATAAGCTTCCAATTACAGGATATAAAGACAACAGTTTAGACATGGATGCATTTATGAAATCGGTATCGTATCGGGAAAGAAAAGAAGATCAAGAAGATACGTTAACAAAAAAATTAAAAGGAATGTTCGGTAATACGAAGAAGTAAGAGGGGATTAGAATATGGCTGATTTATCGTTCAATCAAATTGCAAAGATTAAAGTCTTTGGCATTGGCGGTGCTGGAAGTAATGCAGTAAATCGCATGGTGCAAGAAGGAGTTCAAGGTGTTGAATTCTACGTTGCAAATACCGATTTACAAGCATTAGATGTATCTCCAGTTGCAAATAAACTTCAATTAGGTAGAGAAGGTCTTGGTGCTGGAGGAAATCCAGACAATGGACGTAAGGCTGCCGTTGAAAGTGAAGCAGAAATTAAGAAAGCAATGGAAGGGGCAGATATGGTATTCCTAACTGCTGGTTTAGGCGGTGGTACAGGAACAGGTGCTTCTCCATTATTTGCTAAGATTGCAAAAGAACTCGGTTGCTTAACTGTCGGTATTGTGACAAAACCATTTGCGTTTGAAGGCAGACGTCGTATGGTGCAAGCAGAACAAGGTCTTGAGCAATTAAAAGAATATGTAGATAGTTTGATTATTATTTCGAATAACAAAGTATTGGAAGTAATTGGTCATATTCCTTTTGAAGATGCATTTAAAGAAGCAGACAACATCTTACGTCAAGGTGTACAAACCATTACAGACTTAATTGCTGTACCAGCAATGATTAACCTTGACTTCGCTGATATTAAGAGCGTCATGGAAGGCCAAGGCAGTGCCTTAATTGGTATTGGCATGGCTTCTGGTGAAAATAAAGCAAGAGATGCTGCAACAAAGGCAATTCAATCCCCATTGTTAGAAGCACAAATCACTGGCGCAAAGAGTGCAATTGTTAATGTTACGGGTGGCGCTGGTATGACCGCTTATGATGCACAAGAAGCAGTTGACTTTATCCGTCAAGCCGCTGGAAATGATATCGATATTATCTTCGGTGTGGCAATTAATGATAAGATTGGCGAATCCATTATCGTAACGGTTATCGCAACAGGGTTTGATCTTCCTAGAGCAACAATGATTGAAACGGATGGACCTGCAGCAGACAAGAACCCAATTGCTTCAGCACAAAATCCAGGGGTTGTTTCGAGCTCTGAAGATGATGGATTGAGCTTCGGTAATTTCTCTTCTGTTGTAGAAGAACCAGAAGAAGATTCCGGAATTCCTAATTTCTTCAATCGTATGTAATCTGAAAGGATGTTGAAAAACATCCTTTTTTTTCGCTTTATTTTGAACATTGGTCAAAATAGATGCTATGATATGTGAGGGGAATATAATATGTCAAAACCAATTGTTGTTATTATTTTGATTCTTGCAGGAATTGTAATTGGTTTTTTGGTTGCACAATTAGTTCAAAGACAAAAGAAAAAAACCTCTATCACGAGTTCCTTAATTGAATCAAGACTTTCTGATTGTAGTGATTTAACGACTACAAATTTAATGTATGTGGATTTAGTCAAGTATGAAGATGGTACGATTCCATGGATGACGAAAAAATCCTTTTCCATGATTTATCAAGCAAATATCCGTGCTGGTATTGATTTATCAAAAGCCATCGTGAAAGTTACACCTAAAACGGTGCGTATTGAAATGCCAGAAACGGAAATTCAATCCATTGAAATCGATACAGATAGCTTGCGTTTTTATGATGAGCATTTTGCGTTATTTAACTGGAATAATAAAGAAGACATCTCAAATGCAATCCAAATGGCACGTGAAGATGCCCAAAAACATATTGATTTTGAACAATTAAAAGCACAAGCACGTAAGCAGGCAGAAGCCGTCATTTCAAAGCTTATTAAGCCTACCATTGGTAGTGGAAGGACATTAGAAATTATTTAACATGAATCGTGTTTTTATTCGAAAAGACCGTGAAGGCTATATTGATTCGGTACTCGTATCGCAATATGTTTTAAGCGATGGACGACGTATTGTTGGTTTTTATCGCGCTTTTAAAGATGAAAAAACGGTCTTTTTTGATATGGAAATATTAGATAGCGAAAAGGATTCGATTTCGCGCAATGCTTCTTTGGTTTTGAATCATATTATTACAAACGAAAAACCAGATCGCATTGTTTATATTGGAGAAAATGAAGCAATTAAAGCACGCTTATTAAAACAACTTTTCAAAGAAGAGGAAAAAGCCTTAGTAAGAGAAGTGGAACCATATCGTTATTTAATCCCAAATCAAGCTTTTGATGAGGAAGGTTTTATTGTTCATCAAGGTTTAACGGAGAATGTTCGCTTTGGATTTTTGAGTTCCAAGCGTAATGGATGTGGGTGGATTTCTGCCTATAATCTATTAAAACTATGTGGAAAAGAACAAACCATCCAAGAAGTATCCACTGCATTATCTAAAGGTAATTTATTAGGTGAAGTGTTTGGGGAATCCATTTATCGTATTTTCTTATATTTACGCCGCAATGGCTTACCAGTGCGCATTACCCATGCGTTTAAGTCTGTTTGTTTGCGCAATATGGCAAAGAGTAAATGTGGTATTTTGTTGTATATTCATAAAAGAGGTTCTCATTTTGTGACTTATCGGAAAACGGAAGATGGAAGATATCACTTTTATAATGCGGTTTATGGAGATAAATATACCGTTATGTCACCAGAAGAATTTACGAAGAAATATACCATTTCGCCCATCTCATTCTTAATTTGGATTCCGGAATAATTTGATTTATTCTTCAATATGAGTAAAATATATTGGTATGCATAAATTAATGAAGATTTACTTATTATTAAATCTTTTTTTATTCCTTTGCCCATTTACGGAAGTTTCCGCATTATCCCATACGGAATTTGAAATGGATGGGAGTTTTCATGTGGTGGATTTTACTAGCAATGAAGACTTTGGGGCGTATGCGAACTATGTGGATGCCTTACGTGAATATACAAGACGCACCAACGAGGAAGGGCGTGCCGAAGGCAATTTAGGAATTATTAAAGATGGCATCATTCATCAAGTTGAAAATGGAATCATTGCGATCAAAACAGCAGATGATTGTAGTACGAGTATAACCTTTGTGAATGATGTGGATGAAACAGAAAATAGTGTCAATGGCTGTTATGGAGTAGATGCGGCCTATTTAAATACGGATTCCTCTGGCAACAAGGTCAAATTCATGCAGGCGGGAGTCGTTGGTTGGGCTAATTTAGAAGATGTGGAAATCTACCCAATTGAGGATATAACAACACGTTTAACTATGTATACCTCTGACCAAGGAATTCTTTACCATGAAATCAATGGAAATATGGAAGAGGATAATTACATTAGTATCATCAATAGTGGTAAGACACCTGATTATCTTAAGGATGGAGAAACTTATTATAGTTATGATGGCCATTATTTCTATAGTACGGATGATTTACATCTTTTATTAGAAGATTATCGTTACGGAACACGTGAAAATAGTATTAATCCAGAGGAACCTTATTACAACTATTACCAATACTTACCACACCGTTCACTTACATCAGCAACCCAAGAAGATGTTGAAAAATACTTCTATGAAGTAATGGGAATTACCGGACCAATTGATCATTATCGTGATGATGATAAAGATACAATGGATGATACATTAACGCGCTCCCAATATTATGGGGTGTTACCTGCATTTTTCCAATACCAATATGAATATGGTGCCAATGCGTTAATGATGTTATCCCTTAGTGCAAGTGAATCAGGCTATGGGCATAGTTCTTTGAGTTATACAAGAAATAATCTATTTGGACATGCGGCATATGATTCCGAAGAAGAAGCCAATGCCTCACGCTTTTTAGATATTAATAATTCGATTTATTCGCATGCGAAATACTATATTTCAGGTAGCTTCGCAAGTCCATTAAAAGCCCAATACCATGGTAGTTTCTTTGGAAATCAATCTGCAGGTATGAATGTTTCTTATTCTGATGATCCTTATTGGGGAGAAAAAGCAGCATCCTATTATGGTAATTTAGACCAACTGATGGGTGAAAAAGACTATAACCATTACCAAATAGGAATTAAGACAAGTAATGATTCCATCTATGTCTATCAAAGCCCAGAAACAAACGCAAAAGTATTCTATAACAGTGGCAAAAACCCTGACCAAGCATATTTAATCCTAGAAGCCTTTGAGAATGATTTTGGTAGTTGGTATAAGATTCAAAGTGATGCGACATTAAATGAGAATGCGCAAGTGGATTTGTCTTATAAATATGACTTTAAAAATGATGTTGGCTATGTAAAACAAAGTGATCTACAAGTCTTAATTGGTAGTGATACACCTGTAAGCAATGATTATGTGACAGTTACTTTTGATGGCGCCGGTGGCACTTTTCCTGGTGCAGAAGAAGTTGTCACATATGATCTTCCAAGTGGCAGTAAACCATCAATTATCATCCCTAAAAAAGAAAATGCCTTATTTACAGGTTGGGATAAAGAAATCAATTCCATTACATCAGATACTACATATCGAGCTAATTATAAAGATGTAGATGCGATTGAAATGCTTACGCTTCCAAATCAAGAATATGAAGTGAACGATCGAATCATCTTACAAGATGGCACAATCCGTATTTATTTTAGTGATGGAACAACAGAAGATGTAGCGTTGACTTCTTCGATGGTAAGTGGCTTTTCTTTTGATGAAGAAGGAGAGCAAGAAGTAATTGTCAGCTATGCAGGAGCTAAAACGTCTTACCCAATTCATATCAGTAAAGAGGCTGACCAAACGCGTACGGGACTTAAGAATCGAATTGTCCAAGCAATCGAAAAATATGAAGGCAAAGATGCGTTAACGGATAAAGATAAAGAAGAATTATTAAAGCTAAAAACAGATATTGATGCAGCAGTTGTCCCTTATTTAACCCAAGCGCAACTTCGCTCGTTTGATACCATCTTAAAGAAATCTTTTGAAGATAAGATTCGTTATGTCATTGAACCAAATACATACCAATTAGGTATTTCGGGACTTTCTACTTCTGTGCCACTTGAGGATTCCTTACAGAAGCACCCATTACTCGCAGATACATATCGTGTCAAAATTCATCCAGGTGTTACAGATGTGGCCAATGAAGCACTCATTCAAAAAAATGAGTTCTTAGAGAATCAAATCTTTGATACATTTACGATTACTCTACAAAAGAATTTTGATGTTTTCCGTTTAGATGGACCTGTCTTATTTTCTATTCATAAGCCAGTGGATGATACAGAAGGGGAAGTATATACCGTTCTTTATTATGATGAAGTAGATGGAGATGTAGAAAAGTGTTATACAAGACAATCAGACCATACTATTACTTTCTTAGGGAATAAAGATGGCCAATATATGTTGATCGGAAGACGCACATCCAATACCTATTCAAGTGAAGATCCTGTAGAATCTGTCAACGAAGCAAATCGTTCCTTTGATTTAGAATATGCGTATGTTTATACCTTTGTTACATTGGTCGTATTATTAGTCCTATGGTATTTGATTCATAAATTGCGTAAGAAGAAAAAGGTAGAGCGTGTAGCGAAAGAGCGCATTGAGAAAAATGAACGTAAGAAAAATGAACCATTACCACCAGTGGATGTGACCCAAGTAATGGAAAAATTTGATACGGAAGTATTGAGCCGAAAAGAGATTCTTTTAGCGGAAAAAGAAGCAAATGATAGAGAATTTGATCGTCTTCGCAAAGAAGCAAAGGCAAAAATGGCAAAGAAGAAATATCAAAATAATTACGTTGAAAATAGTAGCGAAAAAGATGAGGCTTTAAAAGTATTATCTAATTTAAATAAAAAGGAGCCAGAAAGTGATCAATAAGACGGTTCCACTAGCAACCATTCAATTTGAAAAAGTGGATGTTTCAAAAGAATTACTTGAAAGTATACGTACAAGAGGGATTGCGATTCCTGTTCGTGTTGAAGTGGTAGAAAACGGCTATCGTTGTATGGATGGGAAGAAACGTTTATCCGCTTGTGCTGTATTAGGAAAAGAAGATCCGAAGTTTTTAAATATTCCTGTTATGTTACTGAATGATTTTTCAAAAGCAGGAAGTGCCTATTGGGGCAATACACAAAATCAACACTAATATGGAACGATTACAAAAAGTCATTGCGAATGCAGGCATTACATCACGAAGAAAAGCAGAAGAACTCATTGAAAAAGGACGCGTAAAGGTTAATGGCGTCGTCGTCAAAGAGTTAGGTTTTAAAGTGGATTCAAAAGATGAAATTGAAGTCGATAATAAACCAATTCAAAAAGAAGAGAAAGTTTATTATCTTTTGAATAAACCGAAAAAGACAATTTGTTCATTGAAAGATGAAAAAGGGCGCGCAACGGTTATTGACTGTTTTCCAAATATAAAAGAGCGTATTTTTCCTGTGGGACGGTTGGATTATGATACAACAGGTGTCTTAATTCTTACAAATGATGGGGATTTTGCGAACCAAATGATGCATCCACGTCACCACATTCCTAAAACCTATGAAGTTAGCATTGATGGGTATTTAACCGATGCACAAATCAAAGCTTTAGAAAAAGGGATTCCATTAGAAGATGGGAAAACGCAACCCGCAATCGTCAATCTATTGAATCGTAGCCAAAAAAAGAATAAATCCATTCTTGAATTAACGATATTTGAAGGTAAGAATCGCGAAATCAAACGTATGATGGAATATTTTCATCATACAGTGACACGCTTAAATCGTCTTTCTTATGGAAGTTTAACATTAGGAAAGCTAAGACAAGGCGAATATCGGAAACTTCGTAATTATGAGATTCGACAACTTTTGAGCCAAGTAAAAGAAGCCTCTAAAGGGTAATTCCTAAAGAATGGATTTCTTCTTCACTTGGATCCATAAAAATAGTCTTATATTTTGTTAGCTGTACCATCCCAGGTTTCGCACCTGGGATTCTTTTTAAATCCTTCACTAAACTATAGTTTACCGGTACACTGGATGAATTTCTTCCTTTTGAAAAATAAGCCGCAATTTGTGCACCGGCGCGTAAGGTTGCCTCATCGATCTCATCGGAATGAATAATCACATGGGCCCCATGGTAATCTTTTGCGTGTAAAAAGAGGTCACTCTTTTTGGCGTAATGAAAGGTTAAATAATCATTTTGTAAGTTATTTTTCCCAAAGGAAATGGAGATGCCATTTGGTAGAGTAATGGTTTGAAAGGCGGGAATTGCGTCTTTTTTGTTTGGTTTTTTCTTTTTCGCTACTTGTTTCATGTAGCCACCTTTAATTAATTCTTGTTTCATCTCTTCGGCTGTTTCAAAATCAACCATATCAAGTTGTTCTAATAAGCCTTCAAAATACGCAATTTCGCGCTTACAGATTTCAATCTGTTCTTCTAAATATTGTTGTCCTTTTTTCAGCTTTGCATACTTCGCAAACAGGCGTTGGGCATTCTTAACGCCATCGTATCTTGCATCAAGAGGAATCTTTACCTTTTCTTCGGTTTCATAATCCAATAGTTCAATCTCGGATAATCCTTTGGTATCTTTGATTTGATGTGCATATAATAAGTCGCCATAACGACGGTATTTATCGCAATCTAAAGCAGCATCATATTCTTTTAATAAACGTGGGAGTTTTTGGGTTTGGTGTTTGAGCTCACGCTTTACCACATGAAAAATATCCCCACTGATTTCTTTGATGCGTTCTTTTTCTTCTTTGTGATAATAAAGAATATCAAAACCTTCAAAGAAGGGGTAAGACACGCATTTTCCTACATGTGTTAATGGGATACAGTGAAATACTGCTTCATTAGCTTGGTTTGCGATATAAAGCGCATGTGAAGCTTCAATTTCTTTTAACACCTCTTCAAAAGATTGCCCATTTGACATGCGGTATTCGATTTCTTTTGCTAGAAAAGGGGAGAATCCTGAAAACTGTTGGGTGAGAGATTGATTAGGATCAATTATCGGATGAAGGAAAGGATTCTTTTTATCTTGGGGAGGGGTTGGTTTAAATTCGGCCCCTGGATGGACAATCCGACGATTATTCTCAAATGGTGGAATCCGCTTTAAGGCATCCAATATCTTATTTTCTTGATTTACGAGAATGACATTGGCGTATTTGCCCATGAGTTCGACAATGAGGGATAATTCTTCATAATCACCTAATTGATTATGATGATGTATTTTGATTGTGCACCAGCGGTCTAAATCCGCTTGGGTGATAGAATCCATGGTGGCACCTTCTAAATGCTTACGCAATAGCATCACAAAGTTATTTGGTTCTTTTGGTGTAGGATAGGAACGTTTTGTTAATAAAATACGATTATATAGAGAATGACAGGAAATTAAAATCTGTTGTTTCCCACTATTTTTAGAATGGACCTGAAAAAGAATCTCATTTTGTGAGATTTGATAGATTTTTTGAATCCGCGAGGGCAAGATTGCCTGGATTTCCGGAATCATTTTATAGAGTAAAATGCCGTCTAAAGCCATAAGTAAAGTCATTATATCATGATTGACGATTCTGCTTTTTAGAAGTAACCTTAATGGCAAGGAGAACAACTATGCCAAAAGGATTACTGATTGTGATTAGCGGACCTTCCGGGGTTGGCAAAGGTACAGTATTAAAAGAGTTTATTGAGGATCCTGCTCTTAAACTATCGTATTCCATTTCTATGACAACACGGGAAAAACGTCCTGGAGAAGTAGATGGGGTCAATTATTATTTTGTGACAAGAGAAGAATTTGAACGCGCACGAGATAATGGAGAACTATTAGAATGGACTGAATTTGTGGGGAACTATTATGGAACGCCATTAAAGGGTGTGGAAGAATTACGGGAGCAAGGACGCAATGTCATTCTTGAAATTGAAGTGGAAGGATGCCGTCAAATCCGTGAAAAATGTCCCGAAGCCTTAACAATCTATATTGTTCCACCAAGCATGGAGGAATTAGAACGTCGTATTCGTGGCCGTAAAACGGAACCGGAAGAAATTGTTCAACAACGCTTAGAAAAAGCGGCGAAGGAAATGCAGCAGATTGCAGAGTATAAGTATGTCGTCTGCAATGATGATGTAAGCCTTGCGGCAGATATTATACGCGTGATTATTGAACGTCATATGGAACGCGCTAAATAAAAGCAAATAAAAAGAAACGTGGTTCTAGGAATCACGTTTTTTATATTAACAAATAAAGAAGGCACCGCAATTGCGATGCCTTATCTTTTTTATCGGTTGTAGTATTCAACGATGAGCGCTTCATTAATCTCTTGATTTAATTCACTACGCTCTGGAACTCTTACATAAGTTCCTTTTTTGTTTTCTTTGTCTACTTCTACAAAGGAAGGTGCCGCATAGTTTGAATCTAAGGATTCGTTAATTGGTTTCATGTTGCGTGCTTTTTCACGAACAGAGATCACGGAACCTGGTTTAATTTGTGCAGATGGGATATCTAATTTCTTCCCATTTACTTCAATGTGACCATGGTTGACCAATTGACGAGCTGCTTTTCTTGTGCGAGCAAAGCCCATACGATAGACGAGGTTGTCTAAACGAGATTCAAGCATAACTAGGAAGTTATAACCTGCCATACCTTCTTGTTTTTGTGCTTTTACGAAGGTGTTGTGGAATTGACGTTCACTTACGCCATACATGTTACGAACTCTTTGTTTTTCGCGGAGCTGTGTACCATATCCACTTAATTTAACGCGCTTTGTTGGACCGTGTTGCCCTGGAGCATAAGTCCGTTTTCTTAATTCTTGTCCAGTCTCTAATACGGAGAAGCTTAAGCGCCGCGCTTTCTTCCATACTGGACCTGTGTAACGTGCCATGTTTTGTTTCCTCCTTATAATGGCCGAGAAACAACAACAGGTGTAGATCTTCAATGAAGGGTGTTGTTATAATTCCGTTTCACTTTATGCAGCAAGGTACTCCGGTTGCCTAATGGTTAACAACGCCTACGACATGACTCTACAAGCTGCCATTATTTGACGCTCAAATACTATACCAAAATGCTGGAATAGAAGTCAACCTATGAGAAAGAGAAAATCGGGAAATAAATTGTAAAAACCAATACGTTTTCCGCGTGATGACATGGTAATTCTGTGGTAGAATAACTATGTATGTGAGGAGCGTTCGATTTATGGATAAAGTATTACAAATCTTGTCAAATATTTATGTCATTATTGCAATAGCGATTATCGTTGTTTTGCTGATTATATGGTTTATTGTGCAACGTGTACGTTCAAATAAATATCGTAACGAACTACAAGCTTTAGAAGTTCGTTATAACCAAATTAAGAGTGTCCCTCTTTCTTTTAAGTTGAATAAAGCAGTTGCGATTAGCCGTGTCGATCCAGAGGCTATGCAAAATGTTGCGCAAATGAAAGATGACTTTGACAAGGCAGAAGCAAATCTGAAACAAATCTCACAAACATTAGCAGATGCAGAAGATGAAATCCTTGTTGGTAAATTGAAAAAAGCCCAACTCGATTTACAAGATCTAAATGCGAGCATTGCGTTAGGGGAAACCCAAGTTGCGAATTTAGATAAATTCTTAGATCAAATTCTTGAAAAAGAAACACAACAACGTCAAGAAGTCACCGAACTCAAAAACCGTTTCCGTGATTTAAAAGCAAAAGCACAAGATAAGAACAGTCAATTATCTTACGCATGGTCTACTGTACAAAATGGGTTTACCGATATTGAGAAGATGTTCTCTGCTTTTGAAGAATGGATGTATGCGCAAGATTTTGAAAAGGCAAGCAATGAATTAACCGAAATTGAATTAAGCATGGATCGCTTAGAAGGCGTCATCAATAGTCTTCCAAACTTATTACAAGATGCGCGTGGTGTTGTACCTAAGATGGCAGAAGTATTACACCATGACTATACTGAAAACCGTGACCGTGGGGTTTATTTACGTCACTTAGAAGTCGAAAAGAATCTATCCATGATTACGACTGGCTTAAAACAAGATTTAGCGAATCTTAAAGCAGGGGATGCGACCGATGTCAAAGAACACTTAGAAGACTACAAGTTGCGTCTAAAACAAATGGATGAAGCGGTTAAGAAAGAAAGTGATGCATTTGATCAATTGAATGCATTAAAAGAAGAAAACAACAAATTATTTGCGGAAGTCAAAAACAATGCGGATTATGTGGAATCCCAATATGACCGTATGAGTGTTCGCTTTGGGTTAGAAGGATTTGAAGAAACTATTTCAAATCAAAAAGAACAATATAAAGTCTTAGAAGAAAAACGTGAAAAACTAGAAGAAGTATTAGCAAATCCTGCATATCCTGCAAGCGAAGCATTATTAGCACTCAAAGAAATCAATACATCCTTGAGTGATTGCAATCGTGAATATGTTTCGATGAAAGATCGAATTGATGGTGCGACAGGTGATGAAGATCGCGCCAAGAAAGAACTTGTGAAGTTACAAGTAATTATGAATCAAATGGATGTCAGCATTCGTAAATATAAGCTTCCTTCTATCAGTTCTCAATATGAAGAAGACATGAAGCGTGCGAATGAGTATATTCGTTCTTTAGATGGCTTAATCAACGAGACTCCATTAAATGTACAACTCTTAAATTCCACATTACGGGAAGCCATTGATTTCATCTATAAGCTTTACAACAATGTCAACAATGTGGTTGGTGCGGTTGTCATGGTTGAAAATACCATCGTATTTGGGAATCGTTATCGCTCTACCTATGCCGATATTGATTCCGAATTAACACGTGCAGAACTAAATTTCCGCAATGGAGATTATACCCAAGCACTTACAACGGCAATTGGAACCATTGAAAAGATTCATCCAGGAAATTATGAAAAGATGGTTCGGGAGAACGCAAAAGGTGCAGAAGAATAGAGTCTATTTTGATTCCTCTAGTACAACCAACGTTCATCCTGAGGTCTTAAAGACATATGAAACACTATTAGAAACTTATTATGTGAATAGTGAATCCCTTTATGATGAGGGAAGTGAAATTCATCGGATGATGGAAAAAGCCCGGAACGCAATAGCCGGGCTTTTAGGAGTTTCAAGTCAAGAAATCCTTTTTACCGCAGGCGCCAGTGAAGCTAATAATGCAGCCATTAAAGGTGTGTGTTTCGCAAACCAAGAGAAAAAGCATATTATAACAACGCAAATAGAACATTCCAGTGTATTAAATTGTTGTAGGCAATTAGAAGAACACTTTGGCTATGCGGTTACCTATTTACCTGTGAATGAAAAAGGGGTCGTACGCGTAGAAGATGTGAAGGATGCGCTACGTAAAGATACAGCAATTGTATCGATTATGCATGTGAATAATGAAGTGGGTTCAATCAATCCTATTAATGACATCAAGGAAATCATCAAAAAACAATCCCAAGCATATTTCCATGTCGATCTCACCCAATCGTTCTCAAAAGTACCACTCGATTTAAAGGATATTGATTTAGCCTCGCTTTCTGCACATAAAATAGAAGGCTTAAAGGGCAGTGGTTTATTGGTTAAAAAACGGCATGTTCCTTTTTTGCCTCTTATCTGTGGGGGTGAACAAGAGTTTGGTTTACGTGGTGGCACAAGTAATGCCCTTGTGAATATGGTATTAGCAAAAACCATGCGTTTAGCTTTAGAAGAACATAAAACTTACCAAGCACATATTCAATCGTTAAAAGAAGAGTTGCTTTCTGGTTTAAAAGGGATTGAAGGCATTCAAATTAATAGCAGTGAAGAAGGAATTAGTGAGATTGTAAATTTTTCCTATCCAAATATTCCAAGTGAAATCATGCAGAATGCGTTAAATGAAAAAGGATATCTTGTTTCCGCACGAAGCACATGTGAAAGTAAGAGTCATAATCCAAGTTATGTATTACTCGCGATGGGCTATAATGAAGCCATTGCGAATAGTTGTATACGCATTAGCTTATCAAAACACAACACAATAGAAGAAGTACATGGATTTATTGATGCTTTAAAGGAGATTATTGCGAGTTATGGCAAGAGAATTTGATACCGTATTAGTTCGCTTTGGAGAATTAAGCACCAAAGGGAAGAATCGAAAAGATTTCATAAAGAAACTAGAACTGAATTTAAAGCGTATTCTTCGTGATCATAAAGAGCTTTCTTTTCGTCGTACGCATGATCGTATTTATATTGAATTAAATGGGACAGATATTGTTCCAATCAAAGAGAAATTACAGAAGGTATTTGGAATTAGTTCTTTTTCCTTTACCAAAAAAGTGGAAACCGATATCGAAACGATTGGCCAAATGTGTTTAGAACTATTGGAAGATTATCCAAAGGAAGCTACTTTTAAAATTATCTCTCGGCGCCATGATAAGTCTTTTCCTATGCATAGTGATGAAATCAATCGCACCATTGCCGGGCAAATATTAAAAAATACAGAACATAAAGTGGATGTGCATCATCCAGATGTACCAATCCAAATTGAAGTGCACCAACATGAAACCTATATCACATTAGAAAAGATTCCTGGTATTGGAGGCTATCCAACCGGAATTAATGGGAAGGTATTGTTGCTTTTGTCAGGAGGAATTGATTCTCCAGTTGCGGCTTATGAATTGATGAAGCGTGGGTTAGAAGTGGAGGCTATTCATTATGCTTCGCCACCTTATACAAGTGACCAAGCCAAACAAAAGGTGCTTGATTTAGCGAAAATCGTCAGTATCTACCAAGGGTCAATGAAAATTCATATCATTCCTTTTACGGATTTACAATTAGAAATCTATAAAGCAGCCAAAGATCCTTATGCGATTACAATTATGCGTCGTATGATGTATCGCATTGCTGAAAAAGTTGCGAATAAGGTAAGGGCTTTAGCAATTGGAACAGGGGAAAGTGTAGGGCAGGTAGCTTCGCAAACATTAGAGAGTATTGCCTGCATTAATGCGGTCATTCAAATGCCAGTATTAAGGCCACTTGTCTGTATGGATAAAGTAGAAATTATCGATTTATCAAAACAAATTGGTACCTATGAAACATCCATCTTACCTTATGCGGATTGTTGTACGATTTTTGATCCGAAAAACCCTGTCACGAAGCCAAGTATAAAAAAAGCGGAAACGCTTGAAACTTTATTTGATTATGAGACAATGATTGATGAAGCAATTGAACAGGAAACAATTGCGTTTGTAAGTGATGAAGAAGAAGTGGATACTTTCTTATAGGAGGCATTATGGGATTCTTTCATAGACATAACAACGGTTTAGCTAAAAAGTTTGAAGAACTATTTGAAAAAGGGGTCAATGAGACCGAAAGTGAGTTTTTGGATAGTTTAAATATGATTACGCAGGCAGTTGAAAAAGATGATACCTATCGGACAAATGAAAAATTAGCGATATATGAAAATCTTTCTAAGCTAAGTAATTGTTTACCAGGAGATCGTCAAAAATACGCGCGTAAGATTGTGCGGTTATTACGCTGATGAACCAAGCGAATCTTTTTAAACTAATCAAGACGATTCTTGTCATTTTAATCTTTATGGTACTCCTATATTTTCTATATATGTTTAACCAATATGGATTAAATCGTATTAACCAAATGACAATCGTAGGAATCGTATTTGGATTAGTGATTGTCCAATTATTATTTGTTTTATGGATTGTGGGGAGAAAGCGATGATTTGGTTTTTGAATCGTAAAGAACTCTTTGTGGATTCTTCTTCGGAAGCAGCTGCACAAGTGTGGACGACGTTAAAAGAAAATGGTATTCCGTATGAAATGAGAACCAAACAGAATACCACGACATTAGGCAAGAATATCCATTATAGTATGGGTGCTCGTTTTGCGGGTGGTGGTATGGGTGGTTCTGCCTTTGCGGATAACCCCCAATATGTTTACACCATCTATGTCCGTAAAAAAGATTATGAAAAGGCAGTAGAATTATGCCATCTAACTAATAAGTAGGTGTATCTTCGATAGTTTCTTCTTGGTGTACCAAACGATATAAAACAACTTCAGCGTTTGCTAAAAAGCGAACGTCTTTTATTGTGGTACCAACTCCATTTGTAATATCTAAAGTAAATGCTTCATCAATACGGTGTTTTCCAAGTAAATAATTCGAAGCACCTTTTTCAGGAAGATAGAGGGAACCAAAATACCAGTTTGCCTGTCCCCCGTGCGAGTGACCAGCTAAGAAATACTTGGTCGTATCGGTAGGTACATCATCAGCTGTATCTGGGGTATGACAGACGGTTATGGTATAACCAGCCCGAGAGACATTTTGATAGGCTTGTGAGACATTTAAATAACCGGTAATTTCATTATCCAAACCAACTAAATAAATTGCTTGTGAGCCTTCATTACGTAAGGATATGCTTTGGTTTTCTAATACTTCAAAATCCGCTTCATATAGGATGTTTTTGGATTGGTTCTTTGTGACTAAGTTTACTTCATCCAAATCACCTAATACGGCAAATTTTCCTAATGGCGCTTGGATGGATTTTAAACCACTTACCACTTGGTTATAAACTTCTTCGGTAACAGGTTGAGCATCTTGATCAAAGATATCACCACCAAAAATCACAACATCGGGGGATAAGCCATTAATGACACGAATCAATTTCGCAAAGCGTTCTTCTTTCATAAAACGGTTATAATCTAAATCCGAGAAAAACAGGATACTAATATCATCCATTTGTTCTGGTATAGCCGTAGAGGCTAAGGTTTCATAACGTACCGTAAAACGTGTGGGTGCAGAATAAAAAGCGTCATAAGCTAAGGCGCCTGTAATTCCTAAGATTAACGCTAATACAAGTAAGATACGGATTACGATTTTCATACTTTACAATTCTAACATAGGAACTTATGCATGTGTGCATAAGGAAAGGAAGTGTTTCATCAGTTCATTTTGTTTTAGATCTTCTAACATGCGTTCTGGATGCCATTGCACCGCAAAGACAAGTTCCTTTTCAATACCTTCAATAAGTCCATCTTCACTGATGACGCTTGCAATAAAAGAAGGGGCAAGTTCTTTAATTGCTTGGTGATGATAACTATTCACCGATACACTATCACCAAGCAAAGAAGCTAACATCGTTCCTTTAACACAATGACATGTATGGTAATATAAAGCATCTTTTTGTTCACTTTTGAGTTGATTATGTTCGAGAAGGTTTTGAGAATAAGAGGGGATATCTTGGATTAAGGAGCCTCCTTCCGCAACATTAATCACTTGAAGACCACGACAAATCCCAAAAATTGGCTTCTTTGCATTTTTAAAAGCATGGTATAACGCAAAATCCATAGCCTCTAGATCAGCTGCACAAATGCCACTCTTTTGGTTTTCTTCACCATAATATTTTGGATTTACATCATCGCCACCAGTGATTAATAAACCATCAAAATAGGGTATGATTTCATCAATATCATCCAAATGTGTGCCAATCATATGGGGGATTCCACCAAACATTTGGACATATTCGAAATAAGATTGAAAATTATGAAACAAACGTTTCTGATTATAAGAGGAAATATCCTCTCTTGTGGTTAATAATATCTTTGGTTTCATGGCTCTATTATAACCGAATCGTTTGAAGTATTTGGCAAGAAACAAAGGAAATGTGCTATAATCTAGCATTATAAGTAAAGGAGTTGTTTATTTTGGACGATGCTTCAATTCCTCCGCAGCGAGGATACATTCAAATGTTTAATCTCTTACCTGTTATTTTTGTGTACTTTTCACTAGATCGGAGTCAATATGAGTAATTACCAAGGTTATATATTGAGTTTGGTCGTTTTGATTTTGTTTTCTGGCTTGTTTTCAGCTATCGAGACCGCATTTTCAAGTGTGAATCGTATTCGTTTGAAGAACTTGGCGAATGATGGAAGACCAGGAGCAGAAACAGCGTTAAATATTATTGAAGATTTTGATCAATTTCTTACAACCGTATTGATTGGAAACAATATTGTGAATATTGCTGCAGCCACAATCGGTACCATTTTATTTACTAAGATTTATGGGGATAATGGGGCTACTATTTCCACAATTGTGATTACCTTAGTTGTATTGTTGTTTGGTGAAATAACCCCTAAATCCATTGCGAAAAAAATCCCCGAGCGTTTTTCATGCGCAACCGCAGGATTTGTTCGATTCTTAGAAGTTTTATTTTCTCCAATCACCTTTATTTTCAAAGGATGGAAAAACCTAATGAATCGTTTAATTACCGTTGATGAAGATGATTCCGATATTGCGGATGAATTAATTACGATGGTTGATGAAGCAGAGAAAGAAGGCGACTTAGAAGAACATGAGTCGGATTTGATTTCGGCTGCAATTGAGTTTAACGATTTAGATGTAGGCGATGTATTGACTCCACGCGTGGATGTGGTTGCGGTTTCTATTTCGACGCCAATCGATCAAGTGGAAAAGGTATTCCGTAACAATGCCTTTTCACGTTTGCCCGTTTATGAAAAAAGCATTGATAATATCGTCGGTGTCATTCATGAAAAGGACTTTTATGCTTTATTGCATCAAAATACGGAGAAACCAAATCTACGTAAAATCATTAAACCGGTTTTATATACCAATGAAAACGTAAAGATTTCTACATTACTAAAACAATTACAAAAGGATAAATCGCATCTTGCGGTGGTCACGGATGAATATGGTGGTACTGCAGGTATTATCACAATGGAAGATATCATTGAAGAGCTCGTCGGAGAAATCTATGATGAACACGATACCGTCAAAGAATATTTCACAAAGCTAGATGATAAGACTTATCTTGTGAAGTGCGAAGTGGACATTGATGACTTCTTTGAAAAGTTCCAAGTGGAAGTGGATGATGATGAGTTTGATTTCATGACCGTATCTGGATGGATAATCGATGTATTAGACCACATACCACAAAAGGGGGAATCCTTTGACTTTGATAAGTTGCATATTGAAGTAACGAAAGCAGACCAACGTAAAGTATTAGAGGTCAAAGTGCATATTAAAGATGAAATGGAGGAAAAAGAAGATAACTAGGGTTATCTTCTTTCTTAAACGATGTATCAATTCTTTTTGGATGAAGACATTCAAATCGGGCAACGTATTACGCTTTCAAAAGCACAAGAACATCATGCGAAAGATGTATTGCGCTTAAACAAGGAAATTGTCCGCCTTGTCGCAAATGAGAAAGGGTATTTTGGAGTTGCGGAAAACACAAAAGAAGGTTTCTTTATCACCATTCAAGAAGAAGATACACAAGAAAAAGAGCTACCGGTAGAAGTGACCTTATTATTCGCATTAATACGTAAAGAAAAATTCGAATGGGTATTACAAAAAGCGACGGAACTAGGTGTGAAACAGATTGTTCCAATTGTTAGCAAGTATTGTGTTGTGCAACCAAAAAAAGACAAAGAGGCAAAACAAATCGAGCGTTGGCAAGCGATTGTGGAAGCCGCAAGTAGCCAATGTAAAAGAAATTGGATTCCCACGGTTCATCCAGTTTGCGAACTAAAAGATTGTCAAAAGTATCTTTCCGATTTGAATTTAATGGCTTATGAAAAAGAAAACGAGAGTCTTCCACTTTCGAAACGCCTTGAAAAGAAAAATATCACCATACTCATTGGACCAGAAGGTGGGTTTTCAAAGGAAGAAGTAGAAGCATGTACGAAACTAGGCTTTGCGTCATGTTCATTAGGGGCGCGCATTTTGCGAGCGGAAACGGCAGCCATCTATATGATGAGTGTGATAAATGATTGGATGATGGGCAATGAATAAGTTTAATGTTAAAGTGTTGGGATGCAAAGTGAATGCATACGAAGCAGAAAGCATTGCTTCCTTATTAGAAGAAAAAGGATATGAACGTGGTAATGCGGAAGAAAGTGATATCACAGTAGTTTTTACTTGTGCTGTGACAAATACGGCAGCGCAAAAAAGTCGCCAAATGTTACACCGGGCAAAACGCAATCATCCAAATGGTGTCGTCGTCCTTGCGGGTTGTTATAGCCAAATGGATCAAAGCCAATTAATGGATGCGGATATTTTAGTGGGAACGGAGAATAAAACCAAAATACCAGAATATATTGAAACGTTTTTAAAGACACATGAAAAGAAGAGTTATGTCAAAGAAATGGATGCGATTCCTTTTGAAGATATGAAAGTTCCATCCTTTTCAAAACAGACACGTGCCTATTTAAAAATTGAAGATGGCTGTAACCAATTCTGCAGTTATTGTATTATTCCTTATGCCCGTGGGAGAGAGCGCTCGATGGATCCTGGGCGAGTCATTGAAAATGCGAAATTATTAGCCCAAGAACATGCTGAAATCGTATTGTCTGGAATTCATACAGGACGTTATGGAAAGGAATATGGACTTTCCTTGTCTGATATCATTGCGCGTATGCTGAAAGAAGTGGAAGATGTTCGGATTCGTATTTCTTCTATTGAAATTACCGAAATCGATGACCAATTCATTCATTTATTAAAAACAGAACCGCGTATCGCAAACCACTTACATATTCCATTACAATCCGGTTCTGATACGATCTTATCCGCAATGCATCGTCCGTATAATACGGAAGAATACTATGCTAAAATAGGTATGATTCGTAAAGAAATCCCAAATATCTCGATATCAACCGACTTAATTGTGGGATTTCCAGGCGAAAGTGAAGAATTATTCCAACAGACCTATACTTTTTTAAGAAAGTGTAACTTTTCCTTCTTACACGTCTTCCCATTTTCTGCACGTAATGGTACGGTTGCAGCAACAATGGATGGGCAAATTGAAGAAAGTTTAAAGAAAGCGCGTGTGCGCACCTGTTTAGCTTTATCAGAAGAATTATTTAAAGATTACCAAAAGCGTTTTTTAGATAAAGAACTCGAAGTGATTATCGAACAGCATAAAGAAGGAAAATCCATTGGTTATTCTGCGGAATACATTCCTGTTGCGATAGATGAAAACTTACCAATTGGAACATGTGTAGGCGTAAAGGGAATTGAAATAACGGATACTTATATGATTGGAGAAATCAATGAAACTAACGGAATTATTTAATGATGTACCTGAAGTAGAAATACAGAGTTTAATGGCGGATAGTCGTAAGAAACGACCAGATTCGATCTTTTTCTGTGAAAAAGGAATGATGTTTGATGGACACCGGTTTGTGGAACAAGCCATTGAAAATGGGGCGAAAGTCATTGTCCACTCCGAACCACTTAAAAACATTCATCCAGATATTACATATATCAAAGTAAAAGATGTAAATGCGGTATTTAATAAAGTAGCCGACAAGTTTTATGGATATCCATCTCATAAATTACGCATGTTTGGGATTACGGGAACAAATGGAAAAAGTTCAACCGCTTGTATCATTCGTGATATTTTGAATGATTTTAAACCAACTGGTTATATTGGAACGATTTCGATTTCCTATGGAAATGTAAAATTACTTCCCTTATTAACAACACCAGACATCGATGACTTGCATGGTATCTTAGCGGATATGGTTTCAGCAGGGATTGAATGTTGTACATTAGAAGCTTCTTCGATTGGGATTGAACAAGGAAGAGTGGGAAGTGTCGATTTTGATGTTGCAATCTTTACGAACTTAACACATGACCACTTGGATTATCATGGGACTGTTGAAAACTACTTCATGGCTAAAAAGCAATTGTTTGATACGCTAAAAGAAGAGGGGATTGCCTTAACGAATATCGATGACCCATATGGCGCAAAAATCGTTGCGGATTGTAAAGCAAAAGTAGTTACGTATGGAATTGAAAGTCCAGCCGATTATCAGATTACAAAATATCAACTATTGAAGGATAAAACCATTTTTACATTACGTTGTAATGAGATGGAATATGAATTATCAACGAATTTAGTTGGTAAATTTAATCTTTATAATTTACTTGCATCGATTGCTGCACTGCATCAATCTGGTATCAGTATTACGCAAATGCTGGATCATATGAATCACATTAAACAGATTGAAGGACGTGTAGAGCGCATTGATGAAGGACAACCATTCAACATCATCGTTGACTTTGCGCATACGCCAGATGGCATTCAACAACTCTGTCGTTTTGCAACAGCCATTACCCCAAAAGAAAACCGTATCATTGCGATTACTGGCTCTGCCGGTAAGCGTGATACTGTAAAACGTCCTGTGTTTGGAGAATTACTTGATAATTATGCAGATATGATTATCTTAACGGAAGATGATCCACGTGATGAAAAAGTGATTGATATTTGTAACGATATAGCGAAAGGCATCCATCATACACCTTATCTCATTATCGAAGATCGCTATCAAGCCATTCAACAGGCCATTGAGATTGCAAGTGAGAAAGATACCATTCTTATTTTAGGAAAAGGGGATGAACGCTTCATGTATCATGAATTTGGTAGAGAACCATATGAAGGGGATGATACCATCGCACGTGAAGTGGTACATAAATACTATTTTGGTGAAGGAGAAGAATATGAAAAAGAGTAAGTACATTGACCACACACTACTATACGCAAATGCAACGGAAGCACAAATTCGTGCGCTTTGTAAAGAAGCTGTCGAATATGACTTCAAAACCGTTTGTATTAATCCATGTTGGTTAGAAGTAGCCAAAGAAGAATTACAAGGCAGTGATGTTGTACCTTGTGTTGTAATTGGCTTCCCACTTGGCGCAATGACAACGGAAGCAAAAGTCTTTGAGGCAAAAGATGCCATCGAAAAAGGGGCAAAAGAAGTCGATATGGTCATTAATATTGGTCGCTTAAAAGATGGCAATGATGCCTATGTGACGAATGAAATACGTCAAATTAAAGAAGCAATTGGCGACCATATCTTAAAGGTCATTATTGAAACTTGCTTACTTACAGAGGAAGAAAAAGTACGTGCATGTAAGGATAGCGTAGCTGCAGGTGCTGATTTTGTGAAAACAAGTACGGGCTTTTCAACAGCAGGCGCAACGGTAGAAGATGTGAAGTTAATGAAAGATACCGTTGGAGATAAGGCAAAAGTAAAAGCCGCTGGTGGCGTACGAAACCAAGATGACTTTGCGGCGATGATTGAAGCAGGTGCTGAGCGAATTGGCACAAGTCGTGGCGTTGATTTAATTAAGTAGAATCACGCAGTATTGATTGCTTTTTAAGAATACGTTTGATAAAATTATTTATGTTCTTCAGAAAGGGGGGAAAGAAATGGCGCGCGTTGTAGTAAAAGATAACGAAAATCTCGATGATGCACTTCGTCGTTTTAAACGTCAGGTATCAAGAAATGGAACCCTTGCTGAAGCACGCAAGAGAGAATACTATGTCAAACCTGGAGTGAAACGTAAATTAAAGAGCGAAGCAGCTCGTAAAGCAAGAAAACGTAATAAATAATGAAAGACGGCATTTCAGTAGCCGTCTTTTTTCTAGAGACGAGGAGGAAAGCTTACGGAAAAGACGAGAACAATTAAATTTGATGATATGACGAGCTTACAGGCAATGATGTTGATTGGTAGTGAAGATCGAAACTTGCGAGCTCTTTCACAGTGCTTTGCAAAAGAGATTTCCTTCCGTGAAAACACATTTACAATCAAAGACTGTGATGAGACGGTTGCGAATCAAATTCAAGAAGTCTTAATGGCTCTTTTTGAATTAGCAAAAAAGAATCAACCCGTCACGGAGCAAGATGTCACATATGCTTGTCGCTTGGTTGCAAAAAGTGAAAAAGTTAATTTTGATGAATTCAGTAAGATGATTATCAGTCGCACATTGACTGGCAAAGCCATTTCTCCTAAAACAAAAGGCCAACTAGACTTTGTGAAGGCCATGGACGATTACGCAATTGTTTTTGCGATTGGACCTGCTGGTACAGGGAAAACATTCTTAGCGGTCATTAAGGCAGTTGCTGCTTTGAAAAATGGCGATGTGAAACGAATTGTATTAACGCGTCCAGCAGTAGAAGCAGGAGAGAACTTGGGTTTCTTGCCTGGTGATATGAAAGAAAAGGTAGATCCTTATTTGACGCCTTTATATGATGCTTTGCATGATATGCTTGGAGTGGAGCAAACCGAAAAACTAATTGAAAAAGGAACAATTGAAATTGCCCCATTAGCTTATATGCGTGGGCGTACATTGGATGATAGTTTTGTCATCTTAGATGAAGCGCAAAATACAACACCTGCCCAAATGAAAATGTTCCTAACACGTTTGGGGTATCATTCAAAGATGGTGATTACAGGTGACGTTACGCAAATGGATTTAAAGGTTGGCGATAAGAGTGGACTTGTCGATGCGGTTGAAGTATTAAGAAATCTTGATTCGATTAAGATTATGGAATTAACCAGTGATGATGTCGTACGGCATCCACTCGTCCAAAAGATTATTGAATGTTACAGCAAAGTGGGCAATGGGAAATAACCATTGCTCATTTTTTTAATGCTATAATTAAGACACATGAATATTACGATATTAAATCGAACCAACCAGGTTATGAAATTGTACGAAAAAGATTTTATGGATCTTTTTATGCGTACACAAGCTTTATTACATTTTTCAAAGGACAGTGAGATATCTGTTACTTTTGTGCGCTCCGTAACCATTCACAAAATCAATTTGATGTATCGTGGCATGGATCGACCAACGGATGTGATTAGTTTTGCGATTCAAGATGAAGAGGAGTTCAATGATCCTTCCGATTTAGGTGATATTTTTATCAATATTGATTATGCAAAGCGACAAGCAAAAGAATATGGCCATTCCTTTCGTAGGGAAGTTTGTTTCTTATTTGTGCATGGATTATTGCATTGCTTAGGGTATGACCATATGAATGAAAAAGAGGAAGCAGAGATGATTGCGTTACAAAAGAAGATCTTAGATCCAGTGGTGAAACGCAAATGATAAAAAAGTTTGCGCCCGCAATAAAAGGATTATTGGATGGCTTTCAACATCCTGCCATTCGCTTACAATGGGTTCTTGCTTGCTTGACCATACTTGCGGGTATCATTTTGCATCTTGAATTTCAGGAATGGTGCTTTGTCTTAATTGCGATTGGTATGGTACTTGTTGCAGAGGTGTTTAATACCTGTGTTGAAAAGTTATGTGATTTGTATTCTTTAGAGCAAAATGAAAAGATTCGCGCGATTAAAGATTTATCAGCTGGAAGCGTATTAATTGCTTCACTTATGGCACTTGTTCTAGCAATCATCATATTGCTAAGACATATATAGGAGGAATTATGGAAAAACAAGAATTGATAAAGGAAGCTTTTAAAGCAATGGAAAATGCATATGCACCTTATTCAAATTATCATGTTGGCGCATGTATTCTCTTAAAAGATGGAAAGATTTTTCATGGGGCAAATATAGAAAATGCTTCTTTTGGCGGCACGAACTGTGCAGAGCGTAGTGCAGTATTTGCGGCGTATTCAGAAGGCTATCGTAAAAATGATATTGAAGCGCTCGCAATTGTAAGTGATGGAGATCGCATTGCTGCACCATGTGGCATTTGTCGCCAAGTATTAAGTGAATTACTCACGAAAGATACACCAATTTATTTATCCAATGGCAAAGAAGAACAAGATGTCACTATGGCAGAACTTTTACCAATGTCGTTTGATATGGAAGATGTGATTCGATGAAGTGTGGCTTTGTCGCATTGGTGGGAAGACCCAATGCTGGAAAAAGCACACTGATGAATGCATTGATTAAAGATAAAATTGCGATTGTCAGTAATAAACCACAAACCACCCGCAGTGAGATACGTGGTATTTTCAATTCGGAAAATTCACAAATTATTTTCACTGATACGCCAGGGATTCATAAACCACAACACCGATTGGGTGCACGTATGAATAAACAGGCGACAACCGTATTGCATGGAGTGGATGTTGTGTATTTAGTCGTAGATGGAAGTGTTCCATTTTCAAGTGGAGATGCCTATCTTTTACAAGTCATTGAAAATGTAAAAGTTCCAGTATTTTTAATACTTAATAAAATGGATCGCGTTGAAAAAGAAAAGATTATTCAACTATTGAATGATTGGAAACAGCGTTTTCCTTTTGCGGAATACTTTCCTATTTCAGCATTAAAACAAAGTCGTTTTAAAGATCTCATTAAGACAACCGAAAAGTATTTACCAGAACAAGAACCACTCTATCCAACCGATATGATTACAGATGAACCAGAAAACTTCATGTTGGCAGAATTAATAAGAGAAAAAGTATTACTTGCGACAAATGAAGAAGTGCCTCATGCGACTGCTGTATACATTGAGAATAAAGAGTTTAAAAAGAATGCTGCTTATATCCAAGCTGTCATTTTAGTGGAACGTCAAGGGCAAAAGGGAATTATCATTGGAAAAAATGGGACGATGTTAAAACGTATTGCGACCTTAGCACGTGAAGATATGGAACAAATATTAGGTCGAAAAGTTTATCTAGAAATCTTTGTACGTGTTGAAGAAGAATGGCGCAACAAAGATAAAAAGATTACAGAATATGGGTATGGTTTCATCGATGAATGATAAAGTAACCGGAATCATACTAAAACAAAGTGATTATAAAGACCATTCCGTATTGCTGAGTGTTTTGACAAGAGAATATGGAAAGGTCTCTTTTGTGGCTAGTGGAGCTCGAAAAATCACAAGTAAAAATGCGATGAACATTTTGCCTTATACAAAAAGTGAGTTTTTATTTGACTATAAAGAAGGCAAGACCATCTTTCGGTTGAAAAGTGCAACCACCATTCAATTACATCGTGGGCTTCATGAAGATTTAATGCGTTCTAGTATTGCCGCAATATTGAGTGAAATCGCAGATGTTTTTACTTATCAAAGTGATGATTATGGTTTGGCTCAACGATTATATGATCTACTAGATCAAGGTTTAACCATGCTTGAAACCGAAACCAATAGTCAACTTGTTTTAGCCTTATTCTTAAGTGAAGTAGCAAGTTTAGGTGGGGTTTCACCGAATGTAGATGAATGTGTCATCTGTGGTTCGACAAAAGTAGTCGGAATTAGTGTGGCGGATGGGGGATTTGTTTGTGAAAGGTGCTTACCATCTACCCAAGCAACACGTTATACACCCGAACAATTAAAGCAATTTCGTCTTCTAACAAAAGCAAAATTGGAACATTATTCCATTGTCCTCGAACTCGTGGATAACTGCATGCATGACATCCAATTATTCGTGGACTTCTTAGAGACCTTTTTCGGGATTAAAATTCGTGCTTTTCCGTTCTATAAACGGCTTTTAACCATTGAATGAGCCCTTTTTATCTGCTATACTGCTAAGGCTTTATATGCATGAAAGGGGCTTTTTTATGGAAAAAACGTTTGATTTAATCGTTTCGCATGCTAAGAATACTGGTTTTGTCTTTCAAGGTTCTGAAATTTATGGTGGTTTAAGTAATACATGGGATTTTGGGCCTTATGGGGTTGCTTTAAAAGATGCGATCAAAAAAGCCTGGCAAAAGAAATTTATTCAAGAAGATCCAAATAATGTGGAAATTCAAGCCGCCATTCTAATGAATCCAAAAGTTTGGGAAGCTTCTGGTCATTTAAAGAGCTTTTCCGATCCTTTGATGGATTGTCGTAATTGTAAAACAAGACACCGTGCGGACCACTTAATTGAAGAATTCTCCCATGGAAAAGAGACAGGAGAAGGCTGGTCCAACGAGCAAATGGAAGCTTATATTAAGGAAAACAAGATTGCTTGTCCTGATTGTGGATCCCATGATTTCACACCGATTCGTCAATTCAATTTGATGTTTAAAACCTTCCAAGGCACTTTGGAAGATGCGAAAAATACAATTTATTTACGTCCTGAGACAGCACAAGGTATGTTTGTGGACTTTAAGAATGTACAACGTGCTTATCGTAAGAAACTCCCGTTTGGGATTGGACAAATTGGAAAATCATTCCGTAATGAAATTACACCAGGGAACTTTATCTTCCGTACACGTGAATTCGAACAGATGGAATTGGAATTCTTCTGTAAACCTGGAGAAGATGACGAATGGTTCCCATATTGGCGTCAATTCTGTATGGATTGGATCGTTTCTTTAGGAGGAAATCCTGAGAATTTACGTTTCCGTGACCATACAAAAGAAGAATTGAGTTTCTATTCGAAAGGAACAACCGATATTGAATACAAATTCCCATGGGGATGGGGTGAACTTTGGGGGATTGCGGATCGTACCGATTATGATTTAACGCAACACCAAAATGCTTCTGGTAAGGATATGTCTTATCGTGATCCAGTGACGAATGAAGTCTATATTCCTTATGTTGTAGAACCAGCAGTAGGGGTAGAACGTTTATTCTTTATGTTCTTTACGGATGCTTATGATGAAGAAGAATTGGATAAAGGGGATAAGCGTGTTGTCATGCGCTTTAGCCCAATCTTAGCACCTGTAAAAGCAGCAGTTTTCCCACTCCATAAGGATTATCGCGATTTAGCAAAACAAATTCGTAAAGAATTATCCGTAGACTTTATTACGGAATATGATGAATCAGGGTCCATTGGAAAACGGTATCGTAGACAAGATGAGATTGGTACACCTTACTGCATTACGGTAGATGAACAATCCTTAGTCGATCATACCTTTACTATTCGTGACCGTGATACGATGCAACAAGAACGCTTAACATTAGAAGAGATTCGAACAAAGATTTTAGAAGCCATTCGTTTTTAATAAAGAGGATTATGCCAAGCATACGTGAAGAAGACATCAATGCGGTACGTCAAAAAGCGGACATCGTGGATATCATAGGACATTATCTTCCCGTTCAAAAGAAAGGGAAAAGCTATGTGGCACTTTGTCCATTTCATGATGACCATTCCCCATCGATGTCGATTTCACCCGATAAACAGATTTATAAATGTTTCGTCTGTAATGCCGGAGGAAATGTCTTCTCCTTTGTGCAGAATTATGAAAAGATTTCTTTTCCAGAAGCGGTAGGGCGGGTTGCTTCGCTCGTTGGATATCCACTGGATATCAAAGAGGCAGGTCCAGCGATAAAAAAAGATCCACGGAAGGAAAAGCTCTATCAAATCCTTAATGAAGCCATTAAATACATGATGTATGAGCTAAACTCAAGTGAAGCAATCGAGCAGAAAGAATACTTAGAAAAACGTGGCTTAGACCAAACCATTCGTGAAAAATTCCAAATTGGATATAATCCAAAGGCAGATAAGCTCTATCAATTTCTAAAGGCAAAAGGGTATGAGGATAAGGATTTGGTTGCTTGTAACCTTGTGCGTATTAGTGAAGATGGACTCCATGATGTCTTCTATGACCGGATAAGCTTTCCCATCCATGATACCTATGGAAATCCAATTGGATTCTCGGCGCGGAGCATCAATCCCAATAATGCCTCAAAGTATATCAACACAAATGAAACGGAACTCTTTGAAAAAGGCAATATTGTATATAACTACCATCGCGCAAGAAATGAAGCACGGAAAGAACGGTGTGTCTATGTTTGTGAAGGCGTAACAGATGTCATCGCTTTTGCAAAAGCAGGCATTGAAAACTGTGTATGTACACTTGGCACCGCATGCACAAAACAACAAATTCACTTATTAAAGACCTTAGCACCCACGGTTATCTTCTGTTATGATGGCGACGATGCTGGACAAAGAGCGACCTATAAAGCAGCGAAAATGGCGCGTTCTATAGGCCTAGATGTCAAAATCATCAAGAATACAAGTGAAAAAGACCCCGATGAATTGATACGGGAAGAAGGAAAAGATGCCTTTCTAGCGTGGTTATCTAAAAATGAGACATGGATGGAGTTTGTCTTACGTTACTTCCAACGTCATGTCAATATGGATAACTATGGAGAGAAAAAAGAATTTGTCCAAAAAGTATTAGAGGAAATCAATCAATTAGAAGATGATATGGACCGCCAATACTTTACGGAACAATTATCAAAGATTAGTGGATTCAACCTCGCATTTACGCCCAAAAATGAAGTGCCACAAGCAAAGCACTTGAAAAAGACAACGGTGGCATTACCAAATGGGACGAAAGAAGCAGAAGAATTATTGTTGCAGTGCATGTTAGAGAATCCTGAAGCGGCACATTATTTTGAAGAAAACTTAGGTTTCTTAAATGATGAAACACGGCAAGAACTAGCCATGATGATTGTGGATGCTTATCGGACACATGATGTCATATCCGCTTCGGAGTTAATGGATAGCACCAATAAGGAAGAGATTAAAACCTTAATCGCTAAACTCAGCACAGAACCATCTTATACGGTTTATTCCGAAGAATTAATGAAAGGGTTAGCACGGAAGGTGAACCTTTATGCGAAAAGTATGGAAGCAGAAGGGTATAAGAAGCAACTAGAACAAAACTTAAATGAAGTAACACAACAACTTGTGTTATCGAAATACCATGAATGTTTAACAGAATTGAGGAGGTATATTGATGAAGAAAACAGCAACTAACAAAAAGGAAGAAGTAGTCCTATATGGAAGCCCAAAAGGAAGATTACAAGCATTGCGGAAGGTTGTTGCGATGCGTATGGAAGCGAGTTTTGAGGATCAATTACCAGCTTCATTAGCGCATACATTAGCCTATCACAACGAAAAAAGAGAAAAAGGCCTTCAATTAGCAGAAAAGAAAGTTGCGAAAAAGACACCATTAACCGAAGAGCAACTTAAAAAGATCTATGCAGAAGTTGAAACTTCTCTAAAAGAAACACCAGTTGTGGTGCAAGAAGAATATAAAGGGGAAGATCGGAAACGCACTGCCATTGATATTTATAAACGCGATGGTAGCCATAAAGAATTAAAGACCTTAGAAGAATTAAAGGTTGATTTTAAGAACGTCTATGCGAGTGATAAAGTTCTCTATCAAAAAGATGTCATGAATGCCTTAGAGCATTTAGACTTACCTGATGATGAAATGGATGCACTTTATACATGGTTTGATGCAGAAAACATTCGTATTTCAGAAGATGAGGATATTGAAGACTTAGACGATGAAGATATCGATTTATTGGATGATGAAAAGGGGGAAGATACTTCTGAAGCAAGCCCTTACCTTGAAAAAAACGCAAGCATCCAATTAAATGATCCCGTTAAGATGTACTTAAAAGAGATTGGTCGTGTACCACTTTTAAAAGCAGATGATGAAACAGCAATCGCAAAGCGAATTGAAGAAGGCGATGAAGAGGCGAAAAACATCTTAATTTCTAGTAACTTGCGTCTAGTTGTATCGATTGCGAAAAAGTATGTGGGTAGAGGGATGTTGTTCTTGGATTTGATTCAAGAAGGAAATATGGGTCTCGTAAAAGCAGTTGAAAAGTTTGACTATACCAAAGGCTTTAAGTTTAGTACGTATGCGACATGGTGGATTCGTCAAGCAATCACTCGTGCCATTGCAGACCAAGCACGTACGATTCGTATTCCAGTCCATATGGTTGAAACAATCAACAAATTAACACGTATTCAAAGACAATTAGTCCAAGAATTAGGTCGTGATCCAACAGCAGAAGAAATTAGTGCGAAGATGGAAGGTATTTCACCTGAGAAAGTACGTGATATTCAAAAGATTGCGTTAGAACCAGTTTCCTTAGAAACACCAATTGGCGAAGAAGATGATTCCCATTTAGGTGACTTCATTGAAGATAAGGATGCAATGAGTCCAGACCAATATGCGAATAACCAACTATTAAAGGACGAAATCAATGCGGTCTTAAGTGGTTTAACGGAGCGTGAAGAAAAAGTATTACGTTTGCGCTTTGGCTTATATGATGGTAGAACCCGTACACTAGAAGAAGTAGGTAAAGAGTTCAACGTAACAAGAGAGCGTATTCGTCAAATTGAAGCAAAAGCATTGCGTAAGCTAAAACATCCTACACGTTCTAAACGATTAAAAGATTTCTTTGATAAATAAGATGGATAAAAGATTAGAAACAATCGCAAACATGTTACCAAAGGGGAAGATTGTGGCAGATATCGGTACAGATCATGGATATCTGCCCATCTTTTTAATGCAAAAAAAGTGGGCTAAAAAAGTATACGCATGTGACAACAAACAAGGTCCACTCAATCAAGCCATTGAGCATATCCAAAAGGAAGGCTTAGAAGAATCAATTATTCCACTATTATCAGATGGGTTCCAAAAGGTCCCACTTGATGCCAATTGCGCAGTATTAGCTGGAATGGGCTATTTTACTGCCCGTGATATTCTATTAGAGGCAAAAGAGCGTCTATCCGATTTTGATTATCTCTTAGTTCAGATTAATCAAGATGTTCCCAAACTAAGAGAGCTAATCAGTGAAGAAGGATGGCGTATATTAGATGAAGAAATTGCCTATGATAATCATAAATACTATATCTGTATTGGATTTACATCCCAAAAAGGACCAAAGTTAAAGGAGGAAGAGATTTTATTGGGGCCTTCCCTTATAGATAAAAAGTCTTTACTCTTTAAAGAATATTGTCGATATCAGTGGGAAAAGCTGGATGGAATTCTAAAAAAACAAAAAGATCCCATCAAACAAAAAGAAACGAAACAGTTGATGAAATCTTATGAAAAATATAAAAAATAATTCCGACTCGTCGGAATTATTTTTGTAATGAATTAACTGCTTTAGCTAAACGTGACTTTTGACGAGCAACATAGTTCTTTTTCTTAATACCACTCGTAATCGCTTTATCTAAAACAGAGTTAGCTTTATCATATGCTTTCTTAGCAGCTTCTAAGTCATTCGCTTCAACTGCAGTTAACACGTTTTTAATTGCAGATTTAACCAATGTCTTTTTGCCAAGATTTCTAACTTGTCTTTTTTGATTTGTAAAAGCGCGCTTTTTTTGAGATTTAATATTAGCCATGCTTACACCTCCTCTTTTCGACAGCGATAGAATTATAACAAAGCTGTGCTCAAAATGCAACGAAACTAGGCTATAATAATGAACTAGGAGAAAGAGAATGGAAAACATAAGAGTTTTATTTATAGGAACCCCTGAATTTGCATGTCCGATTTTGCAAACGTTATATGATGAAAAATACAACTTAGTTGCGGTTGTTTCGCAGCCAGATAAACCCGTTGGCCGTAAACACATCATTGAGAAAACCCCAATTCATGCCTTAGCAGATGAGTTGGGTATTCCTGTTGTGCAACCCAATAAGCTAAAAGAAGAATATGCGTCGGTTTTAGCGTATGAACCAGATTTAATTATCACGTGTGCTTATGGACAAATGATTCCAGAAGAAGTATTACAATACCCAAAATATGGCTGTTTAAACATCCATCCAAGTTTATTGCCAAAATATCGTGGTGGCGCACCGGTTCATCGTGCCGTTTGGGCAGGGGATAAAGAAACGGGTGTTTGTTTAATGGAAATGGTAAAAGCGATGGATGCCGGGAAGGTATACGCAAAGACAATCGTTCCAATTGCACCAAATGATACAACGAGTTCGCTTAATGTGAAATTGGAAGCAGTTGCTTCACAATTATTAAAAGAACAATTACCACTTTATTTAAAAGGAGAACTACCTGGTGTAGAACAAGATGAAGAAGGCGTTGTGATTGCGCGCAATATTTCAAAAGAAGAAGAGCAAGTACATTTTTCACTTGAATCGGCACAAGAGGCATATAACCATATTCGTGCATTACTCGATTGGCCTGTCGCATACGGTATGATTGAAGGAAAACGCATCAAGTTCTATGAATCACATCTTGTTTTAGAAGAAAATACCTTTGAACCAGGCTTCGTAGTGGGATTAGAAGAGGAGTCTTTAAAGATTGCGTTACGCGGTGGTTATTTATATGTAGATGTCCTTCAACCAGAAGGAAAACAAAAAATGGCGGCAAAAGATTTCATGAATGGTGCTGGTCGTAATTTAGTAGGGAAAGTATTTGCATAACATGGATCAAAAACATATTCGAAATTTTTGTATTATTGCACATATCGATCACGGAAAGTCTACGTTAGCGGATCGTATTTTAGAGATGACGGAAACGATTCAACAACGGGATATGAAAACCCAAATCCTAGATGAAATGGATTTAGAGAGAGAACGTGGCATTACGATTAAGCTAAATGCTGTGCAACTGAAGTATAAAAGTAAAAATGGGGAAGAGTATATCTTCAATCTCATTGATACCCCAGGGCATGTCGACTTTACTTATGAAGTTTCTCGCTCTTTAGCAGCGTGTGAGGGGGCTATTTTAGTTGTGGATGCGACCCAAGGTGTCCAAGCACAAACTTTAGCGAATACGTATCTCGCTTTAGATAATGACTTAGAAATCATTCCTGTCATTAATAAGTGTGATATGACCAATGCACGTCCAGAAGAAGTAAAAAAGGAAATTGAAAATATCATTGGCTTAGATTGTTCCGATGCGCCATTAATTAGTGCTAGGACTGGCGTTAATGTGGATGAAGTTTTAGAACAAATCGTAACTAAAATTCCTGCCCCAAATGGTGATGAAAAAAAACCACTCCAAGCACTTGTGTTTGATTCTTTTTATGATTCATATCGTGGTGTCATAGCACTTGTGCGCATACGAGAAGGTAAACTCTCGGTTGGGGATGAAATCCAATTTATGGCAACTGGAGCTAAATACGAAGTCTTAGAAGCAGGGATACGAAATCCAAGAGAAGTACCTGTTAAAACTTTACAATGTGGGGATGTCGGATGGTTTGCGGCTTCCATAAAATCAATTCAAGATGTTTCGGTTGGGGATACCGTAACAAGTGTTAAAAATCCTGCATCGGCACCACTAGAAGGTTATCGAAAGCTTAACCCAATGGTTTATTGTGGTTTATATCCAAGTGATGCGGCGCGTTATGAAGACCTTCATGAAGCTTTGGATAAATTACAATTAAATGATGCTTCTTTACAATATGAGCCAGAAACCTCACAAGCCTTAGGGTTTGGCTTCCGTTGTGGTTTCTTAGGTTTATTGCATATGGATGTTATTCAAGAGCGTCTAGAAAGAGAATATAATCTCGATCTAATTGCGACTGCACCATCGGTTATCTACCATGTTTATTTAACAGATGGTTCCATGATTGAAATTGATAACCCCGCAAAATTACCGGAAGCGGTCAAGATTAAACAAATTGAAGAACCTTATGTAAAAGCGGAGATTATGGTGCCAGATTCTTATATTGGAGCAGTTATGGAGCTTTGTCAGAATAAGCGTGGCATCTATCAAAGTATGGAAGTCATTGATAATGGCCGAAATATGATTGTCTATGAATTGCCATTATCTGAAATCATTTTTGACTTCTTTGATCGTTTAAAATCCTGTTCAAAGGGGTATGCTTCTTTGGATTATGAGCTCATTGGTTATCGAAAAGAAGACTTAGTGCGTATGGATATTCTTTTGAATGGGGAACCAGTGGATGCGCTCAGTGTGATTATTCATCGCTCTGAATCATATCAACGTGGTAATGAAATCACCGTACGTTTAAAGGAACTCATTCCTAAGCAACAATTTGAAATTCCTGTCCAAGCCGCTATTGGTGGGAAAGTCATTGCGCGTACCAATATCAAATCATTACGTAAAAATGTCTTAGCGAAATGCTATGGTGGCGATATTACACGTAAAAAGAAATTATTAGAAAAACAAAAAGAAGGAAAGAAACGGATGAAGGCTGTGGGTTCTGTTGTCATCCCGCAAGAAGCATTCATGGCTGTTTTATCTATGAATGATGACAAAAAATAAACACCCTTTATCGTTATATGTACATGTCCCGTTTTGTAATCATATTTGTTTTTATTGTGACTTTTCACATGTTTTAACGAATCCAAAAACCATCCAAGATTGGCTTTCAGCATTAAAAAGGGAATATGAAGAAAAAAAGATAGCCCATGATTTGAAGACAATCTATATCGGGGGAGGTACGCCAAGCGCTTTAGATGTGGATACATTAGAGGCTTTCTTATCCTTATTTGATTCCCATATAAAAGAAATTGAAGAATATACAATTGAAGTAAATCCAGAATCAATCACAAAAGAAAAAGTGGAATGCTTTCTTCGCCATGGCATCAATCGCATCAGTATGGGAATGCAGACAAGTAACGATGCATTATTAAAAGAAATTGGACGAACGCATACCTTTGAACAGACAAAACAAGCCATGCGTTTATTGAAAGAGGTCGGTTTTACAAATATCTCTTTGGATTTGATGTATTCTTTGCCAAAGCAAACAATGGAAGATTTAGTAGCTAGCGTACATGAGGCAATCAAACTAGAGCCAACACACATTTCGATTTATAGTTTAACGATTGAAGAAAATACGGTGTTTGGAAAAAAAGGAGTTAAGCCTTTAGAGGAAGACTTAGAAGCCGACATGTATTTTAAAATCTTAGAATTATTACCACAATATGGTTATCAACAATATGAAATTTCTAATTTTTCTCTTCCTGGTTATGAATCAAAACACAATTTATGTTATTGGAATTATGAAGATTTTTATGGCTTAGGCTGTGGGGCAAGTGGAAAAGAAAATAATATTCGTTATGATAAACCAAGTGTTTTAAATGCTTATTTAAAAAATCCGCTTGCGTGCACTTCTATTGAAGAAAGTAAAGAAGAACAAACCTTTAATGCTTTTATGATGGGCTTACGAAAAAAAGAAGGAATTTATCTTCCTTCTTTTGAACAAACCGATATACAAAGCTTATTTGGTGAAAGAATCAACGACTTAATCCATGAAGGCTTACTTGAAAGGAATCAGGATTATTTACGTTGCACCAAAGAGGGCCTTCCGATTTTAAATACGATTCTCGTACGTTTGCTGGATTAATCTTGATGTGCTTTTACATGGTATTCATTTTTCGAAATACGTTCCGATTTATTTAAGAAAATGAAACCTAAGACAAATAAGATACTTAATGTTGCAACCGCAATATTGACACTCTTTGTGATTTGTACGGTTAAACCAACCATCATCGTACCCATAAAGGCAGCACCTTTACCACAAATATCATAGAGTCCAAAGTATTCACCGGAATTATCAGGTGGAATAATTTGTGCAAAGTAAGAACGAGATAAGGCTTGGATTGCGCCTTGGAACATACCAACTACAAATGCCATAACCCCAAATTGCCATACATGTTGCATCGTTAGGGCAAATAAAGCGACAAATAGATAACCACCAATACAGATGCGAATTAAGAAAACAGAATGATATTTTTCAGATAGTTTTCCAAATAAAGTCGCAAAGGCAAAGGCGACAACTTGTGTGAGTAATAAGATGACAAGTAATACCATATCGTTAAAGCCAAAGGATCTACCAATCGCAACCGCTTCATCAATAATGGTATAAACGCCATCGATATAGAAGAAGAAGGCAAGTAAGAAATAGAATACTTTCTTATCATTCTTTACTAAATGGGTAACGGTTTCTTTTAAACGATGGAAGCTTTCTCCAATTGTATCGCGTGCGTTTTCTACATAGTAGACTTGTTTATAATTCTTTAATAATGGACGTGTTACTAGTAACCACCAAATCGCAATGACAATAAAGTCAATGGTGATACAGATCTTCATAGGAAGGATATTGAACATACCTAGTGCATAGAAGGCAAGGGCAATGGTAAATGGAATACAGCTACCAATATAGCCCCATGCATATCCTTGTGAAGAGACTAAGTCCATTCTCTCTGGCGTAGTAACATCAGGCAACATGGAGTCATAGAAGACTAAACTTGCTTGGTAAGCGACTTTTGCAATGACATAAGTAATTAAATAAAGAATCCAGTTTGGTGCAATACCTAAAATGATACAGCCAACAACCCCAATGATTAATGCGGTTTGAAACATTGGCTTTTTAAAGCCTTTGTTATCGGAAATGGTGCCCAATACAGGACCAAGAATCGCAATCAAGATGGTTGCGACACTTGTGCCATAACTCCAATACGCTAGGTATTGTGCGTCGGTTAGGTTTGCTGCATCTGCTAAGGTGTTAAACCATAAGGGAATAATGGTTGAAACCATCATTGTAAATGCAGAATTCCCAATGTCGTAGTAAATCCATGCTTTTTCGAGCTTGTTAAAATTTTTAAACATAATTATCCCTCTATATTCTCTATATAGTAGTATAGCATTCTTATAGGAAATTCGCGCATTGGATATTTTTTCTTGAAAGGGATAGATAAGAGTGCTATGATAATCATGCTTTGTGCCTGGGAAGTGCGTATCCTCAACGCCGTTCTCGGACAGAAAGGACTTTAAAACAGGAGGAATTATGTTAGAAAAAGAAGTCAAAGAAAAGCTCATTAAAGAGTATGGAAGAAAAGACAAGGACACAGGTTCTGTCGAAGTTCAAGTTGCGATTCTTACCGAACAAATCAATCGCTTAACAGAACATCTCAAACAACACAAACAAGATTATTCTAGTTCACGTGGTTTGATGAAGATGGTAGGTCGTCGTAGACAAATGCTTGAATATTTGAAGAAAAACGATGTAAACCGCTATCGTGATCTTGTCAAAAAACTAGGTTTAAGAAAATAAACAAACAGGGCCAGCATTGCTGGCTTTTCCTTTGCATTAAAACATGTTTTAATATGAAATATGAGTTATATCGAACTAAGAGATGTCCATAAAATTTACCGCGTTGGCGAAATGGAAATCCATGCTTTGGATGGGGTAAGTTTAAATATTGAAAAAGGAGAAGTGGTTATCATTGCAGGTGCTTCTGGAGCTGGCAAAAGTACACTTTTAAATCTTTTAGGTGGAATGGATACCGTTACCCGTGGGGATTTAATCGTGGATGGCAAACATGTGAGCCAATTTAATGAAAATGAATTAACGGATTATCGACGTTTTGATATTGGATTTGTATTTCAATTTTATAACTTAGTACAAAACTTAACGTCGATTGAAAATGTTGAACTCGCTACCGAGATTTGTGAGAATCCATTGGATTCATTAGAAGTCTTAAAGCGGGTTGGGTTAGAAGATCGCATTGAGAATTTTCCTTCCCAATTATCTGGCGGAGAACAACAGCGTGTAGCGATTGCGCGTGCATTAGCAAAAAACCCTAAATTGTTATTATGCGATGAGCCTACGGGAGCGCTTGATTATGTTACTGGTAAGCAGATATTGAAGTTATTACAAGAAACTTCAAAACTGTATCACATGACCGTCTTAATTATTACGCATAACTTAGCGCTATGTCCGATGGGAGATCGCGTGTTCCGTATGAAGAGTGGAAAGATTGTAGAAGAAACTTATAATGAAGCACCAATGGATATTGATTTAATAGAGTGGTGATATGCCTAAGACTGCAAGAAAGGATTTAATTCGTTTAATCGGCAATTCAAAAGGACGATTTTTAACCTTACTTTTAATTGTAGCCTTAGGTGTTTCTTTTTATGTTGGGGTTAGTGCTACAAGCCCAATCATGGCTTATAGCGTAGGGGAATACCAAAAAGAGACGGATTTAAAAGACATTACTGTTTATGCAAATTATGGCTTTGATGAAGAAGATGTAACAGCTATTAAAGCACTACCTGCTGTGAAAAATGCAGAAGGAACAAAATTTGTGGATGTCTTAGCGAAAACAGAGCGTGAGGTAAGCATTGCCCGTGTACATGCCTATTCCCCTCAACAACAAATCAATCACTTCGCATTACGGGAAGGTCGTTTACCTGAAAATAATAGAGAAGCCCTTGCGGAAGCAGGGAATTCAATTATGCAACGCTTTGTGGTTGGGGATACGGTTACGCTTTCTCGACCCGAAAATGATTTAGAAGATTGGTTAGATAATGACACTTTTACTGTCGTTGGTTTAATTGATACCCCGCTTTATTTAAATGAAACGAAAGAAAATAGTACCTTAAGCAATCGTTATCTAGAAACCTACCTTTATGTAAAAGATGAGGTCTTTACGATTGACTACATGACAGAAATTAATGTGGTACTAAAGGAAGCAGATGCTTATCCAGCTTTTTCAGATCAATATGTTGATTATGGGAAAGAAGTCGCAAAAGAGATTGAAGGACTAGCCACAAGTCAAGCTACACATCGAAGAGAAGAAATCTTAAAGGAAGCATTAGAAGAGTATGAAGATGGCTTAAAAGAATATGAGGATGGAAAAAAGGAATTCGACGAAGAAATCTTAGATGCAGAAAAAAAGATTACAGATGCGGAGCAAGAAATCCTAGATGGAGAAAACGAAATTGCCCAAGCAAAAAAAGATTTAGTGGAAGCAAAAGAGAAACTAGACCGTGAATATATTAATGGCCAGGATGAGATTAACCGTGCCCGTAAAGAAATCACGGAAGGTTATGAAAAGCTAAAGGAAAAAGAAAAAGAACTGGAAGAAGGACTCGCACGCATTCCAGAAATTAATGCAGGCATCGCGCAAATAGAAGAAGGGACAAAACAATTAGAAGAAGGAATTGCCCAATTGCAGCAAGCAAAACAAGGCTTAATCGAACTAAATGAAGGAATTACGAAACTACAAGAACTACAAGCTAATCTCAATGCGATACAAGAATCCTTAAAGGATTTTCCAGCTGAAACTCCGATAGCCATATTGGTAGAACAAAATGAAGCATTAAAAGTATTGATAGAACAAATGCAATGGCAATCCTTACAAACGCTACAAGAATTGCGTTTTGCCATACAAGAAACTATCACCAATTCACAAGCCCAAGAAGCCCAGTTACAGGCAATCAAACAAGGTATATTAGATTCGTTAAAAGAAAAAGGCATTGATGAAAGTAATCTTGATCAAAATATTGCTTCCTACCAAGCACAAAAAGAACAATTATTAGCAGAGAAGCAAGAATTAGAAAACACACTTTTACAACTAGAAGATGGAAAAAAACAAATTGCCGAAGCCAATGAACAAATCAAAAAAGCAAATGAACAAACCGTAAATGCATCGGTACAACTTGATGAAGCAATCGCAGAAGCGCAAAAAGAAATTGATGATGGTTGGAAAGAGGTTGCTGAAAACGAACAAAAACTCTTGGATGCTAGAGAAGATGTTAAAAAGGCAAAAGAAGAGTTGGAAGATGCACGTATAGAAGGACAAAAAGAATTAGATGATGCCAAAGCGGATTTAACCAAAGCAAAACAAGACATTGATGAATTAGAAGCAGGGGAGTGGACAGTTTTAGATCGCACCAAGCACTATGGAAGTGAAACCTATCGCGAAACCATTCATCAAATGGAAGCCATTGCGGCTATCTTCCCGGTATTCTTTTTCCTGGTTGCTGCATTAGTATGCTTAACCACCATGACCCGTATGGTAGATGAACAACGGGGGCAGATTGGGATTTATCGTGCTTTAGGTTATTCGCAATTACAATGTGCGAAAAAATATTTATATTATGCAGGAATTGCGACGCTATTTGGAGAATTCATTGGGGTAATTTTGGGACTCTTGATTTTCCCTCCGGTTATTTATCATACATGGCGCATGTTATATATTTTGCCTAGCTATCGTGTGATTATTCCTTGGCGCCTCATCATAGTTTCTTCCATATTATTCTTAGCTATTATGCTCATGACAACATGGAGCGCATGTGCAAGTGATATGAAAGACGTCCCATCACAACTATTAAGGCCAAAGGCACCCAAAATTGGTAAGAAGATATTCTTAGAAAAAATAGGGTTCCTTTGGAATGCGTTTTCCTTTAGTTGGAAAGTAACAATCCGTAATTTAATCCGTTATAAGAAGCGGTTTATTATGACGGTCATAGGGGTAGCAGGGTGTTGTGCTTTGTTGGTGACAGGTTTTGGCATACGCGATTCGATTACTGCCTTAGTGCATCTTCAATTTGAAGAAATCTTAAAGTATGACGGAATTGTCACATTTAAAAAGGATTTAAGTGAAAAAGAGAAACAAAACGCAATTACTTCGATTTCACAAATGGAAGAATATGGCGATGGGAATTATTTTGCGATGTATAGTGGCATTGCGCGTAAGGAAGATGAAAAAGATGAAAGCGTCAATATGATGATATTTGATGATAACAAAGAGATTGAACCATTTATCACTTTACGTACTATCAATGGACATCGTCCACTTCAACTAGATGATTCCGGCTTAATCATCAGTCAACGTTTATCCGAAAATATGGGTTTAAAGGTAGGTGATTCCCTAAAAATTGAAAGTAATAACGGAATCATACGGGAAGCACGTATTTCCGGAATCTGTGAAATGTATATTTATCATTATGCATTTTTAACGCAAACTTACTATGAATCGCTTTTTGGCACAAAACTCACAAAGACGGATTATTTAATTCGTGTAAATGAAAATGTGATTGACCAAGAAGGATTCCAGAAGACTTTAGCAGAGATGGAAAGTGTTCAAGCCATTTCCTACTATGATACTGCCATCAACAATTTCCAAAATATGGTCAAAGGTTTGAATTTAATTGTATGGGTTTTACTAATCTCGTCGATGTCCCTTGCTTTCGTGGTATTAGGAAATCTTACGAATGTGAATATCAGTGAGCGCCAAAGAGAAATCGCTACTTTAAAAGTGCTTGGTTTCCGCAAAATAGAGGTACAGGATTATATCTTTAAAGAAAACAATATCTTAACGATTCTAGGGGCACTTTTAGGGATTCCATTAGGAATCTTATTGCATCATTACATCATGCGTACAGTAGAAATGGATTATATTATCTTTGGAAGACGCATTCATTTATTGAGTTTAGGGTATTCCGTGATCTTAACGATCTTGTTTGGGTTTATGGTAAACTTTTTCTTAAGGAAGCGATTGCAGCGCATTGAAATGGTTGAATCACTGAAAAGTGTAGAATAGGAGTAATTATGATTAAGCCAGCACCAATTGATATTGCGGATTTATTTGCGCATAATAAAGGTATAAGGAGGACAACTCGCATGAGTCAATTAAGAATTTATCGTTGTGAAAAATGTGGAAAAATTATCGTTGTTTTAAAACCTTCTGCATGTGGTACGATGTGCTGTGGTCAAGAGATGGTAGAACTACAAGCAAATACAACCGATGCTGCACAAGAAAAACATGTACCAGCGGTTACAAGAGATGGAAATGTCATTTCGGTTAATGTTGGTACAGTAGATCATCCAATGACAGAAGAGCATTACATTGAATTTATTGTTTTAGAAACAAAGACCGGATTCCGCGTAGAATACCTCAAACCAGGGGATGCGCCAAAAGCTGATTTCTATGAAAAAGAAAAGGCTATTGCGGTCTATGCTTACTGCAATCTCCATGGACTATGGAAACTAGAGGCTTAATTGCCTCTTTTTTTTCGGTTTTCAAACAGAATACACTTGTTGTATGTTCTCTTGAATTTGCCTATACCAATCGCATTTCCTATGGTATAATCTTTGCGTTTAATATTTAGTAGAGGTAGAAGAAAAAGATGGAAAAGTATGTTAAAAGTTGGGACTTCCACGGCCGGACCATCACCGTGGAAAATGGTGAAATTGCAAAGCAAGCAGGAGGTTCGGTGATTGTCCGTTACAATGACACCGTTGTGCTTTCTGCAGCAACAGCAAGTCACGAAGCAAAGGATACCGATTTCTTCCCATTGACAGTTTTGTACAATGAGAAAATGTATGCGGTAGGTGAGATTCCAGGTGGATTCTTGCGTAGAGAAGGAAGACCAAGCGAACACGCAACCTTAACGGCGCGTTTGATTGACCGTCCAATTCGTCCTTTATTTGCGGAAGGATTCCGTAATGAAGTACAAGTCGTCAATACCGTATTGTCGGTAGATCCAGATGCAAGCAGCGAAATGGCTGCGATGTTTGGCGCAAGCTTATCCTTGTGTGTATCGGATATTCCTTTTAACGGTCCGATTGCAGGGGTAAACGTAGGTAAGGTAGATGGCAAATATGTCATCAACCCAAGTGTAGAAGAAAGTGAACGTTCCACGATTCAATTAACCGTTGCGGGTACAAAAGACGCAATCAATATGGTTGAAGCAGGTGCACTTGAAGTTTCGGAAGAAGAAATGCTAGAAGCCTTAGCTGTAGGACACGAAGCAATTAAAGAACTCTGTGCTATCCAAGAAGAAGTTGTTGCTGCGTGTGCCAAAGAGAAGATGGAAGTTGTTCTTTATGAAATCAATCCTGCTATCAAAGATTACATTGATGCGCATGGCAAAAAGGCAATTGAAGAAGCTGTTTCAATCAAAGGAAAACTCGAACGTTACAATAAAATTGATGAACTCATTGCCCAAATGGAAAATGAAGTTGCGGAAAACTTAGAATGGGCAGATGAGAAAGAAAAAGAAAAGGCAATCAAACAAGCACATGAATATGGCGTAGAAGTAGAAGCTGCGGAAGTGCGTCGTTTGATTTCAGAAGAAAAGATTCGTCCAGATGGAAGAAAATTAGATGAACTTCGTCCACTGGATTCTCAAGTAGATTTATTACCACGCGTTCATGGTTCAGCAATGTTTACACGTGGCGAAACACAAGTATTATCCGTGACGACACTTGGTGCATTGGATGAATTCCAAATTATTGATGATGTAACAACAGTTGAAGAAAAACGCTTCATGCATCAATATAACTTCCCACCATTCTCCGTTGGGGAAGTAGGCCGTATGGGAACACCAGGTCGTAGAGAAATTGGACACGGTGCCCTTGGCGAACGTGCTCTAAAACAAGTCTTACCAAGTGAAGAAGAATTCCCATATACCATTCGTACGGTTGCGGAAGTATTAGAATCCAATGGTAGTAGTTCACAAGCAAGTATCTGTGCTGGTACGATGTCTTTAATGGCAGCAGGTGTACCAATTAAAGCGATGGTCGCAGGGGTTGCGATGGGTTTAATCACCACAGGAAATAGCTATTCTATCTTAACGGATATTCAAGGTATGGAAGATCACTATGGTGATATGGACTTCAAAGTGGCTGGTACAAGAAAAGGAATCACCGCCTTACAAATGGATATCAAGGTAGCAGGAATCACCCAAGAAATCTTACGTGAAGCGCTTGCGCAAGCCCACAAAGGCCGTATGGAAATCCTTGATAACATGGAAGCATGTATTGCAGCACCACGTGAAGATGTCTCTGAATGGGCACCTAAGTTTGGGGTAATGCAGATTCCTGTTGATAAGATTCGTGATGTCATTGGTACAGGTGGAAAGACCATCAACCAAATCATTGAAGATTGCGATGGCGTAAAGATTAATGTCGAAGAAGATGGACATATTGCGGTTTACCATATGAATCGCGAGATGATTAATAAAGCATTAGGAATCATTTCTGATTTGACACGTGATGCAAAAGTAGGCGAAGTGTTTGATGCAAAGGTTACAGAAGTACGTGATAGCTTTGCCTTTGTCAATCTCTTTGGGGATACCGATGCATTATTGCATGTATCGGAAATTGCTTGGGAGCGTACAGAAAACATCAATGATGCATTGCGTGTAGGTGATACGATCCAAGTAAAAGTAACCAACATCGATGAACAAACAGGTAAAGTAAAAGTTTCCGCAAGGGAATGTTTACCAAAGCCAGAAGGCTATGAAGAAAAACAAAAAACTGCAAAATCAAAACGCAGCTTTGGAAACAAACACGAATCCCAGGATTCTGGACAAGTAGAAAGAAGAGTATTTAAGAAGAAAGAGGAGGCGTAAACCTCCTCTTCTTAAAAGGAAATAACCTATGAGAATGCGCAAAAAGAAATGGGCAGAGCCTTATTTAGAAGAACACCAAGATTACGCTTTTTCAAATCCAATTGAATACAAAGGAAAATGGAAACAACTTCTCGATTGTAAAGTGTTACATCTAGAAATTGGGATTGGAAAAGGGGATTATCTTTTAAACATGGCCAAAATGTATCCAGAAGAAGGATGGGTCGGAATCGAAAAAGACCGTAGTGCTGCTGCTGTCGCATGCCGAAAGGCCATTGAAGATGGAGACATTGGTAAAAAACGAATGATTGTAGGGGATGCAGCGCTACTTGAAGATTGGTTTGATGAAGCTGAAATCGATGTGATTCATCTTAACTTCTCAGATCCTTGGCCCAAAAAATATACCCATAAGCGTCGTTTATCTTCGGCGGGTTTCTTAGAAAAATATAAACGTTTATTATCCAAAGAAGGCATCATCCGTATGAAGACAGATAATAAAAATCTTTTTGAAGATTCCGTTCTTTATTTTTTAGATGCGGATTTTAAACTCCTTTCTTTTTCTGTAGACTATCGAAGAAACGAACATCCAGAAGATGCAATCACGGAATATGAACAGCGTTATATGGATTTAGGGCAACCGATTTATCAACTCGTCGCTAAGCCGAATCATGTGGAATAATTGGAATTATGCTAAAATAGATAAGGAGGATTTGATGAAAAAGACCATCCTAATTTTATTTTTGCTAAGTTGTCTTTGTGGTTGTACAAAGGTTACAAGTACCATGCAAGCACAACTGGAATCAAAACTGAATGCGATGTCTCTTTTAGATGCAGATGCTCCAATCTACAACCATCGGTATTATTTGTATTATAAAGAACCGATGATTGGAAAGATTTCTTCGGATATCACAAGTAATATCTTTACTTACGAAGGGACTAGATTTGTTATGAATCTAAATGTACCTGCCATCATCAATAACCGTTACTATCCTGATGGAAGTGCAGAGATAGAAGGGTTAAAAGGATTGGAACCTGCTGCAAAGCATAATGGCGTTCTAAAGGATCATTTAGGTGAAGAGCATCCTTATGAAGTAAAGATTTATGAACTTGGAAAACAAGAGATTACCGTCTTTTCTACGGATTTGGTGGATTTCTATGCGGTCAATGCCGAAAAGAATGGTCCCCATCTTGCAGGGGCAATGTATCGCATTGCACGCTCCTTAACTGTTGATAAAGAGTTAATCTTAGCGGATTTTAGTAACCGTAAGACGATATCAAATGTCAGAAAGAAATTAGAACTGTTTCAAAATATCGCGCCAGAGAGTGGCGTCATTGATGAATTGTTCATCAATCATGATGCTATTTCCGAAGATCAAGTTAATATCTATAACGTATTTGAAGAAGATGAGGTCTATGGACCAGACGATTAAAAACTTAACAATCGCGTAAATATAGAATAAAATACTCTTACGAGGAAAGGATGATTCACATGTTAAAGAAACTGCAAAATTTATTATTTGAAGAAGAAGAGGTCGTGGAAGAGGAGTATGTGGAAGAACCCGTCGCGCCAAAGAAACAAGAAGCGAAAACGGTTGATGTAAAGGTTGAACCACAAACAACACAGATTCCTATGGCCCAACCAAAGAAGGAAGAAAAAGAAGCTTATAAGCCAACAATGCAGAGAATTGATGTTACCCAATCGGTTCCTGTACAAAAACAAGATGGCGTACAAATTGGAACACCTGTATTCCAAACAGATGCTTCTGTTCAACATGCGCATCCTCGTCCAACTGCAACCGTAAACGAAGAAGTTGTAGAGAATCGTCCTTCCATTGGTATTACCGTTGATGAGGTTGAACCTGCACCAAAACAAGAACCAGTCGTGGATGCACAAAAAGCTAAAAAACAAGCTTCTTATGAATTCCCACCTGTAATCAGTCCAATCTTTGGGGTTGATGATAAGGATATGGATGCGGTCCAAACTTCTGGCAAATCGGGACGTCCAAGTGGTAAGCGTGAAGAGAATGTTTCAAAAGTCATTTCGCCAATGTATGGAGAAGACCAATCCGCTGCCCCAACTTCCATTCAAGTAACCGTAGATAAATCAAATGAATTAGAAGATCTTACCATTAATAATGAGCGTAAGGTAGCGGAAGATGAAGTTCCTGAATTTTCGCTCGATGATATCTTAAAAGTTCGTGATGAAGAATTTATGGATATCTTCAATGAAGGTGGAAGTGGAACCCAACAAACTTCTCTTTTCTCAGATGAAATTATGACGGGACAAGAAAAAGTCATTGACCAAACGATGGTCTTCGATCACAGTGACTTAGGGTCCGAAAAGGATGGTTTATAATCACCATGCGTGATTATTACTTTATTGGAATAAAAGGAACAGGAATGGCCGCTTTAGCATGCATGTTGCATGACTTAGGCCATTTTGTTTCAGGTAGTGATTTAGAAAATCATTACTTCACTGAGGAAGGCCTACGTGATCGAGGTATTCCCATCTATGATTTTGATGAAGCAAACATTAAAGACAATACATTTGTCATTATTGGCAATGCCTTTTTAGAAAACTTCCCTGAAGTAGAAGCCGCACGTAAGAATCCAACTTGTACATGTGCACGCTACCATGAATTTGTCGGCGAATTCATTAAGCCATATCATACCATTGCTGTATCTGGCTCACATGGAAAAACAACCACAACTGGCTTACTTGCGAGTGCCTTAAAAACAGAAAAGAATACGGGTTGGTTGATTGGAGATGGTAGTGGCCATATCCAAGCAGACACAGAGTATTTCTGTTTAGAAGCAGATGAATTCCGTCGTCATTTCTTAGCGTATCATCCAGAATATGCCATCATAACAAACGTGGATATTGACCATGTGGATTATTTCAAAAACAAAGAAGATTATCGCAGTGCGTATGAATCCTTCTCAACGCAAGTTTCCAAAGGAATTGTAATATGCGGGGAAGATGCAGAAGCACGAAATCTTAAACTTAGTGAAAACGTACCACATTATTGGTATGGATTAAAGGAAACCGATGATATCTATGCGGCAAATGTTGTGGAAGGTAATCGCGATATGGAATTTGATGTGTACTTCCAAGGAAACTTATTTGGACATTTCAAATTACCTTTTGTAGGCCATCATTTATTGTTAAATAGCTTAGGTGTAATTGGGATTGGGATTTTAGAAGGCTTATCGCCATCAAGCCTAGAAACAGGGCTTTCCCAATTTGAAGGTGTCAAACGTCGCTTTGTAATCGAAGAAATTGGCGAAGATGTATACATCGATGATTATGCGCATCACCCAACGGAAGTGCGTGTCACGATTGAAACTGCACGTTTGCGCTATCCAGACCGTAAACTTGTCGCAATCTTTAAGCCACATCGCGCATCGCGTGTCTTATATTTTGCGGATGATTTTGCGAAAGCTTTACAGAAGGCAGATGCGGTATACCTTTGTGATTTTACAAGTATTGATGATGCCCAAGATGGAGTTGATATCGATATTACGTATTTACAAGAGAAGATTCCAGGTTCTGTGATTCTGAGTGAAGATGAAGAGGGTGCAAAGAAATTGGCGCAAGAAAAACCATGTGTCTATCTCTTTATGTCTTCAAAAGATATCTATTGGTTAGCAGAACTCGTAAAAAAACAGGAAAATGTGGGATAATCATCCTAAGTTAAGCGCTAACAAAATTCTTGAAAATTTTTTCATTCAATCATATAATCTCCTTAACAAGGAGATTATTTTTTATGGATGCTTTAATTTCTAGTTTAAGTAGTGTTTCTGCGCAATTATTACCAATTGTTGGAGTTGTTGCATTAGTATTTTTATGCATTTTATTGCGTAAGCTTTGGAATCTGATTGATGAGGCTACCAAAACGGTACATAATTTAGAACCAACCTTAAAAGGTATTGAGATGAGCATTGATAAGGTACAAGGTCCATTGGATTCCGCAGTTAAATTGACCAAATCCATTGATGAATTATCTACGAAGACTTCAAGTGGACTCAATCATGCCAGTGAAATTGCAGGTGAAAATGTAAATAAGGCAAAAGTCATTTTCCAAGAACAATTAGAAAAGGCAAAAGCGATTCTTGCCAAGGCAACTTCTTCGCAAAAACAAGATCCATTTGAAAGAAAAGATCGGGATTATAGTGAAGAATTAAAAGAATATGAGAAGGAGAAAGTAGATCATGAGTGAAGATAAGAATTTAAATCCAGAAGAAAATAAAGACATCGAAGAACCAATTGAATCGATTGAACGGACTGTCGAAGACTTACGTAGAAAAATCCAAGAGATTAATTCTGCTGAAGAGAAAGACGAAACACCAGAAAAAGAAGATCGCGTTTTAAAGGTGCCTGAATTTAAAATATCTCCAGAGCAAAATGAAAAAATAGAAGAAATCAAAGAATCTGCGAAAGAATCTGTGTCTTCTATGAAAGAAAAAGCAAATCAATTCGCAAAGAATCCGAGTGTTGAAAAATCGCTTGAATTCATTCGTAATAATGCGATGAAAGCGGTAAGTGTAGCAAAACAAACCTTTGATGACTTACGTGCAAATCCAGATGTACAAAACGCTATGAATTCCGTAAGTGAAAAAGCGAAGGATATTTCTGAATCTGCTAGAGAAGCAATTGATCAAGCAATTCCAGAAGAAAAGCGTCAAGAATGGATGAATCGAATTGATGAGGCAAAAAAGACATTCATTGAAACGACAAATAACATTCAAACAGAAGTCAAAGAATTCATGGAAAAGCCAGAAGTAAAGGATTCCATAGATAAAGCAATCAGCAGTGCAAAGAGTTTAGTGGAAAAAGGTACAGAAGCAATTCAGAATTTGATGAAATCAAACAATAAATAACGCGCAAACAAGAGAAGGAGGAATCGTGCCCTATGAAAAGAGTAACGATTTATGATGTTGCGAAAGAAGCGGATGTATCTTTAGCAACGGTATCAAGGGTTATTAATGGGAGTGATGTGGTAAAAGCTCCTACACGTGAAAAAGTACAAGCAGCGATTGAAAAACTCGGTTATAAACCCAATGCCATCGCCCAAGGCTTAGCACTTCGTAAAACCACAACCATTGCCTTGGTTGTTCCAGAGGCAAGTTTTACATATACGGGGCAAATTATTAATGGTTTGATTGATGTTGCGAAAATCTATAATTACAACATCATGTTACATACGATTACCGAAGGGATTACCGATATCAAAAATGTCATTGAAGATATCATTAAATCAAATGTGGATGGTGTCATTCTTTACAATGATAAAATCACTATGCCAGAGATGGATGAATTATCCAAGTACAATATTCCGATTGTCATTATTGGTAACCGAGTGAAGGGTGAAAATGTCGCATGTGTCTATGTAGATATTGAAAAGGCAATTTTTGAGATTACTTCCAAATATCTAGAAGAGAATAAGACAAAGATTGCGATTTTAGAAGATCGCAAGAATTCTTATTCTTCCATGCAGATGCAAAAAGGTGCAGAAGCTGCATTTAAGAAAAAAGGTCTTAAATTTGATGGGTTTGTGAATATCTCTTCAGATGCTAGAACATCTTACTTATTCTTAAGTAAATGGTTAAAAGACCACAAATATGATGTCATGATTGCGAATCGTGATAGTCAATCCATGGCAATCATCAATGCAGCAAGAGAAAACAATATCAAAGTACCAGAGGAAATGGATGTTGTTTGTATCATTGATACCAAATATAACTCGATGATGCGTCCTCAGATTTCAAGCTTCTCGATTCCTTCCTATGATTTAGGAGCTGTATCGATGCGTGTGATGACTAAAATGCTTGAAAATTCAGAAGACTTTGAACGTGAAATTGAATTGAGTTATCTCTTTACACCACGTCAAAGTACAAAAAATTGACAAGATTCAACGAATTCGATATCATTCTTTCGGCGAAGAACGAAATAAGTATTTAAGGCAGACTACGTAGAGACATCTTGGTTGGTGAAAAAGATGAGGAACCCTTAAAGAATACATTCGGGAGCTTCTTATCTCAAAAGGTAAGACGTGTACCTCTGCGTTAAAGAGAAAGATGAGTGCATAGGAAACTATGAACTAAGGTGGTACCGCGCTTAGGCGTCCTTAGAATAAGGGCGCTTTTTTATGCCCAAAAGGAGAACATATATGAAATTTATTGAAGAATTACAATGGCGAGGTCTTGTGAAAGATTGTACCGATTTAGAAGGATTCGCAAAAAAATTGGAACAACCAACTATCGTTTACTGTGGGTTTGATCCAACTGCGGATTCGTTACATGTAGGCCATCTACAACAAATTATGTTATTGCATCGTTACCAAGAAGCAGGCCATACGCCAATTGCGTTGTGTGGTGGCTTTACAGGTATGATAGGAGATCCTAGACCGACAACCGAACGGAAATTATTGACCCATGAAGAAGTGTTACATAATGCGGATTGCATTAAGAAACAACTTGCTCATTTCTTATCCTTTGAAGGGGAAAATGCAGCTATTATGGTCAACAATAACGATTGGCTTGGGGGCATGACGTTATTAGACTTCTTACGTGATTATGGAAAGTTTTTCAATGTTTCCTATATGCTTCAAAAAGATACCATTAAAAAGCGTTTGGATTCGGGTATCTCTTATACCGAATTTAGTTATACCTTACTACAAGCTATTGACTGGCTGAATCTGTATAATACCTACCATTGTGAAGTACAAATTGGTGGTTCTGACCAATGGGGAAACCTCACAACGGGTATGGATTTAATTCGTAAAGTAAAAGGGGAAAATACAAATGTCTTTGGGATTACTTCTTCATTAATCACTAAGAGTGATGGCTCTAAGTTTGGTAAATCAGAAGGTAAGAACATTTGGTTAGATCCAGAGCGTACCAATGCATATGAATTCTACCAATTCTGGGTGAATGTAGATGATGTCGATGTCATCGATTTCTTAAAGCGTCTATCGATGCGTTCACCAGAAGAAATCATGGCTTTAGAAGAAGAAATGAAAGTCGCACCAGAAAAACGTCCTGCGCAAAAAGCATTAGCTGAAGAATTAACCACCTTAGTGCATGGGGAAGAAGGACTACAAAAAGCATTAAAGATTACAAGCACCTTATTCTCTGGTTCCATCAAAGATTTAAGTGCACAAGAATTAAAAGATGGGCTTGCGGATGCGGAAAAATTTGAAGTGGAAGATGGCACAAGTGTGATTGATGGCTTAGTGAATGCGGGTATTTGTAAGTCAAAAGGGGATGCTAGAAAGTTAATCCAACAAGGTTCCTTACAATTAAATGGTGAAAAAGTAGAAGGTTTAGAAGCTACTTTTGTCAAAGCGGATTCCTTTGATCAAGAATTTTCTATTTTGAAAAAGGGAAAGCGTAATTATTATGTGTTCTTATTCAAATAATACGAAGGAGCTATGCTATAATTTATACGATATTTATGCGTAAATTATTCCTAGTAATGATGTGTTCTGCATTGTTATTTGGTTGTACATCGAAAGCACGTAACAATGATGTAAATGCAGCCAATACCGCATATGCAGGATATTATAAAGCAATTGATGATAACAGTCGTTTTCAAAGCGACTCCCTTTACTATGACGTCGAAGCAGAAATGATACGGATGTCTGATGGAACGTATCGTTACTATATTACGATCGATAATCCTCAAATTGCGATGTACTATATTAGCGTTTTAGCAGTTGCTGATCATGTTCCTTATGAAAATGCGAATGCCATGATGCCTTCAATTGGAATCTATGAGTCTGAAAAATATCACATGATTCCTTTCCAAACAAACGCTAATACGGGTTATGTGAAGGGTCTTGTCATTTCAGGTGAAAGTGATCATGAGAATATACCAATTCAGATGTTAGTGGAGTGGTATGATCGTACACGTGAAAACCAACGTCGTGAATTTTTAGAATTTGAAATGAATCTATCTGGAATTGTCGTACCGGAAGATTCGGTCGTAGTAGAAGAAACAGAACAACCGGTGGAAGAAGAGACAGAAAATGAGTGAGACAAATAAGAATCGTATTAAACAGTCTTTTATATTAGGATCCCTGACAAGCTCGGCAGGGGTTTTTCTATCTAAAATTATTGGACTTTTTTATGTGGTTCCTTTTACTGCTTTAGCAACCGAAAAGAATATGGTCTTTTATTCTGGACCCTATAGTTACTATAGTATTCTCTTACAAATCTGTTCAGCAGGTTTACCATTTGCTACTGCAGCAGTTGTTGCAAAATATGCAAATGCAGATAATTGGAAGACGGTCTTATTAACAAGAAAACTATCTTTAGGAGTGCTTGCGGCTTCTGGATTTTTGATGGGTGTTTTGTTTATTGCCACTTCAGGTCCTTTGGCCTTACGAACGCTTGGTGCAAACGCAACCCCTAGTGATATTCAAAAGATGCGGATTGCCTTTATGATTCTTGCTTTAGCGCTATTCTTAGTACCGGTATTATCTTCTTATCGTGGTTTTTATCAAGGCTTAAAAGATTTAAAAGTATATGCCGATACACAAGTATTTGAACAATTTGGCCGTGTTTTCTTCTTATTGTTCTTAGGTTGGTTATTTGTAAAGGTATTCCATTTTGATAGTATTTATGCTGTTTATATGGCTGTTTTAGCTACCTCTTTAGGTGCTGGAATTGCGATTCTTTACTATATCCATTATGACCGACGTCATATTGGTCCAATTCTTAGAGAAGCACGCAATCAAGAAGCAGAAGTTGTTGATTCAAAACAGATTCTAAAAGAACTCTTTGTGTTTGGATTACCATATCTATTGAGTGCTGTAATAGGAAACTCGCAAATCTTAATTAATACGCGCTTCTTTATTCCGGTCACTACAAGTTTAGGGATGAATTATGATAATGCGAAATTATTATATGGCATCATCCAAGTGCAAGTAGATAAACTCACTTCTATCCCACAAGTCTTAGGAATTGGCTTTTCTGCAGGAATTGTGCCTTATATGACGGTAGCACTTGAAAACGAAAACTTCTCGATGCTACGTAAAAACATACAAGAATGTTTAGAGACCGTTTTATTTATTGCCTTACCAATTTGTTTTGCGATGTTTGCCTTAGCGCGTCCAATCTATTACATCATGTATGGAAATGCGCATCTCAATTATGGTGAAATCTGTCTTCAATATGCTAGCTTATTAGCCTTAGTCACAACAATTACACCGATTTGTTCTTCGATGATGATGACACTTCATTTACGTAAGGAGAGTTTATTCTATCTCTTTGTCGGATTTGTGATTAAATGTGCAACATTCTATCCACTCATTCGCTATATTGGTTATCCAGGTGCCATAGTTTCAAGTGTTCTTTGTTCGCTTACCATCATCTATCTTGATTTAGCGAAATTAAAGAATAAATTTGATGTTTCTTATGCGACAACAGGGAAGCGTCTAGTAAAGATTGTTCTTGCGTGTTTAGCGATGAATGGTGGGTTTGCGTTATTGAATTTTGTCGTAAAAGTAAACGAAACAAATCGGATGCTTGCCTTAGCACAACTTGCTTTATATGGTGTAGTTGGAATTGTTTTATATTTCTATATAGCGAATATGCTTAAGTTACCCAAAGCAATCTTCCATAAATCAATGAAAGAGATTTTTAATCAATATAATCCATTTAAGAGACATGATAAGAATTGATAAATTTCTAGCCATGCATGGCTATGGTTCACGTGCACAAGTAAAAAAGCTGATTCATGATCAGCTTGTTTTTGTGGATGGTGAAGTCATCAAAGATCCTAAAATAAAAGTGGATGAAACTAAAGCAGAAGTCGAGGTAAATGGAAAACAAGTTACCTATGAACCTTATCAATACTTTCTTTTAAATAAACCTAAAGGTTATATTTCTGCTACTTCTGGAAATGCTTTAACCGTACTTGATTTAATTGAAGAGCCTTATCCTGATTTATTCCCATGTGGGCGTCTTGATAAAGATACGACCGGTTTATTATTAATCACAAATAATGGGCCTTTAGCTCATCGCTTATTATCGCCAAAGCATCATGTGGAAAAGGAATATGAAGTGATTGTTGATCTTCCTTTAAAAGAAGACTTAATCCAAGAATTCAAGAAAGGAATACGCTTGAATGCGGAAGAACTTTGTCAGCCAGCTGATTTAATAATCCTTTCTGATTATATGTGTCATCTCATAATACGAGAAGGAAAGTTTCATCAAATTAAGCGCATGTTTCAAAAGGTGGGCTATGAAGTGATCGAATTAAAACGCGTGCGTATGAAAAACCTGGTATTAGAGGATTCTCTATTACCAGGCACGTATCGTAAATTAACCAAAGAAGAGATTACAGAATTGAATCAATTTGAATGAGTTCTTGATGGAAGTCATTCTCTTTTGCATAAGAAGTAATACAGTCAATCACCGCTTGTGTTAACTTTGTGGGTGTAGAAGAGCCACTCGTTATCGCCACACGATTGGCATTTTTTAACATATCTTCGTTTAACTCCATGGGACCTTGTATTAAGTATGTGTTGGGGATGCCATGGTCTTTCCCAATGCGACAAAGTTGGGTGGCATTATTGGAAGAAGGGTCCCCAACCACAAATAAGGTATCAATATTTTCAAGTTTTAATACCGCTTCTTGGCGAATGCGTGTTGCATTACAGATTTCTGTTTCACAAATGGCATCAGGATATTTTTCTAAACACGCTTCAATTAAATCTTTCGTATCTAAAATGGAAAGGGTAGTTTGCGTGGTGATTAAGACATTTTCTAATTCAGGTAATGCTTCTAAATCTTCTTTTTTAGAGATGAGATGCACGCGATTTGATAATTGTACGGTACCCTCTGCCTCAGGATGATTCTTTTTACCAATGTAAATAACATCACCGTTTCCCACGTGATTACGCACTAAATCATGTGTCTTTTCTACATCTGGACAAGTAGCATCGACAATGGTGAGTCCTTTATCTTTTGCTTTTTCAAATACCGCATCACTTGCGCCATGGGCAGTAATGATAACGACGCCCTCTGCAATTTGATCTAGCAATTCTAAACGGGTGCTGCTTTGGTCTTCTAAACAGATAATACCGAGTTTTGAAAACGCATTAACGAGGTGTTGATTATGGACAATCATCCCAAGCATATAGACTTTTTGATTGGGATATTTCATTACGGTTTCTTTGGCGATTTGAATTGCGCGTGTGACACCAGCACAATAGCCTCTAGGCGTAATTGGCAACACTTCCATAGGAGTCCTCTTTCTAAAAACGTAAAATCAGTTATAATTACTATGCTCATTATAGTAGAAATGAGGTGCTTATGAAACGTTTTGAAGATTTTAATTTAAAAGAGAAAACCATGCAATTGATTGCAGCGAATCATTTTACGGTACCAACCCCAATCCAAGAACAAATTATCCCTTATGTATTGAAGGGAAAGGATGTTATTGGACTGAGTCATACAGGTACTGGTAAGACACATGCTTACTTAATCCCTGTTATGGAAATGGTAGAAAGTGAAAAAGAAGAAGTTCAATTTGTGATTACAGCACCTACAAGAGAATTAGCTTATCAAATTTATGACAAAGCACTTCTTTTGAAAAAGATCGATTCGAAGTTACGTATTGGTCTATATGTGGGTGGAAAAGATCGTTTAAAAGATATAAAGCAATTAGAAAAAGCGCAACCACAGATTGTGATTGGTACGCCAGGAAGAATCAAAGATTTATTCTTACAAGAAGGGTTATTGCGTATTGAAAAGGCAAAACAACTAATTGTGGATGAAGCAGATATGACCTTAGAGTATGGATTCTTAGATGATATTGATGCGTTTGCAGGACGTATGCAAGATAATCTACAGATGTTGGCGTTTAGTGCAACTATGCCAGATCAATTAAAGCCTTTTTTGAAAAAGTATATGCATCATCCATTAACCATTCGAATTGCGGATGAAACGCGTTTTGAACCAAACATTCAACATATCTTGGTGCCTTGCTATCATCATAGTTTTAGTGAAACCATTTTACGGATGTTAGATGGGTTTCAACCATATACTTGTTTAATCTTCGCAAATACAAGAGAACTTGTTGAAGAAATCGCCAATGACTTACGTAAACATCAGGTTGCTGTAACAGAGATTCATGGGAATCTAGAAAGCAGGCAACGTAAGAAAGCTTTAAAACAACTCGCAAATAGCGAAACAACTTATGTAGTTGCGACCGACTTAGCAGCGCGTGGTATTGATATTCCTACGGTTACACATGTTATTTCTTGTGGGTTTCCAAATGAATTGGATTTCTATATTCATCGTGCTGGCCGTACAGCGCGAGCTGGAGCAGATGGAATTTGTTATGCGCTTTATCATGAAGAAGATGCAAAGGCCATTACTTCCCTTATGAAGCGTGGCATTCACTTTGGACATATGCGCTATCATGGCCACAAATGGCAAACCCTACAACCTTATGCCAAAAAGCGTGTGCATACAAAAGACGCGCAAATGGAAAAAGAGATTGCGAAATTAAAGACGAAAAAGAATTCTAAGGTGAAGCCTGGTTATAAAAAGAAACACGCAAGAGCTGTACAAGAATTAGAACGTAAAAAACGTCGTGATTTCATACGCGCAAAAATAAAAGAAGAAAAGAAAGCCATGTATAAAGAGAGGGCTATTAAGAAGAGGAACGATGCTTAAAATTGGTTGTCATGTAAAAATGAATGCACCAGATTACATCTTGGGAAGTGTGAAAGAGGCACTTTCTTATGGCTGTAATGCGTTAATGTTATATACTGGTGCACCGCAAAATACGATGCGTGTACCTACACAAAATATGAAAATTGAAGAAGCAAAGTCATTATTAGAAGAAAATGGCATTGCTTTAGAAGATGTGATTGTTCATGCGCCCTATATCATAAATTGCGCAAATGTTGTTAAGAAAGAAGTCGCAGAGCTGGCCAAAGAATTTGTTTTGAAAGAAATGCAACGTACTTCAGCAATTGGGGCTAAGTATATGGTTTTACATCCTGGTTCCTATACAAGTGCGACATTAGATGAAGGGATTACACAAATCGCCAATACATTTAATACCTTAGAAGAGGATGTTAAAGATGTGATGGTTTGTTTTGAAACGATGGCTGGTAAAGGAAGTGAAATTGGAAAGACCTTTGAAGAGCTTGCTATGATTCTAGAAAAGCTAAATCGTCCCGAAAGATTTGGGATTTGTCTAGATACTTGTCATATTCATGATGCAGGATATGATTTAACTGAATTCGATAAGGTATTAGACATGTTTGATCACACACTTGGATTATCCCGTTTACATGTTGTTCATTTAAATGATTCGAAAAATGAAAAGGGGAGCCATAAAGATCGACATGCGAACTTAGGAGATGGTTATGTTGGCTTTGATTTATTAAACCAAGTGGCACATCATCCTAAATTAACTTCGATTGTAAAGATTCTAGAAACACCTTATATCGATGGTAAACCACCATATGCCTTAGAGATTGAGATGTTAAAAAAGGGTAGCTATGATGAAAAATGGAAAACGCGTTTGTTATAACGCGTTTTCTTTTAGTATCTTTTGTATTTCCTCTTTTAAGGCATGAACCAATTCACTTTGAGGAACCGTTTTTACGATTTCACCTTTACGGAAGAGTAAGCCACTATCTTTGCCTCCAGCAATCCCCACATCAGCGCGGCTTGCTTCTTGGATTCCGTTTACTGGACATCCCATAATCGCAACGGTTAAATCCGCATTTAAGGTAGAAAGATATTGTTCCATTTCTTTTACAATTGGTAACATATCATATTGAATTCTTCCACAGGTTGGACAAGCAATCAGATCAGGAACATCCTCCATCAACCCAAAGCATTTCAACAACTTTTTCGCAATCGGGATTTCTTCTTGTGGTGGGGCAGAAATAGATACACGAATCGTATCGCCAATGCCTTCATAAAGAAGTGTTCCTAGCGCAGCACTGGATTTAATCGCACTATCTATCGGTCCTCCAGCTTCTGTTACACCTAAATGTAAAGGATAGGGATAATGTTTTGCGGCTGCTTTATATGTTTCAATGGTTAATAGAGGGTCACTTGATTTAAAAGAAAGACAGATATCTTCAAAGCCTAAATCAGTTAATATCTTAACGTGACGATCTGCACTCGCAATCATTGCTTCTGGGCATGGTTTTCCATATTGTTCTAGGAATTCTTTTTCTAGAGAACCACCATTAATCCCTATACGAATTGGGATATGATGGGCTTTGCATTGTTTCACTACGGCTTCGGTATTCTCTTTGGAGCCAATATTACCAGGATTAATGCGTATCGCATCGACACCTGATTCTATGGCGATTAACGCTAGACGATAATTAAAATGAATATCCGCAACTAAGGGTACAGAAATCTCTTTTTTTATCTCTTTAATCGCATAGGCATCTTCTTCATCTAATACTGCCAAACGAACAATTTCGCATCCCAATGTAGCGAGTTCTTTGATTTGTTTGACAGAATCCGCAACATTTTTGGATGGAATATTTGTCATAGATTGAATCACACATTTATCTTGCCCACCAATTTGCACAGGTCCAACATAAATGGGGCGTGTTTCATTTCTTCTCATAGTTCTTTCTCCTAGTACTTATTATCGCATGTTCATCAGCTCGTATGTAGTTTTTTTCTTGGAAAAGAGAAGTCTTTGTGGTATTATTGCTATGCGTTAGTTAGGAGGAGTGGAAATGCCTAGAGAGAATATTACATTTAAATGTAGTGAATGTGGTGAAGAAAACTACATTGGTACACGTAATAAACGTACCCATACGGAAAAAATGGAAATCAAGAAATATTGCCCTAGATGCAATAAGAAAACGGTACATAAGGAGAAAAAATAACCATTTGGTTATTTTTTTAAAAGTATGAAGATTGATTTACTACCAATTGGCCAATATGAAGAGAATACCTATGTGGTTCATGAAGATGGGCTCGTTTTTATTGTGGATCCAGGTAGACATGCCAAAGAGATTAAGAAATATATCAAAGACGAAAAGGTGATTGGTATCTTTTTAACCCATGGGCATGATGACCATACTGGAGCTGTTGATGATTTAGTAGATGATTATGGATGCCCTGTCTATCTTCACCCACTTGATTTCTCATTAGTACAATTAAAAGGAAATGCCCATAATGGAGGATCTACCCATCCTTTAACCTGTCCACTTTTACCACTTGAGGAAGGGGAATTAACTCTTGAAGATCTTTCATTTAAAGTAATCCATACCCCAGGTCATACAAGTGGCAGTGTACTAATTCAATATCAAAAAGGATTATTTACTGGCGATACATTATTCCAAGGAACGATAGGACGAACTGATTTATTCTCAGGTGATTGGGCAGAAATGCGCAAATCTCTTGAAATCATAGCGCATTTAGATTCTGATTTAAGAGTTTTACCAGGACATGGGATGACTTCTACCATCGCAATAGAAAAACAAACCAATCCATTCCTTAAGGAATTTCTCTAATTGTTTCATAATCTATGACACATTGGTTTTCGAAATCTAAGTCAATGATAATTGTTTCATAATATTCACTAAGAATCGTAACGGTTAAAGTATGACTAGATAACGAATAGGATGAGGGAATTGAAAAATGACATTGAAATGCTTCCTGTTCCTCAGGCTCGTAGTTTGCGAGCTCTTTTTTTACGGTATAAAGGATATTTGTTTCCTGCGCTTCAAATTGGCGTAGTTTTTTAATATTCTCCATACTTTTAAGTTGATTCATTCGATTTGTCGTAATGATTGTGACTAAAAAGAGGGTTAAAAAGAATACCGTTAATGCATAAGTGGTTAGAAAACCTTCTTTAAACTTTTGTGAGTAAGCGGACATAAGAATGCGTTCCTCTTTCAAATTGAATATAAATACAATCAGCTATTTGATAAAAAGTTGTTCGATCAACATGATTAAAAAAGATTTGGGTACCAGGTTGTAATATCACATGGTTGTTTTTGAGGGATAAATAATAGCGTTCATTATGATAGGTGAATGAAAGAGAGGTATCCTCAAAAGCATAATCTTCAGCAACATTACAAATATGACGTAATTGCGAAAGGGCAATTTCATCTTGAATGAGTTCGCTAAAGGATACTTCTTTCGTTAATAACGTAATGGCCATTAAAAGGATAGGGATACACATACTTGCGCAGAATAAAGATAATAGCACTTCAAGGAGTGTGAATCCGCTCTTTCTTTGTGATGGTTGGAATCGCATGGATCGCTTCTTCATAATTGAATTCATATTCTTCTTTTAAGGTAGTAATGGTTTCTTTTGTTTGGAGGGATGCTTTGATGGTTGATGTGGTTAAGGTAACAAGAATGCTTAGGACAAAAAGAAAGACCATTGCATCAATCAAGATGGTTCCATTCTTTTTCAACAATCCGACCACCTCCAAGTTCTAAAATAAACGCTTTATTGTTTTCAAATGTGATGGTTTGGGCATGGTTTATGTTTCCGGCTGAATTAAAATGGATTCCTTCATCTACATCTCGGGCTTCATTTTTTAATAACGATTCACTTTGAAGATATAAATAGTGATCAAAAAATGTGAGGTATTTTTCTTGCGTTAAGTTATCGGTTAATTTAAAAGACATTAGGCTAATACAAGATAAAACAAATAACACCACAATTAATTCCATCAGGGTAAAGCCCTTATTGTGCATAGGCTTGCCCATTTTGAATGCCAATGGAGCGATTTCCTTCACAAGTTGCTTGGTCTTCTGATAAATAACCAGCACTAATTAAGTCTGAAATACTTCCAGGGTTTTCATCAAATTCTAAACGGTATTGAATGATTGCGGTATCAACTACCTTTGTTTGTGCATCGCATCCTTTCTCTGATACAAGGCCAAGCGTCTTTTGAATGTTTGGTATAGTCAAAAGAAAAAGAATGGAAATAATGGTGATGACAATAATCATTTCTAGTAATGTGAATCCAGCTTTGTATTTTTTCATAATTACTCCTCCTATATGTTTGATAAAGCTTGTAAAGGCAATAATAAGATTTGATAAATAAAGATTAATAATGCGCCAATCATGGAATAAGTGAGAACTTGGATTTGCCTTGAAAAACGTTTTAAATCGAGACGAATCCTTTCTTCCGTAGTTAATAAATAACGTTCTAACATCGCATCTAAGCTCGAGGTATTCGTAGCAACATGTATGAATTTGGCTAGTGTGGCATCAAAATAGGATTGGCGCATCACTTCATTTAATGAATCACCTTGTAAGAATTGTTGATCTAATTCATTTGCCATCCACATGATGATGGGATCTTGGGTTAGATTCTTTAATAAATGGATGGTTTCTTTTGTCGCAATTCCTGTTTGATAACAGGAATAGAAGTAACGAATGAAGCGTAAGGTAATCGTTTTTTGAAGTAAGGTCTTTTTAAGAAAAGGTTGTATTTTTAAATAGATGCGTAATTTATGCTTTGAAAAATGGAAATAAAGATAAATGAGTAAGATAAGAATACTTAATACAATGGCTAGGATACATAGCACATGTATCGTTTTATGCATCAAGGTATAAGAGGCATGATTCGTATGAAAGTTTTCCATTAAATTAATAAGGGTTGGAAAGACAAAGGAATTAAATAGAAAAACACCACCGATTGTTCCTAAAAGAAGAAGCATAGGATAGACAAGGATTTTAATACTCTGATTTATCGCTTCCTCTTTTTTCTGTTTCAAACGCAAACTGATTTCTAAACTTTTCTCAATCGGTAAAAAAGAAGAAAAGGCAACCACATCAGTATGAATTTCTTTTGGATAACAAGATTCCATTGCCTCTTTTAAGGTATCTCCTTCATTTAGACGATTTTGAATCTCTTGAATGATGTCTTGGTTATATTCATCTTTGATGAGGTTCAAGGTGTCATAAGGGGAAAAACCTACATTTAATAACCGATATAGACTTTCACAATCAAATACTGTTAGGGTCTTTTTCTTCTTGAATCGTTTTCGCAAGGAGAGCTTCTTGAATGGTCTTTTCCAAAGGAATAAAGGAAGGGGATGTTGTTTTGTGTTTGAAATAATAATTCACCTCCTGTTCATCCATAATTTCATAGGCACCAATCTTTGTATTCATTGGGGTATCAAATAGACGTTGATTGGAAATACCACGTAATACATCTTTTAATTGATATTCTTTTATGCCTAAATCAAGTAAACGATGAATGGCACCAATACAACTGGAAGCATGTAGACTTGTGACCACAAGATGGCCTGTTAAACTTGCGCGTATCGCAATTTCAGCAGCGGTAGGATCTCTGATTTCTCCAATCATGATGATGTCGGGGTCTTGGCGCATGAGTTGTTTTAAGGCTTCTTGGTAACTAAGATGGTGTTTTTCATTGATTTGGATTTGAACATAGTGGTTGGAATAAACTTCAATTGGATCTTCAATGGTATAAATCTTTTTCTGTTTGACATGATTTAGGATGGTATATAACGTCGTTGTTTTACCACTTCCAGTCGGGCCGCTAAACACAACGAGTCCATTGGTATAAGAAGGGAGTTGTTGGAACCATAATCCGTGAGAGGGGGTTAATGATAGGTTTTTAGAATCCAAGATTACATGATTGTTTAAGATACGCAAGACTCCAGATATCATCCGAAAGCTTGAGAGAATCGAAAACCGCAAGGAAAGAGAATGGTTCTGTATGGCGAGTGAAAACTGGCCTGTTTGTGGTTTTTGGAGGTCACTCGAATCGAGGTTTGCGCGATACATGAGGTATCGGAAGAAATGGATGTCTAATTGGACATCTTTTAAGCGAAACATTCGATTCTTTATACGCATTTCTACTTTCAATTGGTTGTTTTCCATCACGCTAAAATGAATATCTGTAACATGGTATTTTAAGGCGATTTCTAAACAACGGATTAGGTCATTCTCCATATACAACTCCTTCACTTTTGTTGTTCGAGTGATTCTTTACACTCCTCAAAATTTGTTTATCTTTTGATTTCTTTGTTACGTTGACAAACCATCCTATTTCTATAAAATAATTAGAGTAGGAGAGCGAAATTATTATGATTTTAGTAAATGATTTAAAACCAGGAACAACATTTGAAAATGAAGGTAATATTTTTACTGTATTAGACATTGAGCATAACAAAACGGCTATGCGCCAAATGATCGTTAAGGTGAAAGTAAAGAATTTACGTTCTGGCGTAATTAATGAAATTTCTTTCACGGGTGGTGACAAGGTAGAACAAGCACATATTGATAAGAAAGAAATGCAATATCTCTATGATGGAGGCGATGCACTTGTCTTCATGGATAGTACGACTTATGAACAAATTGAAATTCCAAAGAGTCGCTTAGAATGGGAAATGCAATTCCTAAAAGAAAATGACACCGTAACTATTACGATGTATGAAAATGAAGTATTAGGTTTACTCTTACCAGATAAAGTTGCCTTACAAATTGTAGAATGTGAGCCAGCAGTAAAAGGGGATACCGCTACCTCCGCAACAAAGAATGCGAAAGTAGAAACGGGATTGGATATCCGTGTACCACTCTTTATCCAAAATGGAGAAATGGTATTAATCTCAACATCGGACGGTAAATACTCCGGACGAGCATAAGAAAAAAAATGTGCACAATGCACATTTTGTTTGATAAGAAGAGGAATAATGAGCGAATTAGAGAAGAACACAGTTGAAAAAAACGAAGTACAAGTCACGGATAAACCTAAGTCAAAACGTAAGAAAAAGGGTTCTAATAAAAAGACGAGTACTTACGAATTACAAGGAGAGCAGAACCAAAAAGCACGCAAAAAGAAAGGTGCTTCTGTTTCTAATGCTTCGAAAGAAAAAGCAGTGTCTTCTAAAAAGAAATCAAAAGGTTCTTCTAAGAAAAAGAATACAACGGTAGAAACCCCTGTAAAAGAGGATGTCGTTGTTGCACAAGAAACAGAAGTAAAAGAAGAAGTTGTCACAAAAAGGGAAGAAGCGACAACCGTTGAACCACTTTTTGAAGATATCAAAATGGAAAAAGAAGAAGATGCGATAAATCATACGCAAAAAATCGATGTGATTACCGAATCTTTAAAAAGTGATACCAACATTGGTTTTGTGGTCGAAGACAAAGATCGTCCTCGTTTATATCATCATATTTTTCATCCGTTATATTGTGTAGAAAAAGCAAATCAAGAAGTCGACTTTAGTATTTTTAAATCTCTATTATTGACGTTTATCAAAACAGGGCTATCGGTAGTTCTTTATATTGATTGGTTTTCTAAGCTTTTAAACCGCGAAGCATTTAGTTATGCGCGTTTAACATTTAGTGATTCGAGTTGGTTATGGTTCCGTGTCACGATGGGTGGATTAATTAGCGAAATAATCATCTATATTGTTACAGCGATTGCGATGAAACTTGCAAAGAAGCGTGGTGGCTTTAAGAAGCTATTTGGTGTACAAAGTGCTTTATGGTTATCGATCGCTTTGTTATTCTTAGTTTGCAGTTTATTGACGTTTGTTAATAATACATTAGCAATTGTAGGCATGTGCATTGCCTTTGCTTCAAGTATTCTGATGCATTATGAAACTTCAAAAATTGTAACTGGGTTTGCTCCAGGTAAAATGATTCGTGTGCATACCATTGGCTTTGCCTTAGCAGTACTTTGGTGCTTGATATTTGTGCGCTTTGCAGGTAACGATATCGCGCAAATATTTAGTGTAATACTTAATTATTGATTTCCTACTTATGTTATAATTTAAAGGTTAATGGAGAAGGGCTATGACAAATTATTCACGAACATCAAAATATAAAGAATTGCGGCAACGCTTGCAAAACGAGCCTGAAGAAGATTTTTCTAGTCGTGATTTGAAACAATATGAAAAGCGTTTAAATCAAATCAGTGCGACGAATTTTGAAGCACCTGAGGATTATGTAATTGAAGACCATGATCCAATTCATGCGCGTAGAAAACAATATTTAGAAGGGGCAGAATATCCGGAAGGATTTACTTCGAAACAAGAAGAATCTCTAGAAATTCCACTTTCTAATCAAGCAGTTAAGAAGAAGGATTATATTGGTGGCTCTTTTAATAACGAATATTTGGATGAATATATCAATGAAGTTAAGCAATATAACATTGAACAAGGGAATGCCTTTAGCACAAATACCGATTTTAATATTTTAAAATCACTAAAAGGTGAAAAACCAACTCCCATTAAACCATTCCATGAGCCAGAAAAGGTTGAGACAACCCTCAATACTTCGCTACGTGCGGATGATGTGATTGGTTTGAATCAAAGTGCACTTGCTGCAAATAACCCTAAGCCACAGGTCAATGAAACTGCAGATGTCCCTGCCTTTTCGAATACGCAAGTATCGGATTTCCATGAATTTGCCTTGGATGAGGAACCAACAAGTTCCAACACCATGACAAAAGAAGATATTGCGATGGAAGTGCAAAATCTAATACGTGAACAAAATCGTCCTCTTCCACAAGTGAGCACCGAACGTACACGTGAACGTTCATTGGATTCCCACTTTGAAGCCGAAGCAACTGCACGTCAACAATTGTTAAATGAAACAACACAAATGCGCGCACAATTAGATACCTATGAAGATAATTTGACCGAAGTCAGTGACAAAATGCGTCACACGAATCAAATTCTCAATATTGTATTAATTGTTCTGATTATTGTTCTATTTGTTGTATTAGCAGTAGTGATTTATTGGATTTTAACAGCACGAGGTGCCTAATGAAAATTAATATTGCGATTGATGGACCAAGCGCAGCGGGTAAGAGTACCGTATCAAAGCGCATAGCAGAAGAATTAAACTATGTACATTTAGATACTGGAGCGATGTATCGTTGTTGCGCCTATACAGCTTTAAAGCATGGACTTTCTTTAGAGGATGAAGATGCGGTTTGTGCATTATTAGAAAAAACAAAAATTGAAATGACCCCAGATGGAAAAATCTATTTGGATGGGGAAGATGTCACTTTAGCTATTCGTGATGATGATGTCAGTATGGCCGCAAGTGATGTCTCAAAACTTAAACGTGTAAGAGAAGATCTTGTGAAACGTCAACAAGAAATGGCAAAAGATAAAGGATTTGTCATGGATGGGCGTGATATCGGAACGGTTGTTCTAAAGGATGCGGAAGTGAAGATTTATTTAACTGCTTCGGTGGAAGCGCGTGCAGAGCGTCGCTATAAACAAAATAAAGAAGCAGGCATCTTAGAAAATGATTTAGAACAAATCAAAAAAGATATTGCTGCACGGGATGAACAAGATATGAATCGTGAATTCTCACCACTTCGTAAAGCAGATGATGCAATTGAAGTTGATAGTTCCGATTTAACGGTTGATGAAGTCATTGCGCAGATTATGCAATATGTGAATCAAGCACTCGAAAAAAAGGAGTCCCATGCGTAGTGGAGTAATCGCAATCGTTGGCAGACCAAACGTTGGTAAGTCAACGATTTTTAACAGGATAGCGGGTGAGCGTCTTTCGATTGTGGAAGATATTCCAGGCGTGACGCGAGATCGCTTATATGCGAAATGCACATGGCTCAATCATGAGTTTCAACTGATTGATACGGGTGGTATTCAAATTGAAAATCAACCTTACCAAGAAGAAATTCGTGCGCAAGTTCAAATTGCGATTGAGGAAGCAGATGTCATTGTTTTCTTGACGGATGGAAAAGTTGGACTTACGGATGATGATAAATACATTGCGCGCATGCTACAGCGACAGGATAAACCTGTTGTTTTAGCTGTGAATAAAGTAGATGATACTTCAAAAATTGCGAATATCTATGAATTCTATGCATTAGGAATGGGAGAACCCATTGCTTTAAGTGGCGCGCATGGCGTAGGGATTGGTGATTTACTTGATGCTTGTATTGCTTTATTTAAAGAAGAAGATGCAACCGCGATCGATGAGGGCATTCGTATTGCAGTTATAGGAGAGCCAAATGTAGGGAAGTCCTCCCTTGTAAATGCCATTTTAAAAGAAGATCGTGCCATTGTATCTAATGAACAAGGAACAACTCGTGATGCGATTGATACACCATTTGTTTTTGATGAAAAACCATATGTTATTGTGGATACAGCAGGTATTCGAAAGCGGGGACGTATTTATGAATCCGTTGAAAAGTATTCGGTATTACGGGCGATGTCTGCGATTGAAAAGAGTGATGTAGTTTTATTTGTGATTGATGCGCATGAAGGAATTCGAGAACAAGATAAACATGTTGCAGGATATGCAAATGAAGCAGGGAAACCAATCATTATTATTGTGAATAAATGGGACTTGATTGAAAAAGATACGCATACAATGGAAGTCTTTACCGAGCAAGTTCGAAAAGAATTTGTCTATTTATCCTATGCGCCAATCTTATTTCTATCCGCTAAAACTACACAACGCGTTGACCACATCATTCCACTTGTGAATCAAGTCTATACCAATGCCTCAAGGCGGATTGCGACAAATGTATTAAATGATGTGATTCTTGATACACAACTTGTAAATCCAGCTCCAGCGCGAAATGGGAAAAAGTTTCGAATTTATTATGCAACACAAGTTGGTATAAACCCACCAACGTTCATGATTTCTTGTAATGATCCTAGTTTAATGCATTTCTCGTACCAGCGTTTTCTAGAAAACCAATTACGCGAAGCATTCGATTTTGAAGGGACGCCAATACGAATTGTGGCAAGAAAAAAAGTGAGCGTATAAAAAGAGCTGTGCAATGCACAACTCTTTTATTATTCATTTGGATGGAAGTTACCTTGTTCATCCCACCAACCATTTTCCCAATCGTATTCAGGGAGTGGGGCATAAGCAGCAACGGTACAGGAAGCTTCACCCGTATCAGAACCACCACAGACACGAACTTCACCCCATAAATCTGCAACCCAGCCACTGAAGTAACCAGTATTACTTGATACATTTCCAACTGGATAACCATCCGTATAAATGGTTGCCCAATAATTCGCGTTGGAGCCAGCCACAAGCCATGTTAAGTCAGCAAGACATGCACCCCATTTATCAATATTGTTACCCCATTGGTCATGGAGAGAGATATTTCGTTGGCCACCAGAACAGATGCCATCGGCACTACCCCAAGTAATGGAAATTGTTCCATATTGGTCATAGGAGGCAGATACACCAACCACACCACCAGCGGATTTCGATTTTTCATCACTGTATTCTTTTGCGGTGATGAGTGGTTGTGATTCTAGACCAGCTTTTGAAACAAGCGTAGTAACCATCCCTCCGCCATCCATCCAATCTTCTTGTTTGACGTGAGGGTAGCTACCAAAGACAAAGGTGACTTCTTCTAAATCTTTTGGTTGAACAACTGCTTCAGGAAGGGTTGTCATGGTTTGCTCTTCGATATCTAATAATAATTTGTTGATGTTACCTGGAATATTGAGGTTTTGTTTGTAGTTTGTAAAATAGGTCTCTTTTCCAGCAACGGCCATATCATAACCAACCCATACGCAGTTGGTGTAATGATCCGTAGAGCTTACCATCCATTTATCTTTCATTTGTCCTTTTGGAATTCCATACTGGACCCCATCGCTACCCCAGTCCGTTGTACCAGTTTTAGCGTAAACAGGGTAATCACGTTTCAATACTTGCATCCAGTTGAAATAAGGACCTGATACGTTATTTTCCATCAATTGGCAAGTCAGCCATGCACTACCTGGGCTTAATACTTGTCGATTTTGATTTTGTGGATAGAACTCTGTGCCATCACTCATAACGACTTTTTGAATGGTATGCGGCTCATTGTAGACCCCACCATTAATCATGGCAGAGTGGGCACCAGCTAATTCTTTACAGGTTGTTTCAAACCATGTACCACCAATCGCAAAGGAGAGGTGGAAGTTGTCATTCGTGATACGTGAGAAACCAAGGGATTGCATGTAAGCAACAACCTTTTCTTTCCCAACTTTATTGACTACTTTTTCTAATGTTAAGATGGCAGGAATATTTAACGAATAAGCAACCGCATCTTTAATCATAATATCGCCTGCATAATCACCACTTGCGTTAACAAGCACCATAGATTCCATTGGGTAGGTGATAGGTTTATCCAATAATACTTCATCTAAAGAGTAGCCTAAGTGCTCAAAGGCTAACGCATAAGATAAGACTGGTTTGATGGAAGAGCCAGGTTGTTTGTAGTTCATGGTCGCACGGTTTAATAAACGAGCTCCATCATAGTTTCTTCCTCCACCAATCCCGACAATGGCACCATTTCGATTATCCATGGATACAATCGCCACTTGCATCAATTCATCAGGGAAGACAACCGTTGTTTCATTGTTTTGAATCGCATCAATTTCCCCTTGAATGGTTTTATCCAAATAAGTATAAATCTGCATTCCACGAACGGAAGGGTCATATCCAGTTAGAACACGCGCTTCTTCAATCGCCGCATCAATATAGGATTGGTATTCCGAATCTGCGGAAATGTCTCTTGTTTCGCCAACGAGTAAGTCTTCAACTTTAATACTTTTCGCAAGTGCAAATTCTTCTTCAGTAATGAATCCATGGTAGACCATTTGTTCAAGCACTTGATTGCGACGTGCCGTACCATAGTCTAAGAAATAATAAGGGTTATAACGGTTCGGTAAGTTAACAATTCCCGCTAACATCGCCGATTCCGCAAGGTTTAATTCTCTTGAATCTTTCCCAAAATAGTAAAGGGCAGCTTTTTGAACACCACGAATATGTCCACCAAAGTTCAAACGATTCATATAGAGCTGGAAGATTTCCTTTTTATTAAGGATGCGCTCTAATTTAATCGCTAAATAGATTTGTTGTACTTTGTATTCAATGGACTTAATACGCTCTGTACTTTCATCGCCCGCATCAACTGAGAAATAAGTATTCTTTGTTAGTTGCATGGTAAAGGTGGAGCCACCTTGTCCAAAGTTATGATTCTTTAAGTTTTCAATAGCAGCTTTCGTAAAACGAGGAATATCAAATCCAAAGTGCGTAAAGAAACGGGAGTCTTCAATGGCTAAGAATGCATCTACTAAAGACTCAGGGCACTCAGCATAGGTAATATTCTCTCTTAAATAAACCCCAATTTCCGTAATGGGTAAGCCATCTTTATCATAAAGGACGCTGGATTCTTCACTAATGAAATCTGCGACCTCAAGTTCTGGTGAATTTTCAATCATACGAGATACGATGGTAATACCAATGGCCGCAACGACTAGGGCACCAATCAATAAAAATAATAAAATAGCAGACCAGATTTTCATACGGGTGTATTTCCGTCTTGTCTTCCGCTTCTTCTTCTCTCTTTTTTCAAAATCTTCTGGTGACTCTTCCACTAACTTATATATCTTTTGCGTATCCTCAATACGACTCTTTTTTGCTCCATAAGGACGCGCTTTTGTAATGGCAGGTTCACTGTTTTGTTTCTCTATCGACATATTCTTCTCTTTTTTAACCGTCATAATATTACCACAGAAAAAAAATGATTTCGATATTTATATATATTATTAATAATGAAAGGTCTCATGATAAGATAATACTATGCCAGTACATTTACACGTTCGCAGTTGTTATACCTTACTAAGTAGTACCATTCAACCAACCAAACTTGTTAAACAAGCGAAAAAATTAGGTTATGAAGCGGTCGCATTGACTGATCATAATGTGATGCATGGGGTGGCACCTTTTTTGCATGCGTGTAAAGAAGAGGGAATAAAACCAATCGTAGGGATGGAAGTGGATTGCTATTATGAAGAGGCGCGTATTCCATTTCTTTTATTAGCGAAAGATAATATTGGTTATCAAAATTTAATGATTTTAAGTTCAATCATCAATCAAGAAAAACAATATTGTACCTATGAAGAATTATGTAAATATAAAGCCCATTGCGCATTGATTGTCTATGGCGAAGGGGGTTATTTTGATTCGGCACTCATTGCCGAAGAGCGTAGTGAAATTCAAGAGAAATTAGCAAAGTTAAAGAAGGATTTTGAGGAATTTGACGTAGCACTTTCCTATCAAGATGCTTCTTTGTGGCGTATTAAAAATGCATTATTGAAGCGTATTTGTGCCAATATGGGGATACAGACGGTTGCCTTAAATAAAATCTATTATTTAGAGAATACGGAAGAAGAAGCTTATCGTGTCTTAAATGGAATTCGCCAACAGAAAACAATCCTAGACCAAACACTACCAAAAGAAAAAGGGCGCTATTTCTTATCCATCGAAGAGATGAAACAGCTTTATGAGGAAGAAGATTTAAAGCGGACCGAAGAAATTGCGCGTGAATGTGTGGCTGATTTTGTCTTACCTAAAACGGAATTACCAACCTTTGAAACACCAAAAGGCTTAACAAGTGCCCAATATTTGACGCAATTATGTTTGGCAGGCTTAAAGAAACGCCTGCATAACCAAGAAAATGCGGAATATAAAAAGCGCTTAAAATATGAACTATCCGTCATTATTGATATGCATTTTGAAGACTATTTCCTAATTGTCTATGATTTCATAAGAGAAGCACGTGCTAGAGGCATTTATGTAGGACCAGGAAGAGGCTCTGCGGCAGGGTCTTTGGTTTCGTATTGTTTAGGAATTACCCAAATTGATCCAATTCCTTTTTCTCTTTTATTTGAGCGTTTTTTAAACCCTGAGCGCATCACGATGCCAGATATTGATACCGATATCCCAGATAATGATCGCCAAACCGTCATTGACTATGTGGTGAATAAATATGGAGTCAATCATGTGGCGCATATTGTGACGTTTGGTACATTAGCCGCAAAACAAGTTTTGCGTGATGTCGGAAAAGTTTTGAATTTATCGACGCATGATATTGATTTGTTGGCGCGTTTAATCCCAAATACACCAAAGATTACGCTGGAAAAGGCACTGAGTCAAAGTAAGCGATTAAAAGAAATTGTCGAAGCAGATGCACGTTTTATTCATCTCTTTTCAATTGCGAAACAATTAGAAGGATTGCCACGCCATTCAAGCACGCACGCAGGTGGAATCATCATGAGTCGCTTACCTCTAACCGATGTCATTCCAACGATGCGTTTAGATGATGCCATGCAAGTCTCCCAATATACGATGGAGTATTTGGAAGAGCGTGGTTTAATCAAAATGGACTTTTTAGGATTACGAAATCTTTCAATTATCGATGCGATAGTGAAACGCATTCAAAAGACAAATCCAAACTTTAAACTATTTGAGATTCCACTAAATGATGAAAAGACTTTGTCGATTTTCCGTAATGTTGATACCATTGGTATCTTCCAATTTGAATCGGAAGGAATGCGTAATTTATTGCGGAAAGTGCAACCGAACTCCTTTGATGATTTAGTTGCGACGGTAGCTTTATTTCGACCCGGTCCTATGGAGAATATTCCACTTTATTTAGAGAACAAAAAACATCCGCAGACGATTGTCTATCCACATCCAGACTTAGAAGATATTTTAAAGGAAACCTATGGGGTCATGATTTATCAAGAACAGATCATGCAGACAGCTGAAAAGATTGCGGGCTTCTCGCTTGGTAAAGCGGATATTTTGCGTCGTGCAATGTCCAAAAAGAAAAAAGAAGAAATTGATTCCTTACGTAGTAGCTTTGTTGAGGGTTGCGTTCAAAATGGCTATACTGCTGCTCTAGGTGAATCTTTATTTAGTACCATTGAAAAATTTGCGGGCTATGGCTTTAATAAAGCACACTCGGTTGCGTATTCCTTAATTGCCTATCAGATGGCTTATTTGAAGGCGAATGCACCATTGTATTTCTATTGTGCACTTTTAGATAATGTGATTGGGGATGAAGTAAAGACATCGCAATATATCCATGAAGCAAGTAGTCGCAACATTGAAGTCTTAGCACCAGACGTCAACAAAAGCCAAAATCAATATGAAATGGAAGGGAATGCCTTACGGATGCCATTTTCGGCAGTTAAATCAGTGGGTGTGCATACCGGTTCTCTTTTAGTTGCGATACGGAAAGAAAAAGAGTTTGCGGATTATTTTGATTTTGTGGCGCGTTGTCAAATCCATAAAGTTTCTAGAAAAGCAATTGAAAACTTAATTCAAGCCGGAGCGTGCGATGCTTTTGGAGAAAATCGCATGACCTATCTAGCTGGATTAGATGATGCGTTAAATTATGCGGATTTAATTCAAGTCAATCACAATGGCCAACTCCAAATTGATTTGAATCTTGTCTCAAAACCGGTTTTAGTGAAACGGAAAGAGTCCAAAGAAGAGATGAGTGAGCGTGAAAAAGATGCGCTTGGATTCTGTCTAGGGCCACATCCAATTGAAACTATCAAAGTCACGAATCATATCCATGTAAAGTCACTTCAACAATTGTTGAATGAAACGGGTGAAGTGACTGGCTTTGCGCTTGTGCAATCCATTCGCGAACATCGCACGCGTAAAGGAGATATGATGGCATTTTTAAAGGTCATTGATGAAAGTGCCGAATTAACCCTCATGGTTATGCCTAAGTTATTCCAAGTTCTACATGAACGTTTACAAAAAGGAAGTTATATCCTCTTTCATGGTAAAATGACAGAAGATAATGCATGTATTGCGAGTAAAATCAGTTTTTTTAAACAAGAGGTAAGGAGGTAGTCTCATGGCACGTATTTTAATTGTTGATGATGAAAAGAATATTCGTGAAGTGGTGCGCGAATACGCGCTTTTGAATGAATATGAAGTGGATGAAGCAAGTGATGGGGCAGAGGCAATTCAACTTGTGCGTAAAAATGCCTATGATTGTGTCATTTTGGATATCATGATGCCAAAGATGGATGGCTTTACAGCTTGTAAACAAATTAAGGCAATACAACCGGTACCAATTATCATGTTGAGTGCGCGCCAAGAAGAATACGATAAGCTTTTGGGTTTTGAATTAGGTGTAGATGATTATGTTGTAAAACCTTTTTCTCCAAAAGAATTAATGGCACGCGTTAAAGTTGTTTTAGATCGTACCTATCGTACCGATTCCAAAAAGATGGTCTTTGATGGACTTGAAATTGATGCGGAAGGTAGAAGTGTAATGGTCGATGGGGTAAAAGCAAACTTAACCCCAAAAGAAATCGATTTATTGATATATATGGCAAGTCACGCAAATGTCGCTTTATCACGCACAAAGCTCTTAGAAGAAGTTTGGAATTACGATTATTTTGGGGATGATCGTACGGTCGATGCACATGTGAAAATGTTGCGTCATAATTTAGGAAAGTATCGTGACTTCATCGTTACGGTAAGAGGAATGGGGTACAAGTTTGAAGCTTGATCGGCATGGGATTCGCTTCCGCATTTGGATTTATTATTTTATTTTCTCAATCGCAATCGTTTTGCTATTGGGTGTTTTACAGTTCTCTTTGATCCGTCCATATTATCGTGATAACCAAATTCGTACGGTACAAAGTGTTTCTGATGCGATTCAAACCTATATCATCGAAGATAAAACCAATGAAAAAACGGTCTCCATGGCAACCCAATTAACCGTGGATAATAATGTATGTGTCAATATTTATAATGACCAAGGAAAACTCATCTATGAGGCGGATAGTTTAGGTGCAGGTTGTGCGTTCCATGTTCCAGTTGCCTTAATTGAAAATGCACCGATTTCTTTACGCGATGGGGTTGCGTTAAAGAACTATTTACGTGAAGCAAATCAAGAAATCTCCTTTAATATTGTGAATGGCAGAACCCAACAAGAAATGGTTGTTTATGGTAGAACCATTAAAGGCAATTTAGGCAACTTTTATCTATTTGTGAATTCACCACTAGAACCAGTCGATTCGATTGTGAACTTCTTCTCACAACAATATATTCTTTATACCATTATCATTGTTGCCTTAGCTTCAATCATTTCGATGATGATTTCTGGCTCTTTAACGAAGCCCATTGTTAAGATGCGTAAAGCAGCTGATAAATTAGCACTTGCGGATTATTCTGTTCATTTTGATGGTGGCTCGTTTACGGAAACCAAAGAACTTGCAAATACGTTAAATGGGGCAACGACACAGCTTTCTAAGATTGATGAGTTACGGAAAGACTTAATCGCAAATGTTTCCCATGATATTAAAACTCCATTAACAAGTATCAAAGCATATGCGGAAATGATTAAAGATATTTCTGGTGAGAATCCAAAGAAGCGGGATGAGCACTTAAATGTCATTATTGGGGAAACAGATTATCTGGACCATTTGGTTTCGGATATGAGTGAATTATCCAAAATGCAATCAGGGAATTACCAATTAAAGTATTCTAATTTTGATTTAGGAAATAAGATTCGTGAAGTCGTAATGATGAATGATGTTTTAATCCAAGAAGGTCATTTACATGTCAACTTAGAGATTGAAGATCCATTAACTGCTTATGCGGATGAAATTAAGATCAGTCAAGTCATTTATAACTATTTATCGAATGCGATTAAACATACGCCTGAGAATAAATCCATTACGATTCGTGCCTTTCATAAAGATGGAGATGAAACGATACGTGTAGAAGTCATTGATGAAGGAGAAGGGATTGCCAAAGAAGATTTACCATTCATTTGGGATCGCTACCAAAAATCATCACGTTCTTTTTCACGTACTATTTCAAGTACGGGTTTAGGTTTATCCATCGTCAAAGCAATTCTTGATACGCACCATGCAAAATATGGGGTTGAAAGTAAACTTGGAGAAGGGAGTACCTTCTGGTTTGAACTTCAAGTACCAGAAGATATAGAAGAAGATGCTGCATAATTATCTAAAAGGAACTCCCTTCGTCATTGAACAAAAAGAAGAAATGTACCATATGAATAGCGATAGTGATTTATTGGGACATTTTTTCAAATTGTCGAATCAAGATCGTGTATTAGATGTAGGTTGTAATCAAGGGGTATTAATGTTATATGCTGCGATGCATAAACCAAAAGAGATCATCGGCATTGATTTATTTGAAGATGTCATCGCTCTCGCCAAACATAATTTAGCGCGCAATCAAATTGAAGGAGAAGTCTATGTCAGTCGTATCCAAGACTTTGATAGTGAACCATTTGATGTGATTATTTGTAATCCTCCATATTTTCAAGGTGAAATGAAAAGTGAAAATCCATATATCAAAGCCGCACGTCATCAAGAATATTTACCCCTTGATGAACTCTTTTTTCATGTTGCACGTTTATTAAAAGAAGAAGGGCGTTTCTATATGGTTTATCGACCTGCGTTTTTGAATATCTCTTTACAACACGCAACAAAAAATAACCTCTATCTCAAGTCTTTCCAGAATGTTTTTGATGCCAAAACCAATAAAGCTAGAACAATTCTACTTGAATTTTCAAAACATCCGAATCAAGAAACGAACATCCTGTCTCCAATTTTCCTTTAATTGTTTCATTGACATTATGAGTTAGTTATACTAAACTTCATTTGTTAGTTAATACTAACTTAGGAGCGTGATGAATATGATGCCGTTGTATTTGGCTCAAATCGGAAAAGAGGAAACCATCGTTAAAGTTGGCGGAAATGCGGAAGTGAAGAAGCATTTGGAAGACTTGGGTTTTGTTGTGGGCGGTACCATTACCGTAATTACGGATAATGGAGGGAATCTGATTGTGAATGTGAAAGATTCTCGTCTAGCAATCAATAAAGATATGGCATCTAAAATCATGATTTAGAAACAGGGGTAAGCTTATGACACTAAAAGAAGTGAAAATTGGTGATTCCGTTATCGTTAAGAAGCTCCATGGGGAAGGAGCTGTTAAACGACGCATTATGGACATGGGAATCACAAAAGGTACTGAAATCTATGTACGCAAAGTCGCTCCACTCGGAGATCCGATTGAAATTACAGTTCGTGGATACGAATTATCTGTACGTAAAGCGGATGCCGAGATGGTCGAAGTGGAAGCCGTTTAGATAGGGGGCAATCATGACAGATAAGAAATTAGTTATTGCGTTAGCAGGTAACCCAAATAGTGGTAAGACCACGCTTTTTAATGCGCTAACTGGTTCCAACCAATATGTTGGGAACTGGCCAGGCGTAACCGTTGAGAAAAAAGAAGGTAAGTTAAAAGGCCATCCAGATGTAGAGATTGAAGATTTACCAGGTATTTATTCCCTTTCTCCTTATACATTAGAGGAAGTGGTTTCCCGTAACTTTTTAATCGACGAAGAACCCGATGCCATTTTAAATATTGTGGATGGTACTAATATTGAACGTAACTTATATTTGACAACGCAATTATTAGAACTTGGAATTCCTATGGTTGTGGCTGTCAATATGTATGACTTAATTGAAAAAAGTGGAAAACAAATCGATATTGATGCCCTAAGCAAAGAGCTAGGCTGTAAAGTGATGGAGATTTCTGCTTTAAAAGGAACCAATGTACAAGAAGTGGCTGAAGCAGCAATTGAAGCGGCAAACCAAAAACAATTACCAAAGCCAGTTACCTTCTCTAGTAAGATTGAAGATGTATTATCCCAAATCGAAGGAAAACTTGGAAATGTGGCAGATCATTTAAAAAGATGGTATGCAATTAAGTTATTTGAGCGCGATGATAAAGTTTTAGAAAAACTAAATCTATCCTCGAATACATTTGATTCTTTAATTCAAGGCGTAGAAAAAGAATTGGATGATGATGCGGAAGCTATCATTACCAACGAACGTTATGAATTCATTGCGAATCACTTACGTGATAATACGCAACCACAAGTACGTGGTTCCGAAAAGCTAAGTATATCGGACCGTATCGACCGGATCGTAACGAACCGTTGGTTAGCAATTCCAATCTTCCTATGCATTATGTATCTTGTCTATTATATTTCGGTAACAACGGTTGGAGCTTGGGCTACTGACTGGACGAATGATGGACTCTTTGGGGATGGTTTCTTCCTATTTGGGAATGGACGCGAACAATATACCGAAGCAATGGATGCTTATTACCAAGAACATGTCTTCACACCTGAAGTAAAAGAAAAGGTGGCAGGCGCCGTTGCGAGTGGTATTCCAGGAGCAGATGAAATCTTAGGTGCGATTGAAGATGGCGATTCAGGTGCTTTTGATGAAGCATATGGTTTCTATGGAGATGAACTTTCTGAAAAAGAAGGTGGTAAATATTCTATAGCAGATGTGGTCGATACCGCATTAGCAGAAGATGCGCCACTTCCAGCAGTCGAAGAGTTTGGCACATGGGTACCTGGTATTCCAGTTATCGTTGAAAACTTCTTAGATAGTATTGGCTGTAATGACTTCTTAAAGGGTTTAATTCTTGATGGCATTATTGGCGGTGTAGGTGCTGTACTTGGATTTGTGCCACAAATGCTTGTATTGTTCTTATTCCTTGCCTTCTTAGAATCCTGTGGTTATATGGCACGTATTGCCTTTGTCATGGACCGTTTATTCCGTAAATTCGGTTTATCTGGAAAGAGCTTTATTCCAGTAATGATTGGTACGGGATGTGGTGTACCAGGTGTTATGGCAAGCCGTACGATTGAAAATGAAAGAGATCGTCGTATGACGATTATGACAACAACCTTCATCCCTTGTGGAGCGAAGTTACCAATTATCTCCATGATTGCAACAGCTCTATTTGGAGGTTCTGCACTTGTTGCAGTAAGTGCGTACTTTGTCGGTTTAGCAGCAATTGTTATTTCCGGTATCATTCTAAAGAAAACAAAGATGTTTGCGGGCGATCCAGCACCATTCGTTATGGAATTACCTGCATACCACTGGCCAACACTAGGTGCCGTATTACGTTCGACTTGGGAGCGTGGATGGTCCTTTATTAAGAAAGCTGGAACCATCATTCTTGCTTCTTCGATTGTCATTTGGTTAGGTTCTACCTTTGGTTGGACTGATGGTGCATTCGGTTGGAATCCAGATATGGAACTTGAAAGTTCTGTTCTTGGAGCAATTGGCAACTCTGTAAAATGGATTTTTGCACCACTTGGCTTTGATAACATTAAAGCAACCATCGCAACCGTTATGGGTCTAGTTGCAAAAGAAGAAGTAGTAGGTGTCTTTGGTGTCTTAGACTTTGAAGGCCTTACAAAACTAGCTGGTTATTCCTTCTTACTATTCAATCTATTATGTGCGCCATGTTTTGCAGCAATTGGAGCAATTCGTAGAGAAATGAATAGTGCGAAGTGGACTTGGTTTGCGATTGGTTATCAATGCTTATTTGCTTATGTCATTGCGCTAATTGTATATCGCTTAGGCTTGCTATTTACAGGCGGCGGATTTGGGGTATGGACGATTGTCGCAATTGCCGCACTTGCTTGTCTATTATGGCTATTATTTAGACCATATAAAGAAGCAACAAGATTAGAAACAAGTTTAGTGAAATAAGAGCGTCTATGACGCTCTTTTTAGGAGAAGAGAATGAAAGAATATCATATTGGTATAGATGGCATGTATTGCTCCATGTGTGAAGTGCATATCAATGATGCAATTCGTAATCACTTTAAAGTTAAGAAAGTAAAAGCCAATCGCAAACGCAAAGAAGCGCTTGTGCAAAGTGAAGAAACTCTTTTAGAAGCAGATGTCAAAAAAGTTTTAAATGATTTAGGATATGAATTAACTTCGTTTGAAGAAGGAGAAATGAAAAAACATACATTCTTTTAAAGTATGGATTAACTACAATGTGCTCTTCATTGACAAGGAAAGTAAAACTTCTTAAAATTTTATAGTAAGAATGTAGGTAAACAGATGAATTATCGTATAGTTTGTGATTCCTCTTGCAATGTTTTGGAGATGGAATCTGCACAAGATTACAAAACCGTACCCTTAAAGATTCTCGTCGACAAAAGGGAATTTGTTGATGAAAAAGGGCTCAATATTGAAGAACTTGTAGAGAGTATGGAAAAATCGGATACAAGTAGTACTTCTTGTCCGAATACCCAAGAATGGTTAGATGCGTTTGAAGGTGCAGATACCATTTTTGCGATTACCATTAGTTCTCAATTATCAGGTAGCTATAATTCAGCGATTCTTGCGAAGAATCAATTTTTAGAAGCGCATCCAGATGCAAAAATTGAGATCATTGACTCCATTGCTACAGGTGGATCCATGACTTTAATTGCCGAAAAGATTGTGCAATGTATGGAGGAAGGGCTCAGCTTTGAAGAGACGCTTCAAACGGTTTATAGCTATATGAATCATACGCATATCATCTTTTTGTTAGAATCACTACAGAATTTAGCGAAAAATGGGCGTTTAAATCCTACGATTGCAAAGATTGCGGGTTTATTAGGTATCCGCTTCTTAGGAAAGGGTTCTGAAAAAGGTACCATCCAACAAGCGGCCATTGCCAAAGGTCCAAAACGTGCGATGAGTGCGATGTATAACGAGATTAAAAAACTAGGTTATGTGGGCGGTAAAATGCGGATTTCGAATTGCTTGAATTTAGAGACTGCAACACAACTAAAAGAGCTACTATTGAAGGAATTCCCATTAAGCGATATTCAAATTAATGCTTGTGGGGGATTGTGTAGTTATTATGCCGAACGTGGTGGGCTCATCATCTGTTTTGAAGATTTCAAATAACAAGAAAAACTAGTGATAAAACTAGTTCTTTTTAGGATTGACTGATTGTTTGTTTATTGTTATGATATTACACGTTATCAGCCCTCGAAACCGAGGTCTGTAACCGCTCATAAGAAGGGTTTAAGTACATTTTTGTCTCCTTCATGGCGCGTCTTAAGATAAAGTTTGGAGGTGTATGATATGTATGCAGTTATCGAAACAGGCGGAAAACAATTAAAAGTTGAAAAAGGAGATGTCATCTTTGTTGAAAAACTAGATGTACAAGAAGGCGACAGTTACACATTTGATAAAGTTTGCCTCGTCTCTGACAAAAGCACAACCGTTGGCACACCTTATGTCGATGGAGCAAAAGTCACTTGTAAAGTAGAAAAACAAGGCAAAGAAAAGAAGATTCGTATCTTCAAGTACAAAGCTAAAAAAGGTTCTACACGCCGCCGTCAAGGGCATCGTCAACCATATACAAAATTAACGGTTGAATCGATCGAGGCTTAGAATGATTCAAGTTGTCATTACGAAATCTAACAAACAAATAAAGTGCCTAGAAGTAAAAGGTCATGCAAATAGTGCACCCTATGGACAAGATCTTATATGTGCAGCTGTAAGCAGTATTATGTTTGGATTATGTAATGCGATTGAGGAAGCAAAATTACCTTGTTTAATCGAAATTAAGAAGAATCGATTCTTACTTCAAGTTGAACAAGCAAGTCAAAAGTTACAACATATTCTATATACGGCTGAAATGCAGCTAAAAACGATAGAAGAAAGTAACAACACATTTATTCAAATTAAGACATTGGAGGTGTAATAACATGAAATACACATTAAATATTCAATTCTTCGCAAGTAAGAAAGGGGTATCTTCCACAAAGAACGGAAGAGATTCCGCAGGTCGTAGACTTGGTGCGAAAAAAGCAGATGGCGAATTTGCTTCGGCAGGTTCCATTTTGTACCGTCAAAGAGGAACACGTATTTACCCAGGCAAAAATGTAATGCGTGGTGGGGATGATACATTGTTCACAACCGTGGATGGTATTGTCAAATACGAACGCTTAGGCAAAAACAAAAAACAAGTTTCTGTTTATCCACAAGCATAAGTAAACGGCTCCTGTATTCTACGGGAGCTTTTTTGAGGTAAGAGATGATTGATTTTGTAAAAGTAAAAGTGAAGGCAGGAGATGGCGGCAAAGGTGCGGTCGCTTTTCGTCATGAAAAGTATTATCCTAATGGCGGTCCTTTTGGTGGTGATGGGGGACGTGGTGGAAACGTCTATTTTGAAGTGGACACCAACGAAACAACCTTAACCAAACTTCGCTTTACAAAATCGATTAAAGCAGAAGATGGTGCCAATGGCATGACCAAAAAAATGCATGGGAAAGATGGCGAAGATGTCATTGTGAAAGTTCCCTTAGGCACTATGATTCGTAATGCGAAAAATGGAGATTTATTGGCTGATTTAACAAAACCTCACCAAGTTGCTTTAATTGCGAAAGGTGGAAAAGGAGGACTTGGCAATCAACATTTTGCGACGAGCCGTAATAGTGCTCCTGAATATGCGCAACCTGGTGAAATTGGCCAAAGTCTTGAATTACAACTCGAATTACGTCTTTTAGCCGATGCTGGCCTTATTGGTTTTCCTTCGGTTGGAAAATCTACCTTTTTATCCGTTGTCACAAATGCACGCCCACAAATTGCAGCGTATCCATTTACAACGATTGAGCCAAATATTGGGGTTGTCCAACTTAATGAAGACCAAAGCTTTGTCTTAGCGGATATGCCTGGCTTAATTGAAGGGGCTGGAGAAGGAAAAGGGCTTGGCCACGAATTCTTGCGTCATATTAAACGTACACGTGTATTAATCCATGTGATTGATATGAGTGGCTTTGAAATGGACCCTATTGAAGCTTATGAAATCATTAACGCAGAATTAAAAAAATATGATTTAGAACTTGAGAAAAAGACACAGATTGTTGTTGCGAATAAAATGGATGAAGAAAGCGCAAAAGAAAATTTAGAACGCTTTAAAGAGGCTTATCCAGATTTAAAAGTATATGAAACAAGTACCATGCAACATAAAGGCTTAGATGCTGTTTTATATGCAACCTATGATGCGATTCAAAATGCGCGTGAAGAGGTTGAAGAAGATAAGACAAAAGAAGAAATTGTTGTGTATCATTATGAAGGCAAACGCCCTGACTTTGAGATACTGAATCTAGGAAATCATCGTTGGAAGGTGGAAAGCGAGAAGATTGACCGATTAGCTGATCAAGTTAACTTCGATAGTGCAGAAGATACCTATCAATTTGCAATGACATTAAAAAAGATGGGTGTTGATCATAAGTTGTTTGAAGCAGGTGCGCGAAGTGGAGATCAAGTCATTGTTGGCTCTTATATAATGGATTATCAAGAGTAGGAAGGTAGTTTATGATTGCGTTTATTACGGGTATGGTACAAGCTTATGGACTAGACTGGGTTGACCTCAATCAACATGGATTAGGTTGGCATATTAATTATGCGCATGCGGATGCATTGCATCTAAATCAAGAGGTAACCATCTATACTTATATGCATTTAACCGAAAATGATGTCAGTTTATTTGGCTTTGAAAGCAATGAAGAAAAAGACCTTTTTATGCGTCTTATTTCGGTGAAAGGATTAGGGCCTAAAACCGCAATGAATATGTTAATGAAAAAGTCTTATGCGGATTTAATCGGCATCATTGAACATGGCGATGTTGCCGCATTAAAGAGTATGCCTGGAATTGGGGCAAAAACGGCTAGCCAAATCATCCTAGACTTAAAAGGCAAACTCGTTGAATCAAGTGAGAATCAACCAAAATATTCGAGTGCCATCGAAGACGCCCTCGAAGCGTTAAAGAATTTAGGCTATAAACAAGGGGAAATCAATCAATGCGCGAAAGTAATGAGTGAAGAAGAAGGATTGACAACCGAACAATACTTAAAGATTGGCTTACAGTATTTGATGAAGAAGAAAGTTGGTGGATAAGATATGGAAGAAAACAATCGCTTGCTATCAACGCAACCCCAAGTTGGTGATGAAGAGGAGAATTTGCGCCCGCAAGTATTAGAAGAATATGTCGGGCAAGATTCGCTTAAAGATAATTTAAGAATATTCATTCAAGCAGCTAAAAATCGTAATGAAGCATTAGACCATGTATTGCTTTATGGGCCTCCTGGCTTAGGTAAAACAACCTTGGCTTATATCTTAGCCAATGAGATGCATAGTCGCATTCGTATCACCTCTGGTCCAAGCATTGAAAAAAGTGGTGATTTAGCTGCCATCTTATCCGTTTTAGAACCTGGGGATGTGTTATTCATCGATGAAATTCATCGCTTACCTAAAGTCGTAGAAGAAGTGCTTTATCCCGCCATGGAAGATTATGCGATTGATGTCATGGTTGGAAAAGATACAGGTGCGCGTAGTGTAAGACTTGATTTACCACCATTCACACTAGTCGGCGCAACCACACGTGCAGGGGATTTATCTTCCCCATTACGTGATCGCTTTGGCATCGTATCAAAACTTGAATACTATACCCATGAACAACTTGCGGCCATTGTACGTCGCACGGCACGGGTATTAAATACAGAGATTGAAGAAAAAGCGGTTGATGAAATCGCAAAACGCTCACGTGGAACCCCACGTATCGCTAATCGCTTATTACGTCGTGTACGTGATTTTGCGGAAGTATTAAATGATGGTGTGATTTCGAAAGATATCGCAAAAGAATCCTTAGATCGTTTACATGTGGATTCCTTAGGTTTAGATGAAGTGGATATTCGCTATTTAAGAGGTATTATTAATCGCTTCAAAGGAGGACCCGTAGGCTTAGAAGCCTTAGCAAGTTCCATCAGTGAAGAAGCCACAACTTTAGAAGATGTCTATGAGCCTTATTTGATGCAGATAGGATTTGTGAATCGTACTTCAAGAGGCCGTGTCGTCACAGAAAAAGCCTATGAACATTTAGGGATTGCACAAACAAATACATTATTTTAACGAGAAACTCGAGACATGATTCGCTCATGAATCGAGTTTTTTATTGAATCATCATAGGATTTACCTAATAACCATGCTTTTGCATCTTCTTTTGAAAAGAGAATGGGTTGGCGATTATGGATTTGAAGTTCTGGTTCACTTGCCTCTTCGGTTAATATGACAAATTGATCTTTTGGCGTATTTTGTTTGGCGAGTGCTGCTAGATAGATTGTTTTTTCTTTTGTTGAAAAATAGTATTTATTCTTTTCTTTATCCCATTCGTAATATCCGCATGCTGGAATAATCGTGCGGTAATAATCTTTGAAAAATAGGGAAGTATTTGCTGTTTCGCTACGGGCATTAATGATTCGGCCATTTTTCTTTGGAATTCCCCAATTGAGTATTTTTACTCCTACTTCTTTGGTCGAGGAATCTAAAACATACGCAATCACATTTTGCGTAGGAAAAACTTCAAAAAGCGATAATTCTTCAAATGTTTGTTTAGGCAATTTCTCTTTCACAAGTGAAATAAGCCTTTGCATTTGTGCATTTTGTTCATCAAAAAATAAGTATCTTCCACACATAGGTTTATTCTAATATAAAAACTCGATTCTGTTATAATGGATGCGAAAGTGAGGCAAAAAGTATGAAATACATTGAAACAAGTCATGCGCCAGCTGCGATTGGTCCTTATTCGCAAGCGGTCATTACAGGTAATTTGTTATTTACTTCTGGTCAAATCCCAGTGAATCCAGAAACTGGTGAAATTCCAGAGGGTATTGAAGCACAAGCAACGCAAAGCTGCAAAAATGTGCAAGCAATTATTGAAGAAGCAGGTGCGAATATCAAAAACGTTGTGAAGACGACTTGTTTCTTAGCGGATATGAGTGATTTTGCTATGTTTAATGGGGTTTATGAGACTTTCTTTGTTGGTAAGCCGGCACGTAGTTGTGTTGCTGTTAAAGATTTACCAAAAGGTGTGCTTTGTGAAATCGAAGCCATTGTTGAGATGTAAAATATGACAACAATCAAAGATAAAATGAACCATAAGTTTCGTAACTTAGAAGGTGGTCTTTTTCTTGATGTTTCAAAAGCAGACGTAGGTAGTTCCACTGAAGAATTCTTTTTAGCGGGTGGCGATAATATGGCTTGGGCTGATATGTTTTATCCAGACCCATCCATTCCTCTTTCTGTGAAAAAGGCGACACTTGCTTGTGTTGAAGAAGGCAGTGTTTCGCATTACACTTTGCCAATTGGCTTAGGCAAATTGCGAGAAGCTGTCGCAAAACATGTAGAAAAGAAAACAGGTCTAAGTATCGATCCTAATCGTAATGTAGTTATTACCCCAGGAAGTGATAGTGGTTTATTGTTTGCGATGATGCCCTTTATTGAAGAAGGCGATGAAGTATTAATCTTTGACCCTAGTTATCCATCCAACTTTTTAAATGTGCAATTACTAGGAGGAATACCAGTTTCAATTCCTACACGCTTTGATGAGAATTATCAAATTTCCATAGAAGAATTAGAAAAGCGCGTTACACCAAAAACAAAGATGGTTGTTTTAACGCATCCCAATAATCCAACCACAGTTGTATATCGTAAAGAAAATCTAATCCAACTAACAAAGTTTATCGTTGAACATGATTTGGTGCTCGTTTGTGATCAAGCATTTGAAGATCATATTTATGATGGGATTGAATTTGTTGCGCCATGCACACTACCTGGAATGTGGGAAAGAACCGTTACCGTTTGTTCTTTATCAAAAGGCTATGGATTAAGTGGTTATCGGATTGGTTATATTTATACTAATGATGTCATTATGGATGTCTTATATGCTGCAACTGTAAATGTATGTGGGGCACCTAGTACCATTAGTACCTATGGCGCGATTGCAGCATTAGAAGATGCTTCCATTTTGCCTAGTTACACAACGAAATTAGAAAAGCGCCAACATACTTTTTATGAAATGATGAAAGATATTCCTGGTGTGAAATTACATAAAAGTGAAAGTGGGATTTTAGCCTGGCTTGATATTCATGCTTTAGGCTCAAGCCAAGAAGTAGCACAATATATCATGAAACATGCGAATATTATGGTGAATGAAGGAACCCCATATGGCAAAGAAGGCGAAGGCTACATTCGTATTGTCTCTTGTACATTTTATGAGGAGAAAGATGCAATCTTGCGCTATCAAAGAATCAAGGATGCTTTAATTGCTCTTGGCAAAGAAAAGGGGTTCTAAATCGCTTGTAAGAAAGGAAGCAAAAACGTAATATTAGAGTTATGGAAAAAGAAGAAAAAAGCAATGAATTACGAAATCTAAAAATCAATTACTTTCTCACGTCCTTATTTGTGTATATTGGTTTTTTCATTGTTGCTTATTTCTTATTTGCGATCTTGTTAACAATTCTACAAGCCCATCCGTATGTTTATTTGTTAGTCGCAATCTTATTACTATTAGCGGATATTTTATTTACAGATCGCTTAGTCAATCATTTTTGGAAAGATCGCTGGGTACGAAGTTAGATTCGTGCTATAATATCTCCAATAACGTTGAACGGAATGAGTACTTAAGTAGGAAAGATAGAGAGCTTCTGGTTGGTGAAAAGAAGTTTTCCGCATAAGGAATGTCCTCCGGGAGTTGGTTTTCTGAAAGGAAGTAAGAAAACTCGTGTCGTGCATGTTACGCATAAGAGGAGAACAAAGTTAGGTGGTACCACGTTTTAAACGTCCTATATTAAGGGCGTTTTTTTATGGAGGAAATGAAGATGAAAAAGGAATTAAAAACCAAATATGACCACAAAGAAGTTGAAAGTGGAAAATATGAGAATTGGGTAAAACAAGGTTATTTTACAGCTGGAGATAAATCGAAAGAACCCTTTACGATTGTGATTCCTCCACCCAATGTCACAGGTATTTTGCATATTGGCCATGCGTGGGATAACACGCTGCAAGATATCATTGCTCGCTATAAGCGTATGCAAGGATATGACATGTTATATCTTCCAGGTATGGACCATGCGGGAATCGCAACCCAAGCGAAGGTAGATCAACGCCTAAAAGATGAAGGCATTTCACGTTATGACATAGGTCGTGAAAAGTTTTTAGAGCGCGCTTGGGAGTGGAAAGAAGAATATGCGAGCACCATTCGGAAACAATGGGCAAAACTTGGCAATAGCCTCGATTATACACGTGAGCGCTTCACGATGGATGAAGGCTTTAATGAAGCGGTAAAACAAGTCTTTATTAAACTCTATGAAGAAGGGTTAATTTATCGTGGTTGGAGAATCATCAACTGGGATCCAGAAGCAATGACCGCTTTAAGTAATATTGAAGTTGTCTACCAAGAAGATGATGCGAAAATGTATTACTTCAATTATCAAGTTGTTGAAACAGGGGAAAGCTTTGTGGTCGCAACGACTCGACCTGAAACGATGTTTGGGGATGTTTGCGTCGTGGTCAATCCTACCGATGAGCGCTTTACCCATCTTATTGGGAAACATGCGATTAACCCAGCGAATGGCCAAGCCTTACCAATCATTGCGGATGAATATATTGATAAAGAGTTTGGTACTGGAGCAATGAAGTGTACTCCTGCGCATGATCCAAACGACTATGCGATTGCGGAACGTCATGGTTTAGATAAACCCATTTGTATGAATCCAGATGGCACGATGAATGCCTTAGCAGGCAAGTATGAAGGAATGGATCGCTATGAATGTCGTGAACTTGTGACAAAAGAAATTGAAGAAGCAGGTAACCTTTCTAAAATTGAAGAATTCAAACACAGTGTAGGTCACTCAGAACGTACTAACTGTGTTGTGGAACCGTATCTATCGGAACAATGGTTTGTAAAGATGAAGCCATTAGCCGAAGCCGTTTTAAATGCGCAAAAAGATGAAAACGAAGCAATTACATTCTATCCAGAACGTTTTAATAAGACCTTTACACAATGGTTAGAAAACATTGAAGATTGGTGTATCTCACGTCAACTTTGGTGGGGCCATCGTATTCCTGCTTGGTATCACAAAGAAACAGGAGAAGTCTATGTAGGAGAAGAAGCACCTAAGGATATTGAAAACTGGAAACAAGATGAAGATGTATTGGATACATGGTTTTCTAGTGCGCTTTGGCCATTTGCGACATTAGGATGGCCAGAAGAAACCGAGGACTTAGAACGCTACTATCCAACAAGTACGATGGTAACGGGTTACGATATCATCTTCTTCTGGGTGGCGCGTATGGCTTTCCAAGGACGTCACTTCACAAATCATAGACCATTCAAAGATGTCTTGATTCATGGCTTGATTCGTGATGAGTTTGGACGGAAGATGTCCAAGTCCCTTGGGAATGGTATTGACCCCATGCAAGTGATTGATGAATATGGCGTGGATGCACTGCGCTTCTTCTTGACTACAAATAGTACCCCAGGGCAAGACATGCGCTATATTGGGGCAAAAGTAGAAGCTGCATGGAACTTTATTAATAAGTTATGGAATGCGAGTCGCTTTGTACTTATGAATTTACCAGAAGACATGGAATTAAGTGATGTGGACTTAAGCAATTTAAGTGAAGCAGATATTTGGATTATTACAAAATTAAATGAAACAATCCAACATGTAACAGAAAACAACAACAAGTATGAATTTGCCTTAGTAGGAAATGAATTATATTCCTTTACTTGGGATTCCTTCTGTAGTTGGTATATTGAACTGAGTAAAGCATCTTTAAATTCTGAAGATGAATCCATTCGTAAAGCAACCCAATCCACACTTCTTGTATGCTTGAATGCGATTGTGAAACTATTAAGTCCATTTATGCCATTTGTAACAGAAGAAATCTATCTTTCTATGCCACATGAAAAAGAAAGTATCAATCTTGAATCTTGGCCAACACCAATTGAGATTTCTCAAAAGATTGATATGGAACAAATGGATCGCATGATTAGTGGTATTCAAAAAGTGCGTGAAGTGAAGGTGAATAACCAATTAAAACCAAGTGCACCTCTTCATGTCTATATGAAAGATTTAAATGGGAATCCAATTGCATTAAGCGAGAACTTAAAAAACATGTTTGAACGCATGGCTAAAGTGGAATACCAAACCAACATGGAAGGGGATTTGGCTGTTGAGACGATTCATGCTGGAACGCTTTATATTCCTTCAAATGAATTACAAAATAAGGAAGAAGAATTGGCAAAGTTAACGCAAGAAAAAGAGCGCTTAGAAAAAGAATTGAAACGTAGCCAATCCATTCTCACAAATGAAAAATTCTTAGCAAAAGCACCACAAAGCAAAGTGGATGAAGAAAAGAAGAAACAAGAGAATTACGAAAAACAATTAGAAGCTGTAAAGGAGCGTCTTTCAGTTCTTAACAGCTAAGGAGCAAACATGAAGAAAAGAAATATTTTAGGATCTACGCTCTTACTAGGTGGAGCTGGATATTTAGCTACCGCCTACTATGTATTTAAAAATGCCTTTGATTTACAACAATCAAAATTTTTAGAACGTTATTATTCTGGTAAGGGACATCAAGATGAAGAATTAGAGCGTTGGTTTATGAGTCAGAATATGGAACGCGTTTCCATCACATCTGATGATTATCTTAAACTACAAGCATTGCGCATTGAAGGAAATCCAAAAAGTGATACTTGGATGATTATGGTACATGGTTATCAATCACGTGCACTTGATATGAAGTACTATATGCGTATGTTTAGCGCGCATGTGCAAAACTTTTTGGTGATTGATCAAAGAGGACATGGCTTATCCGAAGGACGCTATACGGGTATGGGCTGGTTAGAACAATATGATTTACTCGGATGGATTCAACATCTTGTATCGTATCGACCTAAGGCAAAGATTATTTTATTTGGTCTTTCACTTGGTGCAGCAACCGTTATGAATACGGTTGGAAATCATCTTCCTGAAAATGTAATCTGTGCCATTGAAGATTGTGGCTTTAGTGATATCAAAGAAGAGATTTCTTACTTGTTCCAAAAAGACGCAAAGATTTCTTGTCATCCATTCTTCCCAGCCATTGAGTTAATGGTAGAAGATCGTGTCGGCTTCTCCTTATCAAACGCAAGTACAAGAAGACAACTGATTCAATCACGCATACCGATGTTATTCATTCATGGTGACCAAGATCAAATCGTACCTGCAAGCATGGTTAAAGAAAATTACTACGCATGTGGTAGTGATAAGCAACTAGCTATCTTTGAAGGGAAGGGACATGGGATGAGTATCACAGATCCTAGTTATGTCGAAACGATATTCACCTTTGTGAAGCACTATTTATAAAGCATACTGATGTATGCTTTTTTCTTGTGAATTAAAATAAAGTATTTTATAATCTTTATAGAAAAAAATAAGGAGGCTGTATGGCTGTCAAAAAGTACGTTTACAAATTTTCTGAAGGAAATGGTTCCATGCGTGAACTTCTTGGTGGTAAAGGTGCAAACCTTGCTGAAATGAAAGTTCTCGGAATGCCAGTTCCAAATGGTTTCACTGTAACTACAGAAGCATGTAATGCTTATTACAAAGATGGCAAGAAAATCAACAAAGATATCTTAGCTCAGATTTGGACAACACTAGCTTGGCTAGAAAAAGACACAGGCAAAAAATTAGGAGATAAGAACAATCCATTGCTTGTATCCGTGCGTTCTGGTGCACGTGCAAGTATGCCTGGTATGATGGATACCATTTTAAATCTTGGTATCAATGATGAAGTTGTAAAAGTCATCGAAGAAAAATCTGGAAACAAGCGTTTCGCTTATGACTCTTACAGAAGATTCATTCAAATGTTCTCAGACGTTGTTATGGGTTTAGATAAATCCAAATTCGAAGTCATCATCGATGATCTCAAAAAGAAGAGAGGCATCAAAGACGACTTAGATTTAACCGCTGATGACATGGTTGAATTAACTGAAGAATTCAAAGCTTTCTACAAGAAAAACTTAAAGGAAAGTTTCCCACAAGATCCAAAGATTCAATTGGAACGTTCCATTGAAGCAGTATTCCGTTCTTGGATGAATGAACGTGCCATCTTCTATCGTAAGATGAACGACATTCCTGGAACATGGGGCACCGCAGTAAATGTCATGGAAATGGTATTCGGTAACATGGGTAACGATTGTGGTACCGGTGTTGCATTTACACGTAACCCAGCAACTGGTGAACGCAAACTCTTTGGTGAATTCTTAATGAATGCACAAGGGGAAGACGTTGTTGCAGGTATCCGTACACCACAACCAATTTCGCAATTAGCGAAAACTATGCCAGGCGCATACAAAGACTTTAAGAAGATTTGTGATCGTTTGGAAAAACACTACCATGATATGCAAGACATGGAATTTACAATTGAACATGGTAAACTCTTCATGCTTCAAACACGTAATGGTAAGCGTACTGCAGCAGCAGCTTTAAAGGTTGCAGTTGATATGGTTAAAGAAGGCTTAATCACAAAAGATGAAGCACTTCTCATGGTTGAACCAAAACAACTTGATGATTTGTTACATCCTCAATTTGATGCAGCAGATCTAAAGAAAAAGAAAAATGATGTAATTGCGAAAGGCTTAGCTGCTTCACCTGGTGCAGCTTGTGGACAAGTTGTCTTCTCTGCAGAAGAAGCAAAGAAACAAGTAAAAGCAGGAAAGAAAGTTATTCTTGTTCGTCTTGAAACCTCTCCAGAAGATATCGAAGGTATGCATGTATCTGAAGGTATCTTAACTGTACGTGGTGGTATGACCAGTCACGCTGCTGTCGTTGCGCGTGGTATGGGTGCTTGCTGTGTATCTGGTGCAGGTGAAATCCAAGTTAACGAAGCAAAGAAAGAATTCACCGTTGGTGGACATAAATATAAAGCAGGGGATGTCATCTCTCTTGATGGTTCCACTGGTTTAGTTTACAAAGGTGCAATTAAGACCGTTCCAGCTAAGATTTCTGGTGACTTCAAGAAGTTCATGGATTGGGCAGATGCACGTCGTACATTAAAAGTACGTACCAATGCAGATACACCATCTGATGCACGTCGTGCTGTTGAATTTGGTGCAGAAGGCGTTGGCTTAGTTCGTACCGAACATATGTTCTTCAATAGTGCAGAACGTATTAAAGCAATCCGTATGCTTTGTGTAGCACAAAATACAGAACAACGTAAGAAAGCATTGAAACTCTTAGAACCAATGCAACAAAAAGACTTCGAAGGAATCTTTGAAGCAATGGGCGGAAGAAGTGTTACAATTCGTCTCTTAGATCCACCTTTACATGAATTCTTACCTAAGACAGATGCAGAAGCAAAAGATGTAGCGAAATCGATGGGCTTAACCATTAAAGATGTTGAAGCTGCAGCTGCTAGTCTCCATGAATTCAACCCAATGATGGGTCACCGTGGATGCCGTTTGGATGTTACTTATCCTGAAATTGGTGAAATGCAAGCGCGTGCTATTATCAAAGCTGCAATTGCCATCAACAAGAAACATCCTAAGTGGAACCTCGTTCCTGAAATTATGATTCCACTTGTAGGCGAACCAAAAGAATTAGAATATGTTGCTAATATTGTTCGTCAAACAGCAGATGAAACAATCAAACGCGCTAAAGCAAAATGCAAATACAGCGTTGGTACAATGATTGAAATTCCACGTGCTGCATTATTAGCAGACGAAATTGCTAAGACCGCTGAATTCTTCAGCTTCGGTACAAACGATTTAACACAAATGACATTTGGATTCTCGCGTGATGACGCTGGTAAATTCTTAAATGATTACTATGATAAGCATGTCTATGAATCAGATCCATTTGCACACGTTGATCAAGAAGGTGTTGGTCAATTAATCCAAATGGCTGCTGAAAAAGGACGTGGCACACGTAAGAACATCCATCTCGGTGTTTGTGGTGAACATGGTGGTGATCCAACATCTATTGAATTCTTCCAAAGAGTTGGATTAACTTATGTATCCTGTTCTCCATATCGTGTTCCAATCGCACGTTTAGCAGCAGCACAAGCACGTATCAAAGTAGATCGTGAAAAGAAAGCTGCTAAGAAGAAATAAGCAGAAACACAATCTGCATTAGCGATCGTGAAAGAATACAAAGAAGGAGGAAGTGGCAAGATGGTGGCAAATAAAAAGGCTGCTACAAAGAAAGTAGCTGCTAAAAAAGCTACAGTCAAAAAAGCTGCTACAAAAAAGGCAGTAGCTAAGAAAGCTCCTGCTAAAAAGGCAGTAGCTAAAAAAGCTCCTGCTAAAAAGGCAGTAGCTAAAAAGGCTCCAGCTAAGAAGGCAGTAGCTAAGAAAGCTCCAGCTAAGAAGGCAGTAGCTAAAAAAGCTCCAGCTAAAAAGGCAGTAGCTAAGAAAGCTCCAGCTAAGAAGGCTCCAGCTAAGAAGGCTCCAGCTAAAAAAGCTGTTAAAAAAACAACTAAAAAGAAATAAGAATATAAATTAATATTTCAATAAAACCATCCTCATTTGGATGGTTTTTATTATCCGTCGTATAATAAAGATAAATAATTGGAGGGCATATGGAACAATATATAATGGCTATTGATCAGGGCACTACAAGTACACGCGCAATTCTTTTTAATCATGATCATGAAATTGTAAAAATTGCACAAAAAGAATTTACACAGATTTTTCCAAAACCAGGTTGGGTAGAACATGATGCCAATGAGATTTGGTTAAGTGTATTATCCGTCATTGCGACTTGTCTACAAGAATCTGAAATTGAACCAAAACAAGTAGTTGGTATTGGGATTACAAATCAACGTGAAACAACCGTTGTTTGGGATAAGAATACCGGTTTACCTATTTATAATGCGATTGTATGGCAATCTCGCCAAACTTCTGAAATCTGTGATGGCTTAAGAGAAAAAGGCTATGAAGATATGGTGCGTAATAAAACTGGATTACGTATTGATCCTTATTTCTCGGGCACAAAGATTCGTTGGATTTTAGACCATGTGGATGGGGCACAAGAAAAAGCCGAAAAGGGGCAACTTTTAGCTGGAACAATCGACACATGGTTAATCTATTGTCTTAGTGGAAAAGCAGCTCATGTGACGGATTATTCGAATGCAAGCCGTACCATGTTATTTAATATTTATGAACAAAAGTGGGATGAAGAGCTTTGTGAAATGCTATCGATTCCTATGTGTATGTTACCAGAAGTCAAAGATTCAAGTGGTGTCTTTGCAAAAACTGCTTCTTATCATTTCTTTGGCGAAGAAGTGCCGATTTGTGGTGTAGCAGGTGACCAGCAAGCAGCCCTCTTTGGGCAGAATTGCTTCCATGAAGGAGATGCGAAAAATACCTATGGAACTGGCTGTTTCTTATTAATGAATACAGGAGAAACACCGATGAAAAGCGAAAATGGACTTGTCACAACCATTGCTTGGGGTTATGAAGGAAAAGTTTATTATGCTTTAGAAGGTTCGGTATTTGTGGCAGGATCGGCGATTCAATGGCTTCGTGATCAATTAAAATTCTTTAAGAGTGCAAGTGAATCAGAGGCACTTGCGCGTGAAGCAGATCCAAATAATGACGTGGTTTTAGTTCCTTCCTTTGTTGGCTTAGGCGCACCTTATTGGGATGATAAGTGTCGTGGTGCAATCTTTGGCTTAACCCGTGGCACCAATATCAACGATATAACAAAAGCTACTTTAGATTCTTTAGCATATCAAACCAAAGACATCTTAAATGCGATGGAACAAGACTCCAAAAAGAAATTAACCCATTTGCGTGTAGATGGGGGTGCTTGTGCAAACAATTATTTAATGCAATTCCAAAGTGATATCTTACAATGTGATGTCATTCGTCCTCGTTTAGTAGAAAGTACAGCCTTAGGTGCTGCCCATCTTGCTGGCTTAGCGGTAGGCTATTGGACAATGGAGGATTTAAAGGGAAATGAAAGCTCGGATACCATCTTTAGTCCAGAGATTTCAAGTGAAGAAATGGAGCGTCTCTATGGCCGTTGGCAACAGGCGGTTGCGGCTGCAAGAATGTTTCCAATAAATGATTGACTTCCTTTAGAAAAGGTTTAATATTGATATAGATGCGTTGAACAGGACAATGTTTTCTCTACCGAATTAGAGAGATTGCTGGTTGGTGAAAAGCAATTGCAGGGAAAGAAAAATACCACCTGGGAGCAGCTTCTTAATCGATAGCCGTTACCCGCGTTAAGGGAAATTGAGGTGTCCATGTTATACATGGGAAGTTAGGTGGTACCGCGCAAATAAGCGTCCTTTCTATAAGGACGCTTTTATAACGTTTAGAAAGGGTAAATTATGATTAACTTTAGAGAAAATGAAGATTTAAACGTATTGAACCATAGTTGTGCACACTTAATGGCACAAGCCGTCAAGCATCTTTATCCAGATGCAAAATTCTGGGTTGGACCTGTTGTCGATGAAGGCTTTTATTACGATATTGACTTAGGTGATGAAGTCATTCGTGATGAAGATCTTGAAAAGATTGAAAAAGAAATGAAAAAGTGCGCCAAAGACGCTAAGAAGATTGTTCGTCATGAACTCACAAAAGAAGAAGCTTTAGAAAAATTCCATGATGATCCTTATAAAGTCGATTTAATCTCACGTATGGATGAAAATGAACAAGTTATTTCTTGCTATACACAAGGCGATTTTACAGATCTCTGTCGTGGGCCACACGTGGATAATACTAAATTATGTCGTTTCTTTAAATTGACAAAGCATTCAGGTGCTTATTGGAAGGGCGATAAGAATAACAAAGTATTACAACGTATTTATGGTTGTTGTTTACCAACACAAGAAGAATTAGATGCCCATTTAAAAGACTTAGAAGAAGCGAAATTAAGAGATCATAGACGCTTAGGCAAAGAGCTTCAAATGTTTATGTTCTCTGATGTTGTTGGTTCTGGCTTACCAATGTGGTTACCAAATGGGTTTGTGGTTCGTAGAGAACTATCGGATTACATCATGAATAAAGAAATCGCCCAAGGTTACTTACACGTCATGACACCATCTGTAGTTAATACAAAGCTCTATGAGATTTCTGGTCACTTAGCGCATTATAAAGATGATATGTTCCCAATCATGGAACGGGATGATGATGCATTCTGCTTACGTCCTATGAACTGTCCAGAACATATGATTATGTATCGTTCCACATTACACTCTTATCGTGATTTACCAATTCGGATTGCAGAAATCGCGAATGACTTCCGATTTGAAGCAGGTGGTGCATTAACTGGAATTGAGCGTTCGCGTGCATTTACACAGAATGATTCCCACATTTTCTGCCGTCCAGACCAAATCAAAGACGAAATTAAGAATGTCACCAAACTCATTCTTGATGTCTATCAAGACTTTGGGTTTAATGAATATTCCTTCCGTTTATCCTTACGTGATAAGGAGAATACCGATAAATACTTTGGGAATGATGCACTTTGGGAAAAGAGTGAAGCAGAATTACGTGAAGTATTAAATGAAATGGATGTTCCTTTCTATGAAGCAGAAGGCGAAGCAGCATTCTATGGACCTAAGATTGACGTTCAAGTTAAGAGTGCATTAGGACACGAAGTCACATTATCTACGATTCAATTGGATTATCAATTACCAGAACGTTTTGAACTAGAATATGTGGATAACGAAGGAAATAAAGTACGTCCAGTTGTCATTCACCGTGCAATTCTCGGTTCTTTGGATCGTTTCGTTGCCTTCTTATTAGAAGAAACTAAGGGTAACTTCCCATTATGGCTTGCACCAAAACAAGTCGTCGTTATTCCTGTATCACCAGAAGCACATGGGGCTTATGGTAAGGAAGTTGTGGATGCCTTATTACAAGCTGGCATCCGTGCATCCTTAGATGATCGAAATGAGAAATTAGGCTATCGTGTGCGTGAAGCACAAACCAATAAGATTCCTGTACAACTTGTCGTTGGGGATCATGAGATTGAATCCAAAGGCGTAACCGTACGTCGTTATGGCAAGAAAGAGGAAGTTAAGATGTCTTTTGAGGACTGTTTAAAAGCATTGAAATTAGAAATCGAAAATAAGGAGAGACCAAATGAATAAAATTTTATCAGCACTACTTGCATCTTTGTTACTGTTAGGTTGTGGGAGTGCTACTACCGTCCAAGAACAACCAAGTGAAGAACCAGTTGTTACGGAACAAACACAACAAGAAATGCCAGATGTTTCGACTAAAGTAGATGTAGAGGCATTTAAAAACTTTAAAGTATTAGCACCAGGTGGTGCACCTGCACTAGGCTTATTGCCACTCTTTGAAGCAGGCAATCCAATTGATGTCGTTGATGGACCAGATAATCTACAGGCTGCATTGACTGGTAATTCTGACTATGATCTCATTGTTGCCCCAACCAATTTGGGTGTGAAACTAGCCTCTTTGGGAAAGAGTGATTATCGACTCTTAGATGTCTTAACATGGGGAAACTTATATTTAGTAGGATCTTCCATTGAAGATTTAACGAATCCAGATGTCAAAGTTGCGGCCTTTGGTGAGCAAGCAGTCACTGGTTTAGTCTATTCAAAGCTTTATCCAGATTTAAAAGATCGGACTGTATGGTATCCAAGTGTTGCAGAAGCGCAAGCTGCTTTATTAAGCAAAGAAGTAGGTATTGCGATGATTGCTGAACCAGCAGCTACCGCGACCATCGCAAAAGGCAAAGAGATGAATTTAGATTTAAAAGTTATCGAAAGTTTACAAGATGCCTGGGGTGATGGTGGCTATCCACAAGCAGGTTTATTCGTAAAACAAGATTTCTATAAAGAGAATAAAGCTGCTGTCGATCAATTAGTGACTTATATTACCGAATTTGTGGATGAAGCAAATGTAGATAGTTCAGTTGTAACTTCGAAAATTGAAGCTGTAGGGGCAGAAAAGCTATCTGTACCAAATGCACAAATTGTGACTAAGACTTGGAATAACCTCAATTTAATGGTTTCTAAAGCAAGTGATGTAAAAGAGGCAATTGCTTCCTTTATGGGCTTATTTGGGGTCGATTCCATTGATGGAACAATCATTGAATAAATATGCGTAAAAGCGCATATTTATTTATTTGCGAAAATTATCACGAGTGCATATTTTTGGTATAATATTGTAGGAAGGAAGGAAGATGAAAAAGGAACACTGGATTTCAATCGGCTGTTTACTTATTTTGTGGTATGTGTGTGCAGCACTTATACAAAATACAATCTTAATTCCTTATCCACATGAAGTCCTATTCTATTTTGGGAACATGATTTTTAAAAGTGATTCTTATCTAGCGATAGGGATGACGCTATTTCGTGTGCTCAAGGGCTTCGTGATTTCCTTTCTACTTGCCTTAGGAGTGGTGTTGTTAATTGATCGATTCCCAAGATTTGGATTGTATTTTCAACCAATTAATATACTTGCAAAAACCATTCCCAATGTGAGTTATATGATCCTTGCGCTAATCTGGCTAGGATCAGAAGGGGCGATTTCATTAGTTGTCTTTATGATTTTATTTCCGATTTTCTTTAATGGTCTAAATGGAAGACTGAAAGAAGAAATGGAACATTATCAAGACATCGAAACCTTGTACCCAGAAACATTTCTATCAAAATTGAAGTATTGTACGTTTCCACTCATCAAAGAGGAAATGATCAATACTTCAAAAACAGCCTTATCACTCGCTTTAAAAGTAGGGGTGATGGCTGAAATTCTTGGGTCAGCGCAAATAGGGATTGGTAGACAGCTCTATTTAGCTAAAATCAATCTTGATACCGCGCGTTTAATTGCATGGACACTTGTCATCATATTACTTTCAGTACTATTTGACTTGGTGTTTCATTCCATTGCTTTAAGGAATAAAAAGGAGGGCTAAGCATGGAAAGACTTAATAAATCTACACTCGATTTGCTTGACACAATTGTAGCCAAGCACAAGGATGAACCAGGACCTGTCATTGTAATGTTGCACGAAGTTCAAGATGAACTTGGCTACATTCCATTTGAAGCAATGGAGAAGATTTCCGCCGCAACAGGTACCAGTCCAGCAGATGTTTTTGGTGTTGTAAACTTTTATGCACAATTTACAACCCAACCAAAGGGAAAACATGTCATTAATGTTTGCCTTGGAACTGCTTGCTATGTAAAAGGTGCACAAGCGTTAATTGATGAAGTCATTAACCTCACAGGTGCAAATGTGAACCAAACAAGTGAAGATGGTATTTTCTCACTGGATGCAACACGTTGCTTAGGTGCATGTGGACTTGCGCCTGTTGTTGTGATTGATGGACGTGTTATTGGTAATGCGACAACGGATAAAATCCAAGCCGAAGTAAAAACACTAATTAATCAAGAAAAACAAAATGCTGAAATGAGAGCCTAATGAAAGCTTTAGATATCATTGAACTAGTAAAGGCGGAACCACTTGCCTTATGTAATGAAAGACGATTGAATCACGATTATTCACTTGCTTTTGCAACGGACTTAATGAGCGATGCATTAGCAATGATTCAAGACAATTTTGATCATACCGTCTTAATCACAGGGCTATGCAATGATCAAGTTCTTCGTACTGCAGAAATGCTCGATATCGAATTTGTGATTTTTGTGCGTGGGAAGCGTTTACCAGAAAGTTCTCTAGAAATAGCAGAAGACATGGGAATCAACTTGTATAGCACCCGTTATACGATGTATGAAACCTGTGGATTATTGTATCAAAATGGAGTAAAAGGAATACATGTCAACAGTCTTACATGAACATTATGAAGTAAAACCTGACGATTTTGCCAATGCTGGTAAGGCGAGTAGTGCGATTAAGGAACAACTTAAATCGCTTGGACTTTCTCCAGCTGTTTTGCGTCGTGTTGCGGTTGCTACGTATGAGTGTGAAATCAACCTGATTATTCACGCTAACGGAGGCACGATTGATATGGATATTGAGGAGGATGGAACCATTCGTTTGGTTTTCCAAGATACTGGACCTGGGATTGCGGACTTAGAAAAGGCAATGACACCAGGCTTCAGTACCGCAAGTGAAAAAGCACGTGCTATGGGCTTTGGAGCTGGAATGGGTTTACCAAATATTAAACGTGTTTCGGATACGTTTGACATTCAATCTTCTGAAGAAGGGACTCGTATAGAACTAACATTTGTGGAATCATGAAAAAACCAAAATCCGTCGTAACTTATACACTATCGCATTGTGTTAAATGTATGAAATGCATACAGGCTTGTCCTGTAAGTGCTTTACGCATGGAAGAAAGTCGGATTCATGTAAATCATGATCGTTGTATCAATTGTGCAAAATGCATTAGCACATGTCATAGTAAAGGCTTATTAGCCCAAGGTAGTACGTTACATGATTTAGAGAATTATGATTACACCATCTGTATGATTCCACCTGCTTTGACTTGTACGTGTACAAGTAAAGAAGAAGCAGAAGAGCTCTATTATGCAATTTTACAACTTGGCTTTGATGAAGTAGTGGATACGAGTGATGTTTATGGACAAGCACTCAATGAAACGCTACACATGAGTGATGAATTTGCGAATACTTCGGTGATTTCCTCGTTTTGTCCGGTTGTGAATCGGTTAATTGAATCCAAGTATCCTATGTTGCTCGATAACCTAGCACCTATCAATTATCCAAGTGAAGCAGCAGCCATGCATTTACGTGAAACACATCAGGAGAAAGGAAATGTTGGCATCTTTAACCTTGTGGAATGTGAAGCCAAATTAGAACTTGCGAAATATCCATATGGAAATATGCAATATGAAACGGACCATGCATTAGCAATCGTGGATGTATTACCGGAAATACGTAAGCATTTAAAAACAGGAAGACTTGAAGAAACTTTCTGTTTAGAAGGGTTACAATCCTGTAATGCCAATATGGTCATCGCTAAGCCAGAGTATTTAATTGCGGATGGTTTAGACAAGGTTACAAATATCCTTGATATGGCAGAGTTTGATATGCTCAATGATTTCCAACTTCTATATCTCTTTGCGTGCTTCAATGGTTGTACGGGTGGCCACTTACTATTTGGGAATAGTTATAGTTATCGCAACAATGTCTATCCATTAACCAAAGAAAACAAAAAACCAGTCAGTGAGTTGAGCTTTGAAAAGATCTACAGCGATTCGATGACGATTACAAGCGAAGATCAGCGTTCCTTTAAAGAAAAGATGGATTTCTTTAAAAAGGTCAATGAACAGCTAGAACAGTTACCTGGCTATGATTGTAGTGCATGTGGATTACAAACCTGTCGTATTATGGCAGAAGAAATCGCCTTAGGACATAAAAAGATTACGGATTGCCAAATCTTGAAGGCAGCAAGAGGAGACAAAGATGAAAGTTAAAGAATTAATTGAAAAAACCGGTTGGAAAGATGAAGGAACTTCTTCGAATCTAGAAGGGGAAGTTGTTGGCGCGTATTGTGGGGACTTGTTAAGTTGGGTCATGGGCAATGGCGAACAAGGCCAAGCTTGGATTACCGTACAAGGCCACATAAATGTGGTTGCCGTTGCAAAACTGAGAGAATTCTCTTGCATTATCATTGCCGATAATGCCCCCATCCTTGATGAATTCATGAATAAAGCGGAAGAAGAAGATATTGTCGTGCTTTCAAGTGGATTACCCGTATATGAAACAGCGAAAGTACTTGTTGAATTAGGAGTCTAATGTATTACGATTTGCACTTACATTCGTGTCTTTCTCCCTGTGCGGAAGATGAAATGACACCTAATAATATCTGCAATATGGCCATGTTAAAGGGGCTGGATTTGATTGCTTTAACCGATCATAACTCCACAAAACAATTGCCAGCATTCGCAAAAGTAGCAGATTCCTTAGGCTTATCGGTCTTATATGGATGCGAGCTAGAAAGTGCAGAAGAAGTGCATGTCTTAGGTTTATTTAACCAGTTAGAAAAAGCATTAAGATTTCAAGAATGGATTGATGAAAAACTTCCATTCATACAAAATGACGAAAACTATTTTGGGAAACAAGAAATCTGTAATGAAAAAGACGAAGTGATTGAAAAACTACAAGGCTTACTCATCGTATCACTCAATGCTTCTTTAGAAGCGTGTGTGCAAGCCATCCATGACTATGGAGGGAAAGTCATCCTAGCCCATGTCTTAGATCGACAAAACTCCATTACGCACCAATTAGGCTTTATCCCTCAAGACTTAGCCTATGATGGGATTGAAGTGAAAAAGGAAGAGGAAATCGAGCGCGTCTTAAAGATGCATCCTTGGATTCAAAAAGACAGTACCCATTGGTTTATTGATTCGGATGCACATCGCTTGGTTGATATGTCTGAGAAAGAGCACGCAATGGAGGATAGTGTTTATCAAATGTTATGGGGTGATACAACATGATGCAAGATTTAGCCATGCATATGCTTGAAATTATTATGAATAGCATAGCTGCTGGCGCAAGCTTAATACGTATCTTATTCATTGATTCTAAAGCGAAAGATGAAATTCAGATTGAACTTGAAGATAACGGTAAAGGGATGAGTGAAGAAATGGTAAAGCGGGTAACAGACCCCTTTACAACCGGGAGAACAACCCGCAAAGTGGGATTAGGTGTCTCGTTTATGAAAGGTTTAACGGAGCAATGTAATGGAGTCTTCGATGTGAAAAGCCAATTAGGAGTTGGTACAACGGTCTATGTTTCCTTGCAACGCTCGCATATCGACTTACCACCCCTAGGAAACCTTGGGGAAATGATGATGGCTGCCATCCAAGGCAATGCCGATATTAACTATCAATTTACGTATAAAAATGATTCAAATGAGTTCGCTTTTGATACAATAGAGGTGCGAAAAGAGCTAGGAGATGAAGTACCATTAAATGAGCCACAAATCCTATTATGGATTCGAGATTATATAAATGAAGGTATACAACAAGCAAAGGAGGAGCAGTTATGAAGAGTTTGGAGGATCTCAAAAAAATGCGTGAAGAAGCCTTGAAAAAGGTGGAAATGCGTGAAGGTGGTAAAGACTATCGAGTTGTCGTTGGTATGGCTACCTGTGGTATCGCAGCAGGTGCACGTCCCGTTTTGAATAAACTCGTGGAAGAAACCGCTGAAAAGAACTACAACTGTGTGGTAACACAAACAGGCTGTATTGGTATGTGCGTGTATGAACCAATTGTAGAAGTTTATGGGAAAGATGGAGAACATACAACTTATGTTTATGTTGATCCAGAAAAAGCAACCCGTATTCTTGAAGAACATGTCGGGAAAGGACATATCTTAGAAGAGTATACGGTAGATGCGGCAAAGAAAGCAGAGGCTCGATAATTTATGTATCGTACAAATGTCTTGACCTGTGCTGGAACCGGTTGTTCGGCAAGCCAATCATCTGAAATTTTTGAAAACTTTAATAAATATTTGAAAGAATATGGATTAGACCAAGAAGTCAAAGTTGTTAAAACGGGATGTTTTGGTTTGTGTCAAAAAGGTCCAATTGTTGCGGTTTATCCAGATAAAACATTCTATGCCCATGTAAAACCAGAAGATGTTGAAAAGATTGTTAGTGAACATCTTTATAAAGGGCGTGTTGTTGAGTCACTTGAATTAAGTGATGAAGACTTAGAAACACATGAAAAGATCCTTGATATTGATAAAATCAAATTCTACGAAAAACAACAAAGAATCGCGCTTCGTAATTGCGGAAAAATCAATCCTGAAGATATTTCGGAATACATTGCGATGAATGGTTATGAGGCTTTAGGTAAAGTCTTATCTTCTATGACACCACAAGAAGTCATTGATGAAATGAAAGCTTCTGGTTTAAGAGGAAGAGGAGGCGGAGGCTTCCCAGCAGGTGTGAAATGGCAATTCCAAAAAGACCAACCTGGTGATGAAAAGTATGTCATCTGTAATGCGGATGAAGGTGATCCAGGTGCATTTATGGACCGTTCCATCTTGGAAGGAGACCCACACGCAGTCATTGAAGGAATGGAAATTATGGCTTATGCGGTTGGCGCAAAACAAGGCTATATTTACATCCGTGCTGAATATCCAATTGCGGTGCATCGTCTTCAAGTTGCGATTGATCAAGCAAAAGAACTTGGTTTATTAGGTAAAAATATATTTGGGAGCGAATTCAGTTTCGATTTAGAGATTCGTTTAGGTGCAGGTGCCTTCGTATGTGGAGAAGAAACAGCTTTAATTGCCTCCATTGAAGGCAAACGTGGTATGCCAAATCCAAAGCCACCATTTCCAGCTGTATCCGGTGTTTGGGGCAAACCAACCAGTATCAATAACGTAGAAACCCTCGCAAACGTTGCCCAAATTCTACTAAATGGCGCGAGTTGGTATAACCAAATCGGTACCGAAAAATCCAAAGGTACTAAAGTCTTTGCTTTAGGTGGAAAGATTAAGAATACCGGTTTAGTCGAAATCCCAATGGGTACCACATTACGTGAAATCATCTATGAAATTGGTGGTGGTTGTCCAAATAATAAGGCCTTTAAAGCGGTGCAAACCGGTGGTCCTTCCGGTGGATGTTTAACGGAAAACGAATTAGATACCCCAATTGATTATGACAACCTCATTCAAGCAGGTTCCATGATGGGTTCAGGTGGCATGATTGTTCTAGATGAAGATAACTGTATGGTTGACGTCGCACGTTTCTATATGGAATTCATCGTTGAAGAATCATGTGGTAAGTGTACCCCATGTCGTGTTGGCACAAAGCGCTTATTAGAAATGTTAACAAAGATTACCAAAGGAGAAGGGACAATGGAACTTCTTCAAGAAATGGAAGATCTTTGTCATGAAATCCAAGACTCGGCACTTTGTGGACTTGGACAAACCGCACCTAACCCCGTTCTTTCGACATTACGTTATTTCAGAGATGAATACATTGCGCATATCGTGGATAAAAAATGTCCAGCAGGCGTATGTAAAGACTTACTCACTTATAAGATCAATCCAGACCTCTGTAAAAAGTGTTCTGCTTGTGCTAGACAATGTCCTGTGGAAGCAATTACAGGTGTTCCTGGTAAACAACCATTTGTCATTGATGAAGCAAAATGTATTAAATGTGGCGGATGTATGACGGCTTGCCACTTTGGTGCTGTAATAAGAGGTTAGGAGGAAGCAAGAATGTCAGTCGTTAATTTAAAAATTAATAATCGTGAGATTACTGCTGAAAGCGGAGAAACAGTCTTACAAGCAGCCCAAAATGCGGGTATTCATATTCCAACCCTATGTTATTTAAAAGACATTAATAAAAGTGGGGCATGTCGTGTATGCCTAGTAGAAGTAAAGGGTGCACGTGCATTGCTTTCCGCATGTACTACTCCAGTTTCTGAAGGCATGGAAGTATTCACTAATTCCGAGCGTGCACTGAAAGGACGTCGTAATTCGGTCGAATTAATCATGTCCAACCACAATAAGAATTGTTTATCTTGTAAACGGAATCAACATTGTGAACTCCAAACCCTTTGTGAAGAGTTAGGAATTCGTGAAAACATGTATGAAGGCGAGAAGACCGAAACAACCTACGATGATTTCAGTTATGGAATCGTACGTGATACATCCAAATGTGTCTTGTGTGGAAGATGTATTGAAACTTGTAAGAAAGTACAATCTTTAGGTATTCTTGGCTTTGAAAACCGTGGCTTTAAGACGATTGTTGCGCCAATCTACAACCAAAGCTTTGCGAATGTAGACTGTATGCAATGTGGACAATGTGTCATCAACTGTCCAGTAGGTGCCTTAACCGAAAAAGAAGCGATTAGTGATGTTGTTAAAGCCCTCAATGATCCAGAAAAGACCGTTATTGTCCAAACTGCACCTGCAGTACGTGCTTCCCTTGGAGAAGAATTTGGTTTACCAATTGGCACACGTGTTACAGGGAAAATGGTTGCGGCATTAAGAAGATGTGGATTTGATCGTGTATACGATACAAACTTTGGTGCCGACTTAACCATCATGGAAGAAGGAAACGAACTTCTTGAGCGTTTAGAAAACAAAGGAACCTTACCAATGTTTACCTCTTGTTCACCAGGATGGGTGCGCTTCATTGAATTTGAATATCCAGAACTCTTACCACACTTGTCTTCGGCAAAATCACCACATATGATGCTTGGGGCGATTTCTAAGAGCTATTGGGCAGAAAGAATGGGCAAACGTCCAGAAGATATCTATATGGTAAGTATTATGCCATGTATTGCTAAGAAGTCTGAAATTGAACGTGAAGAATGCAATACAACTGGATATCGTGATGTCGATGCGGTTCTTACAACAAGAGAGTGCGGAAGACTCATCAAAATGTTCGGAATTGACTTTAATGAATTACCAGATGAAAAGTTTGATGAAGATCTCTTAGGCGATTATACCGGTGCCGGTGTTATCTTTGGTGCAACCGGTGGTGTTATGGAAGCTGCATTAAGAACGGTAAAACAAAAACTGGATGGTAAGAAACTTGAAAAAGTAGACTTTGAAGCTTGCCGTGGTATGGCAGGCGTAAAAGAAGCAGAAATTGATCTAAATGGCACAAAGATTTGGATTGCGATTGCTTCTTCGATGTTCTTTGCACGTCCACTATTAGAAGAAGTTAAAGCTGGTACATCAAAATATACCTTCATTGAAATCATGGGATGTCCAGGAGGCTGTATCAATGGTGGTGGACAATCCATCGTTCCAAGCCGTATTAAGAATGGAAAACTTGGATATGGCTATAAAGAATTACGTATGAATGCATTGTATGAAGAGGACGAACTCTGTGAAATACGTGTTTCCAGTGATAATCCACAAATTCAACAATTGTATAACGATTATCTCGAAAAACCGGGTAGTGAACTAGCAGAAAAACTATTACATACAAGCTATTCTCCAAAAGAGAAATTCAATGTATTCTAAGCTTTAGAGGATTGAGGAAACTCAATCCTTTTTTTGTTTTCGAACAGAGTGTTATAATCTATATGGTTAGATTAAAGGGGATGTTGTAAATGAAAAAGAGTAAACGTAATTTCATTCGTTTCGGTATGATGTTTCTGATGGTTTTCTGCTTATTATTCTTAGGAAAAGGATTTGTATATGCAGAAGAGGAACCATTAACAAAATACTGGGCAAAGGATTCGGAAGTTGCACAAAAGCTAAGAGACTTTGTTGAAAAGACGACCAATCCAAACGATTCAGAGAATTTTATTGAAGAAAAAGACCGCATTGCCGTATTTGATATGGATGGGACATTAACTTGTGAAACATATTATACCTATTACGATACGATGATGTTTATTGAATATTGTTTAAATGATCATCCAGAACGCGTATCGAATGAATTAAAACAAATCGCTGCTTCGATTAAACCAGGTTATACGGCTGATGAATCCTTAGCACGTAACTTCGCAAAAGCTTATGCGGGCATGACGGTAGAAGAATTCTATAATTATGTTGTGGAATTTGGGCAAAAGAAAACCGATAGCTTTAATAATATGCGTTATATTGATGGTTTCTATTTACCAATGGTAGAACTTGTTGAATATCTCTATAACAATGGATATACGATTTATGTCATAAGTGGTACAGAGCGTAATACCACACGGGCTATTGTCGCAAATTCCCCAATCAAAGATTATGTGACACCAAATCATGTGATTGGAACCGATTTTGAAATCAAAGAAAGAGGCTATGAAACAGTATCTTCAAATATGGATTATAAATACAACAATGGTGATGATTTAGTTCTAACCGGTGGCTTTGTCCAAAAGAATTTAAATGCCAATAAATCCATCTACATTGAACAAGAAATTGGACAACGTCCTGTACTTGCGTTTGGGAATAGTGGTAGTGATACAAGTATGATGAATTATGCAATTGATTCGCGGAATCCTCATCCTGCGGAAGCATATATGATTGTAGCCGATGATGCAGTAAGAGAATGGGGAAAACAAAACTGGGAAGAAAAATCAAAAGACTATATTGAAAAAGGTTATACCCCAATCTCTATGGCGAATGACTTTGCACAAATCTATCCTGATAATATCTCTAAAGCGGAACAACAATATATCGAAAAAGAAGTCATCCCTGCCCCAAATACCATAACAACACGAAATGATTGGATTCCACATCTCAATAAACTGGAATACAACTACGTATTAATGCCTCAATAATTAGTAAAAGAAATGAATGTGTGATAACACACATTCATTTTTATTTCATCATTTCAATTAGTTTTTCAATAGCTTCTTCAATTGGAACTTCTATCTTATCTCCAACCCGTGGTTTGAGTTCAACAAGATTGTCTTTGACACCTTTTCCTACGGTAATCCGATAGGGGATCCCAATTAATTCCATATCCTTAAATTTCACACCTGGTCTTTCATCGCGATCATCAATGAGTACTTCCAATCCTTTTTGAAGACATGCTTCATAAAGTTCATTCGCGATGCGTACTTGTTCTTCATCTTTCATAGAAATTGGTACGATTGCGACTTGATAAGGTGCTAAATCACTAGGCCAATTGATTCCATTTTCATCCGCATTTTGTTCGACTAGGGCTGCCATTGCGCGCGCTGGGCCAATCCCGTAAGAGCCCATCCAAACATATTGAAGGGTATTACTAGAATCTAAGTATTGTAAGCCTAAGGCTTTGGAATACTTGGTACCTAATTTAAAGGTATTTCCGACTTCAATCCCATGCGCAAAGTGAATTTTGCCACCGCAAATAGGGCAAACATCTCCCTCCATGACATTGACAATATCACCAACTACATCATAGGTGTAATCTTTTGGATTTACATTTTGATAATGGTAGTTTACTTCATTGGCACCACACACTAAGTTATTGAGGGTTAATAATTCTTGGTCAATGACTTTACGTGCATTTAAGCCAATAGGCCCAGTAAAGCCAGGACAAGCATTACTTGTCGCTATTAAAGCATCATCCGCAAAGGAAATCTCTTTTGCATTTAATAGTCTTAATGCTTTCGCTTCATTTAATTCACGATCTCCACGTACAAAGAAGACGGTAAATTCACCATCTACATTCATTAATAATGCTTTCATGCATTTGGATTGTGGTAGATTTAGGAACGCACTTACTTCTTCAATGGAAGAACAATGTGGCGTTTCCACTTTTTCAAGTTCTTTTTCTTCTTCCTTTTCTTTTTGGGAAGGGATGGTTTGCGCAATTTCAATGTTGCTCGCAAAATCACAGGAGTCACATAATACTAGGATATCTTCTCCGATCGGTGCTAATGCTTGGAATTCTTCACTTAATAAGCCACCCATCACACCGGTATCTGCCTTAACGATGACATATTCCAGGTGTAAGCGATCCATAATATTTTTATAGGCATTAAATTGTTTTTGATAAGCAACATCTAAACCTGCTTCATCCACATCAAAGGTATACGCATCCTTCATTTGGAATTCACGCACGCGGATTAAGCCATAACGTGGACGTGGTTCATCTCGATATTTTGTTTCAATTTGATAAAGAGAGAAGGGCATATCTTTATAAGATTGAATCTTCATTTTTGCGGCAATCGCAAATAATTCTTCATGTGTAGGACCTAAAACATAAGGTTGTCCCTTACGATCTTGTAAAGAGAACATACTACTACCAAATCCAGCTCGACGCCCACTATCCACATAGACTTCTTCTGGAATCAAAGCAGGCATTAATAATTCTTGGCAACCTGTTTTATCCATTTCTTCACGAATGATTTGATTAATCTTGTTTAACACACGTAAGCCCATCGGTAGCATCATATAAACGCCACTCGAACTCTTTTTAATAAATCCAGCTCGTACGAGTAAATTAGAACTAATGGAATCTTCATCTTTTACATCTTCTCTTAAAGTAAAAAAGTAACTATTGTTTAATCGCATATCGTTTCCTCTTTTTCCTAACGATTATACCATGTTTTTAATTGTACTAAGAACATCGATTCGATATATTCTATAAATCCTTGAAATATAAAATACATTAATTTATTTGAATGTTTATTAACATCCATATATTATGAATACTCTATTTTGAAGTATTAGTTAGCTGAAATAACAATAAAATGTTACAACTTGTGTATTTGTGAAAGCACACTTTTTGTTATTGTATATATTATTCGAAGAATATCTATAAATCCTCTTGAAAAGCAGCCAAAAAGCTAGCTATAATTTAACCAATTAAGAGGAAAATGGAGGTACAATGACAAGCCAACAAAAGCCACGCCGCTTAAAAAGAAGTGTAATAGCGACTCTGGTAATTTTGGTATGTGTCATAGTACTTTTTTTATTAAAAGGATGTTCTGGTTGCGCAAATCCGACCAATAATCAATCTAGCGAACCAACCCCAATTGCGGGAAATGAAGAAGAAAGCATCCTACAAATCATGAAGAGAGATGAGACATATTTATTAGGTTTATATGATGCACCAAATATATGTGAAAAGGAATGGATTCAAGAGTATCGAAGTATAGGTAAGACGTTTCAAAGCTATGAATATCATGGACAAGACGAAGAAATAAAAGAACTAATCAAGTCCTATTCTTATTATGGAAAAAAGATAGAGGAAATAGCGATAGTAATCGATGAGAATAATTATGAAGAAGGAATTAAACAATTAGAAGATTTAAAAGAAATAGCGAAAGAAAATGAAAAAGAGTTAGGAAGGTTATATGAGAAAGAGTTCTCCGATAAAGCAAATTAAAAAAGGGGTCATAAGCCTTCTAACAATTGGAATATTAGGACAGAGTGTACAGGACATTGGTGCTGTATCTTTATTGCGAATTAAAGAGTTAGAGAATCAATACGGGCCATATTATGGCATTGATCTTAATGATAAAAAACAAACAGAAAACCAGAAACCAATCATCAACCAAAAAGAGTCTTTAAGTAATTTAAAGCAGTTTTCGTATGAAGAAGAGGATGTAGGGATAACCGCAACAGAAGAATTCAGTTATGAGACAGCGGTTGATGAGATAACGACAATCTACGTAAATGAAGAAGATGCCAATTTAAAACAAATGGTCATAAGTAGCGTACCGGAGAATTATTATGATGGTGAGAATTATCAACCAATTATCACTAATATAGAAGATAACAGCGAAGGATACATTAATGAAACAAATACCGTAACAAGTAGTTATTCAAAAGATATTGAAGAAGGTATAAGGATAGAAGTTGAGGGGATTCAAGTCTATTATCGACCGGTTTTAGGCACGTATGAAACGGAATTCGTTTATGAAGGTAGAGAAGAAGAGAATAATGAACTAGCAGGTGCCATAGCAGAAGAAGAGAATCTAACTCAAGAAGAAATTAAGACACAAGAAGATGGGGAGTATAATACAACAAAAACAATAATAGAAGTAGAAGAAACAGAAGAGAGTAATGATATTACATATGAAAATGAAGAAGTAACTGTCATTGAAGAAACGATAAAACAAGTAGAAGAGCCACTCGTTTATGAGAATCAAATTATCTATCCATTAAGCAATGAAACAAATATAAAGTATACAGTATTCAATGGATATATTAGAGAAGATATCATTTTAAATACGCCTGGAAATCAAAGTACATATACCTATGAATTATGGGCAGATGGAGGAGATATTGAAGTAATTGAGAACGAAATCTGCATTCGCAATAAAAGAGGACAAGTCGTGTTAGTGCTTGGCGCGCCAAAAGCCTATGATTCTCAAGGAAATGAAACAGAGGTTTTATTAGAGTACGCAAATAGTCAAATCACTTATCGCGTAAGTGAAGAGTGGTTGAAGAGTGAAGAGCGAGTTTATCCAATTGTAATTGATCCAGATTTCAGGCAGGTGATGGCACACGAAGGGATGGATACAAGTGTCATACAGAACGAGCCATATAGCACAATAGGGAATATTGATTTAGAGGCATTAAATTGGCGGATTACGGATATTAAACCCGCACGGTTATATATAGGAAATGACCCAGAGTATGGGGATAGTGTAAGTTTTTATAAAGTAAGAAGTGATACGCTAGGAGATTTTAAAGGGAAATATATAAAGAAAGCGATTGCGAGTTTTCCAGTATATGAAAGATCAAATGGGAATACGGTATATGGGTGCACAATCACAAGTGATTATGACATTGGCAGTGCAGTATACAACAATGTAAGTGACGCATTAGGCAATTTAGAGAATTGTTTAGCTGTCGAATACGGGAACGAAACGGATTATATCGAATTTGACATAACAGATTATGTAAAAGGAGTTGTCGAAAAAGAGCGCGTAAATAGTGGCGTATTATTCTTATTAAAAGATCAAGATAAGGAATGGTTACGATTACATTCCGCAGAATATTACAACTATGAAAATGGGATGGGATTAGAACATAGTGATCGTTATCCTGGAACGGTGATTGAGTATTATGAAAACCCAGACATCATGGATGGGATGGGGGTAGAGGAGTTCACATATGCGCTTCGGCCATTTGTCCAATATAACAAACAAGAAGGATTAGTACACTTTGTCGCACTAGGAATAGATGGAAAAGCGCCATACGAATCCGAAGTCAACATTACAATCAAAGAAAAAGAGGAAGAAATCTATAGTAAGAAGATAGAAGGCTTTGACAATTTTTATCGATATCCTGCTTATCCAGAGATTATTGATGTACCAAATAAGTGGAATGAATTAGAAAGCAATTATCAATTAGAAGAATTAATAAGGGAAGAAAAATTTAAGATTAATCACGTATATGATGTTGAAATAAATTGTCGAAAAGAAGAAAAAGAAGAGACAAAGAAGACGTGGTTTCAAGTAATTGAGATTGGGGAATTTACGATATTAGAGAAGATTGCGAACTTTTATGGGATAGAAGTAGAAACAATCAAAGAAGACAACAATTTAGAAGACGGCCTGATTACAAATGGAAATGTACTCTTTTTAAGAGAGCCCACAAGGAATAAAGGGAAGGCATATCCGCTTCAGGCATTATCAAATGATGAGAAGGCGCAGATTGATGGACTATTAAGAGGTAGAGGGGTTGAGTGTGAATTTGGGAATGAGCCAATCAACTTTAACACCGGCAATTTTCTAATAGAGACAGAGGATTTTGGATTAAATATTGAAGGGAAGACATTTCATTTTGAACGAATTTACAATTCAAAAGCAAGCGAAGAATATAGTGAGATTGGGTACGGATGGAGCCACAATCTAAACAGTTATATAAGTGTAACTAGTAGCGGAGCAAGCATATTATTACCCACCAGCAAACAGATCTATTTTAGGCAAGAAAATGATGGTAGTTATCAGAATGACATAACGAATCGATACGCATTAAGATATGAAGAGGAGCACTTTATATTAGAAGATCAAGACACCCAAAATGTATATCGGTTTTTAAAGAATGGGATGTTAGGAGAGATAGAAGATAAAAACCATCAAACCAAAACATTTGAATATAATAAACAATTACAGTTAAGCAAGGTAACATTAGAGAATGGGGAAAGCATCCATTTTGAATATAATGACCATAATCTTATTTCAAGAATTAAGTATCATGAGAAACAAGTAACGTATCGATATGATGAAGATGATAATTTAATCGCGTTTAAAGATGTGAATGGGAATGAAGTTTCTTATGAATATGATGAAAGACATCGTGTTTTATCATGGAAAGATAGAAATGGAAATACGGTAATCACAAATACGTATGATGAAGAAAATCGAGTCATACAACAGGTTGATGGAATAGGAAATGTATATCATACAGTGTATGAAAATAATAAGACGATTAATACAGATCCAAATGGGAATCAAACGATTTATGAATACGATAACTATGGAGCCACGAGAAAGATAAGTCACGCAAACAAGCAAGAAATCATCAAGCGATATGACAAGGGTTTATTAACGTATTTCAAAGATGAAACAGGGATTGAATATACTTATACCTATAATGAGAATCGCGATTTAATTAAGAAAGAGCGAAATGACGGATTGATTGAAGAATATGAATATGATGCGAAACATAATTTAATAACGTATAAAAATAATGAAGGACAATCACACAACCACACATATAACGATATAAATCAGATTACTAGTACAACAGACAGTTTAGGTTTTACAAGTTATAAAACATATGACGAAAAAGGCAATTTAATATCTGAAACAGATGAAAATGGGAATATAACAAGTTATAGCTATAATGAAAAGAATCAGCTCATTGGGGTGAATTATCCAGATGGAAGTAGTTATGGTTATGCCTATAATCGAGATGGTTTTTTAGCAAACACCACCGACAAATATGGCAATACCACTTATTATAATCATAATGAAAGAAATGAATTAGTTTTAGTAACGAATCCAGATGGGACGACGATCAAATATGAATATGATAAGAATGGCAATCAAACAGCGATAGAAGATGAAAATGGGAATATCACGAAATATACCTATGATATTTATGGAAATGTAATAAGTCAAAAAGATCCATTAGGGAATCTTACAAATTATGAATATGATGGCAATCAAAATACAGTGAAGATTACTTATCCAGATAATAGTTTCATTTCATATTCGTATGATAGTAGAAATAGAATCATAGAAGAAGACCATAATGGACATATTACAAAATATACATATAACACATATGGGATTGAAAGTATTACGAATGAACGCAATCAAGTTCTAACTTATAGTTATGATTCATTAGGGAATCTTATCAAAGAGATTGGCTATGATGGATTAGAGAAGAGTTATGAATATAATAAACTCAATCAATTAATTAAAGAGACAAATGAAAAAGGTAGTGACACCACCTATGAGTATGATTTAGAAGGTCGACTCACTAAAAAAGAAACAAAGCAATACACAGAAGAATATATATATGACAATAATGGGAATAGATTAAGTTTAAGTTATAAGAGTGAAGACTCTGAATATACACTAAACTATGTTTATAATGCGATGAATCGCTTAATAGAAGAAAGTGATGCCTTAGGGAACAAAGAGTTTTATGAATATGATGGGATTCGATTCATATCTCAAATAGATAAAAAAGGAGATAAGACAAGATTTGAATATGACAATCGTGATCGATTAATCAAAGAAGTTTTATCTGATGGTAGTATTAGAAGTTATACCTATGATGGCGTAGGGAATAAGTTATCAGAGATAGACACCAATGGGAATAAACAATCGTATATCTATGATGGTAATTCTAATTTAATTACTTATACAGACGGTAGAGGAAATCAAACCATTTATAGTTATGATCAGATGAATCGTCTTCTAACAAGTATTTCACCATTAGGTTACAAAGAGAGTTATGAATATGATATTGATGGGAATCTATTAAGCAAAAAGATTCATGATAGAGAAGTTGAGACATATGAATATGATTCCTATGGAAGATTATTCAAAGAGACTAAGAGAGGCTTAGTCACAACCTATGAATATGATGAAAATGATGAAGTCATTAAAAAGATAGAGAATAGTGGTTTAACTTATGAATACACATATGATTTTTATCATAGAGTACTCCAAGTCAAAAAGAATGACGAAATAGAAAAAGAGTTTACCTATGATGATTTTGATAATGTATTAACTGAAAAAGATTTATATGGTGAAAAACGAACAAATGAATATAATTCAGATAATCGATTAGTGAAGACAAGTTATCACAATCTAATAACAGAATATGAATATGATTCTAATGGTCAAGTGATCAAAGAAAGTGATTCTTTAGGGAATATTAAAGAATCCATCTATGATGAAAATGGGAATTTGATTAAAGAAGAGATCAATGGTGAAAGCAGCATCTATGACTATGATAGTGATAATCAGCTAATCAGTATAACGAATAGATTAGGTAATCAAACAATTTATGAAAAAGACCATGAAGGGAATTTAGTATCTACCACAAATAATAATGGCTATAAAACAGAATATCTTTATGATGAAAATTACAATTTGATAAAGACTATCGTAGAAGGAAAGACGATTCAAGAGAATCAATATAATGAAGATAATTTATTAATCAAAGAAATTGATGGCGAAGGTTATAACAAACAATACGCCTATGATTCTTTCAGGAATTTAATAAAGAGAGTCAATGAAAGAGGTTATGCGTATGAATATGCATATGATGAAAGATTCAATCTTTTAGAAGAAAAAGACCCTAAAGGAAATAAGACAATATATAGCTATAATGAACTGAATCAAATGATTCAAAAGAAAGATTCATTAGGTTATGAATATATTTATGAATATGATTTTTTTGGCAATACAATATCTATCAAGAATCCATTAGGGAGTATCGAAACAAGCACTTATAATTCTAAGAACCAACTTATTGAGACAAAAGACAAGCGAGGCTTGATTTCAACATATACATATAATTCATTGAATCAAATCACAGAGATTAAAAAGAATGATATCACCGCAAATAAATATACTTATGATTCATATGGAAGATTAATTTCTGAAGAAAATAGTTTAGGTGCGAAAACTAGTTATAGTTATGATAAAGAAGGGAATAGAGTAAGCCTAATAAAACCAAATGGTGGGAAAGAGACATATCGTTATGACGCTGAAAATCAACTAATAGAGAAAATAGATGTATTAGGCACGAAATATAGTTATGAATATGATGGAGAAGGGCAATTAATTAAAGAAACAATACAGGATGAAAGAAGTAATAGTTATGAATATGATTCATTAGGGAATCTAGTTGTATTAATAGATTCAAAAGGGAATCAAACAAGGTATACATATAATTTAAGAAATGAGCTTATAGAGATAGAAGATGCCTTAGGGAATAAAGAAAGCTATGAATATAGTCCAAGTGGAGAAGTGATATCCTATCTAGATCAAAATCAAAATCAAACGAAGTATGTGATTGATGAATTAGGACAAGTGATACAGACAAAAGATCCTTTAGGGCATCTTATTACAAATACATATGATGCCTTAGGGAATTTAGTAAGTGTACAAAACGCAAGAGGATATACAACAAATTATGAATATAACGCCTTAGGCTCACTAACAAAAGAATACACTGGCAAATCCCAGACAGTTTATAAATATAACAACGCCAATGATCTTATAGAAATCAAAGACAATCAAAGAAAAAAAGAAAGTTATAGCTATGACATTTATGGCAATTTAGTAACTTTTAAACAGAAAAATGGGAAAGAGATTCATTATAACTACGATACAGAGAATCAATTATTAACGAAGAATCATATTACTTATGAATATGATTTGATGGGGAATCTCACTCAAATGAATGATGATAGTGGTATAACGACTTTTACATATAATCTAAAAGATTCCTTATTGAGTACAAACCAATTAGGTAATACGGTCACATATACATATAATCCATATAATGAAGTAGAAAGTATTACTTATAAAGATCAAAGTAAAGTTGAATATGAATATGATTTAAATGGGAATTATCAAAGTATAAACTATTCAGGTAAATATCAAGAAAGTGTTGAATATGAATATGACGCATTGAATAGAGAAATCCAAGAAACAAGAAACAACAATATCATTACATCGACTCGTTATGATGCGAATGGAAATATCACCAATAAGAAAACCATATCGAATGGAAAGACTTATTTAGAGCTTTCATATGAATATAATAAGAATAATAGTTTAATCAAAGAAACCAAGAAACAATTAGATCAAACAAGCACAAAAACATATGAATATAATGAAAATGATGAATTAACTTCTTCTACACTAACTAAAGACAATGAAACAAGTATTACAAAATATATTGTGACAATAGATGGGAATCTATCTGAAGTAACAAATGGTAGTACCACATCCAGAAATGAATATAATGAATCCAATCAAATCTTCAAATCTTATCATGATGGACATAGTTATACCTATACATATGATGATAATGGTAATCGCACCTTAGAGAAAAGGGATGATGGGGCAACACGTTCTTATGAATATGATGAATTCAATCGTTTAATCAGATTAAAAGATTATGATAATGCCTATTATGAATATACATATGAAGGATTAAATAACCGCATTAAACAATATTCTATACGTAGAGGACAACATTATATTGATGGCGAATACATCATAGAAGATAAGATGGATAAGCTCATCAATCGATTAAAGGTGGCTTCATCAAGTGAATATGGCAGTTTATGTCTCGTTGAATATTATGATGAAGAAGTACCAGAATTACCAATAGAGAATCATATCAAAGGTTATTCTACATACCAAGAAAAGGGTGGAGAAGAGATTAGTTACCACGCAGAACCTGGGATCTGTCTCGTGCATGATATCGATGTCGCAGATATCATCTATGTGAATGATTATACCTATGACAATGTTCAAGTTTTAACGGAACAATATAATCAAGAAGATATCAATTATCTTTTTGGCAATGGCAGAATATCTTCTGATCGAAGTGAATATATTGATGATTATCAAAATACGGTCATAGTGACTTTAAATCATAATGGAACGATTAAAACCGAATATGAATATACAGATTATGGGAAAAGAGAGAATGTCTATGACATATATAACGCTTATGATGACCCGATTGGATATAATGGGGAATATCATGAAAGTAGTGAATTAGTATATTTAAGAAATAGATATTATGATCCAGTCATCTATATCTTTACGATTGAAGATAGTTATCGAGGTATATTATATGATCCATCTAGTAGAAATCGCTATGCGTATGGAAGAAGAAATCCGAAGAAATATCTAGATCCTAGTGGACATTATCTAAATCAATCTGTAATGATGGCAGATAATGGAGGCGGAGCTAGATCTTATAAGAATCATGGTGGATGTATAGTAACACCTCCTACACCTACTTATACCACTCCAACAAGGGATTATAGTCGTGCCTATGAAAGAGCTGAAGCATATACACAAACGAAACAATATGTAAGTCAAAGTGTACAAACCACCTATAATCAAAAGATAGAAGCACAAGCCGCATGGGATCAACACGACGCAAAACAAGAACGTATCGAACAGCAAGTCACTAAATACTCTTATATAAAAGGTGGGAATACTAGTGTCGTTACAGCAGAAGAAGCAAAGAAAGAAGCTGTACAAGTTTATAACGATATTAGACAAACAACAAAAGACGTCATTGAACCACAAACAAAGAAATATACTACAGCAAACTCCAAAACCAATAACATTTTAAACAATCTCAAAAATGGAGCATCTAAGTTTTTAGGATTATTTGATAAGGCTCATGGTTCATTAGAAGATCGAGCAAAACAAGCGTGTCAAGAATCTGAAGATAAAAACATATTTGATAGAGCGATAGATAATTTAAATGATTTCTTTAAAGCGAATGGGATTTCTCTTGTGATTTGGTCAACCACTTCTAAGATGAATTTTGGCAGAGAAGCACATAAAGCGATAGCAGATGATATAGAGATAAGGATTAAAACTGAATATGGAGAAAAAGAGAAAATTTTTAAGAACTATGTATCAATAAATTCAATTGTTTCTAAAGTAACAAATATCAAAACTGATGTAAAAATGGGCAAAAAAAGACCTGATATTGCGTATTATCACGATAATACAATAGTTGTTTATGAGATTAAGCCAAATAACGTAGCGGCAAAAGCTTTAGGACAAGTGCAGTTACAATTATATGTTACTGCAATTCAGAATGCGAACAAAGAGTATGAATTAAACCTCAAATCAAGTAAGGGGAAAGACAATAGATTTGATTCTGTTATCGAAATTGGGAAACCATATCAAGTAAATGTAGATGGATATAACATAACTTATACCAATAAAGGTGGAGGTATCATTGAATACGAGGCTCCGTGGGGTAAAGGCAAAATTCCAGTAACTGTTCCTATTGGTTCAAAACAAGCAGAAAAGAAACAAGATGAAACTTTACAAAAATTCTCATTGAATACAGCTTATGGTTTCGTGATGGCCATAGCATTATATACAGTATTTAAGAAACATCTTTCGTCTACAATGGAGGGGTTTTGATAATGATAAATAAGTATTTAAAATGTTTTCCTTATGAAGAGAAAGGATTTGAAACCATTATAGATGATGATCCTCTAAATATTATTTATTCAAGAGATTATCTATATGTGAGTCAAAATATCTTTATTATAACTTTGCCAGATGAGTTCATAGTTGAGGTAGATATTAATTGTTCTTATAGACTCAAATATGAATTTGAAAAAAAAATTCCTAAAAAGAGTTTATCAATTAACGATGCCGCAGCCGAAGCAAACACCTTCATTGACGAAAAACTCTCTTTAGTGGATGAAAACTTTCATTTACATCATATTACTGGATATGTGAATAGCATTATTTATAATGAGCATAAAAGGTTATATCAAGAAATGAAAAATCAGTATAGTTTCAATGAGCCGCAAAATGTATTAAACGAAATCAGTAGAATTTATGAAGATTACAATGATAATTATATTGATTTTATCAAATATGCTAGCGCTTGTTATATAGTACATTTGTTATCAGAGGGTTTAAAAATACAAGAAATAAATAACAGAAAAGAATTAATAGTTGGGTTGCCTTGTTGTGAATTGATTTATCCATCAATAGAAATGGATAAGATATTTAGAAAAGAAAAAGATATAGATGCACTTAAAATAAATGGTTTTAATAAAACGCCTTGGAGGGAACAGAGAGATTTTAGCACAATATTATTCAATAGAAACGAGATGCATCTAGAGGAGTTAAAAACCAAGTACAAATTTGAAATAGTTTCAGAGAATGATAGATGGATAGCAGTAAATATGCCAATAAAGAATTCATACATTACTACAATTGAAAAAATATGTAAAAAAAGTGATAAACCTGTTATTGCTTTGTATTGCTATGCAAGTTTTACATGTGTAATTAAGATTTTTGATGTAAAAGTAATATCAATATACTTAGAATCAAATGAAGGTTTATTGAAAAACAGTTATTTACCAACAGAAAATGAAAATATTGAAGAAATATCAAAGTATCTAGTTGCCCCATATACTTTTGCAGATTTATTACAAGTTATTAGTGTGAAAAAAGAATATATTGAAGATGTAGCGTTCGAAGTATTAAAAATGATAGGAATAGATGAAAGTATGTATGAAAAGTTTGGTATTGTCTTTAATTAATTATTAGATATTTTAAAAGAATGCATATATCTATACCACAAATGAGAGGGGATAAAAACAATGGGAACATTTATAAATTCTGTTTTAGTCAAACAAGCAGATGAAGAGATTATTAAAGCATTAAACCATTATTCAGAAGATATATTTGGTTTAGACAGTCACTGGGCAGGTTTCAATGTTAATGATGATCCATTTGAGATTGCAAAAGAATTATCTAACAGATATCACATGCCTACGATAGGTATCATGTGCCATGACAGTGATGTAAGTATGCTTAGACTGTTTGATCATGATACTGAAGTCGTTGTTGTTACGCCGGTAGATGAAGAGTTATTAGAAGAGTATTCAATAAATGAAAGGAATACCAATATTGAATTCTTAAAAGATTATCTTGTTGAACCATATACTATAGAAGATTTGTATAATGTATTAAACCAAGAAGATATTATTTTTGCAGAAGATGTATTATTTGAGATACTAAAAATGTTAGGGGTAGAGGAAGAATTATTTGATGAGATGGATATGCTTTAAATATCCTTTACTTTATACCTTATAATAAATATAATATTCAAAAATGGGAGGGGTTATGGCCAAGTACTACGCAGATGCTTCGCATACATTCAATGAATACTTACTCGTTCCTGGCTTTACGTCAGAAAAGAATTTACCTTCTGCAGTTTCACTAGAAACACCACTCGTAAAGTATAAAAAAGGTAAAAAACCAGACATTAAATTAAGCATCCCCATGGTGAGTGCAATTATGCAATCGGTCTCTGGTGACCGCTTAGGTATTGCGCTTGCGAAAGAAGGTGGGATGGCTTTTATTTTTGGGGCACAATCCATCGAATCGCAAGCCAAAATGGTAGCGAATGTTAAAAACTATAAAGCTGGTTTTGTCGTAAGTGACTCGAATGTAACTCCAGATACAAGTATTGTGGATATGCTGCAATTGCTTGATAAAACAGGACATTCTACAATGCCTGTTACGGATGATGGAACCGCAAATGGAAAATTATTAGGAATCATTACATCACGCGACTATCGTCTTTCTAAAGTCGATCCTAGTGCGAAAGTAAAGGAGTTTATGACGCCTCGTGAAAAACTTGTGGTTGGAGGCTTAGATTTAAATCTAAGTGATTGTAATGATATTATTTGGGAACATAAGCTTAATGCCTTACCAATTGTTGATAAGAAAGATCATTTATGCTTCTTAGTTTTCCGTAAAGATTATGACTCCCATAAAGAAAACCCAAATGAATTATTAGACCATGAAAAACGTTTCATGGTAGGAGCTGGTATTAATACACGTGACTATAAAGAACGTGTTCCTGCTTTATTAGAAGCAGGGGTGGATTGTCTTTGTATTGATTCTTCGGATGGCTTTTCAGAATGGCAAGGCAATACCATTAAGTGGATTCGTAAAACCTATGGCAATAAGGTAAAAATTGGGGCTGGAAACATTGTAGATGAAGATGGCTTTAACTATTTAGCAGATTGTGGTGCCGATTTTATCAAGATTGGTATTGGTGGCGGTTCCATTTGTATTACGCGTGAAACAAAGGGAATTGGCCGTGGGCAAGCAACTGCCGTGATTGAAGTCGCAAAAGCACGTGATGCATATTATAAGAAAAAGGGTGTTTATATCCCGATTTGTAGTGATGGTGGTATTGTTTATGATCATCATATTGTCTTAGCGCTTGCGATGGGAGCGGACTTTGTCATGTTAGGGCGCTATTTCTCACGCTTTGAAGAAGCTCCTGGTGAAAAAGTCATGATCAATGGTTCTTATTATAAAGAATATTGGGGCGAGGGCAGTAACCGTGCACGTAACTGGCATCGTTATGATTTAGGTGGAGGCAATAAACTCTCATTTGAAGAAGGCGTAGACTCGTATGTGCCTTATGCCGGATTTTTAAAAGATAATGTTGCCTTAACCATTACGAAGATTAAATCCACCATGTGTAATTGTGGTGCGCTTACCATCCCAGAACTACAAAAGAAAGCAAGAATCACACTCGTCTCTTCCACTTCTATTGTGGAAGGTGGTGCGCATGATGTCATTGTCAAAAATGCGGATCATAAGCAGTCAAATCACTAGTTTCTTGATTGAATGGACTATATGATAGTGCTAAAATAAGGAAGGTAAAGGAGACAAATTTATGATGAAATTAGTTTTGGTTCGCCATGGGGAAAGTGAATGGAATAAACTCAATCTTTTCACTGGTTGGACAGATGTAGATTTAAGTGAAAAAGGACATGAAGAAGCAAAAAATGCTGGTAAATTATTGAAGAGTGAAGGGTATGACTTTGATATTTGTTATACATCCATTCTAAAACGTGCTATCCATACATTAAATCATGTATTAGATGAAATGGACCGCGTTTGGTTACCAGTAGTCAAATCATATAAGTTAAATGAGCGTCACTATGGTGCTTTACAAGGCTTAAATAAAGCAGAAACAGCTGAAAAATATGGGGAAGATCAAGTAAAACTTTGGAGAAGATCTTATGATGTTAAACCTCCAGAATTAGATCCAACCGATGAAAGAGCACCACGTAATCAAGAAATGTTCCGTGGTATTGACCCAGAAGAATTACCACTCAACGAATCACTTGAAACAACGGTTGAGCGTGTCGTTCCATATTTTGAAGAAGTGATTAAGAAAGATATGAAAGAGGGCAAACGTGTTCTTATTGCAGCACACGGCAATTCCTTACGTGCGCTTGTGAAATACTTTGATAACCTCAGCAATGAAGAGATTATTGGCGTCAATATTCCTACTGGCTCTCCACTTGTTTATGAATTTGATGATGATTTCAATGTGATTAAGCATTACTACTTAGGTATGAGTGAAGAAGAACTCGCAGCTAAGATGGATGCAGTCGCAAAACAAGGCGCTGTTAAAAAGTAATTGAAAGCCTTCCACATGGAAGGCTTTTTTAGAACGTATTATTTTTTAAGGCTTCTTTGATATAACGGAAGGTAGCATCTTCACCTTTATCGGCAATCATTTGAAGATAGAAACGTAGCTTTTCTTGTGTTTTTGGATGCATGAAGTTTCTTTCGGGAACAGTTTCAAAGTATTCGATTGGACTTTTTTGGGTATATTTGTCTTTTTGATAGGTTTTACATGCCGCAACCCGATCACAAATGCTTTCGGCGATATAGCGATCTGGCATTTCAAGTGGTTGATATATGCCATCGATAATGTCATACCAATATTCAAAATGATGTTTATTGATACCTTTGTGGTGAAGCCATCCTAACGCAAAGCCTTTTTCTAATTTCTCATAATGGTAAGGGGAGCGATCACCATGGAAGTATTCCACACTATCCTTTAATTCAGTATAGCTATATTTCGATAAATCATGGGTTAAGCCTTGATAATATAAACCACATTTAAAACAGTTCTTGCGCACTTCACGTCGATGCGCATTCACGGTTTGAATATGTTTTAAAAAGCGAATCATGACGTTTTCCATCCTTTCTATTGTAACACTCATTTTTGTGGATAGGAGGGGAAGAATCATGGTAAAATAACACATATGGAGGATTGTGATGAGACGTCACGAAAACCGTAAAAATGGAATGATTTTGGTTTATCAATACCTAATCTTCCCTCGTTCTTTGGATCTTTTAGTAGAAGATAATCCTGATTATGAGGATATTTTAAAAGACGACTATATGATGGAAGTGATTAAAACGGCTACAAAGGAAAAAGAACGTTATGTATCGTATTTGAGCCAAGTCTTAGACGATTGGAAGTTTGATCGTTTAGGCTACATTGAACAAGCGATTTTACTCTGTGGTTGTGCAGAGTTTGATTTAAAGAAGGTAGAAGCACCGGTTATCATTGATGAATATGTCCGTTTAGCAAAAGAATATTGTGATACGGATTCGTATAAACTCATTAATGGAGTATTAGATCGTGTATGAGCAAAGATGTTTTAAGTGTTTCCAAGCTCGTACACTATTTAAAGAGTGCTTTGGAAAATGATCCTTTAACCCAACGAATTCTTGTCGAAGGGGAGTTGAGTAATTTTAGTTCTTATCGTTCTGGGCATTGGTATTTTAGTTTAAAAGATGAAAATGCTCTCATTCGTTGTGTAATGTTTCATTCTTATAATCAAAAAGTTGATTTTGTGCCAAAGGATGGCGATTTGGTTTTAATACAGGGAAGTGTATCCATGTACGAGGCTAGAGGCGATATCCAACTCATGGTTACTGGGATGAAATCCAATGCTTTAGGAAATCTCTACCTGGAATATGAAAAGTTAAAGAAGAAACTATTTGAAGAAGGGTTATTTGAGGAAGCGCATAAAAAGGAAATTCCACCTTATCCGATGCGTATCGCACTTGTGACAGGCGCAAATACCGCTGCGCGCTCCGATGTCTTAACAACTCTAAAACGTAGATGGCCCATTGTATCCATTACGGAATATCCTGTGTTAGTACAAGGAAAAGAAAGTGCCCCACAGATTATTAAGGCTTTAAAAGAAGCTGATCAAGAGGGGTATGATGTCATCTTACTTGTTCGCGGAGGAGGCTCAATTGAGGATTTATGGTCCTTCAACGATGAAGCGCTTGCCCATACGATTTATGATTTAAAAACACCAATCGTAACTGGCATTGGGCATGAAATTAATTTTACAATTGCGGATTATGTGGCAGACTTACGTGCGCCAACACCAACCGGTGCTGCTGAACTTGTTAGTCCCAATATCTTAGAAGTATTAAGCGATGTAGAAATGAAAAAGCGCCATTTATTAAGTGCGATGGAAACTATTATAGAGGCGCATAGTTCACAACTCAACGATTATAAGAATCGACGTTTCTTTTTAAATCCAGAGTGTCTCTATAGTGAAAAGGAAATGTATTTGCATTCCTTATTACAAACCTTTGAGAATAAAATGAATCTCAAAATACATGGTATGAAAGAAGAATTAAAAGATGCACAATCGCAAATTCAAAAGACAATGCTAGATACGGTGCATACAAGTCGTGCCATGACACGAGAAGCTAGATTCCATTTATTACAAGCAATGAACCTATATGATACAAAGAAAAAGAATGAATTTGTGCGAATCACATCCTTGTTGGATGCGTATTCCCCACTCAAAGTCATGCAAAGAGGATTTGGTATTTTAGAACAAGATACCCAAGCAATTCATTCCGTTAAAGAAATTGATGTAAACAAACCATTAACCATAGAGATGATTGATGGCACTGTACATACTGAAGTAAAAGAGATTAACGAAGGAGAAAACCCATGGCAAAGAAAGAATTGACATTTGAAGAAGCAATGAATCGTTTAAATGAAATTGTCGTAAAGCTAGAAGACAATGAAGAACCCTTAGATGAAACCATTGCGCTATTTGAAGAAGGATTAAAACTCATTAAGTCATGTGAAGGGAAACTAAAAACCTTTGAGGATCGAATCGAAGAAATTAAAAAGGAAAATGGTGAAACAGATGAACTTTGAGGAAAAACTTTCTAAAGCATTAGAACCAGTTCTTAATAGCCGTGTGAAAGAATCCATGGCCTACTCCTTACTTGCGGGTGGGAAACGCTTAAGACCCATGTTCTTATATGAAGTGCTTAAGGGTTATGGATGTGATCCCGAAATAGGCGATTATTTTGCGTGTGCGATTGAAATGATTCATACGTATTCGTTAATTCATGATGATTTACCAGCCATGGATAATGATGATTTACGCCGTGGCAAACCGACCAATCACAAACAGTTTGATGAAGCAACTGCTATTTTAGCTGGCGATGGGCTTCTTACGTATGCTTTTGAATATGCTTCCAAAACCGATATGGATGCGGAAACTGTTTTAAAAGGAATTCGTTTTCTCGCAAATAAAGCAGGAAGTAATGGCATGATTTATGGACAAGATTTAGATACCTTGGAACTTGTTTCAGATCCTGATTTAGAAGCTATTAATCGTGTGCATAACTATAAAACAGGCTGTTTATTCTCTTTACCACTCATGATTGGTGCTTTACTAGCAAAACAACCTGCTGAAGTGATTCAAAAATGGGAAAGCATTGGCGAAAAAATTGGCTTAGCATTCCAAGTGCAAGATGATATCCTAGATGTAGAAAAAACGGCATATGAATTAGGAAAAACCAATTCCGATGTACGTAATCAAAAGAATACAAGCGTTTCTCTTTTGGGGATAGAGAACGCAAAATCCTATATGAATCAATTGTATGAAGAAAGCATCCAAGCGATTCAAGAATTTGAGGGATTTGATGCAACTGGACTAATTAATAGTTTGAAAGGGGTAGAGGAGCGAAACTTGTAGGAGGAAATATGGACTTAACAAACATTCAAGATCCAACATTTTTAAAAACCTTAAGTATTTCGGAATTAAACGAATTAGCACAAGAAATTCGTACTTTTCTCGTTCAGAGTATTAGTAAAACAGGCGGGCATTTAGCAAGTAATTTAGGTGTGGTTGAGTTGACCATTGCCTTACACTATTGTTTCAATTCACCAACGGATAAAATCTTTTTTGATGTGGGGCATCAATGTTATACCCATAAAATCTTAACAGGACGTGCCAAAGACTTTGGAACCTTACGCCAATACCAAGGTTTAAGTGGTTTCCAAAAACGGAAGGAAAGCGTTCATGATGTTTGGGAGGCAGGGCATAGCTCTACGTCTTTAAGTGCAGCGCTAGGAATGGCCGTTGCGCGCGATTTTAAGAACGAAAACTATGAAATCGTTCCTGTGATAGGAGATGGCGCAATTGTCTCTGGAATGGCTTTAGAAGCCCTGAATTCGATTGGTTCAGAAAAGAGGCATATGATTATTGTGTTCAATGATAATAATATGTCGATTTCTCGTAATGTTGGGGCGATGTCGAAGGGCTTTGCGCGTTTACGTTCTGGTAAGTCCTATAATTCCTTTAAAAAGAATTTAAAAGATAGCTTGCGTAAAAATGAATTTGGAAAAGTCATGTATTCTGGTATGAAAACGGTTAAAGATGCGGTTAAGGATACAGTGATTGATCAAGGCATTTTTGGCGAATTCAACATGGAATATATGGGACCTGTGGATGGTCATAACTTACATGATTTAATTCAAGTCCTAAATGTAGCTAAAGAACATGAAGGACCTGTTGTCGTACATGTCATGACGCAAAAAGGAAGAGGATATGGCCCATGTGAAAAAGATAGTTTAGGCGCTTGGCATGGGGTTGGCCCATTTGATATAGAAACTGGAAAATTCATTCATGAAGTACCAGAGGGCTATGGTTCATGGAGTTCTATCTTCTCTTCTGCTTTAGTAGAATTAGCAAGTAAGAATCCAAAAATCTGTGCCTTAACACCTGCGATGGTCAATGGCTCTGCCTTAGAAGAATTCTTTGCGAAATATCCAACCCGAAGCTTTGATTGTGGGATTGCGGAAGAACACGCAACAACCTTTGCGGGTGGTTTAGCGATTTCTGATTTAAAACCAGTTTTAGTGATTTATTCTTCGTTCTTACAACGTGCTTATGATCAAATTAATCATGATATTTGTCGCATGGATTTACCTGTTGTTTTTGGGGTAGATCGTGCAGGTCTAGTTGGGGCCGATGGAGATACGCATCATGGCGTCTTTGATATCGGTATTTTAAAGCCTTTACCAAATGTCATTCTTGCCCAAGGCAAAAATGCAGAAGAATTAAGAAATTTACTTTATACTGCCTTAAACCAATCGCATCCATTTATGCTTCGTTACCCACGTGGAGAAGCTAAATTATCGCAAGCGGAATTTAAAGAAATCCCAATTGGTTCTTGGGAAGTATTAAATGAGAAAGAAGGCAATCAGCTTGTTGTGTTTACGTATGGACCTGAAGTAGAAAAGATTCTAGCGAAAATCGAAACAAACAACTTGCCGGTTACCGTAGTCAATTGTCGTTTCTTTAAACCAATTGATAAAGTGACATTGATACGTTTATTTAATACATATAAAAATATGATTGTTTATGAAACGGATATGAAAGAAGGAGGACTCAGTTCCAGTATTCTTGAATATGCGAATTTCATTCACGAAAATATTCAGCTTGAATGTTTAGGAATTGGGGATTGTTATGTACCACAAGGTTCCAATACATTATTAAAGAAAGAATTACATATCGATATCAATGATTTATTTGAGAGGATTGAGCAGTTATTAGCACATGATTAAAAACTTATACATTGAAAACTTTATCTTAATTGATCAACTTTCTTTGGATTTTGAAGATGGTTTTCATGCGTTTCTTGGTGAAACAGGGGCAGGGAAATCCATTTTGATTGATGCCATTTCTTTATTGTGTGCAGACCGCGCTAGTTCTAATTTTGTTGGTAAAAAAGGGGATCGAACAATCGTTGAAGGAACCTTTGATTTATCAAATAATACGCATGCGTTAAAGGTATTAGAAGAAGCTGGTTTTGAAAAGAATGGAGATGTAACATTCACAAGAGAAATCACATCTTCTGGAAAAAGTACAACACGGATGAACCATCGGATTGTTACGCTAAGTCTTATGAAAGATATTTTAAAAAATGAAATCGATATTCATGGACAACGCGATACGCAATACTTGTTGAACCGTACTTCGCATATTCATTTATTAGATGAATATGTCAATCAACCAAACGAACTTGAACTTTGTAAAGAAAAATATCAAGTCTATAAATCATTAGTGGATGATAAGAAGCAAACATTAATGGAAACATACAACGAGTCCGATTTAGAATTCTTGCAATACCAATTAAACGAGATTAAAGAAGCAAATTTAAGTGAATCGGAAGAAGAGGAATTAATCGCGAAAGAAAAACAATTTAAAGCCATTAAAGCTTCTTATGAGAAAGTTAATGCCTTGCTTTCAGATTATGACCAAATTGATTCAACCTTATACCAAATCCAAAAGACAGTACGTTCTTTTGATAGTTCCTTATTACCAGAAGGCGAAGACTTAATTAGTGAAGGTTATTATAATCTTAGTGAAGGAATGGACCGTTTACGGAAGCTATTTGTCTCCTTTGATTTTAGTGAAGAAGAAGTGAATCAAATTGAAGAGCGTCTTTTCTTAATTCAACGCATCAAGCGCAAATATGGTAATCGCATTGAAGATATCAAAGAAAAAGAGTTGGAATTAGAAAAGCAAATAGAACGCATTTCCCATCGTCAAGAATACTTAGAAGAGATTGACAAAAAAATTGAGATTGCATACCAGGAATATGAAAAGATTGCGCGTTCCATTTCTAAAACACGGAAAAAGAAAAGCAAAGAATTAGATCAAGACATCGCAAACCATCTCATGGATTTATCACTGCCCAATGCACAATTTAAAACGATTATCGAAGAAAGTGAAGCGGGACCACTTGGTTTCGATCGTGTCGAGTTTTATATTAGCATGAACAAAGGGGAAGAACTAAAACCACTTATTAAAACCGCAAGTGGAGGCGAGTTATCCCGTTTGATGTTAGGTTTAAAGGCAGTATTTAGTAAGCTACAAGGGGTTCAAACCATTATTTTTGATGAAATTGATACTGGTGTTAGTGGTAAAGTCGCAAATGCGATTGGTGCAAAAATGAAACATTTAGCTAATGATGCACAAGTCTTTGCGGTTACGCACTTAGCACCTGTTGCAAGTCACGCAGATCATATATATCTCGTACATAAAAAAGAAGATCAAAATACAACGATTACAACCGTTGAAAAATTAAATCAAAAAGAGACCATCGAACAATTAGCACTCCTAGCAAGTGGCTCTTTAACCGATGCCTCTTTAAAAGCGGCGAAAGAATTATATGAAAAGAGTAGGGGATAGGAATGTCTCGTATCTACTTTCATGTTGATTTAAATGCGTTTTATGCAAATGCAGAGATTCTTCTAAATCCAGAATTAAAGGGATTACCTTTAGTCGTTTCTGGCCACTCAAGAAGAAGCGTTGTTTCGACTGCAAGCTATGAAGCTAGAGCCTATGGAATTCACTCTGCAATGCCTTTACAAGAGGCCTTACAACTTTGCCCAGAGCTTGTTGTCGTAAATCATCATTTTACATGGTATAGCGAACTATCGGAAAAGTTTATTGCCATCTTAAAACAATATGCAGATGCCTATGAGCAAGCATCCATTGATGAATGTTATTTGGATGTAACAACTGAAATTCAAAAATACAAAAAACCTTTAGATCTTGCTTGGCGCATTCAAAAACAAGTTTTAAATGAACTGCATTTACCATGTTCGATAGGGGTAGGGCCAAATCTTTTTCTTGCAAAAATGGCAAGTGACATGCGAAAGCCTCTTGGTATTACGGTTCTTCGGATACGTGATGTAGAAGAAAAATTGTGGCCTTTACCAATCGAAGATATGCGTGGAGTAGGGATTAAAACAGTCCCATATTTGAAAGATTTAGGCATTCAAACCATAGGTGATTTAGCGAATTATACAGAAACGAACGATCTCATACCTATTTTTGGTAAGAATACAGAAGAAATGATACGTAAAGCGCATGGCTATGATACACGTGAAATAGTGGAAGAATGGGATCCAAAATCCATGGGTGTATCAGAAACTATGATTGAAGATATGACGGATTATGATGAAATATCTGGTTTATTTCGAACCCTTGCGCGGCGTTTATCGAAACGCTTATATAAAGAAAAGAAGGTAGGTTATACTTTATCGATTCGGATTAAATATTTTGATTTTCATAATCGAGATCGCTCGATTAAACTCGATTTACCGATATGGAAAAGTGAAGACCTCTATGTGCATGCGTTACGTTTATTTGATGAGGTATGGGATGAAGAACCCATTCGTTTATTAGGTATCTCATTATCTGATTTAAGAGAACGCGATCAAATCAGCAGTCAAATCAATTTATTTGATTATGAAGCTTCCCAAAAAGAAGAAACAAATAGTGTATTAAAAGAATTAAATCGTTTATTAGGTAGCGATAAACTGATTCGGGCGAGTGAGGCAAAAGGGAATCATGAAACTAAGTGAAGCAAAAAGGCAATATGAAGTGGAAATCTCTGTTAATCAGGGCCTTTCTTTGCGTACGATTCAATCCTATAAAAGTGATTTGAATCAATATTTTGCGTACTTAGAAGAGATTGGTATTGAAGATACTAAAGAAATAAACGATCCAATTATTGAAGATTTCATGTATCAGATGAAGGATGTTAAAAAGGCAACAAGTTTAACACGCTTAGCTGCTTCCATTCGTTCTTTTCATCACTATATGAGCTTTGTGTATGATGAAGAAGACCCATCATTAAACTTAGATGTGCATCGTGGTGTTAAGAGTTTGCCGGTCTATTGTACTGTAGAAGAAATCCAACAATTGATGTCGGTCTTCGATGATACGAATCCTCAAGATTTATTAGACCATGCGATTTTAGAATTGATTTATTGTTGTGGTTTACGTATTTCAGAAGCAACTACCTTAACCTTGAATCGAGTTGACTTAGATACTGGCATTTCACGTATTTTAGGAAAGGGGAATAAAGAAAGAATTGTACCTATTCCAAATGGCAGTATTCCAGTTATCAAGCGGTATTTAGACTTTGTGCGACCACTCTATTTAAAGAAAAAAACGAATTTATTTTTCATTAATCGTTTTGGAAGAAAAATTACTTCTCGCTATATTGAAAAGATGCTACAATTAAGGGCTAGCCAAGCGAATATAAAAAAACATATTACACCTCATAAGCTTCGGCATAGTTATGCAACACACATGTTACAGGGTGGGGCGGATTTAAGAAGCATTCAAGAAATGCTAGGACATAGTGATATTCAAACTACCGAGATTTATACACATGTGCAGAATAAACAAGTATTCACAAGTTATGATCGTTTCCATCCAGGAAAGAAGAAAGGAGATTTAAAAAAATGAACGAAGTAAAAAAATATAATCGTATCTTTACAATCGTAGTCGACTCATGGGGCTTTGGGAATGCGCCTGATGCCGCAAAATTTGGAGATGAAGGGGCAGATACCATGGGGCATATTGCCGAAAACGTAGAAGATTTAGATTTGCCTCATTTACAAGAATTAGGGACATTCAATATGAAAGAGAATGATCTCATTCCGATTGTTGAAACCCCAAAAGGATATTATTTAACACTTCAAGAGCATAGTAACTCCAAAGATACGATGACCGGTCACTGGGAGATGATGGGCTTATATATACAAGAACCATTCATTACCTTTACGGATACGGGCTTCCCACCAGAATTAATCAACGAATTAGAAGAACGTACAGGCCATAAAGTCGTCGGAAATAAATCCGCTTCTGGTACTGAAATCTTAGATGAACTTGGCGAACATCATATCGCAACCGGAGATATGATTGTCTATACTTCTGCTGATTCAGTATTACAAATCGCTGCAAGTGAAGAATCCTTTGGTTTAGAGGAATTATATCGTTGTTGTGAGATTGCACGTGATATTACCATGAAGCCAGAATGGAAAGTTGGTCGTGTCATTGCTAGACCATTTGTTGGGAAAACAGCACACCACTTTGAGCGCACCCCAAATCGCCACGATTATGCATTAAAACCAATCGGTCGAACCGTATTAAATAGCTTAAAAGATGCTGGATACGACATGATTGCAGTTGGTAAGATTAATGATATTTTTGTTGGTGAAGGTGTTACAGAAGCCTTACATTCCGAATCCAGTGTCCATGGTATGGATCAAACGATTGAAATTGCGAAACGTGATGACTGGAAAGGCCTCTGCTTTGTCAATTTAGTCGATTTTGATGCGAAATGGGGCCATCGTCGTGATGTCGAAGGTTATGCTAGTGAATTAGAGCGCTTCGATGCAAAATTAGGAAAGCTCATGCCTCTATTGAAAGAGGGGGACCTTCTTATGATTACGGCAGATCACGGAAACGACCCTACATGGACTGGTACTGATCATACACGTGAAATGGTTCCACTCATTCTTTATTCACCAAGTTTTAAAAGTTTTGGACATTTAAGAACTGGTAAAACATTCTCAGATATTGGCGCAACCATTGCCGACAACTTCAATGTTGAGATGCCTGAGTGGGGGGAATCCATCCTCAATTTACTTGACTAATTATCCAAATAAAAATCGCATAACATACATTATGCGAAGTATATAACAAATATAGCGTATATTGAGAAAATGCGATAAATATGCGCTTTTTTGATGTTTTTGATGCACAATTATAAGATAAATAATTATTATTTTTTGTTATAAACTACTATATTATTATGTCATCCTTTATTGCTCATTTATTTTATTAATGACAATGGTCACATGATTTAAGAGCCTCTTATTTGCATTTAGAAATTGTTTCATGGGTGATTGTCTTACTCGATTTAAATGAGAGCCTTTGCTATTTTAGATTAGAGTCAATTATTTAATTATTTGGAACTAAATCTGGCTCTGGTGCAACGACATGTAGTCTAGGACCAGTTGTTTCAATATTGGTAATCGTATTGCCATCAGAGCTTACAATAATCGATCCAGATTGATCAGTACGATATATTTTAATATTCTCATTCTCTATACTTGTGATTGTATTCACATTTGGTAAATTATTCTCATTTTCTGCTGCGACACTTATAATTGCGATTTCTGGTAATACACGTTTTAAAAATGGTGTCGATGTCCCAAAACTAGAGCCATGATGGCCGACTTGTAAGACATTTGCTTGGATATCCCCTGCTTCTAAGTCATATTCTGCTGAATAACCTGCATCGCCTGTAAATAAGAATGCGGTATTCCCAAATTTTAAATAGGTCATTAAGGAATATTGGTTTAAATCGATATAATTGGCGTCTTTTTTTGGAGAAATAACCTTAAATAAGACATTATCTTTATCAATAATGGTTGTTCCAGTATAGGCATATTGTAAGTTTAATTGCTTTTGCTTTATTAAATCTAAGAAATGATGATAACTATAAGAATCTGGGTTCAATTCCACAGGAGGATTAGAAATATAGACTTCCTTTACTTTAAAGCTTGGTAGAATCTGTGACATGCCACCAATATGATCGGCATGGGAATGTGTTACTACTACATAATCAATTTTCGTATAACCAAGCTTTTTAATGTAATTTGTAACATTAACACCTTCTTCATAGGTTCCAGCATCAATTAAAATGGTTTCTTGGTTTGGTAATTCAATAAATGTTGATTCGCCTTGACCTACATCAATATAATGGACGGTTAACTCACCAATTTCATGCTGAATGATGGCATTTGGAAAATAACCTAAGTAGATATATGCCGCAAAGCCAATACAGATTAAGGCAAGAATACTGCGGAATAAATATCCACCTTTCGTCATTGGATTTGGGAATAATATCAAGCCTACAGCAAGCGCAATTAGACTATAAATACGATTAGTTGCTTGAAAATAAAACGCAACAATAAAACAGACAATCGCAAGTAACATGAATAAGTTTTTTAATTTACGCATAAAAAATAAGGTGTCTTTCAACACCTTATATATTAGCAATTCTTTTGTTTATTAAGCAACTTATCGCACAAAATCCTTTAAGCTCTTAGATGCTTTAAATCCAGGAACTTTAGAAGATGGAATTTCAATCGTTTCTTTTGTTTGTGGATTGATTCCGGTACGTGCAGCTCTTGTTTTGACTTCAAATTTGCCGAATCCAGTAATATCAACACGCAAATTATTTTTAAGTGCATCTGCCATTGAGTCAAATACTAAATCGACGATTTCTGCAGCTTCTTTTTTGGTTAAGTTGTGCTTGTCGGCAATTACTTCTGTCAGATTTTTCTTGTTATAAATTTCCATGTTAACCTCCATTTATAGTTCAAATTTTAACACGATTTTTATTCGTTTGCTATGGCACGCCTTAAATCGGCAATCAAGGCATCGATTTCAGTGCGATTAATATGATTTACGCCACAGGCATTCGCATGCCCTCCCCCATTATACGCACTGGCAATGTGATTGATCTGGATGGTTTTAGAGCGTAAGGAACCATCATATAAGCCATCTTCATCCTCAAGTTCGGTAAAGATACACCAAATTTTAAATTCAGTGACCTGTCCAATTTCATCAATGTAGTGGCGCGCCATATGATCCACTAAATCTAATTGCTTGAGTTCTTCTTTTGATAATAATACATAAGCGAATTGATCATCAATAATCTGTACATGTTGGCGAATATAATTCGCTTTATAAAAATGACTTAAAGAATGATCAAATAACATTCGATTGATATAAGGAATATCTAAATCTTGTTGTGCTAAGATACTTGCACATTTTAGTGTATTACTTGTGGTATTTGCTGTACGGAAACAAAGAGAATCCGTTAATAATCCTTGATATAGATAATACGCAACTTCCTTTGTAATAGAACGCGGATCATATTCATAAAAGAAATCCGTTAATATTTCGCAAGTAGCTGCGGCTTTCGTAAGCACATAACGTACATGTCCATAATAATCTAGATCAGGATGGTGATCAATTTTGATGACATATTCTGCCTGTAAAAAGCGATCATCATCGACACGTTCTGGTCCACTTGTATCCACAACAATGGCTAAACTCTTTTTAATTCTTTCGTCTTCTAACGTATCCAAAGCAGGAAAATCGCCTTGCGTAGAAGTTTCATAACCTAACGCATAAACTTGTTTCTCTGGGAATTGTTGTTGAATCCATGTCTTTAGTCCAAATTGCGAACCTAAAGCATCACAATCTGGATGAAGATGACGAAAGATTGTGATTGTATCATAATTCTTAATTTGTTCAACAATTTGATTAAATGACATCGTTATAGTCCTAATAATGAATAGGTATCACGCGCAATGACGAGTTCTTCGTTTGTTGGAACGACATAAACGCTAATCTTAGAATCTGGTTTAGAGATGAGGCATTCTTTGCCATGAATTGTTTTATTTAATTCATAATCAATGGATAAACCCATACCTTTTTCTAGATTCTTCAAAATACGTTCACGCATTTGCGCATCGTTTTCACCTAAACCTGCGGTAAAGACTAATGCATCTACCGTACCTAGTTGCATATAATAGCCACCTAATACGTTAATCACACGATTGGTATAGAGATCAACCGTTAACTTCGCACGCTCATTTCCTTCATCTACAGCGGATTGAATATCACGTGCATCGGAACTAATTCCAGAAACACCTAACATACCAGAACGCTTATTTAAGAAGGTATCCATTTCATCTGGTGTACAACCTAATTTTTTCATCATATAGAAAACAACCGTAGGATCAATATCACCAGAACGTGTTCCCATCATGATACCACCAAGTGGTGTTAAACCCATGGAAGTATTGATACATTTACCTTTTTCAATTGCTGTAATCGAAGCCCCATTTCCTAAATGGCAAGTAATCATATTTAAGTCTTCAACATTCTTTTCCATTAATTCGGCAGCTCTACGATTGACATATTGATGACTCGTTCCATGTGCTCCATAACGGCGAATCTTATATTGTGTATACCAATCATAAGGTACTGGGAAGAGATAGGATTCTGGACCCATAGTTTGATGGAATGCGGTATCAAAGACAAATACATGTCCAATCTTTGGTAATGCTTCACGGAATGCACGATAACAAATTAAATGCGCTGGATTATGCAATGGTGCGAGTTCAGATAATTCAGAAACTTTATCCTCGACATCCTTATCGACAACAACGGAAGAGCCAAAGTATGGTCCACCTTGGACAATACGATGTCCTGCACCTTGAATCTCATCTAAATCTTCGACAATGTGATATTCTTGTAATGCACTTAATAAAAGTTCAACTGCCTTTTTATGATCTGGAATAGGAAGTTCTTTCGTGATTTTTTCGCCATTTACTTTGATCGAAAAGGCACCGACATCAAGTCCAATGCGTTCTGCTTGTCCTGATGTAAGAACCGTTTCACTAGGCATATCAAATAATTGGAATTTAAGAGATGATGAACCGGAATTGACAGAAATTACTTTACTCATATTGGCCTCCTTCAGTTTTCTTGCATTGATTTACGAGTTTTTCAATTCTTGTATCGTTTAAATCTAAGAGTTTCTCATAGATTTTTTGACGTTTAGTTTGACTTGCGAGAAGTTGGAGTTTCGATTCATAGAATTCTAAATCTTCCTTCCCTCTTTTAATCATATCATGAACTGCAGAACGGGTTATGTTTTCGTTTTCTGCGATTTCTTGTAGGGATAAATCATATCGGAAATAATATTGTAGGATTTGTTGTTGTTTTTCTGTTAATAAGCCTCCATAGAAATCAAACAACTTATTCATGTATATCTTATCCTGCATGCTCTAAACCCTCAGAAATACTATAGAGATAGGAGTCAACATCAAATGGTCTTAAATCCTCTGGTTGCTCGCCTAGACCGATAAAATATACAGGTAAATGTAGAATATGTTTAATCGCTAAGACAATGCCACCTTTCGCTGTCCCATCCATTTTAGTAAGAATGATACCATCAATCTTCGTTGCTTCATGAAAGATTTTCGCTTGTGATAAGCCATTTTGTCCGGTTGTTGCATCCAACACAAGCCACGTTTGGTGTGGAGCGCCTTCAATCTCTTTACCGGCTACACGATTCATTTTTTCTAATTCTTTCATTAAGCCTTGCTTGTTTTGTAGACGACCTGCCGTATCACAAATCAAAATATCAATTTGATTTTCTTTCGCATAACGACATCCATCCACAATCACAGCACTAGGATCCCCTTCTTCAACCCCTTTTATGGTTGGAATTCCTAAGCGCTCTCCCCATTTTGCCAATTGATCAATGGCCCCAGCACGGAATGTGTCTGCTGCAACTAAGGCAACACGCTTCCCATTCTTTTGATACATGTTAGCTAATTTAGCAGCGGTCGTAGTTTTACCACTTCCGTTTACCCCTTCTAATAAGATCACGGTTGTGCCATTTTCATTATAGGTAATAGGCTTATCTGGATATTCTTCATAAATATCATTCATGATTTCTAATAAGAAACTCATTGCCCATTGGAAATCCATCTGTGGGTATTCTTCTGCTTTTTGTTTCAGCTTTTCACAGATTAAATCCGCCGTTTCTATGCCGACATCACTTTCCAGTAAGACAATAGTTAATTGTTCTAAAAACTCATCATTGATGCCTTCATAGGTATAGGCCATTTCTTTTAATTGATCGCCAAAAGAAGATTTCGTTTTCTTAAAGCCATTCAAATAAACAGCTTTGTCTTCTTTTTTTGAAAAGACTTCTTTTAGCTTATCGAAAAAGCTCATGCTTGTGCTCCTGCTTCACTTGGTGCATTATCTGCTAAGTCTAATGCATCACGTAATTCAACTTTTAACATCTGGCTAACACCTTGATGTTGCATAGTAACACCATATAAAACATCCGCATTTTCCATGGTTCCAGGACGATGCGTAACCACAATAAACTGAGTGCGGTTTGTATAGTTATGTAAATATTGCGCAAACCGTTCAACATTACTTGGGTCTAATGCAGCTTCAACTTCATCCAAGATAACTAATGGTACTGGTTTGACTTTTAAGATTGCGAATAATACGCATAAAGCGATTAAACTCTTTTCTCCACCCGAGAATAGTAAATTATTTTGTACTGCTTTTCCTGGAGGTTGCGCATCAATATCAATTCCCGTATTTAAAATATCAGTAGGATCTTCTAGCACTAATCTAGCCTTTCCACCACCATATAAATTACGGAAAATCTCGTTAAATTCTTTATTTATCTGATCAAACATTTCTTTAAATTGTTTGGTCATGACTTGATCCATTTCTTCAATGGCCGCAAGAATCTTATCACGGCTTTGCGTCAATTCATCAATTTGTGCCTTTAAGAACTCGTAACGTGTATTGACTTCATCGAATTCCTCTGGCGCATTCATATTGATATTGCCAAGGTGATCGATATCCGCACGCAATTGTAATACTTCTTCACGTGCATTTTCGATATCCCCTTCTACCCGCTTTGTCTTAGCGAATTCATAGGTTAATTGGTATTCCGTCGCAAGACGTTGTAAGTTGTTTTCTAAACGTGTTTCCAAACGACCTTGATCAATTTTAATCGCATTCGCACTCGCAATTGCTAGTTCATGGTCTTTACGAATTTGACGTAATTGTTGTTCTTTACGATCAATATCTTGATTCAAACTCATACGTTGCTCACGTTTGGTTTTGATTTGGGTTGTAATGTGGTCGCGCGCTGAATAAGCACGGTTTAAACGAACGATGGTTTCATCCGTTTCTCCATCTACATCAAGATTGAGTTGCTCATCCGGTAAAAGTAATGCTAAATCATTCTTTAGCTTTTCATACTTTGCCTTTTTCGCATCCACTACTGGTTCTAAAGAGGCAACAGCCAAACGTTTTTCTTGTAAAGAACGCGAAATATTATCACGCTCTCTTTGCGCATTATCACTATTCTTTTGTGCTAAAGTAACACGTGCTTTTTGCGCATCAATCGATTGATTGATTTCTTCTGCTTCTTTTTGAGCAGTAATGATGGTCGTTCCACGTTTGGTTTTACCACCCGTCATAGAACCACCTTTATGGATGATTTCCCCATTCAAAGTCACAATCTTATAAGCACGATTGGTTAAGGAAGATAAATGGTTCCCATTTTCTAATGTATCAACGACAATGACATTATTTAATAAACAATCAATGATTGGCTTAAATTTATCATCATAACTAACAAAGTTAGCTGCCGTCCCTAAATACCCTTCTGTATTTTCGCAAATGACAGTTGCTTCACGGGATACGTAGTGCGGTTGGGCAACCGTTAATGGAAAAAAGGTAGCTCTTCCACTTTCGTTACGAGATAAGAAGCGAATCGCATCACGCGCACTTTGTTCATCGGTTGTCACAATGTTATACATTGCTCCACCGAGCGCTTCTGAAATCGCATCTTCATAACCACTTTCTGGTTTAATGACTTGTCCAATGACACCTAGAATACCATGCAATGCATTCATGTTATCCATAATGGCTTTCGTACCCGATTGGCGTGCCGAACTAAATGGATCTTTTAATAAGTTTTCAAGGAATGTCTTTTGGTTTTCCAAACTACGTAACATGCCTTGGGCTTGTTCGTACTCATTGGATAAATCAAATAATTGTTGTGCTGTTTGGGATAAATATTCACTATCTAATTTTATTTCACGATTTAATTCATCCAAACGACTTTGACGATCTTCATATTCTGCTTTTGCTGCATCTAATAAGTCTCTTGTTTCTTTTGCTTTTTGTTCACGGTTACCTGTTTCAATAATGTATTTTCGACGCTCATCCATTTCGGTTTTACGCGCTTCAAGAGACGTGATTTCATCTACCGTCTTCATGAGTTCTTCTTGTAAGTTATTGACGTCTTTTTCAAGTGTGGAAGCACTCTTCTTCTCTTCTTGAATCTTTCCTTCACTTACTTGAATATTTGTCGAATACATTTGCGTTTTGGTTTCAATATCAAAAAGCGTCTTCTTTGCATCTTCAATCGACGCATTAATTTCATCGATTTCTTGCACAAGAACTGTGATTTCAATCTCTTCTAAGCGCTTCTTTTTCTCACGATAGATTTCAGCCTTACGTGCTTGGCGCTTTAAAGGAGAGACTTGTTTTTCAAGCTCGACTAAAATATCTTGCGAACGGTCTAAGTTATCACGTGTACGCGCAAGCTTTGAAATGGATTCCATTTTTCTCTTTTTATATTTTGCAACCCCTGCTGCTTCTTCAAAAATACCACGACGATCTAGTGGTTTTGCTTCCGCAAAGGATACGATATTACCCTGCGAAATGGTACTTAAAGAGTCTTTACCTAAACCGGTATCTAAGAATAGTTCAACAACATCTTTTAAACGTACATTATTACGATTAATTAAGTATTCCGCATCCCCCGAATCACGAAATAAGCGACGGGTTACTTCGATTTCATCTTTTTCGGTATTTAAAATATGATTGCTGTTATCAAAAACCAATGTAACTTCAGCCATATTAAGCATGCGGCGATCTGCACTACCTGAAAAAATGACATCATTCATCTTTTCCCCACGCATTTGCTTAGCACTTTGTTCGCCAAGAACCCAACGCACCGCATCACTAATATTTGATTTTCCACAGCCATTTGGGCCAACAATACCTGTAATCGGATTATCGAACGAGATGACTGTTTTATCTGCAAATGATTTAAAACCTTGCATTTCAATCCGTTTTAAAAACATATATTTCTCCTTAAAATACTGTAACATTATACCAAAACAGGTCTAGAAATAAAAGCCCAAACAGACAAAATAAAAAGGCGAAAAATCGCCTATTTATCGCCTTTTTTGAAGTTTTCCTTATTTCTTTTTCAAGAGATCAATAATTGTTTCAAGGGCAACAACTTCATCACTCTTCGCAGGTGCTGCTTCTTCTTTTGGTTTACGTAATTTGTTGATGGCTTTTACGATAAAGAAGATACACAATGCAATGATAAAGAAATCAATAATAGTTTGGATAAATGTACCATAATTCAAGTAAACATTGAGTTCTTCAGCACCATTATCAACAAGTAGTGTCTTCATTGCTGTAAAGTCTTTGATACGGAAAATTGCTGCAATTAAAGGCATTAAGATATCGTTAACTAAGGAGCTGACAATTTTACCAAACGCAGCCCCAATCATCATGCCTACAGCAAGATCCATAGCGTTCCCTTTTAAGGCGAATTCTTTAAATTCTTCCACAAATTTCTTCATTAGCTTCCTCCCTTATATTTTGTATTTGAAATTCATCTTCATCGGTTATGATCAAATAATCCCCGATCTGTGGTATCCCCTTGCGATGTATCGGTTCAGCTTCCAATAATTCCGTCACATTGTCACGATGTAGAATTGGAAAGCGATGACCATGTAAATCAGTGATATGGGTTTCATTCGGTGCTTCTCCAAACCCATTCTTGATACTCATTAAGACTCTTCGTCCATAAACAAGTTGGTAAACATTTGGAAGAAAACCATATTCCGTTTGGAATTTGTTTACCATTGCTTCAAGCATCAATTCATTTAGTTCGCTGGATAATACAATGCCAGAAACAGCTGGATTTTGGTAAAGAAAGGCTAACGCATAGTGATTTGTCACATTGAAATTCATTGCGGTTATCACAGGTCCTTTCACATCCCATAATCCACCAATCTCACTGATAACTGATTTTTGAATCCGATAATTATTATACCCATTTTCGTTATAGTAGGAAAGTATCTCTAAACGTTCTTCTTTATCTGTATGGATATCTAACACATAGGGTTTTTCATGATGATACTCCATGAGTATAGGACCAAATGGGTTTTCTCGCGCTTCAAGATTGCATGTCCCGTTTTCTTCTTTGCGACTAGGATAGTGACAAGAAAGAATTTGATAGAACGCATCAAAGGCTTCCCGACGACATTGGTTTAACATCGAAATTGGGATAAATACATTTCCAATTTCTCCATCCATAGATACAATTTCAAAAATGGTATCTCCAGTTTTATTTATTGCTTCTTCTAGTCGATCTTTTGATAGTGGCGCATTCTTTGCGGATTCTAGAATGGAAGAAGAAGTATACGAATAACTTTTTTCATCTTTTTGAAGTGTTATTGTTAAAGGCTTATTTTCAAAACATGAATAAGATACTTTGATTGGTACTTTTGGTTGTCTTTCAATTTCTTTGCGTAATGTTTCTTGTAAAGGAGTATCGGTCGTTTTCATGAGTGGTTGACCAGGTTTAGGATGTGGTTTTGCTTTACAATCCAATTGCACGATATCCCCTTTTTTAGCTGAACCGACTAGTTTGCCTTGTTTCTCAATTCGTACAGCGGTTAATCCGGTATCAACAGGTTCATTTAATATGCGTAAGCCATCATGTTGGTATAAATCTTTTGATAATTTAACGGTTACCTTTCCATTGCGATAGGAAAGTACTTCTCCGATTTGAACACCCATATGATTTGGTCGATAATGGTTCATACGTTCTTCTGTACTAGCATGTAATAAATGACCTTTTGAGAATTGACGGTTAAATAACAATCGTAAATCTTCTTCTCTTTGTTTTGAAATATGGTAAGTCTTTCCATGTTCATAAGCATCCATTGCTTCACGGAATGTTTTTACAACTAGATAGACATATTCAGGTCGCTTCATGCGTCCTTCTATTTTAAAACTTGTAATACCAGCATCAATTAATTGTGGTAAATCTTCAATAAGATTTAAATCTTTTGGGCTAAGTAAATATTCACCATCTTGTTTTGTATCATCAAAATAATACTTAATCCTGCAAAGTTGCGCACACATACCTTTATTACCTGAACGATTTTTAAGGGCAGAGCTCATCAAACATTGTCCACTCATGGAAATACAAACCGCCCCATAAACAAATACTTCTGTTTCGATTCCTTCTTTGGCGATGGCTTCAACGACTTCTAATGGTGTTTCGCGTGCTAACACGATGCGTTTAGCGCCCTGCTTTGCCATATATTTTGCACCTTCCACATTATGAATATTCATTTGTGTTGAGCAATGAATCGGCATGTCTTTAAAACGTGTATGAAGGATATGAAATAAGCCAAGATCTTGTACAAGAATCGCATCAGCCTCATTCGCATATAAAAAGCGTACATCCTCAATCACATTTTCAATTTCATATTCATTGTATAAAGTATTGAGCGTGACATATACTTTGATTCCTAACGCATGACAATAATGCACCGCTTCAAGGTATTCTTCTTTTGTAAAATTACCCGCAAAAGCACGCGCACTATGGTTTTTCAAACCTAAATAAACTGCATCACAACCTCCTGCGATAGCAGCTTTCATACGTTCCATATCTCCAGCTGGTGCTAATAGTTCCACTTTAGTCATATATGTATTTTAAAATAATTTGATACGCATTGCATAAATCATGAAGAGAAAATTTCGCATTTGCACTGCTTGTACTTGGTAAGGAAAGCATAGGAATCTCACTTTGGATATATGTTTCATAAAGCGAAGATGCTTTCTTGCCATTGGTAATAATAAGGTGTATAGGCGCTTTCGAAGTGATAGAGGCGATATCATTCACTTCCACATTTGTGATACTCGCATCATTACTCTTTTCAATTTCACAACTTTTAATCACATCCCATAAGGCAATATGATGTTTCAAACAAAATTCTTTTTTATCAATGATTTCTTCATTGAATAAAGAAGCTAATACTTTCCAAAATCGATTTTGAGGATTGGCATAATACATGCCTTTCTCGCGTGAAATTACACTTGGAAAAGAACCAAGTATTAAAACATGGGAATATGCATCAAAAATTGGTTTAATTGGGTGAATAACCTTATTCATCTTTTTGTAAGAATTCCTTCGCAAGACCACCTTGTGCAGTTTCTTTTAAACTAATAGGAATTTGCTTTCCTGTTTCATTCATCGTATTGACCACCATATCAAAGGAAACAAGATGTTCTTTTACTTGACTCATATGTTTGGATAGTAATGCTGCATCAACAGCACGTAAAATCCCCATGGCATTCCGTTCAATGCAAGGAATCATAACATAACCCATAACGGGATCACACGTTAAGCCCAAATTATGTTCCATCCCAATTTCTGCTGCATATTCTATTTGTGAGATGGGTAAGCCTTCTAAGTAAGCACAAGCCGCACTAGCCATTGAAACCGCAGCTCCGATTTCAGCTTGGCATCCACCAACGGCACCAGAAATCGTGGCATTTGTCTTTATGAGATTTCCAATGACTCCCCCTACGGCTAAAGCATGGATAAGATCTTTTTCACTAGCCTTTTTATCTTTTGCATAATAATAGAGTAAAGAAGCCATAACACCACAAGCTCCTAAAGTAGGTGCTGTCACACAAGTATTACCAGCTCCATTCTCTTCTGAAGCAGCATACGCATAAGCCATTAAGCGCATTCTTTCTTTTTCAGAACCCTCTAATTTATTGGATTGTTCATAAAGTTCTTTAGCGGAACGTTTCATCTTTAATTTGCCAGGTAAATAGCCATCAGCTTTTAAACCATTTTCAACACATGCCAGTTCCGCATCTAATATTCTTTTTAAGAATTTATCTAACTTAACTTCATGTTCATTAACATAATCATAAAAAGATTTGGAATTCTTAGTCAGATAGGATTCAATCTCTTTAAATGAAGACTCGTGATAAACTTCTTCATCCCAATCTAAATCATATTCTTTTACTTGAATACTTCCTCCACCAAGAGAGAATACCGTCCACTTATGGACCAATTGATGATTCGCATCAAATGCTTTTAAATAGAAACCATTTGGAAAGGATTCATTCCAATCATCACAAAACGCAATAATACAATCACCAGGTAAAGATTCCATGATGACTTTATCGGTACGATGTCCTTGTCCTGTTAAAGATAAGGAACCATATAATTCCACTTCATAATAAGGAAACGTACCATAAAGCTTTGTGAATAAATGACAAGCACGCTCGGGAGCAAGCGTGTGGGAACTGCTAGGACCATGTCCAATTTTATAAAGTTCTCTTATTGATTGCATGATTTTACCTCAACAAAAAATATTCAAAACTTTCTCTTTCCTGCAATTGGCCTGCTTTGATTCCTTGATCAATCGCCGCAAGTTCATGTAGTAATTTTAAAATATCTGTACTTGTATGATTGCCAGCACTTTGGATATCTCGCATGGGATAAAAACGCCCTGTTTTCTCCTTAATCTGCATTTCACTCATGCCTTCTTCATAACACTTCAAGCTCATATAGACACCTCGCAATTGCGAAGCTAAGATCGGAATAATGGCTTGAGGAGACATGCGCTCAATTTCAATTAAATCGCGATACGCACTTAAACAAGCTTCTTTCCGGCCACTTAAAAACGCATTTCCTAAACGCCAAATATCAACTTCCGTATTCGATGAAACAAGATGCGTAATATCTTCATAATTGAGTTCTTTTTTGCCATATAAATCGAGTTTCTCTAAAGCAAGATACAGATTCGAGATGCGATTCCCAACCCGTAAAACAAGCTCTTGGTAGGCTTCTTTTGTTAATTGAAAGCCATGGTTTGTTAGTTCTTGTTTGATTCGCTCTTCTAATTCATAGGGAGATAGTTCCCCAAAATGAAGATGTGTCACAGTAAGTCCAAAATGTTTGGATAAGAGTTGATATTCTTTTGTTCTTTTATCTGCATCATATCCAAAACAATACAGAATTAATTCGGTCGTTTCATTTGGATTTTCGCAATATGCTTCTAATAAACTAAAAGCATCTTCCCCTTTATCCTTTTTCGCCTTTTTCGTCGTCCCGCTTTGTGCTTTTAAAAAGTATGGTTGGTCAAGTAAAACAACACGGTTTTCATCAAATAACGAAATAGTATTACAAAATTGCAACGCATTCGCAAGATTAAATTGCGTTCGATTGGATGCGTCTAAATTCAAAATATTCTCAGGTGAAGCTTTCGATTCTTGAATGAGTTGTTCTTTCTTTTTTGCTAAGAAATAGGTCTCTTTTCCATCGAGCAGATAAATCATATCTCCATTATATTACAGCTATTCGAAAAGTCGAAGTGATTAACAGGTTGTAATAGAAAAGAGATAAAACCCGAATATCCCCTTCTTCATAGGTTGATAAAGTGTCAATACGATACTGCTTATAACGCTTAACAACTTCTGGATTAGGATGATGATAAATCCCATAATTACCGCAACTAAAAATGCCTAGGCGTGGATGAACATGTTGTAAGAAATAATCACTGGATGAAGTTTTAGACCCATGGTGGCCTATTTTTAATACATCGACTTCTAAGTTTGGATATTGTTTTATGATTTCGCGCTCCGTATTCTCATTTGCATCTGCCATTAAAAGATAACGCATTCCATGAAATTGGAAATAATTCACAATGGAGCTTTCATTTTCATCTTCATTTTGAATGGGATTTAAATCATAGAGTTGAAATCCATGAAGTATTTGGCTTTCTCTATGTTCTTCGATGACGTTTTCAACTTGATATTTCTTAACCACAAAATCTTTATTTCCACTATGATCATCATCTTGATGCGTAACGATTAAAGTATGAATCTTTTTAATCCCTAAACTAGATAAATAGGTATCTAATACTTTTTCTTTATTGGGTTTTCCTGTATCAATTAGGATATTACAGGTATTAAAAGGAGCACGTAATAGAATGCTATCGCCTTGTCCAACATTAATAAAGCTGACTTCTCCTAACGGATGAAATAACCCAAAGAATTGAAAGCCAAGTAATAAACATAAAGCACCTTTTAATCTTTTCTCTTTCGGAAACAGTAATACGAGGAATAGATAAATAATTAGACCAAAGCCAATGATTGAGCCTGGTATACGAAAAAAATGAATGAAGTTATAGATCTTATCCATCATATCAAAGAAAATATGAAAGGAAAAAGGAGTTAAAAGTGTACTCCAAGCTAGAAAGATCAAAAGCCCACTTAATTGGTAAAATGGTTGAAATAAAAGCAGTTCAATTGGATTAATATAATGAAAAAAGATACTTTGTGTAATCATCAAAAATAAATAACGAACAATTGGCTTATCATGATAAAAAAGTGTGCATATACGTAATCCAAATGGATAAATAAAACTAATACGATTAATACTTTCAGGAAACAATAACAAAGATAAGAGAATACTCCATCCTAAACGATTAATCGAAGATAATTGCGACATCTTTACGATTCGATAGATTAAAGATTGTGTGATTAAAAGTGGAAAATGATAAAAAAGCGCAATGAAACAATGAATGATTAAAAGAATGCAATCCCGTTTTTGTCTTTTAATTCGTGAAAATATTCGCTCAAGAATTACTAAAAAGCCAGTTATACGAAAGCCTGAAACATTAAAAAAAGAATCATCCGCAAAGGCATCGCTTTTAATCCCAAATAATAAACGTAAATAGATTTCGCGGTCTTTCTCTGTTAAATGATGATACAGATAACGTTGTACATAATGACGTAAACTTTTCCCTTCTTTTATGAACGTTATTCTGCGTGGTAGGATTTCATAATCTATCTTTTCCTCTCTACAATAAGCCCCAAAATCAAAGCTAAAAAAGCCTTTTGAAGAAGTGATCGGTTGAAAATCGCCTTCAATAAGATAGATATCATCATAATAAAACATTTCATTTGTATAGTATAAGAAACGCGCACTTCCTTTCTTAAAGACAATATAGTTTTGATGCACGTCTTGCACGCGATAAGAGGTACCTTCAATCGGTATCTTTATAGCAGGTATCAGGAATAATAGAATTACTAAAATAATAGAAGAATCATGAAAACGAATAAACCAATAAATAGCACAAAGAATTAAGGCATACCAATAATTAAAGCGCATCATCCAAAGAAACAAATAGAATAAACACGCAAGGAGGAAAATATGATGCTCAAAGGTTTTAAAGACAGATCCAATCTTTAATCTTCGCATATTTCTTTTCGCCTATTCCTTTTACATTTAATAACTCTTCAAGTGATTGGAAATAACCATTCTTTTCGCGATATGCAATAATCGCTTCTGCTGTCTTTTCACCTATCCCAATAAGAGATTGGAGTTGTTCTTTAGTACTATGATTGATGGAAATACGATTTTCTTTCTTTTTGGGAATGATGATTTCATCTTGGTCTTTTAATGTTTGGTTAAGATTTAATACACTTGTATCTGCTTCTTCTGTTAAGCCAACGATTTCAATCGCTTCTTTTAATTGTGTATTTTTAGTTAACGTTAATTCCCCTTTTTCTTCGATTTCCCCTTCAAAAAGAACCGTAATCTCATCATTAGTAAAGTCTTCTTCTTTTTTTATAGACGTATTAGTCATTAATAGAAAAGCGAAAACCATAAAAAAAATAAGTAGGCGTTTCATAAATCCTCCTACTTATTTCATTCGTTTTTGAATCCAGATTCCTATTTAATTTTTGTGATTAATACATCGTATGGTTCTTTCACTGGAATTGTCACAGTTGAATCAAGCTTCTTATCAAGAATCGCTTGTGCTAATGGGGTTTCATTAGAAAGTTTCCCATTGAGTGGATCTGCTTCCGTACTACCTACAATCGTATAGGTTTCTTCGATATTTGTATCTAAGAACTTAAGGGTTACCGTAGAACCAATGTGAACGGTTTTAGAACCACTTTTTGTGGTCTTAATAATCTCATAATGTTGCAACATGGATTCAAGTTCCGCAATACGTGATTCCACTTGGGATTGTTTATCACGTGCCGCATCATAATCCGCATTTTCGGATAAATCGCCTAAAGAACGAGCTTCTTTTAATTCGGCTTTCACTTCCTCACGTACAACATGTACGAGGTTATAATATTCATCTTGTAATTTTTTCAGACCTTCTTCGGTGACATAAATTTTATCTTCAGACATATTTTTACTCCTTGTTTGTGCGATACGTATTATACCACTGTGTTGTGAATGACGCTACTTATTTTTGTTGTAATTAAGTCAATTGCAACCGCATTATGGCCTCCTTCTGGGATAATCACATCGGCATAACGCTTGCTTGGTTCAATAAATGCATCATGCATAACACGTACAGTATTGACATATTGATTAACCACGGAATCTAAGGTACGTCCACGCTCATTCACATCGCGGATTAAACGGCGAATAAAGCGAATATCCGCAGCCGTTTCGACATAGATTTTAATGTTTAATAAATCTCGAATCTTTTCATCTTCTAATACAAATAAGCCTTCTAAAATAATGACATCGGCAGGTTCTAATCGCTCAGTAACGGAGGAACGTGTATGTTCAACATAATCATAAGTAGGTTTATCAATGTTTTGCCCAGCCGCTAATAATTTAATCTGTTCCACCATGAGATCATTATCAAACGCAAATGGATGGTCATAATTCGTCTTTACACGCTCTTCCATCGTTAAGTTTGATTGATCTTTGTAATAATCGTCTTGCCGGATGATTAATACCGATTTTTCATCACTAAATTCATCTTTAATTCTTCGTGCGATGGATGTTTTTCCAGATGCACTTCCACCCGCAATGCCAATAATAACCGGTTTATTCATATTCCTCCTCCAATTCCTTCGCTTCTAATAAGCGTCCTAATTTATCATAATGAAGTTCCAAATAGAACATTTGTTGCGTATGATTCATCAATTTCTTTAAAAAGATGCGGTCTCCCTCCCATAATTCTAGGTCTAAGATTTTATTTTCATTGACCCATACAAGCGTTCCTTCATCACATTCAATTTCTTCTCCATGAAATGCTTCACATGTATAGATATAGATTTTCTCGCTTTCTTCCCCTTCATAATGGAAGTAGGCAATGCCTTTTAAATCTAATGCATCACAAAGATAACCTGTTTCTTCTAGTACTTCCCTTTTAACGCACGCTTCCACGCTTTCATTTTCTAACTTTCCACCTACCCCAATATATTTATTCGCATTGACATCATTTGCTTTTTTATTGCGCAATAAGAAAAGCCATTGCTGATTACGGATTAAGTAGGCTTGCGTTGTGATTTTCAATACTTTCCTCCAAGGTATTTCTCTTGATTTACTAAATGTTCTTCTAAAGTCTTAGCGTAATGAATACTTCCATCATTAAAGACATCAGCTAAGAAGTAATAATAATCATTATCGGTTGGATGCAATACGGCATCAAAGGCATCTTCTCCAGCATTAAAGATTGGGCCTGGTGGTAAGCCTTGATATTTGTAGGTATTATAAGGTGAATCAAAATCCCCATTCACTTCGCAACCAATCCAGTCTTCATTTTCTTTATCTAAATCAATCGCATAACAAACCGTTGCGCTAGACTGTAATGGCATTGAAATATTTAAACGATTATAGAATACACCCGCAATCATCTTCATATCTTCAATTTTTCCAGCTTCATATTGAATGATACTCGCTAATGTATATAACTCATGGATGGAATAAGATGACTTCTTAAAGTCCTCTTCAAACTTATCAAAGACAATCTTACTTTGGTTTAAGATTTTTTCTGTTACTTCTTCTGCGGTTGTTTCTTGATAGAACTTATAAGTATTTGGGGCTAAATATCCTTCCAGCTTAATGCGTATATTCTCATTGAAGACATCCTCTGTGATAAATGGATATGTATTCATCAAGGAGCGAATATAAGTTTCATCATTCCAAAGGTTCAATAAATCTTCTTGGGTTACATTTGTGACCGCCGCAATCTTTTTAGCGATATCCTTTGCCCAATCCCCTTCAATAATCGTTACCGTTGCATCATAAACAATCGCTTTACTTGCATCGTTAAGCGTTTCAAAGATCTCTTTGGTAGACATATTCTTATTTAAAACAAATTCGCCTGCTTTGACTTCATCTAAATTCGAAAATTTCGCGAAATAGTAAGCCATTTGCGCATCACGAATGATGCCTTGCTCTTCAAGGTGATTGGTTACGGTGCGCATAGACTCACCTGTATTCACCGTAAACGCAATCTCTTCACTTTCTTTTTGGATTGGCTTTTGAGCATTGGAATATTTTAGGTATTGAAAACCCAAAACAACAATCGCAACTAAGCATAATAAAAATAGGATACGCGAAAGTTTGATTGTTCTCTTTTTTCTTCTTCTCTTACGCGTAGCCATTTTATTCCTCATCTAAAAAGGTATTCAATACTTCCTCACACATCGCAAATTCCGCAGGATCTTCTACTTCATAAAGATTTCCATCGTCATCATAGGAATAAGGATAAACATCATCACTTACATCTTCTGGATCCGTGATTAAGACAAATTTCTTTCCATTATCCATTTCAAAAGTTAAAAGAATCTGCATTTCTTTTTCATTGCCATTTTCATCAATTAATACTAATACGTTATTTTCTTCCATATGCTTTCCTCATAGTAAAAGGCGTTTTACGCCTTATGATAATCGAGATAACTTTGTAGAATTTGAACCGCAGCCATCTGATCAATAATCTTTTTCCGCTTCTTACGAGATAAATCCGCTTGGATTAAGATCTTTTCTGCTGCGACAGTCGTTAAACGCTCATCCCATAGTGTGACTGGGATTTGAATCTCTTCTTCGAGCATTGCTTTAAAGTTTTGTGAGATTTCACCACGTACACCAATATCGCCATTCATATGTTTTGGTAATCCCAAGACAATTTCATCTGGCATTTCACGATGAATCACTTCCAAAACCTTCTCTAAACATTCGTCATATTGATCCGCCTCAAAACGTACGGTTTCAACAGCACGAGCCACAATACCCAACGGGTCACTGATGGCGATTCCACAGGTGACACTGCCTAAATCAAGACCCATGGTACGTTTCATTAGGAATGTTCCTCTAAATAGAAACGAACTAATTCTTCGATGATTTCATGACGCTCAACAGATTGAATTACACTGCGTGCGTTCTTATGACTCGAAATATAGGCTGGATCATTGGAAATTAAATAACCAGCTAATTGATTAATCGCATTGTAACCACGCTCTTCTAATGCATCTTTTACTAATTCTAAGACTTGACGAATATTGTTTCTTCTTACTTCGTCTGCATCAAAACTAACCGTTGGAGAAATATCTGCTTTTGTCATCTCTTCATCACCTTCTTTCTTGTATTTTATCGCAAATAAATAAAAATGTATAGAAGTGAAATCAATCCCTTTCCTTCTATACATTTTCTTCGAATTTTATGACAAATCCCTATTAATTAGCCAATTTTTGTTTGATTGTCGCAATGGCTTCTTCTACTTTTGAGGTATCTTTCCCACCGGATTGCGCCATGTCTGGTCGACCGCCACCTTTTCCACCGGTTAATTCCGCAGCTTGTTTAACAATATCGCCAGCTTTAATACCTTTTTCAATTGCCGCTTTACTACATGCGCAAACAAAGGTCACCTTTTCCTCTTCAACATTCGATAAGAAGACAAAGCCATTTTCAAGTTTATTGCGTAAGAGTTCTGCATAATCTTTCATTTTGGAAGAATCCATATTCGAAACAGTTAAGAATAAAGTATTTAACCCATTACAAGGCTGTGCATTTTTGAGTTGCTCATCAACACTGGATAGTAATGCTTGTTGTGCGACTTGCGCATTTTTTGCCTTGAGTTCCGCATTTTCATCGATTAACTGTTGGATGCGTTCTTTCAAGGATTTATAGTTTTTCAGTTTGAGTAAAGATGCAGTTTCATTTAAGTAATCTTGTTCTGCTTTAAAGGAATCATAAGCTGCCATCTTTGTGATTGACGTAATACGACGAATACCAGAGCCAATCGATTCTTCGGATAAAATCTTAAAGACTCCTAAATCTCCTGTATTTGAGGCATGTGTACCACCACATAATTCTTTGGACACATTTCCCATCGAGACAACGCGTACAGTATCGCCATATTTTTCATCAAATAAGGCAATCGCACCTGAATTCTTCGCATCTTCAATGCCCATGACTTCTGTTTCAACAGGTAAATCCATCTCAATCATTTCATTGACACGATGTTCTACAGCACGTAACTGTTCTTCCGTTAACTTTTCATAATGCGTAAAGTCAAATCGTCCATAATCTGGCCCATTATAAGAACCAGCTTGGGCAATATGGTCACCGATGATTTCACGTAGTGCGGATTGTAATAAATGGAGGGAAGAGTGATTTGCACGTGTCTTTTGACGGTTTTCATAGTTATAAATACCATCTACTACATCATTTAAGGAAATCGTCCCTTCTACATGTTCAATATGATGCAAATGTTGGCCATGAGGTGCCTTTACCACATTCGTGACATCCGCTTTAAAATTCTCATTTTTCAAAACACCCGTATCTGCGCTTTGTCCACCAGATTCCGCATAGAAACAAGTTTCATCAAGAATGATATCGCCTTCTTCACTTAAGGAATCCACTTTTACGCCATCTTTAAATAAACCAATGACTTTCCCGTGACACGTTTCATTCGTATAACCAGTAAAAGTTGAAGCTTCTTCAAAGTCCATTAGATCTTTGGATTGCGAGCCCATGGATTGTTCATTACTACGCGCTTCTCTTGCCCGTTGTTTTTGTTTTTCCATTTCGCTTTCATATCCAGCTTCATCTACCTTATAACCCGCATCACTAGCGATTTCCATCGTCAATTCTTTTGGGAATCCATAAGTATCATAAAGTTTAAATACGACTTCACCAGGTAACACTTTCGTATCTGCGTGTTGTTTTAATGCATCATTTAAAAGGTTTTCGCCATTACTTAAGGTATGATGGAACGTTTCTTCTTCTGTTTTGACTAATTTAGAAACTAAGTCTACTTTCTCTAAAACATAAGGATAATAAGCTTTCATATTTTCTGCACAAACCGCAACGAGTTTATACATAAAGCTACCTTCAATTCCTAGCTTAATGCCATAACGTACCGCCCGACGTAAGACACGACGCAAGACATAGCCACGTCCTTCATTCGAGAAAGTTGCACCATCAGCTAAAGCAAATGTAACTGTACGAATGTGGTCCGCAATGACGCGATATGCCATCTTGTATTCTTCTTCAGCATAAGAGTGTTTCGCATATTTTTCCGTTTCATGAATAATAGGCAAGAATAAATCGGTATCGAAATTGGTTTCGCCATCTTGAATCAAACAAACAAGACGTTCTAAGCCCATTCCCGTATCAATATTCTTTTGCGGAAGTTCTTTGTATTCACTACGAGGCATTTGGCCAGGCTTACAATCGTATTGGGAAAAGACGATATTCCAAGTTTCGATATAACGATCGTTTTCAATATCTTCAAAGAAGAGCTTTTCGCCTAAGCCTTCAGGATCATACTTTTCCCCACGGTCATAGTAAATTTCCGTATCTGGTCCACCAGGTCCTTCCCCAATCTCCCAGAAATTATCACTTGTTTTACGGATATGATTGGGGTTCATTCCCACTTTTACCCACAAATCATATGCTTCTTCATCATCTGGATAAACGGTTACATATAAGCGATTTGGATCAAAGCCAATCCATTCTTTACTTGTTAAGAATTCCCAAGCCCATGGAATTGCCTCCTGTTTAAAATAATCACCAATGGAGAAATTCCCAAGCATTTCAAAGAATGTATGATGGCGTGCCGTACGACCAACATTTTCGATATCGTTGGTACGAATCGATTTTTGCGCATTTGCAATACGATTACACTTTGGTTTTTCGGTTCCATCAAAATACTTCTTTAAAGCGGAAACACCCGCATTAATCCATAACAACGTTGGATCATTATGTGGGATAAGGCTTGCGCCAGGTTCAATCATTGACCCTTTCGATGCAAAGAAATCAAGAAATAATTGTCTTACCTGGTCTCCTGTTAACTTTTTGTTTTCCATAAATTCATTTCCTCCATAAAAAAATCCTGCAAAATGCAGGAACGTAATTTCTACGCGGTACCATCCTGTTTCGCAAACATGCGCACCTCAATTGTCCTTTAACGCAGGAAACGGTAACGATTAAGTACTCTCAGATAGGAGCTTCCATAAACAGATTCATAGACTTGCACCAACCGTCTACTCTCTAAAGACCTCTACTTATTTACTAATCTATCTTCAGCGATTTAATTCATTTTAGCATAAAAACGAATAACTACAATAAGCACATTTCTTAAATAAAAGTATGGTTATAAAATGTAAATATTTTCATTTTTAAGAAACTCTTTCATTTTATATTTGTAAATGCTATCATTGAAATGTTTATTGGAGGAAAGAAATATGAAGAATGTGAGGAAAGCATCTGCCATCCTAGCCTTATCTCTTTTAATGGGCTGTGGTACAAGTCAACCTGCTACTGGTAGTGCAGATGGATATAAAATTGGTGTGATACAATTCGTCAAACACGCCGCTTTAGACCGTGCAACGGAAGGTTTTAAAGATGCCATTGCGAAATCTGGTTTACAGGTTGTCTACAATGATCAAAACGCAAATGGAGAATCTTCTAACTGTGAAACGATTGCGAACATCCTCGTGAATGATGGGTCTGATTTAATCTTTGCGAATGCTACCCCTGCTGCGCAAGCCGTAGCTGGTAAAACAACAGAAATTCCAATTGTCATTACTAGTGTAACGGATCCTGCTTCTTCAGGACTTGTCGCAAGCAATAAGAATACAGGTAATAACGTAACTGGCACAAGTGATTTAACACCTGTTGAAGCACAAATCAATTTGTTAAAACAACTTGTCCCTTCCGCTAAAACAATTGGCATTATGTACACTGGTAGTGAAGATAACTCCATTTTCCAAGCGGAATTAGCGAAAGAAGCTGCCACCAAAGCTGGCTTAGAAACACTTGAATTTACAGTTTCGGATTCGAGTACAGTGCAATCCACTACAGAATCTACCATTGGTAAAATCGATGCATTATATATTCCAACAGATAATCTTTTAGCAGAAACGATGGCTACAGTTGCACAAGTCACAAATGCTAACCAAATTCCGGTTATTGTTGGAGAAGTAGGAATGGTTGAAAATGGTGGTTTAGCAACCTATGGAATTGATTATTACAATCTTGGTTATCTATCTGGAGAAATGGCAGTGAAAGTATTAAATGGTGAAAGTCCAAGCTCTATGCCTATTGAATATCTACCAGATGAAAGCTGTGAATTAACTATTAACTTAACTACCGCAAAAGAACTCGGTTTAGAAATTCCAGAAGATATCTTAGCTTCTGCTAAAACAACGGAGTAATCTATGACCGGTATCCTATTTGCGATGCAAGGGGCAATCTCACAAGGAATCTTGTGGTCGATTATGTCTCTAGGCATCTATATCACATTTCGCTTATTAGCGATTTCAGATTTATCTGTCGATGGAACTTTCGCGGTTGGAGGTTGCGTTATGGCAACCTTAATCACCTTAGGAATTACCCCACTATTAGCGACTACGATTGCAATCATTGGTGGTGCCATTGGTGGTCTAGTGACTGGTTTATTACATACCAAATGTCATATTCCAGCTATCTTAGCTGGTATTCTAACGCAATTAGGAGTTTATTCCATCAACTTGCGTTTAATGGGAAGAAGTAATCTCCCCCTTCTTAAACTCAATACTATTTTCAAACAAATAGAAGCAATGGTTGGTTTATCCCAAACAAATAGTTCGCTCATTGTAGGAATCATTGTAGTCGCCATTGTGATTGCCATAATGTATTGGTTTTTTGGAACTGAAATTGGATCTGCAATTCGAGCAACTGGCTCCAATGAAAACATGGTACGCTCACTTGGCGTCAATACCGATTCCACCAAAATCATTGGCTTCATGATTGCGAATGCCTTAGTTGCTTTATCGGGTGCTCTAGTAGCCCAATCCCAAGGCTATGCGGATGTTAAACAAGGAATTGGTGCAATCGTAATTGGTTTAGCGAGTATTATCATTGGGGAAACAATGATTCGTAAACAAACAAACTTTGCGATTCGCTTATGCATGATTGTACTTGGTTCCATTATCTATCGTTTGATTATTGCTATTGTCTTACAACTTGGCTTAAATACAGATGATTTAAAATTATTCTCTGCGATTCTTGTGGCTCTTTTCTTAACGGCTCCACAGTTAATTAAGACAAAGAAAGGTGGTGTCCATCATGCTTGAGGTACGTCACGTTTCGAAAACCTTTGATATTGGTACCGTCAACGAAACACCTGTTTTAAAAGATGTATCATTTACCTTAAACGATGGAGATTTTGTGACGGTCATTGGTGGTAATGGCGCTGGTAAATCAACGATATTAAATATGATTGCTGGAGTATACCCAATCGATTCCGGTGAAATCTTACTTGATGGCGAAGATTTAACAAACAAAAAAGAACATGAACGCGCCAAATACATCGGTCGTGTCTTTCAAGATCCAATGAAAGGCACCGCAGCGGATATGGAAATCCAAGAAAACTTAGCTATGGCCAATCGCCGTGGTAAAAAAAGAAGTTTAGCTTGGGGTATCACTGCGAATGAAAAAGCAGTCTTTAAAGAAGAGCTTTCCATGCTTGGCTTAGGCTTAGAAAAGCGGATGGCTGATAAAGTTGGCTTATTATCTGGTGGCCAACGCCAAGCTTTAACCCTTCTTATGGCCTCCCTTCAAAAACCAAAACTATTACTTCTTGATGAGCATACTGCAGCGCTAGATCCTAAAACCGCAAAGAAAGTATTGGATATCACAAAAGAGATTATTGAAAAAGATCATCTAACTGCCTTAATGGTTACCCATAATATGAAAGATGCGATTCAAATTGGAAATCGGCTCATCATGATGTATGAAGGTAAGATTCTCTTTGATATCCAAGGAGAAGAAAAGAAATCCCTAACCGTTGATGATTTATTACATAAATTTGAAGAAGCTTCAGGGGATGAATTCACAAATGATAATGTTCTAACAAAAAGATGATTTCTTAAGAATCTCTTCCTTTTTCTAAACATAACTAATACTTATATAAAACATTATTATTAAGCCTTAATCGTAGTTATGTTCATTTTGTTGTGTACATTAACATAAACATACAAGCAAAGCACTGTTTTGTTTAACCTCTCTGTGTGTTTGGCTATTCTTTTAGCTAAGCGTTTTGTTTAATTCTACATTCTGATATTCCGTGAGATTCATTGCCTCTTCACTCAATCAATTATGTTACCAACACAATACTTGAAAAGCAAAATTTGCGGGTCATTTTGACCCGCAAATACATGAAATTTTCATTTTCCTGCAGCATCACTCAAACGCAGCATCCTTCTTATAGTCGCATCAGGATTTTCCTGGTACTTGGAATCGCTCTGATGCCCGGCAATAAAAAGCCCCTTCAGCTCATCACGTATCGCGGAAACAGTTTCTGACGGAAATGTGTCGTATTCAGCCGTAAGCGCAACAACTATCCGCCGTATTTCCTCAGAAGTCTGAATATGATATTTCGCGATCGGCTTGATTTTCATGGCTCAATTGTATGACACCCCTGCAGCATGCGCAAAAGAAAGAACCCGCATCTCTGATATACGGTGATTGCCTTCTAATATCCGATAGGATAGCCTCTGCATTTGCGGAGGTATTTTTTCTGTCTCACTTCGGCTGCACACTCATTTCACAGAATTCTTTTGTTTTCTTTTTGAAGCGGATGAGAACAAAGATCTGGAAGACTACGAGAAATATATATGCACCGCCCCCGAGAATTGCGCCGATGATCTGAGTTGACTCATTCAGAAGGAAGGTATTTCCGGTTGTGCAGGTATCATAAAGCGTATGGATGAGGCATGGAACCACAAAAGCCAGAATAGCATTTTTTACAGGAGAGCCTTTCCCGGTAAGTTTGGCCACACGGGAAAGACCCAGATATTCGGCCATGACCATATTGAATGCCATATGTCCTGCCACGCTCATAGTACGCATGATCAAGGTGGTTATCCCGAATTTGTCAGCATACAGCCACTCTTCCGCAACCGTAAAGCCGGCGCCGACCGCAGCACCGATCAGGATATATTCATATACATTCCGGACCTTTGAGCGGAGCACAGCGAGGGTAATGAGGATAAAGATCAGTTTCAGCACCTCTTCGGGGAAACCAGCCATAAGGAAGGCGCTGAACATGCCGCGGAAAAACGGGTGAATGCCTTCTGCAATAGATATTTTCGGCGCGATGTTTGTTATGAACCAGAGTATATACGGGCTGTAAATGATCATCGAAAGAATGCCGAGTGCAAACGGCAGGATGGCCTGGAACGGTTTGATTGGATCGGGAATCTCCCGTTTGATCATACGCCAGTAAAGAAAAGCAAGGATCAGAAGTGTTAATACAGCTACAAGATAATCCATAAAATTTAATCTCCTTATTTGAACGATTAATGTCAGAGCCGGTAGGAAGTCACAATCAACCCTGAATTGCGGCTTCTTTCTGACTCCATTTTTTTCTCCACACCGAGAGAATTTTGTTTTTGCCGACTTTCCTGATAATCATGACACCGCCGGCAAATATGAGCAGGGAAAGCACAATGTTGAAGATGATTTCCCATGTCTGAAGGGAAGTTGTCATGATTCCATTCGTAAGACTCCTGTCTCCGGCAAAGCAGATGAAATCATAGACCGAATGCAGGATGATGCCGGGAAAGGCCGAGCCCGTAACGACAAACAGTGCGCCGTAGAAGAAGCCGTCCAGGGTGGTCACAAGTGCCTGGGTAAGGGTGTTAGTTAAGGTGGCGCCGCCGTTAATATTCACTATATGCATAATTCCGAATATCACTCCGGAGATGGCGGGCAGAAGCCAGATCTTCTTTTCCGTTTTGAGGAATCCCATCGCGATCGGAATTACAGTCACACGAAATACGCATTCTTCCCAGAAACCGGCAGCCAGCGCCTTTACGATATTGTACAGGGACGGATCGAACCAGAAGTTGAACTGAAACAGCTGAATGATCAGGATAACAACGCTCTTGATGATCATCGGTCCCATAACCAGCAGGGTCAGTTTAAACGGCAAACCGGATTTCAGCGTCCCCTTATACTGTGGCGAATACCAGACTTTCATTATAATCATAAGCAGGATTGCCATACAGATCGAGGAAATATTACCGATCATTCCGGTTCCGTCGGACGGAAAGAATGCTTTGAACAGACCGTCCAGGATAATTTCCAGCACAAACGCGAGAATGATCCAGAACACAATAGCGATAAGAGGAACTTTCTCTGAAATTAAATGATTTCGTTGTTTTTCTTTCATTTCTATAACCTTTCTGACAGCCGGGATTTTTGGCTGCATAATATTAACTAAATTGTAACATAGATCTATCTCTTCCTTTTATAAACAAAAACTAATACTTATATAAAACATTATTATTAAGACTTAATCGTAGTTATGTTCATTTTGTTGTGTACATTAACATAAACATTTCGCTACTTTAACGTTTGCCATATAAAATATGAAACCACGGTTTTATCGCCATACTTTTATGTTACCAATCCGTTTGAAAAGTGCTAACGATTCCGCTGATTAATTCTAAAATGCGGGTCATTTTGACCCGCAAATGGCTGCGCTACCAATTCCAATCGATTTAGCAAAACATTTTTTGTAACTTTTCCTTGGTAGCAAAATCTTGAAAACGCATTTTCTGTTTTTGGGAGATAACCCCGACTTATGTTCACGAATTATCGTTTATCGATAAAAAATTTTTTGGGAGATTTTTCTAACCATCTTTTTTAATAATCGTTCTTTTAAAGTTGTCTTACGCACATGGCGCTCTTGTTTTTCAATTCCAGAAAGAAAGGCTTCCATACTTCCTAATAGAACAAGGGATTGTCTTGCTCGAGTGACACCTGTATAGATGAGTTTTCTTTGTAACATAATGCGATGTTGCGGAACAATGGGTAGAATCACAATTGGATATTCCCCACCCTGCGATTTATGCACAGAAATACAATAAGCTAATGAGATATTAGAAAATGTTTCTTGCGTATAAGGAACAATGATGCCATCAAAGTCGACATAGATAGTTAATTGGTGGTTCTCACTATTTTTCGCATCGACAATTTCAACTAGAGTGCCGATATCTCCGTTATATACATCATCATCCGGTTGGTTTTTTAACTGTAAGATTTTATCTCCTTCACGGAAGATAAAATAACCATAGTGTACTTCTTCTTTCCATTTTGAAACTGGATTTAATACCTCTTGCAGAGCATGATTTAAAATATCAATGCCAGCTGCTCCTTGATACATAGGAGAAAGAACTTGAATTTCGTTTACATCATATCCTTTCTCAATCGCATTTTTAACGATGCCAATGACTTGTTCTTTGATATGTGCGATATCGATTTCAAAGAAAACAACATCTTGTTGGTATTGCGAAAAATCGACGGTTTGATGCGCAATGTCATGTGCTAAGCGAATCACATCACTTCCCTCTTTTTGGCGATAAATATGTTCTAAGCGAACAAGAGGAAATAATTCTGATTCAATTAAATCTCGCAAAAGTGAACCAGGTGAAACACTTGGCAATTGATCTTCATCCCCAATGATACAAATCTTACGTATTTCTTCACTTGCTTCAAGTAAATGTGAGAATAACCAATTATCTACCATGGAGAACTCATCTATGATTAATAAATCCGCGTGGATAGGTTCTTCTTGGTTTACCCCAAACGTATTGGTCTCTAAGTTCCATTTGAGTAATGAATGAATCGTCGTAGCTGAAGTTCCAGTTAATTCTGATAAGCGCTTAGCTGCGCGTCCAGTTGGGGCAACACATACAATACTCATTGCTGGATATAAACGCTTAAACAATTCCACAAGCGCACGCACAACCGTAGTTTTACCAGTCCCTGGCCCACCGGTAATGATTTGTAAAGGATAATCAAAAAAGGATTGAATGGCTTGTACTTGTTTTGCGTCATATTGTAAGCCAAATTCTATTTGGATAGCATCGAGATGCTTATTTAATTCCGCATCAGAAGGATGTGGTAAATCCACAAATGGAAATTGTGCTAAGAAGGTCGATATTAATTGTTCGCTATCATATTGCGCAACAGGATAAACACGCTCTTCTTCTTGAATGAGTTTTCGACTATGTAATGTCTTTTCATAGATTACATCATAATCATAAATAAGCCCTTCACACGTCTTTTCAAATTGTTCTTGAAGGAGTGAATAAGAAATATAAGTATCGCCAATACGCATACACAATTCACTACATAACGAAATAAGATATGCATACAAACGTCTTTCATCATTCTTTTCAAATCCTAAAGACATCGCAATTTTATCTGCTGTCGCAAAGCCAAAGCCTTCACATTCTTCAATGACACGATACGGGTTCTCTTTTAATTTTTGTAGAGCTTCTTTGCCATAGGTTTGATTTAAACGAATTAAATTACGCATGCCAATGCCATGAACATTTAAGAATTGCACTAATTCTTCTAAGCCATCTTCTTGTTCTTGAAGACCTTTGGTTATCGTTTCGATTTTTTCTTGCGATAATCCTTCTACGGCATATAAACAAACTGGGTTTTCTTTAATCTTCGATAAAGCAGAATCCCCTAATACTTCAAGAATCTTAATTGCTGTTTTTTTACCGATGCCCTTAAATTGTGCACCAGATAAATAACGAATCACCCCTTCTCTTTCATCAGGAAGTGGAAATTCATAGTTTTCAATTTGAAATTGAAGGCCATAGCGAGGATGTTCTACATAATGTCCATAAAAGTTATAAGTACGATCGAGTTCAATTGTAGGAAATAGGCCTACCACGGTTAGATTCTTTTCGGTTTCATCAACTAACCGTACTTTTAAGACACTATAAAAAGTATCTTCATTTCGATACAAAATAAAGAATACTTTTCCAACGATTTTCAATCTTTCTTCTACTTCCATTTATTCCATCTCTTGATTAATCTTTTTCATTAAATCAACGCCATCTTGATAAACCGTATCAATCGTTCCACCCGCTACCATGACATCATCCAAATAGAATACTGCTTGTTGTCCAGGTGTAACCCCTGCGATTCCTTGCGTATAAGAAATGGTAAATGTATCATCTTCTATTTTTTCAATGATGACATCTTGGTCACTTTGACGATAACGGAATTTCGCATGTGCTTTTAATGGGGTTTCTAAAGGCACAAATTGATTCACATTTGTGATAATTGCGGAATCAGAAATAAGCCACTCTTTATGTGCTTCTTCCGTGACATACAATTCATTCTTTTCCACATTTTTTCCAATTACATAGTAAGGTCCTGTGCCACCAATATTGAGCCCTTTTCTTTGGCCAACGGTATAATACATAACACCTTGATGACGCCCAATCACTTTATGATTCGCAATATTTAAAATATTTCCTTCTTTCATAGGAAGATAATTACTTAAGAATTCACGGAACTTGCGTTCTCCAATAAAACAAATACCGGTCGAATCCTTTTTCTTTGCGATCGATAAATCAAGCTCTTCTGCAATTTGGCGAACCTGTGTCTTATCAATGTCTTCAAGTGGAAATAAGACATGGGAAAGAATATTTGGATTTACCTGTGCTAAGAAATAAGATTGGTCTTTATTTAAATCCGAAGCTTTTGCGATGACAGGATACTCTTTATATGTTTTACGTTTTGCGTAATGGCCTGTTGCAAGATAAGAAAACCCATTGTCTTTAGCAAAATCATAAAAATGATCAAACTTAATATATTTGTTACATAGAATATCTGGGTTCGGTGTTCTTCCTTTACGATATTCCCTTAAGAATGTCTCAAATACTTCTTCCCAATATTCTTCAATAAAATCAATACGTAATAATGGTAAATCGAGTTTATTCGCTACACTTAGTGCATCTTGGTAATCCTTTTCTTGCGTACACATATCTTCATTGAGGGTTGGATTGCCTTCAATATCTGAATTGGTAAGCGAGTCCCAATTACGCATAAAAGCACAAGTGACTTCATGTCCTTGTTCTTTTAATAAATAGGCAGCGATAGCACTATCCACTCCACCAGATAAACCAACAAGAATTTTCATAACAGAGACATTATACCAATCTTCGCAAGGAATAGATACAAAGGTATTTATATTTATTACAGCGGTATAAATGTTATAATTCGAAAGTATGAAAAGAAATATAACCATTGATATTTTCAAAGGATTGTTGATGATTTGTGTCATCTTAGGACATACAAAACTTCCTTATCTTCGCATTTTTTATCGTTTTCATATGCCCTTGTTTTTTATTCTTTCTGGTTATTTATTTCATATGCCAAAAGAAACAGAAACAAGATCCTGGATTTTTAGGCGCATTGTTTATTTGATGGTTCCTTACTTCTTTTATTTTATAGTGGTCTATCTTTTATCTATGCCATTGATACATTTTGAACTTTTACCAACTTTAGAAATGTTATTGGTTGGAGGCAAAAAGTTTGATCATATTTTTGGTAACTGGTGGTATATCAATGTTTTATTGGTTGCACAAATCTTATTTTTATACTTACTTAAGGCATTCCAAAACCCAAAACAGCGCTATTTGATTTACTTCTTACTCTTTGTTTTAGGAGTTCTTTATTCCAATATCGCATGGAAAAGTAATGCTGCTCTTCGCGAAGTATTGTTAAGTGTACCATGGAATCTGGATAATTTATTCGTTGTAATTCCTTATTTAGGAATTGGTTATGAATTGCAACAAACAAAACAATTTTTTAATCATTTATCTCAAAAGAAGAGCCTCTTTGTTTTCTTTTCTTTACTTGCTATCATTGCAAGCTTCATTAAACCAAATGCAGTAACGATTGATATGAAATTCTCGAAATATTTTTATCTTTCTTATTTGGGTCTTTTCCCCCTTTTATATGGCATTCCACTAATAGGAATTTCAAATTATCTTTCCACTACACCATTAAAAAAGCTTGTCGCTTCTATTGGACAAGCTTCAATGGAAATCATGTATCTACAATGTCTTGTTATATTTTATTGTGAGAAAATTTGTAATAAATTCGCGATTTCAGAGATGTATTCCATCATCCCTTCCTTAATTCTATCAATCTTAGTTGGAATTCTATTTCATCACTTCAATGTTCCTACTTTTTTGACGCAAGGTATTCTGCGTACCAATCGTGACCAATCGGCTCTTTAGTTTCGCCCATTTGTTTGCCATACATTTCAGTTAAATACGCAACCATTGCTGTTTCTTCTACTAATTCCGCATTATGTTCTGCTTCTAATGGGTCTTTTCCAACTGCTACTAAGCCATGACGTCCAAGGATGAATGCTTTCACATTTGGTTGGCGTTCAAAGATTTCTTCAACAAGATGGGTTTCACTTGGGGTAACACCTGGTTTATTGATATTGAGAACTTCAATAAAGCCACCTAATTTAAAGATACTGTGATAATTGTAGGTTGGTATTTCATCGTGGAATAACGCAACTGTATTTGCATATGTGGAGTGGCAATGCACAATCGCATTTGCACTTGGGTTACATTTATAAATCGTACGATGTAATAAAGCTTCTCCAGAAGGCTTTCCATCTCCTTCTAATACATTTCCTTCTAAATCCGTACGCATCCATGAGTTCTCATCACAATCCATAAAGGAGCCACCACTTGGTTTGATGATCATTTCTTCTTTTCCTAATACGCGTGCGCTTAGATTTCCTCCATTTCCGACTTGGAGTCCTCTTTGATAAGCACGATGTGCTGCTAAGGCAAGTTCTCTTTTAATTGTCAGTAATTGTTTCATAATGATTTCTCCATTCTTTTTATCGAATTCTTATTAACTTCACTATACAATGAATCCTTTGCATTGAATACTAGTGAAGCGTAGTCGATACGATTCTTTTCTCCTACTACCTACTTTCATAACAAAATGAAGTTATTATGTCAAATAAATTCATTTGTAACCGATTTATTTGACTAATTTGTTCATATAAAATATGATAAAGGTATGAAGAAAAGCAAAGCAGAAATCCGCATTCGTCAACAAAAACTCTTAGATTACTTACAAACCCATACCGATGCAGACATGAAAACGATTGCCAAAGATTTAAATGCCTCCATATCAACCATACGCAGAGATTTAATCTATTTTCGTAATGAAGGTATTTTAAAAGATCGTTGGAGTTCCGTGATTGATAACTCCCCTGCAATTGAGCAGATCTCTTTACATGAGATTGAAAGTCTTTCCATGTCTAATTATGAAATACGAAAAGCCATTGCTAAGCGTTGTTTAAGTTTGATTAAAGAAAAAGACATTATCTTTATGAATACAAGTTCGACAGCTCTATTAATGTATTCTTCTTTACCGGATGCAAATCTTGTCATCGTCACTAATAACTATTTAAGTGTAACCCGTAAAATTCAACCAACAAACCAACTCATCTTAACCGGAGGAGAAGTCTCTGTAAATGATAAGAATTCTGGAAAAATTGCGATGTTTGGGGGCTATGCGGAAGATTTATTAAACAAAATAAAGGCTACCAAATGTATTCTTGGCGTAAGTGGTATTTCTAGACACGGTATAAGTACCTCTACTATCTTTGATTATTCCGTAAATAAAAAGATGATTGAGCATTGCATTGGTGATGTCATCGTATTAGCCGATCATACAAAAATAGGTAAAGAACAAAGCTTTACCTACGCAGAATTAAAAGATATTGATATTTTAATTACGGATGCCCAATCCGACCCACAAATCATTGAAGAAATTAAAAATGCGGGTGTTAAAGTCTTAATCGCTTAATCTACTTTTTCCACACAACAACCAATTGCTTGATTTCGCATTGCAATATTGTCTTGCATATGCGCGTAAGCCTTCTAGGTCAACGTCTTTTGTATCATCAAAAATAAGTGGACGCTGTAAACAACTTGGATGATTTTGAAGCCAAGCAACAAAGGAAGCATCCACTTTTCTTTTTTCTAAGGTTGGAAATAAATATGACCATTCTTCTTCATGCATGCACAAAAAAGATTCTAGTTTCTCTGTATCGAGTAATAACTTATGTAAATTGTTTTCTTCATAAGCAATTTGATGTGTTTTTAAATGTTCTTTTAGATGTTTTGCACTAGTGCATCCAATGGTCGTAAATATTCTAAGCATGTTAAAGTCCTAATAGTAGAATTGAAATTGAGAAATAAATGGTTAAGGAAATGGCATCGATAACGGTTGTTAACATAGGTGAAGCAACCACCGCCGCATCAAGATGCAAGCGTGTCACAAACATAACTAGAATCGACGCAATGAGTTTTGCGAAGAAAACGCAACAAACAATCGTAATACAAATGATGGCCGCAATGGTCACACTGACACCATCAATAAAGATACACTTCAAGAAATTGACACCCGCAAGTGTCACCCCACATAGTAAGCCAACACGCATCTCTTTCCATACAACTTTAAAGAAATCGCTTAAGTGCACTTGTCCAATCGACAAAGAACGCACGACTTCCGTAGAAGCTTGGCTCCCACAGTTACCACCAGTATCCATCAACATTGGAATATAAGCAGTTAAGATAATAAAACGGCTTAAAGCACCTTCAAAACTGGTAATGATTTTGCCAGTAAACGTTGCGGAAATCATCATCAACATAAGCCATGGAATACGTTTTTTCCATGTTTCAAAAACAGAGGTTTTAAGATATGGTTTATCATTTGGAATGATGGCAGCCATCTTATCCATATCTTCGGTTGTTTCTTGTTCCATGATATCCATGACGTCGTCAACCGTAATAATTCCAACCATACGGTTTTCCTTATCCACAACAGGAACCGCCATGAAGTCATACTTTTGGAAAATTTGTGCAACCTCTTCTTGGTCGGTATTTGTTTTAACAGAAATGATGTCATCTTCCATAAAGGTCTCAATCACATCATTTTCATCATGCATAATCAAAGAACGCAAACTTACGATACCTAGTAATAAACGCTTAGGATCTAACACATATAAAACGTTAACCGTCTCAGAATCAATCCCCTTTTCACGAATGCGATCAAGGGCCTGGCGTACCGTCATATTCTGTTTTAAATCCATGAATTCCGTGGTCATGATCGAACCAGCGGAATCATCTGGATATTGTAATAAGTGATTAATATCTGCACGCGTTTCTGGTTTTGCGTTAGAAAGAATCTTCTTTACGACATTGGCAGGCATCTCTTCTAATAAGTCAGTCGCATCATCAGCCCACAGGTTATCAATAATACTACCTGCTTCTTTTTCAGATAATTGTGTAATGATATATTGTTGGCTTTCTTGTTCTAATTGCACAAAGACATCAGCTGCCGAATCTTTTGGCAACAAACGAAACATCTTTAACATATCCTCATCTTCCATCTGGTCAAGGATTTGTGCTAAATCAACTTCGTTCATATCAAGTGCTTTTTCACGTAAAGCTGTATATTGTTTATTCTTTAAAAGCTCACGAAATACTTCCACTTCATTGATTTCTTTTTCGTTGTCCATAATCTGCTCTCCTTCTAGTCGTAATTAATAAAAATCGATTTTCTTTATCCGGTATTCCTTCCGCCATACGACCACCTCCTAACAGACTATGTACATTCATTTTAGTAATCAATAGAATTCCAGTCAAACATTAATTGTGCCTTACTTGATTTAAGGCATCTAAGAATGTTCGACAACGCTTTAACTGGTTTTGAATCGTTCGACGATTGATATCGACAATGATTTTTGTACCATCGTTGAACTGGATTTCGGTTTGATTATATTCCACTTGATGACACGCAAAAATCTCTAAATAGGAAAGCCAAATATTGAACTCTGATTTTAGTCCATATAAAGGAAAAAAGATTTCTTGCGTGCGCTCACTAATTAAGATGGCAGGTTTTTGGCGTCCTTTTGTGAGATATTGAAAACTTTTTTTGCGTCCCTCAAAAGAAGATCCACTTTTCAAACACCATTCATCCAACAAATCAACACAACGTTTATCTAATACTTCCGTTGCATTTTTATAATAAAAGACTTGGGTGATATTTGGACCATGTTGTTCAAGATATAAAACTCTATTCATTGTCAATCTCCCTTTTACTACACCCACTACAATTTGAACATCTTTGATTCAAATGATAGGAATCCACATCCAAACAAATCTTTGCGTCTTCTTTTAGCCCATCCACAAAGACAATCGAACGTGTTGGATAAGGAGCTTCAAAATAGTCATATAACAAATCATCTATTTCAATTAAATCCTCTTCGTTTTTAACATAATATGTTAGTCGCACAATATCTTTTAACGAATGATTCGCTTCACGTAATAAGGATTTAATTTGTTTGATGCATTCTTGAAGCTGTTCTTCTAATGTTGATTTTGATGAATAAATACCCGATATAAAAACAAAATCTCCATTTTGTAGCGCTGGAGAAGCAGGTTCTTCACTTCTAGGACAAAAAGGACTCGCAATAACCTTTGTCATAATTATTCATCCTCAAAATACAAATCATCCCGATCACTGGAATCATCTTCATCATCTACCCCTTCATAATAGCGATAATATCTTCGCTCGATGGATTTAAAGGTTGCTTCACGATTTACAACAATTGCTGCATAAAGGGCATAAATCGCAAAAAATAATATTCCAACCATGACCGCAATGGATAAAAAATCACTAATCGTTTCAATCATAAATTAATTATACACTAGCGACTTAAAAAGTCCTCTCCCTTAATCACTTCGGTTTTCGATAAATTTGGATAATCTAATTGTCTTAATACTTCATGCATACAAAGCGCAACACAATTCGATAAATTAAGACTTCGTGCTTCTTTTACCATTGGAATACGAATACACCGATCTAAATGTTCTTTTAGTATTTCTTTTGGAATTCCTGTACTTTCTTTCCCAAAGATAAAATAGATGTCTTTTTCTACTTTTGTATAATCAAAAGAACCTGGTAAATGCTTGCCATAACGCGTGACATAATAATATTCCCCATGATTCTCTTTAACAAACGCATCCCAATTGACATACGTTTTTAAGTTCACTTCTTTTCGATAATCCATACCTGCACGCTTTAAATGCTTTTCGTCTAAATAAAAACCAAGGGGTTCAATTAAATGTAAATGCATTCCAAAAGCCATACAGGTACGCATAATATTCCCTGTATTTTGCGGGATTTCTGGCTCATATAATACGACATGAATCATGCGTTCACCTTCTTTTGAAATAAATATAGGACAATATATGTAATTAATAGAGCGAGTAAGTAAGAAACTACAATCACCATAACTAGTGCAAAGAAGAATGGTTCTGGTACCATGTTGATCATGATAGAGATATTTGGATCAAGTAACCACAAATCATTGGTAAAAAAGACATGATGAAAATTGGTCCAAAAGGAAGTAAAATCAACGACCGCAAATAAGCCTAAGATGAGAATAAAGCCTAAAAAGGCACCAACTCCTTTTTGATAGGACTTAAATAAATGTAAGAAACGATCTTTTGTCGCAAATAAACCTGTCGCAATCACAAGTAGGATACCTAATATACCTAAATAATTACGCACCTGCATCGCCCCAAGGTATAAGTTTTTTACATCAACCATATGAGCCTTTTCGCGTGCATCAAAGACTTCTCTTTCTTCCCCATGCACAAGTGCCTGCATATTTAAATCTTCTCGTTCATCTTTTAAATATGCGAATAAGAGATCAGTTGTCTTATTTAAATCTTCTTCATTTAAACCGGTCGCTACCGTTGTATTATTTTTTTGATATTGCCAATTATAAAAAGGTTTATAAAAACACCAAAAATCCACAATCGTTAATAATAAACTAATTGCGAGAAAGAAAAACCCGAGTGATTGAATCCATTTACTTGTGCGCTTCATCTAAAAATGCCTCTAATTTACGAATAGCTTTGCCACGATGCGAAATCGCATTTTTTTCTTCTGCACTCATTTCCGCCATTGTTTTCTGTAATGGTTCATAATAAACAATTGGATCATATCCAAAGCCATTATCTCCTTTTGCTTCTAAAGCGATTTGACATTCAACCGTATCATAAAATAAATGTGGTTCGTGATTTGGTTTTGTCCAAGCAATCGCACATACATATCGACAATTACGATTCTCGATTCCTTCCATCCGTTCTAAGATAACCTTGTTTTTATAAGAATAAGGCGTATCATGCCCAAGATAACGAGCACTATGCACCCCTGGTTCCTTATTAAAAGCATCAATCTCTAGTCCAGAATCATCCGCAATCGCTTCAATTCCATATTGATTGGTAACTGCAGCTGCCTTTAAAATCGCATTTTCTTGAAAGATTGTCCCCGTTTCTTCAACCTCTTTATAATCAGGTAAATCACTAAGGCATAATACTTCATAGCCTTCTGGTTCTAACATTTCTTTAAATTCTTTAATTTTTCCTTTGTTTGTACTAGCAATCACGATTTGTTTCATAACTCATTTCGCATAAAGATATTCTTTGAATTCTAAAGCCAAGAATTCTTCATGCATCTCCTTTATTTCTTTACTATGTGCACTCACACGTCCAACGTTTTGAACATATGGATTAATATACCTCTTTTTTGTTGGAATTTGAATCCATTTATCATCTACCTTATCCTTTGAAACATAAATCTTAGATAGATTACAAAACGCAAGCCACTCCTTTTTTGAGCTTGAGTTTAGTAATTTATGAACTACAATTTCTTCATTTGTATATAAATCCTTTTCACTTAAAGCACCATTTTCAATTGCTTGTCGAACCACACGCGCTAATTGCTCCATGCCATAGCGATCCGTAGGACATGAGAAAACATAACTCGCCTTCATCGAATGCATACAGAATTCCACTGCTTTATCTAAAGATTGAAACATGATTTCCTCTTGCCCATCTTCATTTTTAGATACACATAAATCCGCATACATCTCTTGAATTCTATCAAGACTACAATATCCATAGTATTCCATGACCCCTAAGGTATACTCCAAACGGTCTGCTGATAAACGTGGTGTATCATTGTCGGCGATTGGATATAGATGATAATCTGCGACTTCTTCTACTTTGAGATTATATTTGTTTAAAAACGCAATTGCCTCTTTTGACTTTTCAATAAGCTCTCTTGTCTTTTCTTCCGTACTTTCTTGTTTGGTATAATCATGATTTAAAAAATCGATGACATGTGAAAAAGCTGGCGTTGCGATATCGTGAAATAATCCCGCAATTGTTTGTTTTATATCTTTTGTAAAGTTGTAAACAATTAGAGCGACACCCAAACTATGCTCAAAGCGCGAATAAGGCTTTAAATCTTTAAAGAATGGAAAGGAGGTATATTGCATACCACAATTCATATCCACCCCTTTTAAACGCTCTAAAAGATCGATTCTGGATGCTTCTAACAAAAACGGTGGGATTTCTTGTTCATAGATTTGAAGACGTGCATTATAGTAAGACATTTGGCCAATAACTCCATAGTAATGCGATGAGTAAAGCAGGTATTAAATTCGCTACTTTAATCGACTTAGAAAATAATAAATTAATTCCGACAAGAATAATTAATACGGAACCTACAAGTCCAATATTCAATAAGGCATTTGTTGTGAAAATTGGTTTTAAAAGTGAAGCGAAAATACTAATGCTTCCTTGCAGTAAGCCAACTGGAATCGCACTATACATACAACCTTTTCCAAGGGAACTGGTTAGAACCATGATAATTGTGAAGTCCAATAATGCTTTTGCAAATAAAATAGAAGGATTGAGATTCAAACTATCTTCAATTGCACCAACGATTGCCATTGCCCCAATGCATACAGTAAATGAAGCTGTTAAAAAGGCATTCAAGAATTGGGATTCGGCTTGATTTCCACTTTTCTCTTTCAGATATAAACCAAATTTCTCAAAACGTTGATCAATTTGTAATAGATGACCAAGTAGCGCCCCTAAGGATAAAGAAACAATCATCATAAAACTATTTTGAACTTCCATTCTATTGCCATTTATCACAAACATGCGACTCAATGCCCCTGAAATCCCAATTAAGATGACCCCAATTCCATTTGCGCATAACAAAAGCTTTTGTAGGGAGTCGGTAATCCATTTTTTAAATAGAAGGCCAATGGCTCCACCACAAAGAATCGCAATCACATTGACTATGGTTCCAATTCCTGGAAAAAGATTATTCGCACTTAAAATCATAATCCATCATTTCTGATTTCAATTCTTCTTTTGATAAGGAATTTAAATAATTGCTAAATTGAAAATCTAAATAATTCATTACTGCATCTAAATCCGTATCACTCATTTTCGATGCGTCAATGTCATAATCAATTTTGATATCGACATTGAAATCATTGTTTTCAATTGATACCGAATACTTTACACCATCATAATCATCAAGACCCGCTAACAATTGTAAAAGATATTCTTCTTCCTCATCTAATTCATCATCCGTTAATTCAATATCGAGATAGGATTGCAGAATATGATCTTCAATTCGTATTACTTTCGCATTTTGATAATAGTAATCAATGTTTTCAGATAAGATGACTTCTTCATCTTGGTATGCATATTTGCATGATAATTGATCATCCGAAGCGCTTGCTCCTGCACTTCCACTTCCCATTAACATACGAATTAAGCTATAGCCTAGTAGCAACGCAAGAAGCACACCTCCAATCAACAAGAGTGGTTTTAAAATGCCACCTTTCTTTGTTTTCTTTGGTTGTGTTGCTGTTGTTTGTGACTCTACTGGAGTAGCCATCTCTTCAGGATTTGTGTCAAGAATCTTTATTCCGCAGTTTTTACAAAACTTTGCATTTTCATCTAATTTGAATCCACAATTTGCACAATACATAACTTTACCTCCTTACTTAAAGAAACGGTAGATACATAGTACCATAAACACTGCCTTTTTGGTTGTAAAGACATAAAACGCGTGTATAATAAATAATGCTATTGGGGTATAGCCAAGCGGTAAGGCAACTGGCTCTGAACCAGTCATTTCGGGAGTTCGAATCTCTCTACCCCAGCCATTTTTCAGATAAGAGAGGAAGCAAATGATGAGTGAAATTCGCACGAGATTTGCCCCAAGTCCTACCGGGTATATGCATATCGGTAACCTTAGAACGGCATTATATGCCTATTTAGTCGCAAAACGTGATGCAGCTGGAAAGTTTTTATTACGTATTGAGGATACCGACCAAGGAAGACTTGTGGAAGGCGCAACCGATATTATTTACGATACGCTAAAACAATGTAATTTATTATGGGATGAAGGACCTGATTTAGGTGGTCCAGTTGGCCCATATGTTCAAAGTGAGCGTGTTCAAAGTGGCATCTATATGGACCATGCAAAAGAGCTCGTGAAACTTGGTGGTGCACATTATTGTTTCTGTGATGAAGAAATGATTCAAGCGCAACGTGAAATACAAGAAGCACGTGGCGAATCCTTCAAATTTGATGATCCATGTAAAGCTTTATCCATCGAAGAAGCAGAAGCGCGTATAGAAAATGGGGAATCCTTTGTAGTAAGACAAACGATTCCAGAAGAAGGCACAACTTCCTTTGATGATGAAGTATTTGGGACCATTACTGTTGAAAATAGTACCTTGGATGAATCCATCTTAATGAAAAGCGATGGCTTCCCTACCTATAACTTTGCGAATGTCATTGATGATCATTTAATGGGAATTACGGATGTCGTTCGTGGTATGGAATACTTAAGTTCTGCACCAAAGTATAACTTAATTTATGAGTCCTTTGGTTGGGATATCCCACGTTATATTCACTGTCCACCTGTTATGAAAGATGAACATCAAAAGCTTTCGAAACGGAATGGCGATGCTTCCTTCCAAGATTTAGTGGAAAAAGGTTATTTACCTGAAGCAATCTTGAACTATATCGCTCTTCTTGGATGGTCTCCTGAAACCAATCAAGAGATTTATACCTTAGATGAGCTTGTTCAAGCATTCAATGTAAAACACATTGGGAAAGATGGTGCTATCTTCGATATTGTTAAGCTTACTTCGATTAACTCGCTTTGGTTAAGAAATATGGACTTAGACAAGTACTATGAACTTGTAAAACCATATATTGATGAAGCTGTGAAAGGAAACTTTGATAAAAAAGCAATTGCGCAAATCTTACAACCACGTGCGCAAACACTCAAAGAGATTCCAGATATGTTAGATTTCTTCGATAACTTCCCTGCTTTTGATACAAACTTATACAACAATAAGAAAATGAAGACGGATCCAAGTATTGCTCTTGAATCCTTAGTTGCTTCAAAAGAAGTCTTAGAAAGAATTACCGATTGGACGCAAGAAACGCTCCATGAAAAACTCATGGAATTGCCTGCAAAATTAGAAAAGAAAAACGGACAGATTCTCTTCCCATTACGACTCGCTATTACTGGTAAAGAGTTTACACCAGGTGGTGCAATTGAAATTGCAACCATCTTGGGTAAGGAAGAAACCTTATCTCGTTTACAAAAATCGATTGAACAATTACAAAAGTAGCGATTACTTCGCTACTTTTTGTATTTTAAGAATCGAAGTTTACGGCGCACTCGACTATAGAGACTTCGCGCCTTTTTCCATTGGGCATATTTCTTTTCATCAAAGATGGCATCAAATTCTCCTAAAAATTCTAAATAATCGCCACCAAAGCTCTTTTTAAAATCCGTTTGGCCCCAATATTCATCACTTGGATCCATTGAGCCAGAAATCCCTTCAAAATCATAGGTTTTGGCCCCTTTTTCAATCATATCTTGGATGGCATAATCATGTAATGCAAATGCGCCTCTAAAATTGAGAAGTGTCTTTAATGTATACATATTCACATTCCAGACATTTTCGCCTAACTTAATGATGAATTTAGCCCCTAATACTTTCCTTTCATCTATATCAAGTCCATGATTTTCTATTTCATGGATTTCTTTTTCTAAGGCTTGGATATTCTTTTGCGTGATTTCTTTCTTATTCTCATCTTTTAGGGTTTGAAGATGCATTTCTAAATTGTCGATTTCTTTTTGTAGGTTTAATTTAGCTTGATGATAATTCGTATCAACAATGTAGTAATACACATTCCCTTCATAGCAATCCCATAACTTTTTGAAATAGGAGACATCATTTGGTTTAAAACCAAGTTTTGCGGATAATTCTTTTTGGCTTTGGATTAATACTGCTAAATCTTCTTGGGTGGCGGGATGCACCGCTACGCCACGCATTTCATTTTTATTATGATAGGTTTGATAGCGTTTGATACCTTTTTTAATCTCACTAAAAGGACGATTTAAATCTAAACGATAGGTAAAACGACTCATCCAGTTACCACTATAGCCATAATTATAGCCTAGATGTGTATACCCATTTTCTTTTAGAATCTCGGTAATATATTCATGGTTAAAACCATTTTCAACAACTTTCCCATTCTTATCATGTTCTAAGCGTGGAATATTAAAGTCCATGCGTAAAAAGATAGAACCTTTTGCCTTGGCGTATTCTTTTAATTGTTTCGCAAAATAGGCTATTAAATCGCGATTTTCAATAGCAAGATTAAAGCCATATTGAACATAACTAAATTGCATTCCTAATAGAGGTATACGACGATGTAGCATGAGGGCTGTCGCAATCAAATTGCCCTCTTCATCTTCCACGCCAAGTAAATTCCCACTTTGGTATTCTTCTTTCTTAAACGCAATAAAAGGACTTGTCTTAGAATAATGATTCAGTGGACAAGCAATCGCAAATGCATCAAATCGCTTCGGTTCTACATCAACAACAAATTTCATGCATTGCCTCTCATTTTCGCAACCATTTTCAGTACTTTAGGATAGAGTTGATCAAACAAGCGATAGATAATTGGGTTTAAGATAATATTAAATTCCCCAATATACTCTTCCACATTCATTAACCAATTGGATTTGAATAAGGTTAATCCATCATCCAACGTCCCTTCAATGCCACCAAAAGAGCATTTTGGAATGGATAGTTCTAAACAACGATCTAAACACTTTTTATATAACAAATAACTGCTATACATCCGCATATAATCGGGATGATTTCCCATATAGAAAAGTTCCATTAAGTGCGCATTATAACAAGCTAATATGCCGCTTGTCACGATCTCATCTTGGCCTTCTTTTTCATAATCTTTTTGTAATTGTGCGATTTCTTTTTCATCTTGCGCAATTAAACGCTCGAGTTCTGCTTTGCGTTTCTTTGTCGGATTACCTTCGCTTAATTCTTTTTGGTTACTTTCTAAAGATTGTTTTAATTGTTCTAATTGTTTTGGAAAATTGAGATATGCAACCATACAGATTGCTTGATCTCCATATACTTCTAGCATATGTTCAAAATAAGATTCATTACGCAAAGCCACTTTTTTACGTACTTCCGTATAATGCATCGCTTTTGCAAAATCATCCAAATATTCTTTTCCTTCTCGTGTAAAGATTCCTTTATGAATTGCCCCACGGATACATTTACGCGTTCTGTGTTCGAGCTTTTCTTCATAGTCAGGAATCAGATCCATTTCCGCATTAAAACGCGGTTGTGTACTCTCTTCAATCCGTACAGTAAAGCCTTTGTGTTTTGCACCAAGTGCCTCTAAAGTAGCTATGATATCGTCATTTTTGTGTAAATGTTCGGAATCATGTTCTTTATAGGGGTAACATTTCGATAAAATAGCAGGATCAAAACGTATCGCAGCAGCATGATGTGCTTTTGCGAATTTCTTTAATTCGGCAAAATAAAACTCTAATAATTCTTTATTTTCATAATCTAGAACTGGTCCCCGTGGTAAATAAAAGAGTTTTTGTCCTAAGATAAGTTCTCTTTCTAAAACTAGACCCGTTGCTAAGATTGTTTCCCCTTCTGTTACACAGGTAAAATAAGCATTCCAATTATTCTTTACTTTGGCCCAATTGGAGCACTGAAAAAGCGTATTTTGTGTCGATTGCATCACAAATTGATCGCATAATTCAGGGTTATATTGTTCATGAAATTGATATGTCATAATCCTTTATCATTTTACTTCTTTTTCAAAGAAAAGGCATCCACCGATGCCTATTTTTTACTATGGTGACGCGTACGGGGTTCGAACCCGTGAATGCTGCCTTGAGAGGGCAGTGTGTTGAGCCACTTCACCAACGCGCCAGAATAGGACATAATGTCCTATTTTTATGCTTCTAATGCTTTCTTTGCTGTTTCAACAAGTTTTTCGAAACCTTTTTCATCATGAATTGCGATTTCACTTAGCATTTTACGGTTAATATTTACTTCTGCTAATTTTAATCCATGCATGAATTTAGAATAGCTTAAGTCATGTTGACGAACTGCAGCGTTGATACGTGCAATCCATAACTTACGCATTTCTCTCTTTGTTTGTTTACGGCCAATATAGGAATAGCGTAAAGAACGCATTACTTGCTCATTGGCTGTACGATATAGCAAATGTTTGCTTCCAAAATAGCCTTTTGCTAATTTCAACACTTTTTTACGACGATTGCGTGTTGGCGTCGATCCTTTAACTCTCATTGTTTACGCCTCCTAGTCTAACCTTGTAGAAGCTGCTTAACGCGCTTCATATCACTCTTGCTGACAGTTGTCGGCTTAGACAAATGTTTCTTTTGTTTGTGTGTTTTGTTTGCAGCGAAGTGAGAAATATAGTTGTGCTTTCTCTTTAATTCTCCTGTGCCCGTTTCTTTCACACGTTTCGCAAAAGTTTTCTTTGTCTTCATACGAATCTTCTTTGGTTTCTTTGCTTTTGCCTTCATAGACTCTCCTCCTGTTTATTTCTTCTTAGGGGACAATACAACGGACATTGTATTTCCCTCCATACTCGGTTTCTTTTCAACCGTTGCAATATCAGAAATCTGTTCAATAAACTTATTCATGACCTCTTCCCCGACTTCTTTCCGAGTAATCATACGGCCACGGAAACGCATATCGACTTTCACTTTCTGTCCATCTTCAGCCCACTTACGAGCTTGTTTGAGTTTCGTTTCAAAATCATGCTGGTCAATAACAGGAGACAGACGCAATGGTTTGACCTCTGTTACATGCTGTTTTTTCTTCGCTTCACGCGCTTTTTTCTGTTCATTGAAATGGTATTTACCATAATCAAGAATTTTACAAACCGGTGGCTCGGAATTTGGCGCGACGCAATATAAATCTAGACCCATATCATAAGCCTTTTCAATTGCTTCACGGCGCATCATTTTGCCCAGTTGTTCTCCATCTGGCCCAATGACCAAGACTTCGTTAAAATGAATGTTTTCGTTGACTAGTTCCTCAGGAACATTGCGTTTCGGTTTAATGTAATGCAAGCAGACCTCCTTTAATAAAGAAAGCAGGTACAGAAGCCGCACCTGCCTAAAATGAATCATTTACTGGCATGAACCCAAGTCCGATGGACATCAGGTGAGAAGCGGCGCTTCTGCTTTCCTTTTATTGACTTGTATAGTTTAACAATCTATTCCTTAAATGTCAAATCCTACGACATTTACGGTGACATCATTTGGTTTATACCCGGTCATAAATAAAATATTTTCATAAATTTTATTTTGAACGAGTTCACAAGTTGAGTTTACATTTGCTCCATAGCGAACTTTTAAATCAACCGCTACTTGTAATTCATTCTTCGCAATTTTAATCGAAATAGGTTTAGAAAATGTAGATGGAGCTAATTCCGCATTTTCAATTTCTTGAATTGCTATTTCAGAAATCGCATAAAACACAGACTTATTAATCGCAATGAGTCCATTTTCTGCACGATCATTTAATAAAATATAATCTTGTGCCATATCGTTACCTTGTATGATAATTACATACCTTGTCAGCACATAATTATCTCTTCCTTTCTAACCTTTGATAGGATTAAGTAGAAACCATTGTTTACTCTAATATTGTATGTGGCCAGTCTACTTAAGTGAGGTTGAGGCTATGGGTT
>JAGAVW010000056.1 GCA_017941735.1 Solobacterium sp. | reverse complement strand
AGTCGCATTAATGGCGTGAAAGATGTTCATGTCGAGGGAGATGGTTATCTCGATGTTCATGAAAATCAGTTCTATGCAAATCTGTTTGTGACTGGTACAATGTTAGTTCCGGATGCCATTACGGGAAAAGAGGTGGAATACCCCTTTGAAACGGAAAGCGAAGAAGTCTATTCATTTGAAGATACAGATGAAGATGGCGTACGGATTGCGGATGGTGATGAGGTAGATTTAATGCCTGCCATCGTAGATAACATTTTACTAGAAGTACCACTCCAAGTGAGTTATGCATCCAAAGAGGAATATCCTGCTGGTGATGGTTGGCGAGTGGTCAGTGAAGAAGAGTACCAAAGTGGTCAGGAAGAACGGCTGGATCCGCGCCTGGCAAAACTCAAAGAGTATAAAGAAGAATAGGGAGGTGTCAGGGAAATGGCAGTACAACAAAGAAGAAATTCCAGTACGAGAAGGGATAAGAGAAGAACGCATTATAAGCTCAAAGCCCCAACACTTGTAAAATGCCCAGTATGTGGTGCAATGAAACAACCACATCATGCATGCCCAGAGTGTGGCTCCGTAGGAAAAGAAAAAGTCGCAAACGCGTAAGCAAGCACAAAGATTTAACAAAACGAAGTGTGGATTCGAAAGAATTCGCACTTTTTTTGTTTTTTTTCTAAAAATGCTTGCATATTGGTCGAAAAATGATAGACTAGTGGTTAGAAAGTGGTACAAAGTGGAGGAAAGTGGCGAATATGTTTATGGGCGAATACCGGCATAGCCTGGATAATAAGAATCGCATGATTGTTCCTGCCAAGTTTCGAGACGAATTAGGTGACACTTTCGTGGTGACAAAAGGTCTAGATGGATGCTTAACCGTATATACCTATCCACAATGGGAACGCTTAGCAACCCAACTGGAACAATTGCCATCGACCAAAAAGGAAGCACGTCAATATATGCGTACCTTTATGTCAAATGCACAAGAGTGCAATGTCGATACACAAGGAAGAATTCAGCTTCCCCAAAAGCTTGTAAATATCGCTAACATTCAAAAGAAATGTGCGGTGATAGGCGCAGGAGATCACGTTGAAATCTGGGCAGAAGAGAAATGGGATGCTTACGATGAAATGGCAAGTGATTCCTTCGAGACCGTAGCGGAAACGCTGACGGAGTTCCTACAATAATGGAACACACAAGCGTTTTATTGAACGAAACAATCGAATTGCTCCACATCAAACCAAATGGAATTTATGTTGATGGAACCTTAGGAAGAGGTGGCCATGCACTCGCATTGTTGTCGAAATTAGACAAAGGTCATTTATACGCCTTTGATAAAGATCTTCAAGCAATTGAAGAATCAAAAGAAAACTTAAAAGACTATCTCGATAAAGTGACTTTCATCCATGCAGGATTTGAAAGCATGAAAGAAGCACTACAAGATTATGAAATCCATAGCGTTGATGGCGTCATGATGGATTTGGGGGTTAGCTCTCCACAATTCGATGATGCAAAACGAGGCTTCTCGTATCGCTATGATGCACCACTTGATATGCGCATGGATCAAACGCAAACCAAGAGTGCATACGAGATTGTGAATACCTATAGTGAAGAAGCGCTAAGTCGTATCTTCCAAGAATATGGAGAAGAACGCTATGCGCGACCAATTGCTAGAGCAATTGTAAAAGAAAGGTTGGTAAGCCCGATTGAAACAACATTCGAGCTTGTCGATAGCATTAAAGGGGCTTTGCCTCAAAGGTCATTAAACCAGAAAGGGCACCCCGCAAAACGAGTCTTCCAAGCACTCAGGATTGAGGTGAATGATGAGCTTACTTCACTGAGTGCTGGATTGCAAGAAGCTGCAAAGCTTCTGAACATTGGCGGTTGCTTAGCAATCATCACGTTCCATTCCCTCGAGGATCGGATTGTGAAACAATCTTTTAAAGCCTTGTCAACTGCTCCATTTGTTGACCCAAAATTACCAATCTTGTCGTCTCAGATGGAGCAGTCCTCCTTCTCTCTCTTGAATAAGAAACCAATCTTACCAAGTGAAGAAGAAATACAAGTCAATCACAGAGCGCACAGCGCCAAACTACGTGGAATAGAAAGGATTCGATAACATGGCAAAAATCGTACGTAAGAAAAAGAAAAAGAATGTAAAACTCATTAACTTTACAATGATTTTTTTCATGGCATCCGTTTTAATCTATTTGGCAAGTGCGTTATTCTTAAGAACTTATAACAACTCACTTTCTGCGCGCAAACAAGTCATTGAAGCGCAGATTGCGGATATTCAAGTACAAAACGATGCTTTACGTGTAGCGATTCAAACCCTAAGCACTCGAGACCGCGTGGATAACATTGCGGACGAAAATGGTTTGCGTATGGATCAAGACAGTATTATTACCATCACAACAGCATCTACAAACGGAGAATAAAATGAAAAACCGTACGCAACGTGTAGTGCGTATGATTTCCATCATCACATTAGTTGTCATGTTAGTACTGGCATCTAATGTTTTTTTGGTTTCTATTAATAAGCTGCATTTACGCTCCGGTACTGATTTATCTGCCTATGCAGATTCCGCAAATACCGTGCGTACTGTTACAAAAGCTTTAAGAGGAAATATTTACGATAGGAATAATACGATTATTGCGCAAGATAATCGAACTTATAATATCGTCTGTATTCTTTATAAAGATCGTCCATCCATCAAAGGTACCATCACCTATGTGCAAGATAAAGAAGGGACAGCTGCTGCCTTATCTAAAATCCTAAGAATGGATTATGAACAATGCTTAGCTTATCTAAACCAAGATGTTTATCAAACAGAACTTGGCATGGCAGGACGTAACCTTTCTCAAGCTACCATGGAAGAAATTCGGGCACTAAATCTTCCTGGCATTGAATTCACGGATTCGATTCAACGTGCCTATCCATTAGGTACCTTTGCGTCAAATCTATTTGGGTTTGCGCAATCGGATGAAACCGGTTCGACCATTGGTCGTATGGGTACCGAATTATATTTGGATGATTATTTACGTGGGGAAGATGGCTATCGTATTTATCAAGCAGATAAAGATGGACATATCTTACCAGGTATGAAAGAAGAAACCATCAGCCCAATTAATGGCTATGATGTCTATACAACAATTGATCAAGAAATCCAAGATGCACTAGAAGAATCCTTTGAAATTACCAATCGTCGCTTTAATGCCAATCGTGTTTGGGGTGCCGTCATGGAGATTAAAACTGGTGAGATTCTTGCCTGGGGACAATCGCCATCCTTTGACCCCAATACATTAAATATCGAAGACTACAATAACTATGGGGCACAGTTACCTTATGAACCTGGTTCTACGCTTAAGACCTTCACTTATGCGGCAGCGATTAACGAAGGGGTTTATGATGGCAGTGCATTATCCGATAGTGGTCCATTCTGTTTTACAAGTGACGACAACAATAACCCAATTCGTACTCAAGAGAAAGGATGGGGTTGTATCTATAATGCGGGAAGACATAACTATGGCATGATTGAATACGATTATGGCTTAATCATGTCGTTAAATACCGTGACAGCAGAAGTTCAAAATACACTTATCAATCCAGATATCCATCTTCAATATATGCGTGATTTTGGTTTCTTTGAGCCAGTGCGAACCGATGGTTTACCAGAAGAAACAGGTTTCTTAAACTATCGTTGGCCAGCAGATAAACTAGCGCTTTCTTATGGACAAGGTTCTACCGTTACGATGTTACAAATGCTACAAGCATATAGTGCGGTATTTGGGGATGGGAAGATGGTAAGACCTTATTACATCGAATCCATCAAAGACCCATATGACGCAAACCATGTGTTATACCAAGCGGAAACAAAGGTAACAGGTGAACCTATTACCGAAGAAACAGCTGCTTCCTTACGTGAAATTTTGTATGGTGTCTTTAATGATGAAAGAGGAACTGCACGTTTTTATCAAATCCCAGAATGTGAAATGCTTGGGAAAACAGGTACCGCTGAAGTGGCAGCAGGTGGAGGTTATGCTTCTGGGCATACGATTGTATCTGTCATGGCTGCTTTACCGGCGGATAATCCCGTTGTTGAAGTTTATTATTGCTTTGAAGCGGTTTATGATCCAGGTGCACAACAGCATAACGAAGGGGCAATTAACCTCATGCGTAAAACAGCAATTCGCTTAGGAATTGCGGGACAATTACCGGTTGAAGAATTACAAGATGAAATTGATCCAAATCAACTCACTGAAATCATCACAAGTGATATGCCAGTTTTAACAAATCACTCGATGGATTATGCCAATGAGAAACTAAAAGATCTCAATGTGAATATATATCAACTTGGTGCAGGAAATACGATTATTAATCAATATCCAAGTGGTAATGCGCCAGTCTCAACTGGCCAAAAGGTCTTCTTAACAACCGAAACAAACTCCTTTACAATGCCTGATTTAACAGGTTGGACACGAAAAGAAGTAACAGCGTTATGGTCCGTGACGCAATTTGGATTTAAGTTAACAGGGGATGGACGTGTGATAGAACAGAACATACCACCTGGGACGGTTGTGACAAAAGGAACCGAAATTGAAGTTGTTTTTGAATAGATTTAAGATATAATGACACCCGGTGGGAAATATGACATTGTTTGTATATAGTTTATTAGCGTTTATTTTGAGTCTTGGAATTGTCATTTTCATTATGCCTTTTTGGATTGATTATCTAAAAAAGGTTAGTTTCAACCAAAACGTCAGTGAATATAGTTTGCAGGAATATAAAGATAAAGCCAAAACACCAATCATGGGTGGGGTTATCTTTATTCTTGTGCCCGTTTTCTTAACGATTCTATTTAACTGGAATCAGCTACATAGTTTGCGCTTATGGATTTTATTGTTGTCATTTGTGGGCTATGGGCTCATTGGTTTTGTAGATGATTATTTGATTGTGGTCAAACATAACAATGATGGTTTAAAACCACGTTATAAATTCTTATTGCAAGTATTACTCGCAATCATATTCTTCTTGATTTATCAAAGAGAAGCAGATTTATCGATTACCTTATTGTTTTCGAAACGCATTATTCCACTCGGTATATTTTATGGGCCTTTAGTGTTGCTTATGTTTTCTGGAGCGAGTAATGCGGTTAATCTTACGGATGGAATGGATGGCTTAGCGGCAGGGTGTATGGTTACAGCGCTTGTTCCATTTTGGATTTATGCCTTAATTCAAAAAGAATTTGGGATTGCGGTATTTGTAGCCGCATTACTTGGAGCTTTATTTGGTTATCTCAAGTTTAATATCAAGCCCGCAAAAATCTTCATGGGAGATACTGGCTCCTTGGCGCTTGGAGCTGTCTTAGCAGCCTTAGCGATGTTGTTGAAGAAAGAGATGGCATTAATTGTCATTGGTGGCATCTTTGTGATTGAGACATTATGTGTCATGATTCAAATTGGTTCTGTAAAATTAAGAGGCAAGCGCGTCTTTCCTTATACGCCAATCCATTATGCCTTTGTGATCAAGGGGATGGGAGAGCGCCAAGTGGTGCATTGGTTTTGGCTTGTCTCGCTTGGATTTGCGATCATTGGCTTCTTCTTAGGCTTATAAAGACAATTTATTCAAAAATTGTCTTTTTTTATGTTAAGTCCATAATTCTTTGGTATAATTATTGCTTGCTGGAGGGAGAAGGAAATGAGCCGTACCGAATTTGATATTTTGAATACTGAAATACAAATGGCTATGGTTGTGAAGCTTCAGCAATTACAACGAGAAGATCTTTCTACAATTACGTATCAAGACCTAGAAGATTATCTTCAATATGACTTATGGAGATTACATACACCTCGTTATTTACATGAAGGAGTCAAAGATATCTTGAACGTCACTGCCAGCGATATCATCAAATTCTTATCGCGACAAACGATAGTCAAAAGTAGTGAAGCAAGCTTGTCGGAATTCACTGATTTGATCGGAGGGAATTAATATGAAAAATAAAAAGAATTTGACCATATTAGGAATTGTTGTAGTTGTGCTACTTGCACTTATCCTAAGTACATTCAATTTAATTAAGAGTGGGTTACACCTTGGCTTAGATTTACAAGGTGGTTTTGAAATTCTTTATGAAGTTACTCCATTAAATGAAGGTGGAGAAGTAGACATGACGGCGGTTACTAACAGCATCCAAAAACGTGTCAATGTATTGGGTGTCAATGAACCACAAATCAGTGTTGAAAATGGAAACCGTGTCCGTGTGCAACTTGCGGGTGTTGCTGATCAAGACTCTGCTCGTCAAATGTTAGGAACTACTGCTAACTTAACCCTTCGTGATACCAATGATGTGGAACTAAGTGATGCTTCCATTTTCCAAGAAGGTGGTGCTTCCTTAGCTTATCAAGATGGTTTACCAATTGTTTCTTTAAAGGTAGCAGATGGGAATAAATTTGGGGAAATCACAAGTGAAATCTCAAGCCGCGCAAGTGGTGAAAACCTCATGGTCATTTGGTTAGACTATGAAGAAGGAGATTCCTATAAAGAAGAGCGTGCAAAAGAATTAGCAGGCCAAGAACCAAAATACATTTCTGCCGCATCCGTAAACAGTGCGATTTATGGAGACTGTATTATCCAAGGTCGTTTCACCGAAAAAGAAGCAACCACACTTAAAGACTTAATTAATTCGGGTTCCTTACCAGTTAAACTAACCGAAATCTCATCCAATGTTGTTTCGGCGCAATATGGGCAAGATGCATTTAGCCGTACCGCTTTAGCTGGTTTATTAGGCGTCATTGCGGTTATCTTATTCATGATTTATCAATACCGTTTACCAGGTGTTTTAGCTGGTATCATGTTAGCGGCTTATATTTGGGCAATCTTTGGGATTTATGCTCTTATGGGAGCGGTCTTCACTTTGCCTGGAATTGGCGCATTGGTGCTTGGTGTTGGTATGACTGTCGATGCGAATATCATTACCTATGAACGTATTCGCCAACAACTGTATAAAGGACATAGCGTACGCAATGCCGTAGCAGAAGGCCGCCAACAATCCTTCTGGACCATCTTTGATGCGCAATTTACTACCTTGCTCGCAGGCTTGATTATGTATATTTGGGGCAATGGTGCCGTCAAAGGATTTGCGACCATGTTGATTGTGACGGTTATTATGACTTTGGTTGTCAACGTTGCTTTCTCAAGATGGTTATTGAATTTAGTTGTCAATAGTGGCATTGTCGATGATAAACCAACTTGGTTTGGTGTTAAGAAAGAACAAATTCCAGATGTTTCAAAAGGCGAAGAACAATTCTATTTTGGATTTAAATATACCGATTTCTTAAGCAAATCTAAATACAACATCTTAACTGCTTGTGCCATCCTTGCTCTTGCTCTTGTCCTATCTTTCATCCATTTAGGAAGAGGAGATGGCTTCATGAATTTGGGTATCGATTTTGCGAGTGGTACAAAGATTACCGTTACTGCAGATCAACCAATTACGATTGAAGAAGTTGAAAGTAAGATGAATGAATTGGGTTATAACCAATTCTCTTATCAAGCAGCTGGCGATGATACGATCTATGCGACCACAAAAGCGGCATTACAAAAAGAAGACTTAATCACCATTAAAGATGCCTTTATTGAAGCATATGGCCAAGAACCAGGTGATAACGTGGTGACCCCAGTGGTTGGACGTGAACTCATTCGAAATGCGTTCATCTTAACGATTGTCGCTTGGATTGCGATGCTTGCGTATATTGCTTTCCGTTATGAATGGGATTATGCAGTTAGCTGTTTAGTTGCGCTTATCCATGACGTCTTAATTACTTTAGCCGTCTTTGCAATTTTACGAATGGAAGTTAACATTGAAGTTATTTCCGTATTATTAACGATCATCGGTTATTCAATTAATAACTCGATTGTTGTGTGTGACCGGATTCGTGAAAATATGAAAGGCAAAGGAAAATTATCTGTAGAAGGGTATAAAGAACTTGTGAATAATGCCTTAAATGATACATTCCGCATTTCTGTTTTCAGTTCTATTTCCACACTCTTACCACTTTTATTCTTATTGGTGATGGGATCACGTGCCATCTTTACCTTTACCTTCGCAATGTTTGTAGGTATGGTAGCAGGTACCTTATCGTCCTTACTCATTACGCCATATGTTTGGACGTATATTCGTTCTCACTATGAACCAAAACAAAAACCAAAGAAAAAAGAAACAAAAAAAGAATCGTTAGATGAATATACGATTAAAGGAATTAATGCATAATAAGTAGCGGTTCACCGCTACTTTTTCAACGTACTATGAAAATTGAAGCTGTATTATTTGATTGCGATGGGTTGATGTTCGATACCGAAATCATTGCCCAAGAGATGTTGCGTGAATTAGGAAGGAATTATGGCGTTGAAATTCCAGATGCTTTTATCATGGCAATTACCGGTGCAAATTTAAAAAATGTAGAAGCGAACTTTCCAGAACTTGCGCCCATCTTAGAAGAAAGCAAACAATATCGTTTTGATTTAAACTTTTGGAAATCAATTCATACGGATTGTTTGAATAAAGAAGGTTTACTTGAATTATTTGCGTATCTAGAAACCAATGGCTATAAGGTCGCCATTTGTTCCAGTAGTGGGCGTGATTATGTAGAAACGGTAATGGGGACGACTTCCATACCACTTCATTATGATGCGATTGTATGTGGTGATATGGTCAAAGAAGTAAAACCAAATCCCGAAATCTTCTTAACCGCGAGTGCATTATTGAAGGTAAAACCAGAAAACTGCTTGGTACTAGAAGATTCAAAGAATGGAATTCTTGCGGCAAGAAATGCCGGCATGCATAATTGCTTTATTGAAGATACGATTGGGAAAGATGAAGAAATGGCACAAAACATTGAATTTGAATGTGCGAATTTACGAGAAGTGATTGCGTTATTAGAGCGTGTCAGTTAAGGCAATTCATTGTATACTTTATAGGGAATATATGGACTATTTAGAATTACGTGACAAATATCCTGTCTTCTATTATCACGAATTTGAAATTTATGAAAGTGAGCAAGAAGTACAGATTATCTTCGATTTTGAGATTGAAGGGTTATCCCACTTTAATCCAGCTTTTTTAATTCCAAAAAAAGATTGTCGGGAAGTAGGCTTTTTACGAATTTTTAGGGAAGCCGCTTTTTCATTAGGATTAATTGAACTCTTGTCTTATTGGAAGATTACTTGTAGTCCTAAGATTGTGATTGAAAGTGGATTTTTAAATGATGATCAAATCCAATGGTGGCGGAAACTTTATTACAATGGTCTCCAAGAGTTTTTCTATCATAACCATGTGAATCCTTCCTTTGATGAATTTGTGACATTGGAAGTGGTTGGTGAAATGATTGAAGGGCAAGAAGATCGTGGTCGTTACCATGGGAACCTCATCCCTGTAGGGGGAGGGAAAGATTCCTTTGTCTCCATGGAATTATTAAAAGATTTAAAAGCAGACAACCATGCGTTTATTATTAACCAAGTAAAAAGTGCCATTCATAGTGCGCAAGCAGCAGGTTATGATGGGGATCGTTGTATCGTGGTTAATCGTACGTTAGATCCACGTATGTTGGAATTTAATAAACAAGGCTATCTCAATGGGCATACCCCATTTAGTGCATTGGCTGCTTTTGCCGCAGTATTAACGGCGATTGTTTATCAAAAGCAATATATTTGTTTATCCAATGAAGCAAGTGCGAATGAAGCGACCATTAAAGGGACTTCCATTAATCACCAATACAGTAAGACCTTTGAGTTTGAACAAGACTTTAAATATTACATGGATCACTACATCACCCCAGAAATCCATTACTTTTCTTTATTACGTCCATTATCTGAACTACAGATTACTTCCATCTTTTCTACATTAAAAGATTATTTACATGTCTTCCGTAGTTGTAATGTGGGCCAAAAGGAAGAAATTTGGTGTGGGCATTGTGCGAAGTGTTTATTTGTCTGCATCATGTTGAGTGCATTTTTAGACAACGAAGAACTCATCGATATCTTTGGGAAAGATATGTTGAATGATACTTCACTACAAACGCTATTTGAACAATTGACAGGAATGCTAGATGATAAGCCATTTGAATGTGTTGGCACAAGGGAAGAAGTCAATACTGCTGTAGTGATGTCGATTCGTCGTGCTGAAGCAAAGGGCAAAGCTTTACCTAAGCTTTATCAAGCATATAAAGAAAGCTCATATTATCCATACTATGAACATGCGACATTAGATTATGATGATTTAAATATGGAAACACTTGTTCCAGAGGAATATTTCTCATTAATTCAAAAGAAATTACAAGAGCGACAAAATGAAAAACTTTAATTGGGTAAAAGAACTCGAATCAAAAAAGATTCTCTTATGGGGTTATGGTTTAGAGGGGAAATCATCCTATCGTTTTTTGCGTTCCTTTTTTCCTGAGAAAGAATTATATATCGCCGATCAAAGCGAAAAAGAATATTCCATCTTAGCCCAAACAGAGTATACCTATTTTGTTAAGGAAGAAGAGATTTATGATGGGAACTTTGATTTGATTCTTAAATCACCTGGCATTGTGGTCAAAGATACACGTATTCCAAAAGAAATCTTGTCTGGGCAAGCACCACTGTTTTTGAAGCATTATCGTGATCAAGTGATTGGGGTAACAGGCACGAAAGGAAAAAGTACAACGACTTCTTTGATTCATGCAGTATTAAGTCAAAGTTATCATACGCATCTTGTCGGGAATATTGGAAAGCCTTGTTTTGATATATTACACGATTTAAAAGATGAGGACTTAGTCGCTTTTGAGATTTCTTGTCATCAATTGGAATATGCGTGTGATTCGCCTCACGTTGCGGTCTATTTAAACCTATTTGAAGAGCATTTAGATCATTATGGTTCTTATGAAGCATATTGTTTTGCGAAAGATCAAATCTTTTTACATCAAAAGGAAGAAGATATTTTATTCATTGGAAAACAAATTGAACAACGTGCAGCCCACTTTCCTCATGTTGTGATTGGAAAAGAGATTTATGCGGATGGGCTTACGATGCATTTTCAAGAAGAGACTTGTGAAGTCAAGGAAACAAAACTACTTGGTAGCCATAACGCACAAAATATGGCGATTGCTTATGCGGTTGGGAAACTTTATGGAATCAGCGATGCGAAATTCCAAGATGCGATTGCTTCCTTTCAACCATTACCACATCGTTTAGAGTACATTGGTGAAAAAGAGGGCATTAAATTTATTGATGATTCGATATCTACAATTGGCCAATCCTGTATCCAAGCTTTAGAAGCACTGGGAAATACTGATACAGTCTTAATTGGTGGGATGGATCGTGGTATTGATTATACAGAATTAGAAAACTATATCATGCATCATCATGAAATTGATTATATTTTCATGTATGCAACGGGAAAACGAATCTATGAAGAATTAAAAGCAAAAGGCTATCAAAGAGATACCTTGCATTTAGTGGAAGACTTAGAAGAAGCGGTTGCCTTAGCAAAAAAACTCACCCGTATGAATCGGTATTGTTTATTATCACCAGCTGCAAGTAGTTATGATCATTTTAAGAATTTTGAAGAACGTGGAGATGTCTTTAGAAAGTTGGCATTAGAAGAATGAACTATCAAATTGTAAATGTAGAAGAAGCGGCGATCGCGAAAAAGTATGGCACGAGTTATCTTGTCAGTAAACTTTTAGCTTTATCGAATCTTTCGGATGCAAAGATGGAAGAATTATTGCATCCGGATTTGCACGTTCATAAAAGCAGTGCCCCATGTCTTCTTGATGCATGCGCGCGTATTTTAAAAGCGAAAGAGAATAAAGAAAAAGTCTTAATTGGAGGCGACTATGATGCCGATGGCATTTGTGCTACGACAATCATGAAGGATACTTTAGATCGTTTAAAAATTGAAAATGGCTATTATATTCCGAATCGTTTTAAAGAAGGATATGGCTTACAAGTCCATACGGTTGAAGATGCGCATAAGAAAGGCTACACGTTACTGATTACGGTTGATAATGGGGTAAAGGCATTTGCGGCTTTAGAAAAGGCCAAAGAATTAGGTATGGATGTCATTGTGACAGACCATCACCAAATTGAAGAAGAAGTGCCTTGCGATATCCTTGTGCATCCAAATTATTTAGAAGAAGAATTCGCATTTCTTTCTGGAGCTGGGGTAGCTTTGTTGATTTCTTTGGAGCTTATTGGCGAAGTGAAAGAGCACATTGCATTAGCTGCAATTGCCTTAATTGCCGATGTCATGCCACTATATCGACAAACAAGAACCATTGTGCAAGTAGGACTTGATTATTTAAAACAAGGAATTCTTCCTCCTATTCAAGCGCTTATTAAGCGCAATAGCTTAATTGATGAGCGTACGATTAGTTTTCAAGTGGTGCCAAAGTTAAATAGTATTGGACGCATGGAAGATGATTCCAATGTGAATACATTAATTCCCTATTTATTGTTGCAAGATAAAAATGAAATCCAAGCTTATGCAACTAAACTTGAAGAAATCAATGAACGAAGAAAAAGTTTATCCGCAACCATGAGTGCACAAGCAAGACAATTGCTTGATGAAGAAGAAATTCAAGTACTTTATGATTCTTCCTTCCATGAAGGCATATGTGGGCTTGTGGCAGGAAAGATCGCTGATGAAGTACATAAACCAACGCTTGTCTTAACGAAAAAAGAAGACACCTTGCGTGGTAGTGGACGCAGTGTTGCAGGATTTAATCTATTTGATTTCTTTAAAGACTTCCCGTCATTTACTGCCTTTGGTGGACACGAAGGGGCGATTGGGTTATCGCTAAAAGAAGAAGATTTATCCAAGCTACATAACTACATCAAAGAAAAGCTAAAAGAAATGCCAGTCATTCAAGAAGAGGTGGTTGTGCCTGCAATCTTAGTGGACGCAGATCGTTTACAGTTTGATAACTTAAATGATTTAGAAATCTTAAAACCTTATCCAAAAGATTTAATACGACCCTTATTTGCGATTGAGAATCCAGAGATTATACGCGTAAGGGAATATCCAAAAGTGACAAAGTATACAATTGCCCAAAAGGATGGCGAAATGGAAGGGGTATTATTTGTATCGCGTAAATTAGAAGATGTTGAGCAACCAAAGTATTTCATTGGGGAACTTGGCTTAAATCGCTGGAAAGATGAAATTACAATCCAAATGGAGATTGAATATCTAGAATAAATTATTTAAAAATATTGTATAATGAATCCATCGTTGTCAAAGGAGGAAACTAGTATGGCTTTAGATTTAACACAATATATTGCATCCATTCCTAATTTTCCAAAAGAAGGAATCCTATTTCGAGATGTCACACCGATTATGCAAAATCCGGAAGCGTTTAGAGAGAGCGTTCGTCTTTTAGCGGAATATGGAAGAAAGGTCAAAGCGGATTTGATTGTGGGTCCTGAAAGCCGTGGCTTTGTGTTTGGTACACCTGTCGCATTAGAACTCAATGTGGGTTTTGCGCCTGTACGCAAACCTGGCAAATTGCCTCGTGAAACGATTTCTACAACTTATGAATTGGAATATGGTGTAGGGGAATTATTTATGCATAAAGATTCCGTTAAACCAGGACAACGCGTACTCGTAATTGATGACTTATTAGCAACGGGTGGAACCGCGAAAGCAACGGCCAAGATGATTGAAGAGCTTGGCGGTGTGGTTGCAGGATTTGGGTTTATCATTGAATTGTCTGGATTACCAGGAAGAAAAACGCTAGAAGGCTATGACGTCTACGCGTTGATGGAAATGAGTGATAAATAATCTCTAAAATCGAAGAGGAATCTTCGATTTTTACAAAAAGAAAGGTGTAGCAATGCCAGCAGAACAAAAACAGATTACATTTGACGATGTAATGGAGGTCGCAAAAACCTACATTCATCGAAAAGAAAATCTTGAGCTCATTGAACGGGCTGCTAAATTTGCGGAAGAAAAGCATGAAGGCCAATTCCGTAAAAGTGGCGATCCGTATTTTGTGCATGTTTTAAATGTGGCCTATATTTTAGCTACACTCCATGTCGGACCAACAACGATTGCGGCAGGTTTCTTACATGATGTCGTGGAAGATACGGATGTCACAAAAGAAGATGTCATTTCTCTTTTTGGGGAAGAGATTGCCGAACTCGTCGATTCGGTTACTAAAATTGGTGCCTTAAAGTTCCATGACAAAGAAGACCCCGAATACCAAGCAGCGAATCATCGTAAATTATTTATTGCGATGGCAAAAGATGTTCGT
>JAGAVW010000055.1 GCA_017941735.1 Solobacterium sp. | reverse complement strand
GAACTTCAGTTGATACTTCAGACCCCACGCACCTTCCTATATGGATTGCTCTAAGTATTATTGCAGCTGGGACGGTAGTATTGCTGAATATTTGGAAAGAAAAAGAATAAGCTTATATCACTCTTAATTGCAACAAAGGCCCCCGACAATTTATGCCGGGGGTCAATCTTTGCACAAAATGGCGATTTGGTATAATTCTTTTCAAGAACAATGGTGTAAAATCACACGGGTTTAACAATTGTTTCTGTTTGACACTGTCCTACTATGGTATGATTATATTAGGAGAAAAGAACTGAATCATGTTGGTTATTTGCCGCCTGAATCTATTGTGATGTGCACAGTGGGTTGAGGCGGTTTTTGCTTTGTTATGTGTTGGTGATAATGATGAAGGAAACGCTCGAGAAAATACTTAAAAACAAAAATACTTCTAGAATTGTGGCATTGGTTTTATCTCTGCTACTTTGTATCAGTATCATTGGGATAATTGCGTCTGCAGCGACTGTCACAAAAGATGATCTTGAAGTGACATTGGTTACCGATAAAGAGGAGTATTCAGCTTCAGAGCCAATTATCGCAACTATTTCTGTGAAGAATAAAAGCGACAAAACAATCGATGAAGTTAAGTTGGAAACGCTGATTCCGGATGGATATCACATCGAAGCTATAGCATCTGCGACGAAGAATGTTGAGCAACTAGGTGTTGGTGAAAAAGTGGACTTGGATGTTGTTTTACTGCCAGACGATTCTGTAAATCACAATGAGGACCCGGCAAAACTTGATGACGAGACCCCATCTAAAGCGGCTGATGAGAAACCCTCCACGGTCAACGACAAAGAGTCTTCCAAAAGAGATGATGAAGGAATTGCCAAGGTTGGTAGTGGTGAATCTTCAAAAACTAACAACAATTCAGATATTCGTTCATCATCGTCAACAACTAACTCAATATTCAAGAAAGTTGGAACTACAGGTGTCAATAACACCGCCGCCTCAACAAATTCTGCTCCTGGTAAAGTAATTAAATCGGTGAATACGGGTGACGAATCGAAACTCTTTTTTTGGATAGTAATATCAATTATTGCGATTGCTGGGCTGGTTGCAATTAATAAACGGAAATCTATTGAAAGTGCATCTAGAACCTTATCAATAGTCGTTGTTTGTGCGATTCTTTTTTGTTCGATAAGCCGACCTGTTGTTTCTGCTGAAGATGCAGTAAACAATAATGAAGACAACACTATTATTGTAAAAGAATTTGTGAAATCTAGAGGAGAAGAGATAATTATTACAGGTGTTGTGCATTATATGCCGCCAAATATTGATGAGGCTGTTAATTACAAGGAAGTTGATGAGAATCATATTCAAAAAGATCCAGATAGTGGGTTGTTTTATGCCGATAACATCATTTTTGTTACTTCTACGGGCGATGAAGAATCGCTGAAAATAATTGTGGAAAGCTTAGAAGGTACAATTGTTGGGAGAATTAATCTTACAAATGATTATGAAGTTGAGTTAAATAGAGTTTCTACCTTGCAACAACTTGAGGAGATATGTCTCTCTTTAATAAATAACGATGCAATTCTTGAGGCTAGCCCCTGTTACCTGTTTGAAACAACAACAAACTATAGACCAAATGATTACGATGTTCTTAGATTAGATAAGAGCGGCGATTGGGACATTTCTCATCCTGATGGATATGAATGGAATTTAGAAGCAATTAATGCAGTTGAAGCCTGGGACTATAGGCAGTTCCTGCTCAATGTGAAAGTTGGCGTAATTGATACATCTTTCTTTGTTGAACATGAGGATTTATCTAATCGTATTGAAGCAGTATATAATGACCCTGATAAAGGTCAAGCAGGTTCTCACGGCACAAATGTGGCGGGAATCATTGCTGGAGAGATGAATAATGGGAGAGGAATCAGTGGTGTTTCTCCCAATGCCAAAATTGTGGGTTATTCAATCGCTGGAAACTATGACGATGAGTATTTAAAAAGCAGATTTCATTGGAGCGGAACACTTACAAACTATTTCAATGTCAAATGTGCATTGGCTACATTAGTTATACATGGTTGCAAAGTCATAAATGCTAGTTTGGGCATCAATAAATGGAGTGAAGCAGAAGCACATTTTGATGATGGACTCGATTCTTTGATTTCGGCAATCGAATTGGATTCATTTATTGATAGATTGAGTAATCAGGGATATGATTTCCTCATTGTTCAATCTGCTGGGAATGATGCTAGAAATGCAAAGAATAATGGGTTCTTTGCACACATTAAAGCACCAAGCATAAAGGAGAAGGTGATAATTGCTGGAGCTATCACTAATGATTATTACGGTAATAGTGACAATAAACCGGATTCTATTACAGGCTACAGTGTATCTTCATACAGTAATTTTGGCGATGCTGTTGACATTTTTGCTCCAGGTGATCAGATTTATGTTTGCGAAACGACAGCTGAAGATGCCTATATGTTTATGCCAGTAGGCGGTACATCGTATGCCGCCCCTGAAGTGACCGGTGTTGCTGCTATGTGTTTTGGAGTAAGCGCAGCTATTACAGCAAAACAAGTTAAGGAGTATATCGTTAACGGTACGCCATCTTCTATACTAGATGACAGGTTGATTAGTGATGAAAATGAACTAATTACACCTAAAACATATCCTGTTTTAAATGCAAAAAGCGCTCTGGAATCCGCTTTCGCTAATCAACTGGGTTATTTGCCACAAATACCCACACTTTCGGAAGACCAACCATCTACTCCCGGCGACATTTCAGGTATTGATGATCCAGAACCATCACAGGAAAATAACGGACACTATTACAAAGTGTTTGACGATGATTTGACTTGGGATGAAGCGAAATCTATCTGTGAAAGCTATGGTGGACATTTGGTAACCATTACCTCTCAAAAGGAAAATGAGATTGTGTCTAGCTTAGTTGAAGATGGTTCTATGGGAGCCTATTGGATTGGTGCACGGAGAGATGATGATTGGAAATGGATAACAGGAGAAGATTTCATATATTCTAGTTGGCAGCCCAACCGTCCTGATGACAATGAATTTGGCATGGTAATCCAGTTATTTAATAACAATGTTTACGAAAACCAACTTGGTCTATGGGATGATACATGGACCGATGGGGACCATGCTGCGGGTCTACGTGAGCAAGGATATGTTTGTGAATGGGATTCCGAAGCAAGTTATCAAGCATTTCTGCAAAGGCAGCCTAATGCATATGAAATCAATATGGAATCATCTATAGAAATAGACGGCAAAATGGAAACCCTTACAGAGCAGAGCTTTATCTTGGATGGTCATCGG
>JAGAVW010000054.1 GCA_017941735.1 Solobacterium sp. | reverse complement strand
GTTCAAGTAATAAATTTTCAAAGATCATTCTTTTATAAATCACATAATTCTTATTACGTTATTTACCTCTATTTAGAGTCCCTTTTACTATGCTTCTCAACTTAATTCATTTTTTCCTTGATTTTTCATAGTAGGTCTCATATTTATATACCTTGCCAGTATATTCCATTGCTTCATAATCCCAAGCTGGACCTGTGGTCTTCATTTCCGTCATCTGGTCTTCTTTCTTCCATGCAAATTCAATATAGTATCTTTCTCTATAATCCCCTTCATGGTAGTCAAAGAGTTCTGTACTCTGTTTGCCATCTAGCAACCGATCAAAAGCCTCCATTAAATCTGCATGAGAAACAACATCATATGATCTTTGGAAATCGTGTTGCTCGTTTTTACCTTTCACCATCAGCATTGGATTCTGCCGATCTTTTGGCTCTTTATTGGATGGGCTATATCCATGGTCTGATAAAAGTACAATGACAGAATCATCATAGACACCTAATTCTTTTAAATCTTGCAAATACTCTGCTAAGAGTTTAGCAGTACCACGCACTTGGTTGTAATAGGTCGTATATGCTTTATTTTCAGTGCCTAAGCGAACGATATCCTCACTCATATCAAATGGAAGATGCGCGCCTTTGGTATGAATAAACTTGAAATACTTTTTACTATCATTTAAAGTCATTCCATCCTCTAAGCGCTTTAAGAAAGTCTCATTTCTCCAGTTATCTACTTTGATTGAAGCATCAGCAACTTTTAATGTCCCAAAATTATCGATATTAAATTCACTGTATTTCTTTAAATTGAATGGCGCATACTTGAACCAAGCCATATCCAAAAGATATTTTTTAAATAATGAATCTGAACTAATCTCCACATTCGTTAAAACATAGTTTTCATAATTACTATAATCACTGGAATATAACATCAAACTTGAATCATATAAACCAACTGTATAGCCATCAGTTTTTAATCGTTTTAACAGAGGAGAATTATCCATCGCTTTTGCGACCCAATCAATATAATCTATCTCATTTTCATACAGCACCCCAGATAGCATATATGGAACCGCTCTTGTGGTATATGGATAGGTGGCTAAAGTATCTGGGAAATAAGTGAAATCTCGAAATACTTCTTCGTATTCTGGATACTCTTCCAGCATTTGACTCCACTCTGTTTCATCAACCGCATCAACAATAAACACAATAAAGTTATCGGTTGAAGAATAATCTAATTCATTTAAAACGGTTGCTTGGTATTTTTTCCTTTCTTCAACGAGATTGTTTTTATTTCCAGAAACAATACTAATCAAAGATACAATCAGCATTCCACTAATTAAAACACTAATAAAAGAGACCAAATTATAAAAAGTTTGGTTTTTCAATTTTTTATACAAAACAATCATAATCAAACTTATGATAAGAATTACCACAATAGAAGCTAATTGATCTGAAAAATACTCTTCCCAAACAATTTCTTTACCATCCATCACAGGTAGATTGGATACCATGAAATTGCCATGAATATAAAACGTGAGAAACACGATTGTCGCAAATACCAAGAATACGTTATAAACTTTCTTACTAATTATATTTGCGAGGAATACAACAAGAATTCCAATTACTGACATAATCTGGAACAATTGCATAACTGGTGTTTTTAATTGATCATATGTGAACCAGAACTCTCCAATATTGTGCCAAAACATTTCAATGGGCGCATACACCACCAACATGAAGAAAAAAGCGACCACTAAGAGTAACCCGGGCAAACAAGAAAATAAGATTTCCTTTAGGCTTCTTGGAGCCTCTTCTTGTTTAAGATTACGATAAACGATTGTCGCCTCACCATTTGTTTCTTCATTCACCGTAGGACTAGCCACACTTGGCTCCAAAAAATCAAAATGATAATCGCAATATTTCATGATTTTTCCATTTTGTTCTGGATCTCTAAAAGAAATATCATCGCTTTCAAAGGTTTCATATTTTGCGACTCTTTCGCCTGCACTCTTTCTAAAAAGCTTTAATAGTTTCTGCCAATACAAACCAAAAAAAGTACTCAACGCAATCACAACACCAGCAATGGTTTGAATTGTATAGGTCATTACAGATGGATCTAAATATGCACTCACCTGTTTAATGCATAATAAAAACAGCCAAAAAACATAGTGCACATATTTAAAAGCTCTCATATGTGTTTTATTCATTCCCATAATACATACGTTATTATAAATAAAAATAATGTCAATTATAAGTATTTTTATCAAAATCCTATAAAGAATTGATGAATGGAAAACGTTGCATATTCTCTATAATCTATCCATGATTTCTATTTGACAATTCCCGTTACTTTATCAAATATATATTGATGACCATCAATGACAACTTTTCCCTTTGCCATTTCACCAGTTTTAATATCAAAATAATAGGTTCCTTCTTGGGTACTGTGCCAACCCTTAATAAGTTCTTCATTTTGGTTATATCTTACCCAATACCCTTTATCAGATAAGAATTCATCATGATAAGGTCTATTAAGTCCAATCGGTTGTATTTCAAAATTCATCTCAAAATGTCTCTCAATTAGAAAACTAATTGAGAGACACAATACAAATAAAACTAAACCGATTAATCTTTTAAGCATATTAATATACTAATACACCAGTTGTTTCATCGAAATAATGCTCAATGCCATCAATGACTACTCTCCCTTTTGCCATTAAACCAGTTTTGTAGTCATAATAATATGTATTTCCAATTTGAGTTGGGTAGACAGATGCCTCTGCTCCTTCCACTGTATACCAACCTTTGGCCATTTTCCCGTTTGCATCATAGCGTACCCATTTACCAGCCTTGGAATTCATCGCAGCTAGTACTTGTTGCGACATTTGTGCACGTATACCCGACTCAGTATAAACATCTGATTCAGCTGCTACACTTCTCTTTTGAGCAGCAGTCCATTTATCTTCATCTTGGTAAATGTATGGAATCCAAACTTCTTTACCTTCTGCCTTCGCACCATCACGATTCGAATCTAGCCAATACCAACCATCGGTTCCATTATCATAGATTTCACGGCCACGAATCGTTCCATCACCAACAACACCTTTTTTATCATTGTAAGTACCTTGTCGAATTCCATTTTCATACCAATACCATCTGCCCTTTTCATTATAAAGACCTGTATCAACCCATCGAACAGCTTTGGATGGGCTATGTTTTTCAGGTTCTACTGTTCCTTTAAACGGTGTGGTACTAGGTACTGATTTATATCCAGCCTTATAATACAACTTCATTATTTTCTCAATTTCTGTTGCATTCGTAATAGTTAATACTGACCCATGTCTTTGTTGTCCTAAATCATTCCCTTTTGAATCTTTAAATGTACAAGCCGTTGCATAAGACCACCCTTTTGCAAGACTACTTGAAGAAGAAACATCAATTCCACGATTCCGTAATGACCCAGACGGGAAATCTGCCAATCGATCGGTATACATATAATAGCGGCCTTGGAATTTGACTAAACTCGGTCCTTCTGTACCTTCGGAAACAGTGTCACGCACTAATTCCCAGTTATTCTTATTACTTACGACATTAATGTTCTTTGTGATATCACCTTTGCTACGCCAAATTTCGTTAATGATACCATTTCGTTTAATTGCTAAATATGTTTTCCCACCTTCTTGATATAAAGAACCATCAATACGGTCTGAACAAATATCAGGTAAATTAATTGGGATAAGGTTACTATAATTAACAATTGGTTGCATATCTTTTTTTTGCTTTGTAGTTGGATTAGTTGAACCGGGACGCAAATTTGTAACCTTTAACAAATAAGGTGACATACGATCATTTATACTAGAATCGCCATTAAAACTACCAAAATAACCTAACGAAACAACAATATAGGCATCACTGCCAATAAACATAATGTCTGGGGCAACCGTATTCCAACTCGAATTATTTCTCTGTCCGTCTTTTCCGTATGGAAGTGTTCCTTTTATTGTCGTAGACTTTGTAATTCCACTATTTGGATAACTCCAATTTACTAAATCCTTTGAAGCAGCCAACATTGGAAAAAACTGTCCCGGTGCAGGAGTATATGCAGACATAGTCCAATACATACCATTACCATAAGTAAGACCAGGATCATGTAAAGCCCATACATATTGAGATCCTTCATCCCATGCCGGTCTAACTCTATTCTCTATAGCGCTGTTTTTATCGATATCTTCAAAGGCATAGTTTAAAAGAAAGAAATCTTTTCCATTAAAGGAAACAAAGAGACGATCTGACTGATCCGTATCATAAGCATTATAATCACCACCACCTACAAAGAACATGCCTAAAAGCAATTCTTTTGGGTTTTTACCTGCGTCGTATAATTCGTTTTCTTCTTCCTCTTCTTCAACTTCCACAATTTCAAGTTCCTCTTCCATTGTGGTTTCAGAAGTATTTTTTACAAGCTCTTCATTTTCTACTTGAACAGCTTCTTCTTTAGGCTCTTCTACTTCTTCTGTAACAGGAGCTGGAGTTGGCTCAACATTCTCAAGTGTTACCTCTGTTTCCGTCTCTGCCTTTTCTTCAACAACAGTTTGATTCCCTTGTTCATCTATTATTTCAGGTGTTGGTGTTGCCTCTTCTATCGCTGGTTCTTCCTCTATGACCACTGGATCTTCCGTAGTTACAGGAACTTCTTCTGCAGGCGTTGCACTTGGCTCCTCCGTACCTTCTTCAGCATTTGTTTCTTCTACCAAAGCCGCTTCATCTGCGATGGTTTCTGAAGTTTCTTCAGGTGGAACATTTTCCTCTGCCATTATCAGTGTTGGAGCAAAAATACCATTAATTGCAATTAATGATGACACTACAAATTGAATCAGTTTCTTTCCCATAGATAGCACCTTCTTAAGATTAAGTATCTTTTTTCGTCTCTATTATAGCACTACAAAAAAAGAAGAATGCTAATAATATAGCAGACCTCTCATTTTACATAGTAAGCATTCGATGTTAGATAGTTATACTTGTTTTTTCTTCGCTTTATGATAGATAAACGTTAGAATAATGGAAAGAACTGAAATGAGTAAACCAAATAGGATGCGTTTAGCAGTAAACTGAAAATGTATATGATTGTTTCCTTGATTCAGTTTTACCGCCATCAATCCATTGATACTGATGATTTCTCTTTCTTCTCCATTTACTGTCGCTTTCCAATCAGTATCATATGGAACACTGAAAAATGCATAGGTTTCTTTACATGCATCAATATCACAAGCAAAATGACTTGTATCCCATTCAAAATCCTTAGAAGTTTCTTTTGCACGCTTCAATTGCATCTTCTCTACATTCTCGTGTAGTAATTCATAATCTTGTTTTTCATCATAATGGCGTAAGATTTGTTTTACTTCTGCCTCTTTTTCATCTGGAATCACAAGACTTGCCAGCATTGCATAACCACGTTTTTCTTTTGGAATCTTCTTAAATTCCGAATTCGTCATATAGTTATCATAAGTAAAGCCAATCGGTAAGGCGTAATTATCTTGATATACATTTATCTCTTCATAGCCATCGGAATAACTCATCACAAAAGGATCATCCCAAACATCTTTTCGTACATAATATTTAATCGAATATAATTCATTAATTCCATCGGGACTATTTGGAGAAGTATTGATTGGTCTACCCACCCCAAACTCACGATATAAGTTAATGATAGATGGAGATACCGTGCTTAAAAAAGCACTTCTACCAGCAATATTACTAGTCATACTACGATTGGTATAATCGTCCCAAAAAGCATAACGATATGGCAATGCATCACTCAGCTGTGTTGTGGAATTCATAATATCGCTATATCGTTCTTGATAATTCATGCCAAGCATTTCCCCATAATCTCTTCGATACGTATAAGTCAAATAGGAAGTATTAAAACAGGAGAAGACAAGCACAGCCACAATAAATGCTTTTGTCATATTTTTCGAGCATCCATAATAGGTAATTGCTAATCCCATCATTGCAACAAATAAGAAAATCAAGAAACGATTTGGATGATAAATTTCAAAATGGGCCCCATAAACAATCACCAAAAACAATACAATCCCAATACAGGATGTGATGATGCCTAATTTCCAGCGATATAGGTTGACATTAGAGATTACTTTTGCGCTAGCTAATGCCATCATTAATAAAAACATAAATGACCATCTATGTTGAATTTCTGCAGTCTCTAATACAAAAATATTGTTTAATACAGGCACAAATAGAGTAACAATACTACAAACTAGCAAACTTCTTAACCAATCTTTTTTCGTAGAAAGCAAATATGCAATCACTAATGAAACGCCAACCACAGGTAGATAAAAACCAATGGAATTCCAGTTATCTGTCACTAGTGTTGAGTTTTCAAACATGTTCTCCGCTGGCAATAAGAAAGCACGTAATAATTGCAGATAGCGAACCGGTTTATAAGTAAACCACCTTTGTATACGCAAATGATTGGATGACTTTGGGTTGTTGAGAATGGTTAATATTTGCGGAACAAATAATAATCCAGCCAATCCAACACCTAAAATTCCTTCCACCAAACAAGTTTTAAGATTTACAAAGACTTGTTTTCCTTTAGCTTGTAACTCTGCATAATACATGCGAATTAAGAAGTATAGAATACAGAAAATTGTTTCTCCAATAAAGAAATAATAATTAACAAAGGCATTGATAAATACAGCCCACAAAAAGCTGCCTTTTTTATGATCAAAGAGTAATCGATCCAATCCAAACAACAATAATGGGAAGAAAGCAACTACATCATGGAAATGGTAAAAGACAACATTACAACATTGAAAACCCGAGAACGCGTACAACAAAGCCCCTATTAATGCATATTTATCTTCTACATAGCGACGAATATATAGATACGCCGTCAAAGTAGCAACGGCATACTTAAGCATGAAAATCCATGCCACAGTATAAGGAAACCAGCGTGGTGGAAATAATAAAGATATATAAAAGAAGGGACTTCCTAAACAATAAAAACCAAGGCCACTAATAAACTCAGAACCCAAATCAATTTTCCAATTCCAAAGCACTTCCCCTGTTTTGATTGCGAAATTAGCCAAAACATTTAGAGGTATCTCTTGCGCATCAAAATCGGCACCAATCAACAAAAAGCCTTTATCTTGGATAAGAAAAGGCAAAAAAGCAAAAAATGAAAGTATAAATCCAATCAAAAATACCCGTGATAATTTGATTTCTTTTGACATTATCAACAGTATAACACATCCCAATTATCTACTTCATACTGATTATTCTAAAAGAATTCATTCCCCTTTTTGATCTGGTGAAAATATCATAGTGGTTATTTGTCCCACGGCAATAGCCAATATAATAAATACTAACAACCGAGTAAATGTAGTTAATAATTCATACCTCGAGAATAATTGAATTGCGATTACTTGAGCAAGACCACCAAATAGAGAATAAGCTACAATACTAAACACATACGACTCCCCTAAACGATGTAAAAGTGAAGATATACAAATGGTCGCTCTTTCTAAATAATCACATAGAATCAACAAGAGACTAATTCCGCTTATTGCACCTAATATAAAGCCTCCATACATAAAATATAAACGATTCATCAAGTCTGCTTGATTTGTATATAGGAAATAAGCCCAAATGCAAGAAAGCGGAAAATAGAAGAATCCATACTGTTTATAAGAATCGATAAGGGAATACTTCGCAAAAAGAATACCTAGATAATAGATTACATAAGTACTTAGTATCAAATCCATACTCCATGGCAACCAATATCCAATTGTACCAAAAAGCATACCTATTACTGAAAGAGTTATGACGATAAGAGGCTTATATTGATTATGATTTCTTAAAAGAATATCAACAAAATAATTTAAATAATAGACGCCAGACAAGATTAACAAGAAGGATAAATATCCAACAGAAAGTACATTACTAAACAAAAGATTCGTACTGGAGAGCCCTAATGAAAATTGGGTGATTGTCTGTGTTAAAAATGACATGGAAAACCTTTGCAAATTCAAAACTAAATAAATCAAAAAACTAAATGCATAAGTGAATAAATAAATTAGCGGTTGTGTTTTGGTTTTATTCTTCCATTCATATCCCTCAGTGAAAATAAGCCCTGTAAGACTTACAGAATTTATCATGTTCCGTAACCCAAAACTAACAGGTAAATGGCTAATCAAAAACAGAAATATAAGCAAACCTTTTAAAACATAAAGACTTCTGGGAGTAGGATTCTCTTTCATGTTTTCACATAACTTAGTTCTCTTTTTTGCTACAAAAGATGCATACTTTTTAAATACTCTATGATTTAAAACCTCAAATATACATGCTCCTAATACAGCTACTGTAATCCCATAAATGATTTGTATGATGACTGCATTAAGCGCGTTGCCACCAATTTGATTTGCAAGAGAATATATATCCGTTATGCCTTCCCATGTATATAAATGTACGCAAAGGATCGTTAAAGATATTTTACCTACGTATTGTAAGATGCTAACTTTTTCAAGTTTTCGAGAGATAAGATAGACTAGCAAACAACCTGCCAACCCAACAATTAGAGATATCAGAATATCAGTCATAAAAGCTTCAACAAAGGAAATATTTGAATAATGAAAGAAAACGCCAAAAAGAAATATGAGTTGTGCACAAATATAATGTTGCCATTGGACTTTATTGAGCAATTCTCTTACTCGTATCCTATATCCAAGCCAAAGAAATAGAGAGCCTAACAATGCAGAATGAATACTAAATGGAAGCCATAAAAAACGTCCTAACATGATGCCACATAAAGCAAGCATTCCAAATAGCAAACCTTCTGTTGTCTCTTTATAGGACCGATTAATGATAAATTGGAAGATGAGTTGAGCAAAGAATAAAGCAGGTAAAAACCAAATAGCACCAACACGAGGACCAACAAAGAGATTCCCAAAATGTTCACTTCCGCCTGAAGCAAAGAAAAATCGTATTAAATCACGATATACAACCGTTGAAAGTGAACTAACTGTTATATTTCCATGAACATAGCTTTTAATTAAGTCCGTGAACAAGATTAATAAACAAGTATAAAAATAGGGTTTCATTAATCTTGAAAATTTTTTATTCAGATAATCAAAAGTGATTTCTCGCTTTTTTGAAGTATACCCACTTATCAATAAAAACATAACCAGATGAACGCCAAAAAGATACTCTGTATTAAATATTCCAGCATATCCCAATGTGGCATGGCTCAAGATTACCAACAGTATAGATATCCCTTTTGCAGTGTCAATCCATTTAATATGTTTCATACATCCTCTAGTTTACCACAACCAATTTTGAACACTTTAATTATTATGATTAAATACTTCAAAATGAAATATTGAATCAGATATATTAAAATCCTTCACTTTCCCAGTCGTATAGTTATTCAATGAATAATTATCCTCATTTGATAGATTTTCAATCGCATAGCGCTTTGCTTCCAAAATAGAATTATCCATAATCACATTTCCATAACAACCATCCGCAAAAAAGATTCCCACATAATGTGAACCTGAAATAAGATTACGCGCAACAATGTTTCCATAATTTGATGTGAAATCCATCCGCTTCTTTAGAAGATCTTGTTCTTCTCCACCCAATGCATTCCCAAGTTCAATGCCAAAAAAACGAAAGTTTTGACTTTCACCAACGTTATTATCCATAATGCTATTTGAAACAATGAGGTTTTCAATAGCTGCACGTACACTCTTAATACCAGAACCAGCATTATTTTGAATTTGATTGTTCGCAATAATATTCCACATCGCATTATCCAAAGAGACTCCAGGCAATTTGGCTGGACTACTCCCGTCTTCTAATCTTCCGTAGGAATCAATAAAATCTGTTACCAAGTCTTCATCGGTTTGTTTTCTTCGATAACCATTTAAAGATATCGTATTATCTGCCAAATAAGTTCCAATTGTACCCCAGTCAAGGCATATACCCTCTTTATCGTTTGAAGTTAATTTGTTTCCGACAATATAGGTATAGTATGGACCTACGCAATAAATACCATTTGCCCTATTATCCGCAATATAGTTATTCTGAATAACAATATCGTGTGGGCAAATACGTCTTTCTTCAATTCCTGCATTTTCATCAAATAACTCTGGGACAATAAAATTAGAAGAATCTAATACAATCCCTGCTAAGGCATTGGCCATTGCGGTCCCATTTGTTATTCTGTTTGCCTCAATCACAACATTATGTGAACCACCAGTCACTGAAATACCACTTAAGTTTTGATCAAATGTATTCTTTGAAATTTGAATATTTGAACTACCATTAATCACCATCGCGTAATCATTGCAATAAGAGAATTGGCAATCTTCAATCAATACATTTTCACTATTTCTAATATTTATTGCTTTTCTACTAATAGAAACATCAAGGCACCGAATATTCACATGATTTACTTGATTTATAAATATAACATTTTCTTCGTTTGTTGTATCTTTTATGGTTGTAGGTGCTCCTACTAGTACAATATTTGACGGTATGTTAATCGTGCCATCGAATTGTAAAGAACTCTTATTTATCTTAACTACCACATTGGATTGTCCACTCAAGAACTCATTCAACTCACTTGTGGAATTACCATCAAAAATAATCTCTTGTGGATAGTTGAGAGATGGCTTTACATTATTTATGATTTCATTTTGCCTTTCAATAGGCTTTAGGCACTCCTCTAACGTAATTTGCAAAGCTTCGATTTTTTTAGTCATATGCAAATCACGTATATAGTGGTTAAAATCCTCTTCACTAAATTGATTCAAACTAGGTAGATTAAGCTGACTTATATATAAAGATGAATCATTATCAAATCGAAATGAGTCAAGAGGTACAACATTTAAATGACCGCCTGTATACTTCATGCCTATAAGCACAATACAGACGGTTAACATAGCACCAATAATAATTCCAAAGAATCGCTTAAATGACATTTTCCCTATAGGCATCGCTAGTTTTTAACTCCAGGTATATCAATGTAATATACAGGATCTGTTAAATTAATCCCACGACTTTCAATGGTGGAATAGTTATTCATTGAACTATTTAATCTATCAGATAAGCACTCCATAGACCAATTCTTACAACCAAGAATGGAATTATCAAATAAATCATTAATGTAGCATTCTTCTGCTAAGAAGATACCCGCATAATGTGGACCAACAATCATATTACGACAAATAATATTGCCATAATTGCTAGTGAAATCCATGCGTCTATTCATCTTATCTTCTTCTTCTCCCCCACGTGCATAACCAAGTTCAATCCCAAAGAAATGGAACTTTTCACTTTCTCCTGCATTATTATCAATAATTGAATTCTGAATAATAATATTTTCAATCGCAGTACGAACGCTCTTAATGCCTGAACCAGCATTATTGTTAATACGATTATTCGCAATGATATTCCACATTGCATTATCTAAGGAAACACCCGGTAATTTAGCTGGGCTACTTCCATCACTTAATCTACCGAAGGAATCCACATAATCATGTTTTAAATCCTCATCGGTTTGATCCATGCGGTAACCATTATAAGAAATTGTATTTTCAGCTAAATAGGTGCCAATGGTACCCCAGTCTAGACAAATCCCTTCTTTATCATTGGACTTTAAAACGTTATTTAAAATGTATATATAATAAGGTCCTACACAATAAATCCCATTGGCTCGGTTTTCCGCAATGTAATTACCATAAATGACAATATCATGTGGACAATCTAAGCGTTCTAGAATTGTACTTTCTTTGATGTATTTCTCTGGAACAATATAATTTGAAGAATCGAGGACAATTCCAGCCATCGCATTTGTGATAGAAGTTCCATTAAGAATACTATTTTCCTCAATGACAGAATGATTCGTTCCACCCTGCACGGTAATACCACCTAAATTATGATCAAATGTATTGTTTCTGATTTTATACTCGGATCCTCCCGCAAGGACCATTGCATAATCCGTGCAGTCTGTAATCTCACATTGTTCAATTAGTATTGATTTACAATTCTTTATAAAATACCCTTTTGCGCCACCTTTGATATTAAGGCCACTCACATTCACGTTTTCTACTTCTTCAATTCGAATCGCACCATTTACCTCATTACTACCTACGATAGTTGTTGGTGCACCTTGAATGATGATATTAGAAGGAACGTTGATTGGTTGATCATAGGATAATTCCTCGTTAACAATTCGAACCACTTTATTATGGTTTGTTGCTAAGAAAGTGTTTAATTCGCTTGTTGTAGTTCCAGTAAACTCTGCTTCTTGGGTATAACCCAATTCCGGATTCACCGCATGATAAATATCCTTCCACCTTTTTTCTGGTGTAAGGCAATCATCCATAGTGATATTTAGCGCTTCAATCTTTTGATTCATTAATAATGGTGTAATGTAGGTTGCACGATCTTCTTTGCTCATCCTATTTAAATTTGGCAAACCATATCTTTTGATATAAGACTCCTCATCATTGCCATCAGGAGCTGTCTCCTTATCAGAAGTGCCTTCTGTTCTAGGAGCAATGCTTAAATATTGTTGTGCTTTACTAATAATCTTTGCACCTGTATCACTTGCCATACCACTAAATAGTAAATGCACTGCAATAAATATAATCAGTGTTAGTATTCCATATGCTAATAAACCTATTCTTGGTTTCTCATTCTTATGCATAAGTTCCCTCCTACTTTAATAATTCCGGTGCATTTTTCTTTAATATTGCTACCGCCGCATGCACGGCCTCGTTTTCTTTATTACTCTCTAATACCTTTTGAAGTTTTTCTTCTTCTTTACGTGTTTGTTTTAGCTTCTCTTCTTTTTTACGTAACATGTTATCATACGCAAGTTTTTCAATATCTTCTCTAGATTTTGGTACTTTGCGTGTGATTAAGAATTCTTCATAGGCATCACAATGAAGTTGCACTTCATCGGTGAAGGCAATTTGATTCCCATGGTCAAGCCATAGAATCTTATTACACATATCACGTACTTGCTCAATGGAGTGCGATACTAATATGCCCGTGACCCCACTCGCAAGTATTTCTTTCATCTTATCTCCACTTTTCTTACGGAATGCGCCATCCCCAACACTTAACACTTCATCCAAAATGAGAATATCTGGACTAACTAAACATGCAATTGAAAAAGCAAGACGACTTTTCATACCACTTGATAATTGTTTGAATGGACGATCTTGGAAATCTTTCAATTCTGCAAACTCGATAATCTCATCATACTTTTCGTCCATGAACGCTCTTGTATATCCAAGCATCGCTCCACGCAAATAAGTATTCTCTCTTACCGTTAAATCCCCATCAAATCCAGAAGCAAGCTCAAGTAGTGCCGCAATACTCCCGTGGATTTCCATATGGCCTTCGGTAGGCACCATAATACCCGAAACCGCTTTTAACAAGGTGGATTTCCCGGCACCGTTTGTACCAATAATTCCTAACATGTCCCCTTTTTCAAGCGAAAAAGAGATATGTTTATCCGCCCAAAATTCAGTTACGTGATAATCTCCTTTTAGGCGTTTCATAATATATTCTTTTAATCCGATGTCTTTAAAGTCACCAGTTATATAGCGTATGGATACATCATCTGCCTTAATAATTTCCATAATTCACCTTTTATACATAATACAAGAACTTTGTATTATTCCTTTTATATATCAAGCCACCAATAAAGATCGCAATCAAAGCATATTCAAAACATAATAAATGATAGTTAAAGGAAGGAATTACCCCATCTATGACGATTGATCTAAAGTATTTAATATAACAATAAATTGGATTAAGTAAGAATAGTTTTTGAACAACTGGAGAATAGCGATCTACCTGGTAGAAGATTGCTGACATATAATTTAATAATGTCAAAAAGATATCATATAAATATGTGATATCTCTAAAAAACACAAATAACGCAGATAAAATCAAACCAATTCCAATATTAAAACCGATTAGACATGCGATTGGATATAAAAGCATAATAAATTTCCAGGTGAAAGTAATTTTGTCGAGTACACAAAATAAGAAGAACACAAGTAAGGTAAGTCCAAAGTTGATAAGTGTCGAAATATTCTTCGATAAAAGGAATAAGTACTTAGGTACATTGACTTTACTAAAGATGCTAGCGTTTGCCATTAAAGAGTTCATCCCACCATGTGTAGATTCTCTAAAATAGGAAAAAACAAGCGTTCCACAAAACAAATAGGTAGTGTAATGTGGGGTATCGCGTCCAAAAAACTGTGTAAAGACAAGACGCATCACAAGAAGAGTAAATAATGGTGAAAAGACACTCCAAGCCATACCTAGAATGGTTCGTTTATATTTCTGTTTAAAATCTCTTTTAACAAGCTCTTCAAATAAGAATTGATACTGCTTTATCTTTTTGAGCAGTGATTTTAACACAACTATTCCTCCCTAACGAGACTCCATTATACAAATAAGTTGATAAGAATACTAGAGATGCTGTCTAGCATCATTCTGAGGTATCATAGGAATCATCTTTATGTTTGTTCACTAAATACTCTAACATTTCATCACCCTTTTCACTATGAACAAGGTGTGTATGTGAAAGCATATCTTCAGGTAGTCTATAAATATCCCCATAGAAATCTTCTAAAAACTTCGTATAATTTCTTGGAACAGAAAACATGGATCCTTCAAATTCTAGCGTTTCAAGAGGGAAAACATCTTCGTATTGATATAATCTTTGCTTTAGGATTCTACAGTTGTCTATGGCAAATATAATTCGTTTATTCTTTTCAAATGTAATTCCCAAACGTGCATCTGCCTCTTTAACCGCTTGATCAAATACAGCATGAAGTTCCTCGTAAATTTCAGGATATTCCTCTTCATTTTCATTTCTTGGGATTGTTGTTGGAAGTGCCTTCGATAATTCAACTAATTGCAATCTTTCTTCTTGATATGCATCCCACATATTTTCTCGTTCATCGCAATAGTCATATTTGAAGATATCCAAATTGTTTAGCAACCCTTCTTGATCTAAGTCGTTCCATCGTACTTGCATCACACAGTGTGCGCCATTGCCATCCCCACGATTCACAATCACGTGACGAACTTTAACTGATTCATCTTTGCGAAGGATTTCTTCAAGTTTTAAAGCATCTTCGCGCATCATTCCTAAATCAATATCATCATCCCAAGGGATACAGCCTTTATGCCTTACTGCCCCAATTAAAGCACCAAAATCAATCCAATAGTTAAGATTGTTTTGTTTACATACATGATCGACTTTCTTTAACAAAGAAATCATCAACTCTTGGATTAAGCGCGTTGTTCCTTGCGCTTTTGGCATCTCTAGAAAGAATCGTTTTTTTGCGTCTAACTCAGACTCTCCTTCTTTCTTGAATAAGTGCCAAAACATTGTATCCCGTTGATGCGTGGAAGTCTTTTGTTGCCATAATGAATCATAAATACGATCTTGCGTATCTTTTGTACGAACTTTAATATCTTCTGTTTTGCTAATAAGATTATGACTTTGATTTTGCGTATCTAAAACACGAACTTGTAGATCATGCACAATATCTTGCATTTCACGAATGCGAATCTTAGCATCTCTAGAATCATTCATTGTTTGTTCCATCCAAACAGTTAATGTATTCATAGCCCCAATCAAATCATATACACGATCTTGTATGTCTAAAACTCGAACTTTAATATCATTGATGTCATCGCTAGGATACTCTCTTTTTTTGAGATAGTCTTTTACTTTACTCATATGAATACATCCTTACATAGATTCTTGTTTTAAATATTCATTCCAGAATTCTTCATTTGTTAATTCTCTATATCGATTTGCAAAATCATTCTTTGCTTTATCGAATTTAAATAAAGCTTTAAATGTATGGCTAATCAGCTTCCCTGTTACACGGAATGCTTCTTTCCAACTCTTTTGTGTAATAAAGCCTTTGCCAGAAATAGGATCATAGTTAATCGCTGTTTTCACGTGATAGAGGTTATATGGACGTAATTGGGCCATTGGTACGACTTTCGCTTTTCTAGCAGGATAGAGCCAACCATTTCCTGTAAACGCTCTTAATTTACGTAAGAAAGTATTCGCGTCCCTTTCTTTTAATGCCTTATTGTAGTCCGCTACACTATAGACAACACCTAATTCATCCATTGGTACTGCTTTATAGCCAGCACCCATAATTTCTTTATGTAGTGCTTCCCCATCGGTTGTTTTCAAGAAATCGACACCTTTATAGAAATCTTCTACCCCTCTAAATAAGAGGTCAGCATTCTTATAACGGTAATAAATAACTTCTCTACCTACATTTCTCCAAAGGCGTTTAATAAATGCTCCTTTTGAATAATTAGGGAAATGGATGGAGTTGTCATAAAGAAGATTTCTTAAAATGTAATAAGACAGGAAAGAAGAATATTTGTATTCAAATGGTTCATGCCATACACAAATCCCATTCATTAAGAATAAATCCTTCATATTTCTTAAACCATACTCCAAATCATCTCCACGAATAAAGATTGGAAGTGGTAAGTTTTCCATATTTACAACACTAAGTGGTGTGCAACAATACCACCAAGCATTGAATTCGGTATATTCTTCAATTTCGTTATTTAATACTTCGCTAATATTCGTTAAATTCACATTTGCCTTATTGGAATGAAGATTTCCCGCATTCCAAGAGGAACCTGATTCAACTTGAATATTTTGTGAATCGATACGAAGCATTGCCCCACCCACAAATAATTCACTATATTCTGGTTTTCTGCAGCGCAACACATTATAGGTTCTAATTAATGCCTCTGGTTCAATGACAATATCATCATCCATCATAAGCGCATGGGTCGCTGGATATTCATCTTGATGGCGCAAGATTTCCATTAAACCTCTAGAAAATCCACCTGCACCTCCAACATTTTTATTTGGAACGATGCGTACGTGCGCATCATTTAATTCTTCTCTAGGTAAAGTTTGGCCATTATCCGAAATATAAACTCGTAAATGCCCATACAATTCACTTTCTGGATTATCAATAATATTCTTTCTTAAAATATCAATATTTCTTTTCACGAAAGGTTCTCTACGGAAAGTAGTAATATTAATCGCAATATTTACTTCATTTAGGTTCTCTTCATCCACTTCTCCAGAATAATAACCACCATAGAATACCGAGCCATCTTTCAAAGCCTTTAACTCAAAGTTAATATTGCCTTTATATTCATAGAGGTGAATTGGGAACGTGAATTCTTTCTTTTCTTCACTTTCTACACGCGTAACTGAAACTAACTTCTTAAATACTCTATTGTTGATAACTTCACTATTCGCAATAAAAACTTCAAATTCTCCACTTAATTCTAGAGTTAAACTAAACGTATCAACCGTTGTATACTTCTTCCATTTAGTGATGGATAAACTATTAAAATAAGAATCAAAAAATAATTGTGCATATTTCACAAAGGTTAGTGTATTATTCTCTGAAGAAAACTGTACTTCTCTATCTCTATCTTCTTCTCTATGATAGAAAAGAGATGCTTCTGTACACACGCCTACTTTTGGCAATAATAGGTTTTGAAGTTTCATAATTGGTTATCCTTTCGCTTAAGCATTTTAATATATTATCATAAATAATGCTGTTTTTACCCATTTGATTGTTTGTCGGTTATTAATTTCCACATTGCTGAAACCGTATTAAAGTTGTCTGGTTCTAAATCTTCTACGTCAATCGCAATATTAAATTGATCATTGAATTCGCTCACAATAGAAATAATGTCAAATGAATCTAGAATTTTATCGTCAATCAGTTTTGTTTCCTTCTCAAAATCGATATCTGGGCGAATCCCTTTCAATATTTCTAATACCTTTTCCATTTTCTTACCTCCTCGAATTAGATTGATATGTTAATTCCATATGTTAAAACTGTTGATAAATAAAGCTCGTTGCGCCATACATAGGCCCATATACACCAAACACAACAATTATAATTATTATTGCATAATAAATAGCCCATCTCACAATTATGGATTGGTTGGCAATGATATTTCTTATGCTTTTCCCATGCTCATGTAGATAATCTACGATAAATAAAATAATGATGCCAACCACTAACACAAGCCATTCTGCTGTGTTTAAGCCTAATTTAAGAAGTGTTTTATCAAATAAACCTTGAATGTACCACCAACCCGTAGTAATTCTGCCCATCATAAATAATGCTTTCATCAAAGACGGAGCGCGTGGAAACAATCTCCCTAAAGAAACGATCACAAAAGTTCTAAACCGTTGAAAAAAGATATAATCATGTGATTTATCATTAATCGATAAGGCTTTTTTCAATTTATTATAAAACGGCTCTAATAATATCGTACTTGCGATAAATGTACCATTCCAAATTCCATACGCTACATATTTCCACTCAGCCCCATGCCAAAAACCAACCAAAAGATACACAATAAACATGACAATGATAATTGGAATCTTTTTTCCTATTGTCACTCCAAATAGTTTTCTACATTTTTTGCCTAAGTTCATGTTTAGTTTTGATAAAGAGAGTGGATAGAAGACATAATCCTTCATAAAACTACCTAAAGTAATATGCCATCTACGCCAAAAGTCTTCAATTGAAATCGCATGATATGGTTGATTAAAGTTCAAATCTAAATCAATCGAAAGCATTTGTGAAAAACCACGCGCAATTTCCATACCGGCAGAAAAATCTGTATAGACTTGAATGCCATACATAATTGTTCCTAATAACAATAAAAACCCATTATAATTTGGTGCATTCTCAAATAATTCATTTACTGGAATTGCAATACGATCGGCAATAATTAGCTTTTTGAAAAAGCCCCACATGATTAATTGCGCACCATATATGAACTGACCCCAATTATTTGGACAAGTTAAGTTCTAAGAACTCATTAAGGCTTGATTCCTATATTCTATAGGAGTTAAGCCTTTTAATCTGCTTTTAATTCTATCATTGTTGTAGTAATAAATATATTCTTCAATTGCT
>JAGAVW010000053.1 GCA_017941735.1 Solobacterium sp. | reverse complement strand
GCATGAAAAGGTCCTGTGAATATAGCGTTTCAAATCTGCGGATATCTTCATAGTTCCTGCAGAATATTCTGTCCTGATAGGTTTCATACAGGAAAGGTGCTGTCGTGAACAGCCGGAAGTCCACTCTGTCATCTAGGGCTTTCAGCATCATGGGGATTGTTCCCATATAACCGGATTCAATCACAATGATCCTGCTCTGTTTGATCGTGTTCAACAAATCAAGCAGGATCGTTTTCAATTCAGGATGTTCATTCAAAACTGGAAGTATTCTCTCCTTGCAGTAAGCAGAGTAATCATCAAACCGGATATGACCGGATTCCAGGGCATCGTATAAAGGAAGGCGTATATCGTCGTCGACGTATTCCGTTTCTGTTATGTCTTCCAGGAAGCGACGGCTAATCAGCCACGGGTAGATATTGTCCCTTCCTCTGCTGCGAAAGAATACATAAGGCAATAACGCATCCCTCATCAGAAAAACATAGGCGGTATCTTCTTCATATCCAATCCATTCACAGTACCTGTATATTTCTTCAAGAAAAGGATTGGAGGAGACACCGTTGTGACGCCCTGCATCTTCAGTCAGATTTCCAAGCAGCGCTTCAAGTTCATACTCATTTTTTCCGTAAACGGTATCTGACAACCTTTCATGATCGATTGGGAAGGGGACTTCCCCGCATCGGTGTACAACAGCTCTAAGCCGTGTGAGACATGAGAAATCTGCTTCCATCCTGTCATTCAGATTTGTATATCCTTCATCAGTCAGATCGTCCAGTACCTTCAGGAGCTGTTTTGCTTCGCAGATATCTGTATCGGAAAGAATCATATTCTCGTATTCTTCTAGCTTTCTGCGGTAGTAGTTTTCATTAAAAGATATGAACCCCATAGTTAACCTCACAAATCCCGATTTGTCTATTTCTTTTATATACAAAGCCCTTCTATTTAAGTAAAAGTCTTCCCAATAAGTGATCCAATCAGATTGTTTCTTTTATAAAACGACTGATGTAGGAGAGGTTGTGACCATAATACTTTCTTGATTGAAGAAAGCACATAAATCTTTTGCGATTTCTGTAACGGTTTCTTCTGGAACATCAATTAACATGAGCATCAAAGTGTTTTCTTCCGTGTAATTGCCATCTTCATGGAAGTATCCTCCCTTGATTTCTTGAACCGAAAAAGCAACCTTATAAATTCTGCACATGTTTTTTTAAACCGAAAGATACTTTTCGGAATCAAATTTCTGGACTTTTGTCTCCGCGTCATTTAAGCCGATATAAATGGTTGTTTGATTTGATTGATGTTTCATATATTTACCTCACAATCAATTCATCAAAATAACGTTTTTCTCTTATCTATTTGTCTTCAATATGCCATAACCTCTTCTATTTTCCAATCCCTTATTTTAGTTCCTTAAGCACTTCACTAATATCCCCAATAAAACATAATAAAATTGATAATTAATTATGATTCTGACAATTAGAGTTTGTCGTCAAAACAAATTGTATTTGTTTCTTACCAAACTTGCGCTTTATTACTTTGAATCTGTATTCCCTTTTGGAAAAGAGCCGCCCATGTCAAGCAAAGGAAGCTTAGACGCATCCACCTTGTCTTCTTCTGATTGGGTTTGGTTGCTTGTAGAAAGCGTTCCATCTAGTTGCTTTCGAACACTTTGCGTTCTTAGCAGAACGAATTGTTTTAGCGTATTGCAGGCGTTACGGTACTCATTCGGTGTATAGAAGGCCGTCGGATCTTTTTCGACATACGGCAATAACATCTTGCTTATTTCATCCAATTGATTCGTAAATGCGCCTGATTCAAAATACGTTGTAATCAGTTCATCCATCACCTCATGGTATTGCTTGCGATAATTTTCGTCTCTTACAATCCATCTCCAAAGTGGACGACGATCTTCTTCTGCCCCAATTAATGGTGTATCAATCCCTTGGTTGATAAGGTTTGTGGCATCCTTATATGCTTCTTCCCCTATCACGGGTCTAAAGGCACCAAAAGCGGCATTATAATCCCATGGCAAAACAGATAACCGTCCATCGTGTTCAAAAAGGATGAGGTTATGAAGCATCGTACCTGTATAACTATCATAATTTAAGACAAAATTGTGGGCAGCAAAATAGCGAATGATTTCATCCGTGTTGAGATGGGCATCGAGTTTTTTCATTTCCGCCATGCTCTTCATGGCAGCAATCACGGCTTGATGATTTTTTTCTTCCGCGTATGTCTCAACATGTTCAAAGATATCTGGATAACTCATTGGATTCTCGTCTTTGTAGATAAGATCTGCACCTTCTGCTTCCGCATGTTGCGTTAGACCATTTTTTCTCATATCCTCTATCATGCTAAGTGTCAATGCTACCCCTTCATTTTCTGGTTTATAGAGAACGCCTTTGCCTTCATTGATTCGACCTAGAAAACTATTATCCACATCTTCTACAGCCATATAGAGACCCCGCTCTTCACCATTTACAGTGAGCCACACAAAACTAGTAAGTGGAGCAGGCACACCAATCTGCCGAAATATTTCATAGCTAAAATAATCTTTCATATAGGTGGCATCGGAATAACAGTTATTTAGGCTAAGCTTATCCAGGCCATGATACGTTTGTCCTTCTGCAAACTTACCGAAATTGACCCGATAGCTGTATCTTGCGTTGTCGTGCTCTGCTGCAACAATGAAAAGACTAGAATTCCCTTTTGTCGCAAAAGAAACATCTTTTAATACTTCTCCATCGATTTCAATTTCAACTTTATATTTTGTTTTATTAACAGGATTCGCAAGCAAATCTGCCCAATCCGCACCCGCCATGCGCACATCTATCGTATGAACAAAACTGTCATCAAATAATGTATGTTCATAACCAAGATTTGTTTCTATGCTTGGTGTTTCTAAAGTTGGCTTACAAGCAAGCAAAGTAATTGGCAATATTGTAAGCAGAAAGAAGGTTTTAAAATGTTTCATGATAAATTTCCTCCATCAATCTGTGGCAGATACTAACATGACGACATAGCGGTCTAATGATGCATCATAAATACTCCAACAACATGCCCCATACCACTCATGCCCATCATCAAAAAGATTTGACCAATCCGTACTCCACTCATAAACCACAAGCTTATCTTTCCCCTTTGGGAATAGCGCTTCATTTACTTTTTTAAAATCTTCTGGTGTATTTCTTTTCCCGTAAATTGGCTCCATTAAGGCATACCAATAAGGGACACTCTTCCCCATATTTTCATCATTTGGTTTCCAGCTAGCATCATAGAAAACATTGCCATAATAATCGATCTTTATAATATTTGGGCAATAGAAAAATTCTTGTGTATCTAATAAAGAAGGTTTTGCCTTGGTAAGGTCATAAGTTAAAGGTTCTAAACGGTTTGCGAAATCATTCCCATATAAGATGCGTGCTTCTTCTATCTCCACATCGCTTTGTTGCCTAAGCATTTCAAAAACATAACGTAATGCTTCTACGTGTGATGCGATTTCCTCATAAGGTTTCTCATCCTTCAACAAATGATAGTTTACTTCCCCGATAAAAAAAGCTTCCTCATCTTGATTATAGGCATAGAATGCATCCTGTTCGATTCTTTTCATCATACTAATATGATATGCAAGTATGCATTCCTGTTCAATTTGTATCGTTTAATTTTTTTGCTTTTGAAATAAAAACCCTCTATCGAGGGTTACAGTATCATCCATTTTATTCCTTAAAATCTAAGCGTACAATCTGCATCTTCATAAACCCATCTGCGATTTTGGCTAAAAAGCGAAACAGGCCTGGAACCGAAGGATCTTTTAAGTCATGATAGCCAAGCATATAGCCTTTACTGCTTTTGGTTGTATGTTTTAAGAAAGCTAAATCTTCTTCAAGATGATTGATCGCAAAATAATCTTTAATCGAAGTAACCCCTGCATCTTTCACCCATGTCTTCAACATGATTCGAACCGCTCGACTATTCGCACTATCAAAGACTAGCCTTCCTCCTTTAAACTTTTCTTCCATCGCTAAAAAGAGTTCTTTAATTTGGGTCTTTTTAAAGTAATAAAAGACACCTGCTGCAACTAAGATCACGCCATTCTTCGCATCTATCTCACTAAGCCACGCTAAATCATTTAAATCCACGCCAAGATTCTTCGTTCTTTCATTTGGTGGAATGAGTTCATTACGCACGTTTATCACATCTTGAAAATCAAGATTATATAGCTTACAACTCCCGTTATCACAATTTTCCCCAGTCATATCTAAGCCACACCCAAGATTCACAACGGAGGCCTTAGGATGCGTTTTAAGATATTCTCTTACTTCAATTATCAAATCCGTTTGGCGCATTGCCACTTCTAAAGCCCCAAATTGATACCCGAGTCCATTTGCCTTACGTTCCATTTCACTAAAGTCATAATCAATGCGACTTAATAAATCTTCTACTTTCGAATCATAAAAATACATCGGAAAACGCGCATTACATAGTTTTCTTCCATATAAAGGAATCAATAAAGTTTCTTGGACACTGTTCTTTTCAATTTTCATGACTTTCTCCTATCGTAAGCTTCTAAGAGGCTGGATTGTGCTTTTTCTTTGGTATCTTCTCTTTCATCATGAGCATTATGATGCTTTAATCTAGATGGACCAAGCGGTCGATGCGTTTTGTAAGGCAAGCATCTTTGTAAAGGTACCATTTTTCTTCTTCAATTCTTCTGGACTTCCCTCTTCTTCCACATGGCCATCTTTTAAAACGACAATCTTATCTGCTGCTTCAATCGTACGCATGCGATGCGCAATCACAAGCACTGTTTTTCCTTTTAATAAACGCGAGAGAGCTTCTTGAATCTTGGATTCATTTTCCACGTCCAAAGAAGCAGTTGCTTCATCGAGTAAGACAATGGGCGCATCTTTTAATAGCGCCCGGGCAATGGATATCCGTTGGCGCTCCCCACCGGAAAGCTTGGTGCCATTTTCACCAATATTCGTATCATAGCCATTTGGCAATTTTTGAATAAACTCTTCACAATTTGCGGCTTTGGCAGCAGCATATACTTCTTCATCACTTGCTCCACGCTTTCCTAAACGGATATTCTCTTTGACTGTATCATCAAAAAGAACAACATCTTGGAAAACCATCGAATAATCACGTAAGAGAGTTTCTGGGTCAATCGTAGAAATGGGAATTCCACCAACAAGAATATTACCACCCGTCACATCCCAAAGGCGTGCTGATAAGCGCGCACAGGTGCTTTTACCTGATCCACTTGGTCCAACTAAAGCGGTGATTTCCCCTTCTTTTGCGACAAATGAAACATCTTTTAAGACTGCTTCTTCTTCATAAGAGAAATCAACATGGTCAAAGACGATGGTATGTCCATTTGGTTCAAATACTTCGCTTCCCTCCATTGCTGGGGTATCATAGATTTCATTAATTCGATTGGCAGAAACTTGGGATAAGAATAATTCGGCAATCAAAGCTAAGCTTTGATCAAATGGTGCATAAATACGTGTAATGATAAGTAAGAACATGAAAAACAACATAAAATCAATTTTCCCAGAAGCAATTAATGAAGCCCCTGTTAAGATGGTTGTCGCAACCCCAAGGCGCATCACAACACTTGCCCCATTTACAAATAAGCCTGTCGCAAGTTCCCCACGAATCATCGTTTTTTCTAAATCATCAATTTTGTTATCTAAATCCTTTTGGAAGCGTTCTTCTTGGCTTGTGGCATGGATTTCTTGCATATTTTCTAAGATTTCTTGCATGCCATCACTTACTTGGATTGCTTTTCCTTTGGTGATTTCCGCATTACGATGGGAAAGTTTCCTTGAGCCAAATAGAAGTAAAAAGGCAACCGGTACACCCCATAAGGTCGCAATCGCTAAGCGATAATCCACAAAACATAGCGCAATCGCAATCACAATTGTGGAAATATAAGAGCCATATAAATAGCCTAAAACATGCGACCAAACATGTTCCATGCGATTGACATCGCCCATAATCGTTTCGGTTAAATCCGCTAAATCGCGTTTGCCAAAATAACCAAGTGGTAATTTCCGTAATTTTTCAGCTAGGTTTAGACGTGTTGTCTTTACTTCGTTATACACAAGGCCATAAGTAGCTTGGTATTGTTGAAGATGGGTGTAATACGATAACACAAGAAAGACAACCACGCATAAGCCATAGAATAGAAAACTTGGTAAAGCAGCCTTATATAAAAGCGTATTCATAAAATCGTTCATCAGCATATATAAAATGCCAATGCCACCCATCACCACAAGATTGACAATTACAGTCCAAATGGTGCCGGTAATGGTATTTTTCAAGCCTTGGTCACTCAAGGCATAGGTTTTTTGAATTCTTTTTAACATCTTAAGCCACCTCCATATTGGTAGAGAGTTTCCAATTCGCTGCCTTATTGTATTCCTTCCACATTCGGGTATATAAGCCATTTAATGCGACTAATTCCTCATGCGTTCCTTCTTCTACAATTTGCCCATTATCTAAGACAAGAATTCGGTCTGCATTCACCACTGTCGATAAGCGATGGGCTATCATTAAGACGGTTTTGCCATGAGCTAAGCGCGCAAAAGCCTTTTGAATAAGCGCTTCATTTTCGGGATCTGCAAACGCGGTTGCTTCATCAAGAATGACAATTGGTGCATCTTTCAAGATGGCCCGCGCTAGTAAAATGCGTTGTCCTTCGCCACCTGAAAGATAGGTTCCTTCACTCCCAATCAAGGTATCCATCCCATTTTCTAATTTTTCAAGAATGTCCATACATTGCGCTTCTTCTAAAGCCTTTTGAACTTCTTCACGGGTGGCATTTGGTTTAGAGATACGAACATTTTCAAAAATGCTTGTTTTAAATAAATGATTATTTTGAAAGACAAAGGCAATCTGTTCCATTAAGGTCGCTTGATCTATTTCTTTTACATTGACGTCACCAACTAATACTTCCCCACTTTGTACATCCCAAAAGCGTGGGATTAAACGTGCTGCGGTTGTCTTACCCGAACCACTTGGCCCAACCATAGCTACCGTTTCTCCTTTATCAATCCGGAAGGACATGCCTTTTAATGCGGGTTCTAAGGAGCCTTCATATTGGAACGTAATATTTTTAAATTCAATGGAGTTATCCTTTGGTTCTTTTGTATGGATTGGTTTTTCAAGAATTGGGGCTTCACTGATTTCTTTCATACGATTTAACGCAGTACTTGCGAGCATCATGCCACTAGCCGCAAACATAATTTTTGCCAGTGCCGTAGAGATAATCGCAGAAAAGACCGCATAGAAAGCATAATTGGTAATAAAGGTCGCTAAGATATTGGTTTCATTTGCGCGTGGCGCCAAAAATAAAGCAACCGGTACTAAAAAGATAAAGGCCCCTTCGGTAAAGGTTAGGTTAATGGCTTGAGGTATACGACAAACAACCCCTTGGTAATAACCTGCCTTTTCACTATACGCATCAATCGATTCTTTAAACGCTTTAAAGGAATCGACGGTTTGTTGGAAGACTTTTACAACCGGTATGCCACGCACATATTCTGTCCCTGCTTTACTCATCACATCTTGTGCTTGTTGGTATTCATTCATAAGATTGGCATTTTTACCTGCCATCATACTAGACATCGCAAGAATCGAAATCACTGCTGCAATCAAACAAGCTAGTCCCATGCGCCAATCAAATACAAACAAAAGCACCAACATACTCAAAAACATCGCCACAGTTCCTACAATATCCGCTAAATTATGCGCCATTAAGGTTTCCGTATCGCCTGTTGCGCCCATTAAGCGATTGCGTAATAAGCCAGAGGCATGGTTATCAAAATAACCAAGTGGTGCTTTTAATAGTTTCGCCATTCCCTGTTTACGCATATTACTTGCCGTACGAAAGGCAGCTAAGTGTGTGCACATTAAGGCCCCAAAATAAATGAGAATGCCAAGTATCGCAAACAACAGCGCAAGCCACCCATAGCGCACAATATGGGTTGCCTGTTGCCAGTTTGGTGCTACCGCAATCAAATCCCGTGCCGCAAGCCAAATATAAAGATAAGGTACCATTCCGAATACCATCGCAATCCCGGATAACCCTAATCCAATAAAGGTTAAGGCTTTATGGCTACCTGCATATTCCAGCAAGATTGCTAAATCACTTTTCTTTTTTTCTTTCATGTTTTCCTCCAGTTAGTATATGCTAACTATGGTATGTATTATACCGTAATTCCTTTCTTTTTCTACCCTTTTATCTTAAAAATAAGGCACCTATTATAAGCCCCGCAAGTACCGCAAAAATAAGACCTGGAAATAATGCCCCTTTTAAATGAAACCATTTTTGGTGATAGGCTTTATCCATATGTTCGGTCCCTTCTAAGCGAAAGATGGGAAGATTAGCGAATAATACCCAGTCCACAAAAAAGGTATCAAAGATGCCAAGCCATACCATAAAGACAAAGCCAAATAAGAAACCTTCTTTAAAGTTTGAGATTCCTGCTAGTTTTGCGCATAAATAAATCACACCAATAAATAAGATAAGCGCTAATAACTTCGTAAATATAACCGATTTTGAGCGAATAGAGGTATCGATTCTAGGATGCGTTTTAAAATATTCTTCTTGAATCTCGGGTGGATAATTATGAATATTATTAGGTGTATATTTCCTTTTATAAGTCATCCATAAAATAAGCACCAAAAATGAACTGACCCCAATTATTTGGACAAGTTAAGTTCTAAGAACTCATTAAGGCTTGATTCCTATATTCTATAGGAGTTAAGCCTTTTAATCTGCTTTTAATTCTATCATTGTTGTAGTAATAAATATATTCTTCAATTG
>JAGAVW010000052.1 GCA_017941735.1 Solobacterium sp. | reverse complement strand
TCTAATAATGAACCTCTTTATAAAAGAATTAAAGAAGAATATGGGGAACGTTGTTATATTACAATGAGTAGTCCAAACTGTTTAGAAGTTATGAACCCTTTAGCGAATAAAGGTATCTTTATTCAATATTTAAAAAATACTTATCAATATCGTCCATATGAAATTGCGGTTATAGGAGATTCTTTAAATGATATTGATATGTTTCCATATTGCGAGAATTGTTTCGCGATGGAAAATGGTGCGGATGAATTAAAAGATAGAGCTCAATATATTGTGAAAGATGTAGCTCAGTGTATTGAATTGTGTATTAAATTAAATGAAGTTTCAGAAGAATAAAGCCTCTTGTCATAAGAGGCTTTATTTAACTATTCCATTTTTTTAAATACTTCTTTAGGTTGACCACATAATGGACATTTTTCTGGTGGTTCTTCTCCTGTATGTACATAGCCACATACTGTACAAATCCATTTCACTTGATTCGCATTTGGATCTTCTGGGACAGATAATCCCGTTAAGAGCTCTTCAATTTGAGAAGCGATCTCCTCAGCATCTTCTTCTTTGAACTCTCCCATATCGGTAATCTTCATACCTGTTAATTCACTAAATTTACCAAGTAGTGCTTGTTCTTCAGGTGTTAATGTATCTACACGAAGTTGTCCTTTCATAAAATAAGAATGGAAAGTATATGGTGACGCCATATCTTGAATTCCTTTCGCAACAGATGGAAACTCCTTTTCTGAGAATAATCCTTCTCCTACAACAATTAAATTCTTATAGTTTAACTTCCCCTTCATTTTATTCATGAATAATTTGGTAAGTTGTGCTGTATAAGGCCCTCTAAAACCAAATACAAGAATCAAATTATCATATACACTTTCATCTTCTGCTTGAAAAGGTGTATCTACATTAATACATAAACAATCAAGTTTATTCGCAATGATTTGTGCTAAGCGCTTTGCGCTACCATGTTGAGTTTCATACGTTACAATACTTCTCATATGGTATTCCTCCTATTATTTGATTTCATTATAACAGGAACCTACATTCCCTACTGTGACTTACTCACATTAGTATTTTAATTAAAGCATCTTGTAGAACTTTTGAAAAATAAATATTGTTTTCAATAGTCAGCGTTTTCTTTACTGCTTTTTCAAAATGTTCTTTTGCATAGCTTTCAACATCTATACTCACATAATTCACAAAACACTCTTTATAGTTTGTAACACCTAAATCCTTCGCAACTTTATTTGCATCAATTCTAGAAATATCAGATGCTTTAGGAATCTTATTAGCTTCCTTTTTTTCTAAGTATATATAACCAGCTAAACAATTAATCGCATGATTCATAGCTTGATCTAAGGTTTTACCATCTGTTGCGAGATAGTTTAAGTCAGGAAATACTACAGAATAACGATTCTTTTCTTTACAAAAACACGCAGGATACATAATAGTCATACGATTCTACCTCCCTATTTCAAACCAGCTTGTTTAAGAATTGAGTTCTCAACCATTTTAGTTAGTTCTTTGCTATGGAATAGCCGACTCGATACCATGTATAACCTTCATTTTCAGTTATCTCATATACGTTATACAAGATGCCAGAATTGCATTTGCCTAAAATGTTTTCGTTGTATTATCAATGAACCGATTCCTTGCTACACTACAAATTCCAATCACTACAATATCATTTGAAAGTAGTGCCATCATTGCCTCCATATATCCTAATCGTTAATAAAGATAACTCTATTCTGTTTCCACGTCATCGGTTTTCTTTTCACTTTCTTCAAAGAGTTTAGCAGGTGCGTAGCCCACATATTTCTTATACACTTTATTGAAGTATTTGTAATCTGAGATGCCCACCTTTTCTGCTATTTCATACATCTTTAAGTTTCCTTCTTTTTGTAATTCAACCGCTTTGGATATTCGATAATAATTCAAAAAGTCATGAAAAGTATACCCGGTTTCTGCTTTGAATTTCGCATTTAAATGCGTACTTGAAACATCATATGCTTCACTTAAGTCCGTGATTGAAATCTTTTCGGAATAATGTTCTTGGATGTATTCTAGCATCTTCTTTGCATATTTGTTATGGATCCCACTTGGATCAGGTAATGGTAAGGTCGTTGCCCCTTCAATACGTTCTTGTCTTTTTTCGTTTTCACTTTGATGGACTTTTTCCGTGATGCGTAGAATACATTGTTTTAATTCTTCAAAATCGATGGGTTTAAGCAAACATTCCATAACCCCTAACCGTATCGCATCTTTCGCATGATTAAAATCTGCATATCCGCTCAGAATGATTGTATGATGCTTATACTTTTCTAAGCTCTGTTCCAACATCTGCAGTCCACTCATTCCTTGCATGCGGATATCCGTGATGACAATATCTGGCTTTTCTCTTTCAATCACTTGAAGACCTTCTTCTCCACTGGCTGCTTCTCCAACAACCACACATCCTACGGATGTCCAGTCCATCTGAAATTTTAATCCTCTGCGGATGAGGTCTTCATCTTCCACTAGTACTACTTTATACATCTTCTTCCTCAATCTCGTATGGCATTCGAAGTACTACGGTCGTGCCTACATTTATTGTACTATCAATCTTCAGCCCATACCCTTCTCCATACAACATAGATAACACTTTTTCAACATTGTATAACCCAATATGTTTGACTGTATCGTCACTTACTTCTTCTTTAAAACGCTCCTTAATCTCATGTAATTCTTCTTCCGGTATGCCTTTACCATTATCTTGTACTGTAAATACTAGTTCATCCCCTGCATGTTCTGCTTTAATATCAATATGCAGTTGTTGTCCTTTCACAAAGCCATGGCGAATACTATTTTCGATGATGGGTTGTAATAAGAGTTTGGGTATGAGGCAATCTAACAATTCATCTGGGATGTGGAAATCGTAGGACAATAGTTGGTTATAACGTATTTTTTGTAGCATTAAGAAATCATTAAGGTAATCAATGTCTGTTTCTAAACGCACTTTACTATGCCCATAGTTAATGCTGTAACGCATTAAGGATGCAAACGCCAACAACATGTTTTTTGCTTTTTTTGGATCTTCATCAATTTGAAAACGAACCGATTCCATAACGTTATACACAAAATGCGGTTTGAATCGCTCTTCCAAATTCTTCACCTCTAAATCACGCATCAAATCTCTTACTCCACGCTCATTGATGCGTGTATACAGTCTTGCCATCAAGAAGGATAATATTCCTAAAGCCGTTAATACAAGCGCAAAGAAAACCCCTGCCATCCGCCAAGTCTGAACCATCCGTTCTATGGAAGTTAGGGTTACAATCTCAATTTCCTCTTCCTGAATTTGGTTGGATCGGACATACATTCTTGTGTTACCGATACGATAGATTCCGTTGCGGTCGATATTGATGGTAAAACGACGCGCAGGAAGCTTATCTCCGGGGTCTTTGGGCAATGCAAATGAAGAGAATATCGCATTTTGATAACGGTCAAGAATGAGAACTTCTTCATTTAAAGATTGCACATAATCAAACACATCATTATTGCGCATATTTAAAAATAAATATCCACTGATTTGATTATTCTCATCTTTAATCGCTTTCACAAAGCTATACATGATACTTTGATCATTCACAAGCTCCACATCGCAGATCATGCCAAGTACAGAATCGCTTCGATTAATCAACAATGATTTTGCGCGATGATAAAATAATGATTCTTTAAATGTTGTTTGATTGCCTTTCGTTAAATTACTTAAAAGTACTTCATCATTCACATCTGTCACAACAAAATAAGATTTAATGTCCCCACTATTTGCGAACGTATATAAATCCTCACCCATCTTTGTACGATCTGTGGTTGAAGTTTGCTTCGTGGTATTTATAAGTTCTTTTTGTTTCGCAAAGCTTTCTGCACTTTCTTGATATCGTTGGTACTCTTTTCTAAAAAGAGAAGTAAACGTGGTATTACTGATTTCGTTTTGCCTTACTACACTGATGTAATAGTTTAACGCAAAAAAACCAATCACCAAGAAAGCCATGGCAAAGAATAATACCATGGCATATTGAATGAATGATTTTTTTAAGTACTCTTTAATATCCTGTTTCTTTTTCATGACTTCTCACGATTAACCACAAGCATTAAACACTAATATCTCTTCCTCCTGAGAACTTAAAGAACAACAATAATGAAATAATACTGGTGATAGTTAAAATTGTGGAATACGCTGCCGCGTTCCCGAAGTTACTACGAATAACCTCAGAATAAATCGCTACGGTTAGCGTCATCGTTCTACTTGTATATAGTATCACAGATGAACTGAGTTCACTAATCAGTGTAATCCAACTCATGATTGCCCCTGCTAAAACACCAGGCATCATCATAGGTACCATAATTTGGAAGAACGTTTTTAATTGCGAAGCCCCTAGAGATATCGAAGCTTCTTCAATATTTGGACTGATTTGTCCAATAATAGCGGTAGAAGAACGAATCGTATAAGGCATCCGTCGAATGGATAAAGAGATAATCATGATAAGTGCCGTACCACCCAAGAAGAAGGGGGCACCATTAAACGCATATAAGAAGGCAATACCTAAGACCGAACCAGGTACGATGTAAGGGAACATCGTAAGGGTATCTAGGAAGGTTGTAAGGGCACTCTTTTTGCGTACACTTAGGTAGGCAATCAGAATTCCAAACACCACAACAATCCCAATCGCACATAAGCCATATAAATAGGTATTCGTAATTGCGCTCGTACTATTCTTTGCGAAGATATTTTCGTAGTTCTCGAGTGTGAATTGATTCGTAAATAACGAGCCATTAATAGTCTTGATGAAACTTGTCAAAATAACCGTCATTTGTGGAAGAGCCGCTACAAATGTAATCAAATAAGTGAATAAATAAGCCGCAATTTTCTTTCCACCTTTCGCTTCTTGTGCTTCCATTGGTTTTAAAGCCGTCATGGAATAAGAGAAATGCGAACCAAGTATTCTTTGGATAAAGAACAACATCAAC
>JAGAVW010000051.1 GCA_017941735.1 Solobacterium sp. | reverse complement strand
CATCAATTCCAATATATACTTTCATTGTGACCTCCTATTTATGCATGCGGTAATCCCACACGCTTATTCCTTTCAACGATAAGTATAGTGGGTAAATCCACGTTACTGTATATCTTAGGGGGTCATTTCATATTGTCTATCAACCGCATTAGTGCGACGGTATATGCACCCAATATTGCTTCACAAAAAGTATTACTAAAGAATGGATTCCGACAAGAAGGAACGATTCGTAAGGGCGTCTATAAGAATAACGAGTATTATGATTTGTATTATTTCGGAAAATTAAAAGAAGAAATGTAACAGATACCAGTAAAAAAAGCATATGATCGAAATACGATGCATATTTTAAAATTAGCCTTTATAATAAGGATAATATTTTTATTTCTATGAAAATAAAGATAGGAGGGAATTTTTATGTCAGAAAATCGTAGACCAAGAGGAAGAAAAAGAGGCGAAGCCACTGCGAGTGGTGAAGTCCATAAGAAAGAAGCTCTTGGCGCCAAAGAAAAAGCGGGAAATGTTGAAGCGGGAAATCGTCCAAATCAACCAAATGAAAACGCAAAAGGTGATGGAAACCGTGGCCTTCTTGGAGATATTGTAGGAGGTGCGCTCAATCAACAACAAAATGCACAACAAAACTTTGGAGGCATGTATGTGCGTCCAAACCAACAACAATACCAACAAAGACCTTCTTATACAACTACAACAAGAAGACGTGGCGGAAGTCCGTTGTTGAAGATTTTATTATTTATCATCTTAGCTTTCTTGTTGATTAGTTGTTTAACAAGTGGACTTGGGAATAGTGGACAAACAAGTAACGTGGCACAACCTACACCCGTTCCAACTGTTGCCCCAACCCCAACGCCAGAACCAACAAGTAACAGTGTGATTAACGCAAGTCCAACGGGTCACTTTGTACAACCTACAACGACCTATGCCGATACAAACTCCACTGCCCTGAACACAAATAACGCAAGTGGTGTGCGGGAGAAGTTCACAAAATTAAGAGGCAATGGCAGTGATATTGCGACCATCTTAATTTATATGTGTGGTACCGACTTAGAGACAAACTATGGAATGGGTACTGCTGATTTAAGTGAAATTGTATCCGCAAATATTTCAGAAAATGTGAATATCATCATTGAAACTGGTGGTACAAAAAAATGGAACAACAATATCGTTAGTAATCGTACCAACCAAAGATATCGTGCAGTAAATGGTGGTCTTGTCCCATTAGATCAAAATGTTGGTTTAAAGGCTATGACCGATCCAAATACGCTTTATGATTTCATCCAATATGGAGTTTCCAATTTCCCAGCGGATCGTTATATGTTGATTTTCTGGGACCATGGTGGAGGATCTGTATCTGGCTATGGGTATGACCAAAACTATCCAAATAGCACGATGAGTGTGGACCGTATTGCGGAAGTCTTAAAAGCTTCTAATACAAAATTTGATGTGATTGGGTTTGATGCCTGCTTAATGGCGAATGTGGAAACCGCAATGGCAGTATCGCCTTATGCGGATTACTTAATTGCTTCAGAAGAAACAGAACCTGGTATGGGTTGGTATTATACCAATTGGGTCAATATGATTTCTCAAAATAGTTCCACCCCAACATTACAATTAGGACAAAGAATTATTGATGACTTTGTGGAAGTGTCCTATCAAAATTCACCACGCGATAAGATTTCCTTATCGATGGTAGACTTAGGTGAATTTGAAGCAACCGTACCAAGTGCATTATCTGCATTCTCAAAAGAAATTGATAATGCGATTAATACCCAAAACTTTAAAGCAATTGCGAATGCCCGTAGCGTCACTAAAGAATTTGCGCAATCCAATAAGATTGACCAAATTGACCTCGTGCATTTCTGCGCAAACATCAACACAACCAATGCGGTTAATTTAGCTAATGCTGTAGGCAATTGCGTGAAGTATAACCGTGTTTATAACATGAAGAATGCGTATGGGTTAAGTATTTACTTCCCTTATAACGCGATGAATAAAATCCGTGCCGTTTCCCTAATCTACAACAACATTGGGATGAGTTCGGATTATACCAAAGCAATTACTTCCTTTGCGTCGCTTGCTTCAAGTGGACAAATCGTCAATAATGCTTCTTCTAACTCCATTTATGATTTACTTGGTGGTAGCCAAGTATCCAATGGCCAAGTTTATACAACCGAAGATATCTTAAGCTTATTGATGAGTGGCGCAAGTCAACCATCCACAAATAGCTATGGTTCACTCTATGATTTATTAGGTGGCCAAGTTGTGGATTCCAGTTCGGTTGATTTATTCTCTTCCATCTTAGGACGTAACCATGTCGACAATAGTAATCTCGTGTTTACAGAGCGAGATGGGAAATATACCTTAGCACTTACGGAAGACCAATGGGCTTTGATGCAAAATATTGCGCTCAATGTTTGGGTCGATGATGGCAGTGGCTATATTGATTTAGGTTATGACAATGTTTTCGAGTTTGATGAGAATGGAAGTTTGAAAGCCGATTATGATGGCTTATGGATTTCCATTGAAGATCAGGTCGTTCCATATTATATCTTGAGTGAAGAATATCCGGATGATACGGGTTATGTGGTAAATGGTTATGTGCCAACCTTAATGACCCATACGGATACACAAGGGGAAACTGTGACCGAACGCGTCAATCTCTTAATTGAATTTACGGAAGACAATATTGATGGTGGAATCATTGGTGGACAAATTGTTTATGAAGAAGACATCGATGGAAAAAATGTCGTGTTTGAAGCAGGTAAAGAATATACCTTCCAATTTGTCGCAGACTATTATGACTATAACGGAAAATTCAATGACCAATACACCATTGGTTCTCCTATTACCACAACCATTTTTGAAGACCAAGAAGTTGATTTGGAAGTGGGAACAATTCAATTAGAAAACCAACCATTAAAATATGGTTATGTCTTGACTGATATCTATAACGCAAAACACTGGACACCAATGTTGAACTATTAGAAAAAAGCGCTAGATGTGTACTGAACCCCAAAATTAGGACAACCTAATGGAGGGGTTTTTCTTATGAAATTAACTTATGAAGACAAATTAGAAATTTACAGATTATGGAAAGAGGAAGGATGGGGAAAAGTTATAATTGGCAAGAAATTTAACGTT
>JAGAVW010000050.1 GCA_017941735.1 Solobacterium sp. | reverse complement strand
TTGGGAATCAGATGCCATCAGAGTTCGGAGGAGAGAGATGCTTTGGCATTCTTGCCAACATGGATTTCATATTGATCTGTACCTACGAAAAAGATGGAGAGAATCCGGAGCTCGTTCTGTATAAAAAACGGTAATGTTCACTCTTGCCATGTAGAACCGGTTGTTAAGTTATCCCAAAAACATATCGACCATTCTATTAGGGTTGAATTAGACCTTGATGAATTCGAGGATAACTTTAATCCGCATAAAAATGAGAAATACAGACAGCCACAATGCACTCTTAAGAAGGAAGAAATGATTATGTGTGCCTTGAGGCATTTCAAGTTCATATAAGGAGGATGCCTGGTGATGCTTGAATTAGTAATCCCTACATTGGAGGATATGTGGTTCCGAGAAAAACTTTTGGCTGATGAAAAAACGATGGCATATAATCATGCTTGGGGAGGAATCATACCATTTCCAAAGGAAAAATGGCAGTCGTGGTATCAACATTGGATTGTTGACCACGAGAATCTTAGATACTATAGGTATTTAAAAAATGAGAATGCTTTTGTAGGAGAAATTGCATATCACTATGATCCCGAATATGATGGGTATATAGCAAATATCATCATTTATTCCGAATATAGAGGACGTGGATATGGTGCTAAGGGATTGAAAATGCTTTGTTTAGCTGCGAAGGAAAATCAAATCCCTGTCTTGTATGATGATATAGCTATTGATAATTCAGCTATTAATATGTTCTTTAAAGAAGGTTTTCTCGAAGAATATAGAACTGCAGAAAAGATTATTCTAAAAAAAGAACTATAAAATACAATTGATTAGATGAAGAAGAATTTGGAGAAGCAAGATGTTTCTCCTTTTTGTCACAAATGGATTTCGAGTAAAAAATGCGTAAATACGCAAAAATTACTTGAATAGGTATTTCAGCAAGGATGAAATTATTTACATCGTCTATCTACCCGGATAAAACTTTAGCCATATAGTCGGTATAAAACAATACAAATTCTCAGCTTTGAAAAGTGAATGACAAATACTTCTATTCCCCAAAATTGCAAATATATTGAATTTGAGGAATAGAGAACTTAAGATATTTAGTGGATAAAAAGGATATGTTGGGACAGAGAAGTTTCGTCGAGACGGTAGTATTGATGTCAAAAACAAGGTGATGTTATGGCTTCGAGTAAATAAAGACAAATACTTGTACTAAGACACGCACAACAAATGGAGATTGGTAGGGAAAGAATACAAAGAGTTACAGATAAAGTTTCATTGGATCATTTAGAGTCCAAACATAGTAACTCGTAAAGGAGAATAACATGTACGATAAGCCGATTCTGGCAATTATCAGAGAAAACTTAGACAGTGATGGGAGGCTCCCACGCGATTTTAACCTACCGAAAGATCCAGATGATGAAAACAGTCTTCTTTTCGCGGATGGTGCACAAGATGGAATCACTTACTTTCACACGCAGCCAAGAAATCTAAATGATGAAGAGGTAGACCTTCTTGTAGATGCTTTGAATGCAATGGTGGGTGGGCATATCGATACTGCAGATGAACTTTTTCTGAAACTTACAAAGACCCAGAGAGCTCTTGAGTTTGGAGGCGGTCTATCTGAAATCATAGAAGAAAATGCAAGCCATATTAATCCCATACATGCGTATTCTTACGGCATGCATCTTGTGACCATGGCAAAAGATAAAGAACTTGTCAAAATTGGTCTTTCACTACATCATAAAGCTACGGAAGATAAGGTTAAGGGCTTTAAGCAAATCATCACGGACCTTGCATATTGCAATGAATTCACTTGGTCTTGCTTGCCCATTATCCAAAAATGGGATGGTGGTAATGATCTGATATTTGAGATTGCAAAACATGTATATGGTTGGGGAAGGGTGCATGTATGTGCATTCCTGAAACCAGAGACATGGGAGATTAAGCAGTGGTTTTTGACAGAAGGCGTGGATAATGGCGTGATGCCATCTTATACAGCGATAGAGGCGTGGAACAAATCTGATGCAGCCTCACTTTTGGACAGCCACCTAAGGCAAGAAGGTTTTACTAGCATCAGCAAGATTATGGCAGCACTTCTTGATGAAAGTCCATGCCGTGGCATCAGTCTTGTTGAAGAGCCTGAGATTGCAATAGTCAAATTCCTAAATCAAGCAAAAAACTTTAAGCTGAAACCAGATGATTATGAGGTGATAAAAACGATAAAAGAACGCTGGGACAAAGACGAGATGATTGTTAGCCTCTGTGAGGATCTCATGAATCAATAAAGCATTACTAAATAAGATTTGAGGAGCGGTTATGAAAATACGAAGTGCCAAAGCAAAGGAAGGAAAGCGAGGAGGTTTGCTTATAAAGAAATTATATTCACTTATTGTGGCAGTCATCCTTTTGCTTTCATTAGCTGGCTGTACGCAAGCGACAAAGACAACCATGCAACCACGTTTAGTTAAAACGGTAACAGAATACAATGTGGACTTTGAGACAAAGGAATGGATCCCAGTTCGAACGTATGATTTTACTTATGAAAATGGATATCCAGTATCGATTGATGTCTTTGAGATAGGAGCAGATTTGCACACCATAACGAACTTTGCATATACGTTTGAAAATGGGATTCCAACAAATCGAAAAACTTATAATGAAGAAGGCACTCTCCTATCGGAAACGGAATATCTTAATGGGCGCGTTTATAACGTGTATGAAGAAAACGAGATGGGTACAGATTCTTTGTTTTACCAATATGGTAATGGGGACGAATATTTCACGATGGTGTTGCGTGATGCACGAAGTGTTAATCTGGAAATGGATATCGCTGATTTTGCGGAAGAGGTCGATTCCATTGCGATTACGGTACAGAATGGTTTGCTAGTGAAAACGATTAATACGGGAATGTATGCGAACTGGGGAGGAGAAGAAGAAAAAGAATGGTTGCGCTTTAGTGGAACCTATACAGCGGAATATGATAAGGATGGTATTGTCAGCGTTGCTTCTGTTGTGCATCGCGTAGGACCTTCTGGAATCGAGGCAAAATATGAATTGACAAAGGAAAATGGCCTGGTAAGTGAAGCGATTAGTAGGATTCCTTCAGGAGAAGAGGATTGGTATGAGAATGCCCAATTCAAGTTTGAATATACAGATATAGAAACGACACCTGCCCGTTATGCGCAAATGATTAATAGCTTTTTAATGGGTAGTGCAAGTTCCTATTACAAGTACAACTGGTATTGATTTCTGGTAGCAATCATGAATAAAGATGTAATTAGAACGGTATGCGAATCATAGAATACGGGAAACAACATAATGATGTGATTATGCTACTTCATGGTGGTGGCCTTTCATGGTGGAATTATAGAGCAGAAGCAGAATTGCTTAGTAATCAATATCATGTCGTATTACCCATCCTTGATGGTCACGGGGATAGTGAAAATGACTTCATTAGCATAGAAGAAAATGCGAAACGAATCATTTCGTACATTGATAAGGCATATGGTGGTTCTGTTTTACTTATTGGAGGGTTGTCTCTTGGGGCGCAAGTACTTGTAGAAATGCTAGGAGAACGCAGAGATATTTGTAAATATGCAATAATTGAAAGTGCATCGGTGATTCCTACCAAACTAACAAACGCATTACTTGGACCATCCATTGCATCAAGTTATTCGCTTATCCAAAAGAAATGGTTTGCGAAGATGCAATTTCGTTATCTTCGTATACGCGAAGATTTATTTGAAGATTATTATCGAGATACATCGAAAATCTCAAAGAAGAATATGATTGCTTTCCTTAAGGCAAGTACAGAATATGAATTAAAACCTGAAATTCAAAATTGTCACGCCAAGGTTCGTATTATCGTTGGTGAAAAAGAAGAATCCAAAATGAAACGCTCTGCAGAAAAGTTACATGCGAGTTTATCTAAAAGCCAAGTTGAAATAAAAGACAATCTATATCATGGCGAATATTCCATTAATCATCCAGAAATATATGTAAAAGAGCTTTTAGAGGGAATCGAATAATAACCCAACTAACGTTAGAATATGCAGATATCAACCACTGGTTCGTGTAAAATATTAACCCTTTTAGCTAATCTTAAGTTTGAAAGGAGGTGCCCGATATGGATCAAATCAAAATAGGAAAATTCATAGCATCCTGTAGAAAAGAACAAGGCATGACACAAGCTACGCTTGCAGAAAAACTTGGAATTAGTGATCGGGCTGTATCAAAGTGGGAGACCGGAAAGGCGATGCCAGATTCTGGAATTATGTTAGAACTTTGTGATCTTCTAAAGATTAATGTTAATGAGCTCCTGTCGGGCGAAAGAATTATGGAAAAAGCGTATGATAAAAGGGCAGAAGAAAATCTTCTCGCAATGAAACGTGAGGTTGAAGAAAAGAACCGGCAGATGCTTCAGATGGAATACTGGATTGCGATTCCTGCCGTCATTGCCGGACTGATTATGGTGTTTGTGGCTTCATTTTTAGAGATGCCAGTCTGGCTGCGAATTGCACTTATCGTGTTTGCTCTCATAATGATATTTACGGTAGCTTTTATCGCCGTGGGCATTGAGCAAAAGGCCGGATACTATGAATGCCAGAATTGCCACCACAGATATGTACCTACATACTGGCAGACCAATCTTGCGATGCATTATGGTAGAACAAGATATATGAAGTGTCCAAAATGTGGAAAGTACAGTTGGCAGAAGAAGGTTTTAACGAAGGAAGATTAAGGTAAAAGAAAGAATTAAGGTGAAGAAAATGATGTGTCCGTATTGTGGTAAGGGAATGGAAAAGGGCGTGATTGAAAGCTCAGAACCAATCAATTTCATGAAAGAGGTTCGTTTTATGAATCGTCCCAAAGAGAGTAAAGGGGAATTTAATCTCGCAACACCTCCTTTAGCAGGTCGCTCTTATGTAGAGGTATATCTATGTAGAGACTGTAGGAAAATTGTGATTGATTATTAGGATGCCTTGCGGTATTTATTCACAAATTGAAAATGTTGGAAAGAATAGAAGAACTCGTAACACGCTGATGGTGATACGAGTTCTTTTTAAGATTAGAACAAGGATTGAATCAAATCGATTTATTAATGTTGTAATACAAAAGCGCCTACCGCATCAATTGCGGGATAGTCTTGTTCGGGAGCTGTGAGTGTACTTCTGCATAATGGAAGTGCATAGATATCAACGTAATCGTCTCGGTGCACCTCATCTACAGAATACGCAAAGACAAGGTGGTACCATCCATCTGCGTTTTGAACAATCATAGACGTGACGGTGTTTGCTTCTTCATAAGGCTGATAGCGTTGAATGGATTTAATGGTCGCATTTTGAATCCGAATAAAATTAGGCGCATCGGTTTCATTAAACTGTTCATACGAAAAAGAAGAATTTACTTCATCAGAAGAATCAAGCTCTTTCTTTTCTCCTTCAAATAGGGCAGCGTGTTCACTAATGAAGGTGGATTGTGCTTCACTCAAACGATAAGAAGTATTACGCATGCCTTCAAGATACGCAATCATGGAGACAGCAGTTTGTAATTGCCATCCTTTTTGGTAATAAACAGGATACGATTTTGTCGCATTTGAATAATGGATGGTTTTGGTAAGTAAGCCATCAAACATATTGTTTGTAAAGGTACCTGAGATTTCGATGGGCGTGTTATTTTCTTGGTATGTAAAAGTTCCATTTCCTTCTGCTAAACCTTTTAATACATCCCCGTTATAGTTTCCTTCAAGTACTTCAAAAGGTGTATCAATATGGAAGGAACTTGCGGAAAGCGTTCCTTTTTCAATTGCTCCATCCACAAAACTTCCTTGGTAAGAAAAGGCATCTGCCTCAAAGGAGCCTTCGCCATTTGGAAGTTGATTCGAAACGTTACCTGTATAAGCACCTTTGATTGTTTGCGTGTTATTAGTAAGGGAATAGGGGACTTGGCTTGCCTCACCAGAAATAAAAATGCCTTCTTCAAATTCACCTTCCACCATTGCGTTATTTTCTAAAATGGCTTGTCCATTCCCATTTGGTAATTTTTGTTTTACACGGCCTGAATAAGTAGAAGCCAAGGTATTATGAAAGACCGTGATATCGATTGCTTCTTCTTTTACCATGCAACCAGTTAGAAATAAAACGAGAGTCAATAAAAAAATTCTTTTTTTCATGTTATTCATTTTACAACAGGATAGGATGTATTTTCATGCTATCTTTTCGCTTTAAAATCAGTTATGATGGTTTCCATATGAAGAAACTGGTAAACTTAACAACCATTTTGTGTATGGGACTTGTTGCGCTTTTGCAACATACACAAATTGTAAAAGCAGAAATGGTCAATAAAGCTTGGGGCCAAGGTTACTCCAATACATTTATATTAGGCGCAAATAATACCGTAGGCTCTGCGCTTAATATTTATACATTAGAAGGAACCGATGCCAAGATTACACACCACATGGGAAACTTTAATGGGGTGAATTATGACATGTTAGAAGTCAAACCTTCAGATACAACCTTTATCAAGGTAGATTATATGGGACATGCGGAATGGCTTAATCAGATTTATGATTGGGGACTTGTGAGTGAAGGGTATCAGCGTGTTGGTGGGATTAATGCGAGCTACTATGCATGGCATACCAATCCAAACGCTGGACAACCAGTAGGAGGACTTCGCATGGCTGGGGAATGGACGGATTTTCAAGGCGAGCCGAATATGCCAGATTATGGAAGTGGCTATGTGACCGCCTATTGGGAAAGAACGGGATTGATGAAACTAGTCTATAGTGGCGAAGATGTGGTTCATGATACGGGATGGATTGGTGAAGAAGTTGAATCGGAGTGTGCTTTATCCGGCTCTTATACCTATATTGTAAATGGAGAAAGAAAAGATCTGACCGATGGGGAAGGCTGGTATGTCTATCATACGAATGATTATGCGTTTAGTTGTCTTGCCCAAAAAGAAGATGGCACCTATTTCTTAATCAATTTCTGGAATGGTATGCGCGATGAAAAAGTACAAGATTTCTTATTAGAACTTGATGTCTATAATGCGCTTCGTCTTGATGGAGGCACCAGTACCTCCATGTGTTATGAAGAAGATCTAATCCAAGAAGCAATTAAAACGAAAAAGAATTAGGATTTCAGAAAAGAGGAATAGATGAACTACTTTAAGTTTGGAAAAGGGGAACGAAATCTTGTCATATTACCAGGCCTAAGCGTTGAAAGTGTTTTGGAATCCAAAGACTTAATTGTGGAAGCCTATCAAGTATTGGAAGAAGAATTCACCATTTATTTATTGGATTATCAAAGAGATGTGGTGGAAACCTATACGATTGAAGACATGGTTAAAGATGTCGTGGACCAAATAGAAATATTAGGGCTTACGCATGTTTCGTTATTTGGGATTTCCTTAGGGGGTATGATTGCCATGAAAATAGCGAGCCAATACCCAGAAATCGTGGAACAATTAGTGCTTGGTTCTACAACAGCAGAAGTAACCCCATCGCGCTATCAAAAAATTGGCGAATGGGTAGAGGATGCCAAAAGAAAAGAATTGGAAAAACTATGTTTAAGCTTTGGGAAAACGGTGTACCCGGAAGCGTTCTATCTTCAAATGGAAGAATCGTTTCGTGCTATGGCTAAAACCATTACCGAAGAAGAACGAAAACGCTTCATTCAGTTTGCGGAATCAATTAAAGATTTTGTATGTTTAAATGATTTAGAGAAGATTACGTGTCCAACCTTTGTGCTAGGGGATAAACAAGATCATGTTTTTGATGAAGAAGCAACTATTCAAATCGCTAAACATTTAACTAGTAGTAAGCGTGTGGAATGCTATCTATATGATGGTTATGGGCATGCGGTATATGATATGGCTAGCGATTATAAAGAGCGTGTCTTACGCTTTCTATGCGCCTAAAAGAGAAAAAAGATTCTTTATGAATAATAGGGATGGATAAAACCATCCTTTTATTGGAGTTATAATAATAAGGAAATGACCTTAGAGAAACAAAATGTACCAAACAAACAATTAAAAAAACCGAAGTTATGGAATATCGCTGGTTTGAGTGTTTTTATGTTGTTGGTGGTGTGGGGGCTTGTTTTGATGAAACCACCGCAATATGGTCTTCTCATTAATCTTATTCTGGTCCTTTATTTTGTTATCGTATTAGGCTTATTGTTTCATACCTTGATTGGACAAGTTCGCTATAATCCCTATTCCTATAACACCATCTTTTATATTGGTTTTTCTACGTTTTTATTATTTGTGATTATTACACAAAGTTCTTTGACTTTTCATATGGTGCGTCAACCAGAAATCTATAATCAAGACCAAATTCTCTACACTTTATTACGGGCTGCGAAAGATTATATGTTTTATAGTGCACCACTTATCTTTGTATTGGCACTTGCCTTATTTGTTTCCAATCTCTTTTTACTAAGAAAAGAGAAAACGGTCTTTGTGAATGTGTTAGGAATTCTTTTAGCCATTGCTTTAGTAGGTGGCGTTGTATTCCTATTCTTTTTTGATTATGCAAAAGCAGGGAGTCAACAAGAAGTGATGTGGCATGACTTTATGACAAATGTATTTGCGGTGATCTATTTATACTTTGAATGTATGATGTTTGGCGTCATTGTGGTGGATTATCTAGCAGGGCGCTATGAACCGGCCTACAACAAAGATTTCTTAATTATTCTAGGATGTGGAATTCAACCGGATGGTACCCCAACACCTCTTTTAAGAGACCGGATTGAGCGTGCCTATCAGTTTTATCAAAAACAAATGGAACAAACAGGGAAAAAATGTTTGTTTATTACTTCAGGTGGGCAGGGGAAAGATGAAGTGATTGCGGAAAGTGCGTGTATGAAAAATTATCTTGTTCAAAAGGGAGTCCCTCATACGCAAATTTTAGAAGAAAACAAGTCCACAAGTACCTATGAGAATATGAAGTTTTCAAAAAAGATTATTGATGAAGTGAATCCAGAGGGGGAGATTGCCTTTTCAACCTCGAATTATCATGTTTTTCGTAGTGGCATCAATGCGCGCTATGTAAAAATGAAAGCCTTCGGAATGGGCGCAAAGACCAAATGGTATTTTTGGCCTAATGCAGCCGTACGTGAATTCATTGGTTTAATCAGTGCGCATCGCTTGAAACAAGCCTGTATTTTGGGTGGACTTGTATTATTGTTTACGATTATGACCTATTTTGCGTATTTACAGTAAGAGAAAAGAAATTGAGTTCAATGTGAAATGCCTTTATAATGAAAAAGAAGTGTAAAACAATGGCGGAATCAAGTAAAAAACATATCGGTATTATACCTCAAATTGCCATATTGTTTTTGGTAGGAACACTTTTAATTGGTGTGCTTACTTATTTTTCACAACGTGCTTTTTCGGATGCGAATATTCGTATGCAGACGGAGACAAGAACGGGTGAAATTGTTGAAGAGATTTCAAGTGCAGTCAAAGAATATCCTAGTTACCGATGGTTATTACGCTATTGGTATGAACATGCGGATAAATTGGATATTGAATACGATGTCGATTTTTCAAGTGGCACCAAAACCGAAGCGAAAAGTCGTGAATTTGAAAAGCGTAATCCAGACTTACAAATTCGATATGTAACCGCAGAAGAACTCATGGCGCTTCCAGAAGAAGATCAAAAACTCTATTCTGAAATTGTTTATTCTTGGCTCATTACGCGAATCAATCAAATTAAGAAAGCTTATAATATCGATTATTTATTCTGCGTATTAACGAATCCACCCTATGACCATCAGTTTTTCTTATTTAGTGCAGGAGATGGGAAGAGTAAGCGTGGAAAAAACTATGAAGAAGTTTATGTGCTAGGCACGGAATCTGATGTGAATGCCTCCCAACAAGCAGCTATGGAAGATGCGGTAAAACAATCCATGCATCTTGCGGATGCGGGTGGTTATGTTGATTATTATGGCTTATTAGATGAAGTCGATGGGCATCAAATTCTCATTGGCTTAACCTATAGCCTATCGGTACTTACAAATGATATTGATATGTATACCAATCGGCAAACATTGTTTACCGTCTTTTATCTGATTGCCCTTGCAGGAATCCTATTGGGTATGATTTGGCAGATGGTATTACGTCCTTTGAAAAAGGTACAGGAAAGCATTCGAAATTATAAGCGAACCAAAAATAGTGCGCTTGTGAAAGAAAATTTAGCAGATGTACGTGCGGGTAATGAAATTGGTATTTTAGCAAAAGATGTGGTTTCTATGACAAAAGAAATGGACGATTACTTACATGAAATCGAAACCATCACATCGGAAAAAGAAAGAATTAGCACAGAAATGTCGCTAGCTGCACGGATTCAATCGCATACGTTACCTTCGCAATTTCCTCCATTCCCTGAACGGAAGGAATTCGATATTTATGCAAGTATGGATCCAGCGAAAGAAGTGGGTGGCGACTTCTATGATTTCTATCTCATTGATGATGACCATGTCGGATTCTTAATCGCAGATGTATCTGGAAAAGGTGTTCCAGCTGCCTTATTTATGATGATTTCGATGTTGCTAATTCATACGGGAGCAACTAATAGTTTAAGTCCTGCCGAAGTATTGGCGAATGTGAACGAAAAGATTTGTGACCATAATCCAGAAGAGATGTTTGTGACCGTATGGATGGGCATATTAGAGATCTCCACCGGGAAATTAACGGCCGCAAATGCAGGACATGAATATCCATTTATCAAACATGCGAATGGACAATATGAAATGCTTAAGGATAAACATGGTTTTGTCATTGGTGGCATGGAAGGGGTCAAGTATCATGATTATGAGATTCAACTTGAAGCAGGTTCCAAAATCTTCGTCTACACGGATGGCTTACCTGAAGCAACAAATAGCGAAAGTCAACTCTTTGGGACCGATCGAATTTGCGAAGTATTAAATAAAGAACCAGATGCGAGCATTAAAAAGACACTGGATAATATGAATGAAGCGGTAGATGAATTTGTGAAAGAGGAAGAACAATTTGATGACTTAACAATGTTATGTTTCATCTATCATGGTACAGAAGAATAAGTATAAAAAATCGAGTCGTAAGACTCGATTTATTCGATGGTTAGGAATTCTTGGAAACCCGTGACTTCGAAGATTTCATTGACCAAATCATTTACATGCGTAATTTTCATTGTCTTTCCATCGGTCATCTTCTTTTGGGTTGCGAGTAAGACACGTAGGCCAGCCGAAGAGATGTATTCTAATTCGGAAAAATCAAATTCTAAATCTTTGATGCCTTCTAAGGAATTTCCGAGTTCTTCTTCTAAACTAGCTACCGTTGTGGTATCAAGACGCCCGTTGAGGGAAATTACCAACTTATCCCCATCTTGTTTCTTTGTGATAATCATGCATTTTCTCCTTTAAACTTTTTATAAACGACCATATCAACTTCGTCACCTTTAATTGACACTTCAATTTCATCTGCGACATTTACGATAATGGATTTTTCTAATTCATCCCATGCTTCTTGTGCTTCTTCTTTATCCTTTACCGATTTGACATATTGGCCTAACGACCAAGATGCGGTAGACATCGCGCTAGGATCTGCACTGCTGACAAAACCAAGAGAAATATAATTTGCGACATTTCCATCTGGGTATTCAAAGGTGGATTCATATAGGTTGCGCAAGGTTCCAATAAAGCCAACGGCTGCAGCATTTTTACCAGAAGTTGTAGCATCAAGAAGATTCTTGCGTTTTGTGGAATCCATAAAGGTTTGCGTGCGCATATGGAGTTTAAATTGATCTTCCTCTGTTTCAATATAGAATTCAGAGCGTGTTTCGCCAGTTAAACCTTGAATCAAACCCATCATTTCTTCCGTTAATAAGCGAAGTTTTAAAGAATCTTTATGGGACAGGTTTTTGTAGTTCGCAACTGCCTCGGTTGTGGCGAGCGCTTCTTCTATGCCTTGACCATTTGACTCAATTGTAATCACATCTGATTTCATGCGTTTACCTCCTGCATTGTGCTATTAGAATTATAGCACGCATAAGAAAAAAATCCTGAATGTTCAGGATTTCTGTTTTTTAAGCTTTCCAAAGACCATGGAGATTGCAGTAAGCATAAACCGCTTCGACTTCATCTCCTTCAACTAGTGCAAAGCATACTTTTGGTGCTTCCCCTGGTTTGAGTTGTTTTCTTTGGTTGCCTTGTTTGGTTTGGAGGAGTACCCATTCAATGTAATGTTCTTCTGTCATTGGATGATCTACTTCTCCAACATTTACTTCGACAATGTTTCCATTTAATTTGCATACTGGAACATGTTTTTCTTGTGCAGCATCGGTTGTATTTGCGACAATCTCTTTCATTGGCTCACCACAGCATACGACTGGTACACCCGCATCTTTTACTTTTGCTACGATATTGCCACAGTGTTCGCATAAATAAAATTTAACTTCCATCATGATTACCTCCTTCATTATGATAGTTGTTCTTTATATCCATATTAGCATTCGATGAAAGATGCCTACAAGTGACTAAGTCACGTTTCTATTATTTTGTATATAATGGAAGCAATGAAGTTCAAAAGAGGGAAGCGACTGATTTTTCTTTTCGTAAGCATGATCCTATGCATTGTTTTTGCGATTGGTGTTTATGATTTTTTCACAATACCCCCAAAAGCCAAAGCAGCAGCGGAAGAAATTGAAGTGATGCTACGAAAGAATCAAGAAGAAGCTAATGAAAGGCGTAAGCAAGCACGAGAAGAAGCACGCCAAAGGGAAGAGGATAAACCTGCGACATTACGCGACTTATATACCGATGCGAGCCAAATGAATGTAGTAGGGGTTGGCGATTCCGTCATGTTAGCAGCCTTACCACAATTGTATGAACGTTTCCCAAATGGATACTTTGATGCGGTATTTGGAAGAACGCTTTATGAAGGGCGTAATACGGTATATGAATTAGAACAAGAAGATGGATTTGGGGATGTCGTTGTATATTCCTTGATTACCAATTCTTATGTAGAAGAAGCAGATATTGAAGATATCATTGCCCATAGTGGAGGAAGACCTACTTTTTGGATTACGACGTTTGGAGTAACCAATGATTCGAATGCAAAATTACAAAATGTTTTAAAGCGCCACAGTAATGCCTATCTTATAGATTGGGAAACGCTCGCGATGGAGCATATTGGGGAATACATATTAAGTGATGGGTTACATCCAAATGAAGTGGGATCACGGGCCTATGCAGAATTGATAAGAAGGACCATCAATAATGCCTTATTAGGACCACTCCCAATGTGGCCTAACCCGGTACCGATGGAGAAGTAAATGCAGAAGAAACGAATCTATGGGCTAGATTTTTTACGAACGTTCGCTCTATTAGGAGTACTTCTTTATCATGCCTTCCCACGCACCATTCAAGGTGGGTATTTTGGGGTTGTCATTTTCTTTGTCATAAGTGGCTTTTTAAGTGCCTATCATTCCGCAAATAATCCAAATGAAAAGTTATTTGTTTACTATAAAAATCGGTTTTTGCGTATTTATCCCGCTTTAATCCTCGTCTTATTTATTAGTATCGCAATCATCGCACATGTCGATATGTTCCGCTTGACATCTGTCCAAGAGGAAGTCGTTAGTGTATTACTTGGATATAACAACTATTGGCAGCTTTCAAAACAAGCGGATTATTTTGCGAATCTTGCCAATACGTCGGCGTTTACTCATCTTTGGTATATCGCGATATTGATTCAATTTGATTTGGTATGGCCAATTGTCTTTAAGCTTTATCAACTCACAAGAAAGAATCTTAAACTCTTTGGCTTATTTGTCTTTATGTCTTTGCTTGTTTTACCAGTTAAAGCCATCTTTACCGAAACAACCACAACCCAACTGTATTATGGAACCGATACACGGATACATGCCTTACTACTAGGAGCGTATCTTGGTTTGTGGTATCACAAATTACAAAATCGAAAAAGAACCATCTCATTTAAAACACCATTCGCCTTATTACTCTTAATAAGCTTTTTGGTTCTTTCTACGGTGGTTTTCTTGTTTGTGCCAGGAACAGCCTTAGGTGTTTATCGATATGGTTTAGTGCTTTATGCATTATTTGTGGGTGTGATTCTGTTTGTATTGATTCATACGAATCCCCGTTTTACAAAACGCTTAGATATAGGCTTATGCCAGTGGTTCAGTAAATATAGCTATGAGATTTATTTGTGGCAATATCCTATTTTCTTCATAGCGAAAATCGCAAGGGAATCTTCAAGTGTGCTTTATTATGTATTACAAATTATAGTGATTATTCTTTTGAGTGTTTGGACAAATGCGTTTGTACGCTTCATCCTTCCTAATAAGAAACAAAGTGTAAAGAGGAGAAATAGGAGTCCGCGTTGATTTCGTGAATTTCTATTGTTACTATAAAAGTACGATGATGAATCATGTTCCAATTCCTACGCTTATATGTATCGTTTGTGCGTTGTTATTCGCTTTTTTAACACCGCTCCTTTTATTTTTATACTTTAAGAAAAAGGCAGATGTGCTTCCTTTCTTTGTGGGTTGCCTAGTCATGTTTGTGTTTGCCTTTGTAATCGAAAGCTCTTTGCATTCATTCATCCTAAACAGTAATATAGGGCAATCCATTTTAAATCATGCGCTTTTATATGCCCTTTATGGAGGCTTTATGGCGGCTCTTTTTGAAGAGGTGGGTCGTTTAATCGCCTTCAAGACATGGTTAAAGAAGTACTTACCAAATAATTATAATGCGCTTATGTATGGGGCAGGTCATGGAGGCCTTGAAGTGCTTGTTGTATTAGGAATTACTTCAATCAACAATCTTATTTATCTTTTATTAGGAGATCAACTACTCGCCACCGTACCTACGGAATTTCATGCACAAATAAATGATATATTGTTAACTTTGCGCACAACACCAGCCTGGATGTTTTTATTGGGAATGGTTGAGCGTGTCTTTGCGATTCTATTACAAATCAGTTTATCCATTTTTGTGTGGCTTTCTGTAAAACATAAGAAACCTGCGTTATTTATCCTTGCCTTTGGGGTACATTTTTTAGTTGATATGATTACTGCTTATTTAGCGCAAATAGGTTTTAACTCAATTGCGTTAGAAGGTGTGATTGGAACCATGAGTATTCTTGTGGCTTTCTTTGCATATAAACAGTTTCATAAGTATACAAAAGAGGAAGGTGTTAAACAATGAAATATGTATTTATAAACGGACATATCTTAAATGGTAAAGAAGATATGGAAGTCATGTCGGATTATGCGGTTTTCGTGGAGGGGGATCAAATCGTAAAGATTGTGCCACAAAAGGATGCACAATTAGAAGGGTATGAAACCATAGATTTACAAGGTTCCTATTTGTTGCCTGGCTTAATCAACATGCATGCCCATCTAGCCGCAGCTGGAAAGGCTACTAAACCAAATGAGAAACCAAAAAATTATAAACGTCTATTTGAAGTATTAACAAAGATTCCATTTGTTTTAAGCGTTGTCAAAAAAATGGAAGCAGGATACGCAAAGGATGCCCTCATGAGTGGAGTTACAACCGTGCGTACCGTTGGAGGAATCCTAGATCTTGATGGGCAAAACCGTGATGCTATCTTAGCTGGAAAACTAGATGGACCACGTCTTCTTGTGGCAAATACTGGGGTATCGGTACCTGGTGGCCACTTTGCGGGTTCCTTAGCAACCGAAGCAACGAGCCCAGAACAAGCAAAACAACATGTTCGTGAAATTGCCCAAACGAAACCAGATTTAATTAAGCTCATGATTACAGGTGGAGTCATGGATGCCTCTGAAGCAGGGGAACCAGGCATTTTAAAGATGCCTCCTGAAATTGTCAAAGCAGCATGTGAAGAAGCACATCGTTTAGGTTATCGCGTTGCGGCCCATGTGGAAAGTACAGAAGGGGTTCGTGTTGCCTTAGAAAATGGGGTTGATACGATTGAACATGGTGCAACGCCAGACGAAGAAATCCTTCGCTTATTCAAAGAAAAAGGGGCCATTGATGTATGTACATTGTCTCCCGCACTTCCTTATGCAAAATTTGAACTAAATGAAAGTAATGCCCCAGAGATTGGAAAAATCAATGGTGAAATCGTTTTTGAAGGTATTATCAATTGCGCTAAAGCTTGTTTAGAAAATGGCATTCCGGTTGGGATGGGAAGCGATGTGGGTTGTCCTTTTATCACCCACTATAATTTCTGGCGTGAAGTGGATTACTTCCACCAATATTTAGAGGTATCTCGTAAATTTTCGCTCTATACCGCAACCTTACGAAATGCCCAACTTTTAGGAATTGGCGATATCACAGGTAGTATTGAAGAAGGAAAGTGTGCAGACCTTATTGTGGTGAAAGATAATCCATTAGAAGATTTAAAAACGTTGCGCAATGTAACTATGGTTATGGCACGAGGCAAACTATATCGAAATCCACAAGTTAAGCGTCTTAAAGGTGTGGATGCGTTGTTAGATAAATATCAAAATCGAGTAGATTCTTAATATATCGAAAACACAATTGTTTATGAAAGGTGAAGCGAATGAATCAAGAAGAGAAATTCTTGCAGTTTAAAGAGCGAATTAGTACTGGTGAAGTATATGATTCTTCTGATGAAGAGATGTTAGCGTTTCAAGGCGAACTCGTTGAAAAGCTTCATGAATTAAACCAAACAAGTGAAACACCAGAAGGTTTAAAGCGAAGAGAAGAATTATTAAGAGAATGCCTAGGTACGTATGGAGAAGGGTTATATATTGTTCCACCTATACAGGCGAATTGGGGTTTGAAAAATGTACATGTAGGGAAAAATGTCGTCATTAACTTCAATGTGATGTTTGTGGATGATGTGGATATTACAATTGGGGATGATTGTATGATTGGGCCAAATTGTTGTCTTGTGACGGCAGAGCATCCCATCTCTCCCATCTTAAGAAAACATAAGTATCAAATGAATCGTCCCGTGCGCTTAGAAAACAATGTATGGTTAGGGGCAGGGGTTATCGTTTTACCAGGTGTCACCATTGGGGAAAACTCTATCATCGGAGCAGGGAGTGTAGTAACGCATGATATAGAAGCAAATGTCATTGCCTTTGGCACACCTGCAAAAGTGTATCGCTCGATTACCAAAGAAGATGATGAAAAATATCAAGAAATCATAGAGAGCTTAACCAAATAGGAGATGATCTATGACAGAAAAAGAAAAAATGGAACAGCAAATGTTATATGATGCGAATTTTGATAAAGAGTTAATTGAAATGCGTCGCACTGCTAAAGATTTATGTTTTAGATTTAATTCCTTATTGCCATCCAATACAGAAGAACAAACTAAAATCATGAAACAATTGCTTGGTAAAACAAAAGGCTCATTTGAAATCAATGCGCCATTTTGGTGTGATTATGGTTCCAACATTGAAATTGGGGAAGGCTTTTTCGCAAATCATAATACCGTGATTTTAGATGGTGCTAAAGTAACATTTGGAGATCATGTATTTATTGCGCCAAACTGTGGGTTTTATACAGCTGGACATCCCATTGATTATGAAAGAAGAAATGCCGGTCTTGAATATGCTTATCCAATTAAAGTGGGAGATAATGTATGGTTTGGAGCTGGTGTACAGGTAATGCCAGGCGTGACTATTGGTTCGGATGTAGTAATCGGAGCAGGAAGTATTGTCGTAAAAGATATTCCAGACCATTCGGTTGCTGTTGGAAATCCATGCCGCGTGATTCGTGCCATCACGGAAGAAGACAAGAAGAATACTTGGAATCGAAAAATATAAGACATAAAAGAAAACGCTGTAGATACAGCGTTTTAATTAGGTTTGTTATTTCTTTGGACCATTGTAACGTAAAGCCAGCATAGTCGTATCATCAAATTGTGGTGCTTCTTGTACAAAGGCCGCGATGTCTTTTGTCATATTGTGAATGAGTTCTTTCGCAGATGCATTTGGTGCTTTATTCAAAGATTCTAAGAGGCGTGTTTCACCAAATTGTTCTTGTGCTTTGTTGGTTGCTTCAGGAACTCCGTCCGTATAAACAAAGATTGCATCGCCTGGTTTTAAGATGAATTCATAGGTGGTATATTTACTGCCTTCCATTGCACCTAAGACAAGGCCATGACGATCTTGCAGTTTTTCAAAGCGACCTGTTTCACGGTGATAAATATAAGGATACTCATGGCCACCATTGGCAGCGGTTAATTTTCCGGTTGAAAGTTCTAAGACACCAAACCATACCGATACAAACATTTCCGAAGGATTATTTGAAGTAATGCGGTTGTTAGTTTGTTGTAACACATAACTTGGATCATAATTACCCATCAAAGAATAATTATTAAGAACAATCTTAGAGGCCATCATAAACATGGCAGCTGGAATTCCTTTATCACTGACATCCGCAATGACAAGTGCTAAGTGGTCTTCATCAATCAAATAGAAATCATAGAAGTCACCACCGACTTCTTTTGCGGGATCCATACTTGCGTAGATATCAAATTCTTCGCGTTCTGGGAAGGCTGGGAAAATGGAAGGCAACATACTTGTTTGAATGTTACTTGCAAGGTTTAATTCTGTTGCAAGACGCTCTGTTTTCATAGTTTCTTTTTGTTGGGCAAAGATCATCATTCTTCCACGTCTAGCAATATGCGTGCAAATATAAATAATCATGCCAAATAATAAGTATTTTGGAAGAAGACTATGTTGAAGGGTATGCCACCATAAGTGTTGGTAATCAATTGTCATTTGTGATTCAATGGCTGTTCTTAATAATCCAAAGACATCAAACTGTAAAGTTGTCCCCGCAGGTACTTCAATCATGTTTAAGTCAAGACGAATTTGTTGATAAACCGTTCCAACATAATAAGCAATCGTGGTAACAATAAGGGTTAATACTCCAGTAAATAGCGTAAAGATATAAGAATAATAACGAACGGAAAGAATGATAGGAAACACCATCAACAAAACGACATTATGCCCTAATAGCATCGTAATACGTCCAAGCACAACGGCATAAACAATGATTAAGACGGTTTTAAGCCACTTCTTTTTCCCTTTAAAGTAATAACAAAGAAAGGCGACAAGTAATAATTCAATAACAGAGCGCAATAAGGTAGAGCGTGTAGAAGAGCTGGTAATCATAAATAGACCAAGTTGCGCCATTAATAAGACCGCAAAGGCCATAATTGCTGTAACGATTAATACGCGCATGACAAATAGATTGGCAGAAACTTCATTCTCCCATAGTGTATCGGTTGTCATCAAAAATTCTTCTTTGATTTTCTCTAACCATTTATTTTGATTCTTTGACATAGAAATACCTCTTATTTATTTCATTTTATACTAAGATGTTCTCATTTCAAAAAGAAGAATGATTGTTTTCATTGCGATTTGAATGGGATGAAAGAATAATTGTGATACACAAATAAGTAACGCAAATAAACATATAAATTAACGAATTCTTGTATAAAGGGTAGGGAAGATAGTCTATATAATTAAATTATATAGTAGAACAAAAAACTATTAAACATCTTGTGGTTTAATAAAGATAAGATATAGAGGTTACTGAGGATTGGCTAAGGGAAAGGATGTGCAAGTATGAATAAAATACTAATTTGCCCAGATAGTTTTAAAGGTACTCTAACTGCGATAGAAGTGGCGGATATTATTGCAGAAGAAATCAAAAAATCTTTTCCTTCGTGCGTAATTAAAAAAATGCCAATTGCAGATGGTGGAGAAGGGAGTTTAGAAACCATTGTAAGCACCATTCCTTCACGTATTGTTTCTTTTGAAGCAGAACGGGCAGATCAAGTGGTAGGCACAAGTAAGTATGCAATTACCGATACAGGCACAGCCATCATTGAGTTAGCAGAAATCTGTGGAATCACAAAACAAGTGGTTTTAAATCCACTTACTTCAAATACATATGGGTTTGGTCAAGCAATAAAAGATGCATTTGAAAAGGGTATCCGTAACTTTATCCTTTGCATTGGTGGAAGTGCATCCACAGATGCAGGTTGTGGTATGGCGAGTGTACTAGGAGCCAAATTCTACGACGGGAAAGAACAAGAAATACGCCCATGTGGTGCTAACCTTACACAAATTAAGAAAGTCGATTTATCAGATTTACATCCTGCCATCAAAGAAAGCAAATTTATCGTCATGTGTGATGTAAAAAACCCACTCTATGGTGAAAATGGGGCAGCCTATGTTTATGGCCCACAAAAGGGTGCAAGTAAAGAGGATATTTTATTACTAGATGAAGGGCTAAAAAACTTCAATACCATTGCGAAACAAATGGGTAATCAAGATTTTTCAAAAGAAGAAGGCAGTGGCGCAGCAGGTGGCCTTGGGGCAGGATGCATCTTTTTCCTCAATGCGAAACTACAATCCGGCATTGAAACAATTTTGAAACTAAATCAATTTGATGAAGTGGTAAAAGATGTGGATCTTATTATTACGGGAGAAGGAAAAGTCGATTCGCAGAGTTTATCTGGCAAAGTGATGTCCGGAATCTTGAATCACGCAAAAGGGAAGAAAGTGATTGTCTTATGTGGCAAGAATGACTTAGATCAAAAGGAAGCCCAAAAGCATCATCTTGAAATCTATGAACTCTCAGAAGGCGTATCTCAACAAGAAGCCATTGCGAATCCAAGATACTATTTGATTGCCACGCTCCTTCGCTTAATGGAAGATTATAAAAAGAAGGTGGCACAATCACTGGTGAAAGAATCATAGTCTTCATTCGCAGAAGGAAAAGCTGATCTGTTTTATAATAGAAGGGAATCAAGGAGTTAAGAAAGAGGGTAGATGAAATGAAACTGGCAGTGACATATGAAAATGGAGAAGTATTCCAACACTTTGGACACACAGAACAATTTAAGATTTATGAGATTGAAGATGGCAAAGTGGTAAAGGAAGAAGTTATTGGCACCAATGGGCAAGGACATGGGAGCCTTGGTGCTTTCTTACAAGAACAAGGGGTTAATACTTTGATTTGTGGTGGCATTGGAATGGGAGCGCAAAATGCATTGGCAAGTGCTGGTGTTGAATTCTATCCTGGGGTACAAGGATCCGCAGATGAAGCGGTTCAAGCCTATTTAAAAGGAGAACTTGTGTATAATCCAGATGCACATTGTGATCATCACGACCATCATGAACATGAATGTAATCATACGCATGGAGAAGAAGGTTGTTGTAAGCACGAAGCATAACCAGAATTCCTAGATAAAGAAATAAAATGCTCCACTTTTCAAAAGTGCACTGGACCCCAAAATTAGGACTAATGGAGGGGTTTTTCTTATGAAATTAACTTATGAAGACAAATTAGAAATTTACAGATTATGGAAAGAGGAAGGATGGGGAAAAGTTATAATTGGCAAGAAATTTAACGTTTTCCATTCTGTTGCGCACTACATATACC
>JAGAVW010000049.1 GCA_017941735.1 Solobacterium sp. | reverse complement strand
TAGGGGATAAGTTTAGCTTATATTACGCAGTTCTAGGATTAGGAATGTTTCTTTTCACGTTATACTTGGGATTTTCTAAGTATGGGAAACTTCGTTTTGGGAATGTTGACAAACCACAATATTCAAACTATACCTGGGGTTCTTTGATATTTACATCGACCATGGCGGCAGATATCTTGTTTTATTCATTAACCGAATGGTCACTCTATGCAAGCGAGCCATATATTGTCGAACTGGGTGTACAGAAGTGGGCTTCGACATATCCATTATTCCATTGGGGCCCAATTGCGTGGAGCTTCTATATTGCTTTAGCAGTTGCCTTTGGGTATATGTTTCATGTACGTGGTTCACATAAGCAAAAGTATTCCGAAGCTTGTCGTCCGTTACTGAAAGATAAGGTAGATGGGTTACCGGGTAAGATTATTGATTTAATGGCAATCTTTGCGTTAATTGCTGGAACTGCTACAACCTTCTCGGTTACGACTCCACTATTATCGTCTGCATTCAGTCAAGTATTTGGGGTACCAGATTCAACGGCACTAGCGATTGTAATTCTCATTGTGATTGCAGTGTTATATACCTTAGTTCTTTATTTTGGGATGAAAGCCATTTCTAAATTAGCACTTCTTTGCACCTATTTGTTTTTTGCTTTATTAGGATATGTTTTGTTATTTGGTGGAGAAACGAGATATATTCTTGAGACTGGATTTAGTGCAATTGGCAATTTGGTACAAAACTTTGTGGGGATGGCGACTTGGATGGATCCATTAAGAGAAACCAGTTTTCCACAAAACTGGACCATCTATTATTGGGCATATTGGATGGTATGGTGTGTGGCAACGCCGTTCTTTATTGGCACCATCTCCAAAGGAAGAACCATCAAGAATATGGTGTTTGGAGGTTACTTCTGGGGTCTAGCAGGCACCTTCTTATCGTTTATTATTCTTGGCAATTATGGCTTAGCACAACAATTGAAACATGGGCTTGATGTAAGTGGATATATCGCAAGTGGTGGATTGTATTCAGAAATTATTATTAAAGTTTTTGATGCATTACCTTTACCCGCATTAGGACTTCTGTTATTGATTGTGACAATGATTTTATTTTATGCGACGACCTTTGATTCCTTGGCAATGGTTATCTCATATTATTCATATAAGCAACTACCAATCGAACAAGAACCAGGAAAGAAAATTCGAATCTTCTGGTCGATTGTATTTATACTCTTCCCGATTGCATTGATTTTTGCCCAAAATTCGATTCATTCCTTGCAGTCGGTATCCATCATTGCGGCCTTCCCAATTGGTATTGTCATCGTCATGATTTGTGTCAGCTTGATGATTCAATTAAAACGGGACCCGCGCATCGAAAAGAAATAAAATTCATTCTATAAATCATAAGTTAGGAGGGAGAAAGAATGAAGAAAATTTTATCAACAATCATGGCTATGTTGATGTTGGTAGGATGTGGATCCGCATCAACAAATGCCCCTGCTAGCACAGGAGGAGAGTCTTCG
>JAGAVW010000048.1 GCA_017941735.1 Solobacterium sp. | reverse complement strand
CCAATTTTTTCGATAATATCAATCATTGTTTTTCTCCTAGTATTTCATTGACTGTTTCTTTGACCAATTCTTTCAATTCTTCTTTAGTCCAAGTTTTTGATACTGGCTCAATTTTAAATTTGTAGCCTACACTAGGAGCGTTTAGTTTAAACTTATATTCTGCTTTTCTATTGCAATGTTCACAGGCGCTTGTTCCTGCCAATGCGCAACAACATATCATTCCTGTCATTTCTCTTCTCCTAATATTTCATCTATGCAATCATTCCAACCTTCTACATAAGCACTGTTCACTGTTTCACCATCAACCACTAATGATGATACTTTTTTTAGTGGCAATAATTTTAAGGGGCATATATCATGCATTATGTAATATTTATTTTTTACATCAAACAATTGCACTATAAATTTTTTGTTTAGTAACTTTTTCCCAGTTGGTTCTGGTATATCCATTACAATGATTCCTTTCATACTTGTTTACCCTTTCTCGATTTTATTTTTGATCCTTTCTCTTTTTTCTTCTTCTTTTCGTTTTCTTTCTGCTCTACGCTCGTTATCTTCCAAACATGCTTGCTTGAAGCAGTCGTAACACATACCATTAATCGTTACGTACCCGTTCGCTTGTTTGCATTTTCTGCACTTTTTCTTCTCTATCGCTGGATACATAATTATGTCCTTATTAGCCATCCGTTCTGCTTGCACCACTTGTTCAAATGCCATTTTTGAGTAGTGTTCAGTTTCCTATTAAAGTTGGTTCTGGCTTGAACTATCATTCCGCCTCTAAACTCAATTGCTGCCACATACTCATTTTCAACCTTCATATAGAATAGATATGTTTGTTTTTTGGCATATCTCTCAATGTATTGAGCGATACAATTGTGTAATACTTTTCCACACTCGATTATCTCGGAAGGTGTTCTAAACGGATTAATATTATATTTCCCTTGGTGGTATGAGTATTGCTTACACTCTTTATACCTTTTGGCAATTCTTCCTTCGTACTCTTTGTTTCTCTTTGCTTTTAAAACAACCGCAAACATCTGATGCTTTGTTTCAAAATCTTTTGGCTTATCGAGTTTCATTCCAAGAAGCTCACATTGTTCTTCGTAATCAATCCAATCCACGTAATTAATCTTGTTTCTAGATAAGTAATCTAAAAAATATATGTTTAAATTCTGTTTGTTTTGATGATAATTCAAATTGTTTTTGTTTATCCAGGGTGTGTATTTATAAACATCCTCAGCAGTCTTTAAGTTAAATTTGAGAATGCATGCTATTTGATTTGCATTGAATAAATTATTCTGAATCAGTTTCTGTTGATTACTTTTTATATCGAAAAACCGAAATTCTTCGCATATGGATTCATAGTATTCCTTTTTTGTTTTTGGTTCTTCGTATCTGTTGTTGTCCTTAAGATTAATAGAGTAGAAGAATCCCCAATAAGTACTGTCAACGCATTTTCTCCAACCGTTTGTATTGGTTACAGTAATATGATATCCCATACATTTAACGCAATTGTTACGGTATGTAACGCCTTCATATTCGTTGTAATAGAGCACTTGTTTAAGAGAAACTACTTTTGGTTGCTTCCCAAAAACCCATTCGACCATAATTCTATATCCATAATATGCACCAGGTTTATCAACTGAAATCCAATCCCAAATTTTCTCAACTTGTCTTGTTCCTGTTTCAACTTTCCTTAAACAATTTGGACACACTTTAGCAGCTCTTATATGATTTAATTCCTCTTTTGAAACGACATGATAAGAATTGCATCTACAGCAATATGTTTTATATTTACCCGATTTCAACTTTTTATAAACTAATCGTTCTTTCAGCCTGATTAATGTTGCTGCTAATTGTTTCTTTTCTCCCTGATTGGGTTTATAAATCGAACAATGATAATTGGTCGCCTTCATTCTTGACCCCCACATTAGTATTGTCTATAGATTTTATTTCCGTGTGTCCGTTTGCAAAATCAATTACAACCTTTTTTACTTCACTATCTGTTAAACAAGCTGATCCATTGGTCGCTTTGCTTCTCGCAAATTCTGTGACCTTTGATATTGCATCAATCGTTGAAAAATCCAATCCGTTTTCGAGTTTTATTCTTTCAATAAATTCGTTTAATGTCATTATTCATACCTCGGAATATATGCAATTTGCGTCCTTGCTTCGTCAATCTCGTTCGCTTCCAGGCATATATATCGCATTGTCTCTTCAGCTGAATCATGCATCAATAATGACTGCACCAACAACAAGTCATGCGTTTCATCCCATTTCCATCTGCCATAACTTTTTCTTAAACTGTGGCATCCGACTGGATATTCAATATTTGCTTCTTTTGCCAAATTAGTTATCATCTTCCACACTCCTTCCCGTGTTATAGCTTGCCTAGAACCAAATTTGGACATAAACATGAACTGGTTCATTCCGATGTCGAACTCATCAATATATTTTTTGACAATAGAATATACATCTGGATTTAGGGTATATTGTTGCCTTTTTCTTGTTTTATGCTCTGTTACAGTGTATTTGCCTCCAGCGTAGTCACGTGGTATCTGCTCTATGATGGTTGTTATTCGATTCCCGGTATTAACACCAACTGTCAAAATAACGTAATTTCGATACCATCTATAGTATTCTTTGTCCGTTTTAGCTTGATCCCTATGAACAAGACACAATCTGACCATTTCTTCATAGTCTTTAACATCAATCGGCTTGACCACCTCTCTACCGTGTTTATCCTTTGTTTTACGCTGATATTTATTATCACCGTAATATTTATGTTGAAATCTTTTGTACTCTCTCATATCCACCTCTAAACATGTTTTCAATCGTTTTTCTAAGATAGCCTTCTCTGTTTGCAATTGGCAGATTAGTATCATTAAATGGATTAATGATTTCCATCGCTTTCGTCCAAATGTTATATGCTTCTTTTGAACTACAATTATTAATCTTCTGTATTATGCTGACATCAGTGAAACTATTCATAACTGAATAAATGACATCGATTGTGTCATTAATCTTATTTCCGTCTTGATACACTTCTAAATCTCGTAAAAAATATGGTCTTATTTTTTTGTTAAATGTGGAAAAATCAATTGTGGAAAACTCCTTATCATCATCAGAATATTTAGTATAGTTAAGTATAGTTATGTCATTTCCAACGTTGGAATCAAACTTTCTAACGATTAAATTGACGTTTTCAAAGTTTTTGTCCACATTTTGAACGCATAAAAGGTTTTTCTCGATTTCCAGCGCTTTCGAGCCTCTTTTATACTGTAAATATCTAGTTTGTATGGCTGCTGACGTAAGGATGCGGAATTGTTTATATTTCTCCGAAGAGAACAATTCTCGCTCGATACATTCTGAGACCATTTCGGTGAGTTTCTTGCGATCCCAATGCGCCTCTTGGGAATTAAACAAGTCAATGGCATCCTCATCCCAATGCATGTAATAACCCTCTTGTCTATAGATTTTCATCCAGATCAGAATCAAACACGCGAAGCCATTATTACCATATCTAGAACGAATGATTTCAACTCTATCATCCAACTGTGTATCTAACGGAAAATAGGACATGCCTATCTTCCCCAAAGATAACACCTCCTTTCTCTAATTTATGTGAGCATCTTCTGCGGCTGCTTTCCGCATCATATGAGTAATCTTAAGGACATCTTTATATGACCTAGAGATTTTCTCCTTCTTTATTTTTGCGTAAAACTGTGTAGCTAATTCAGCATTGCGGTTTTCATCCATCTTTTTCTTTTCGTCTTTCATTATTTAATCCCTTTCGCATGCTTTGCATTTTTAAATGGTGTGATAGCAACTTCGTGCATAACAATTAAGATCATGTCTGTAAGATTTCTATTAGATGAGTCTATCATTTGCTCATCTTGTCCTTTACGGTGAATAATTACAGCTGTTGCGACATTCTCTTCATTCGATGTCCAATGAATATGTACTTTATTAATATTTGGATCAATTTCTTTACAAACATATTCAATAAGTTTTTGATATTCGTAGTAACTAATCATGATTAACCTCCGTTACTTCAGCACTATTTATAGGGCATAATTTGTATGACTCTTGCAGGATGGCGCCCAGGAAAATTCCTATTAATAATGCGCTTCCTATTACGATAAATAATCCTTCTCTGATTGTTCCAATAATCCTTTTCATAATCTTCCTTTCTGTGTTATAATCAGAGAGTCAAAAAGGCCAATAAACCTTTGACTCATAAAGCGTTTTAACTGGGTGGTTATGCGCTTTTTGTTTGTTTAAGTAATAAGTTGTAATTAATTCCTTGGTCTTTCAGTACGGTTTGTAATCGTACTTTTTTTGTATAAATCAATCGGTCTTGAAGTTCTTCGTAGTCAGCAGCTAGGCATCTATCGAATACTTTTTTTGCTACGTTTTTATTCACCCCTAATAACGTGCAGATATCTGTGATTCCTAGATATTGACCTTTTATGATTTGTTCTTTTGTTTTCATTTCTTCTCCTTTCTATTTCGTTTTTGTTTTTCATCACCAGGAAGGAACAGTAGAGTGAGAGGCTTTGGCCAAATAAGATCGGATTTTCTTTTGGTTATGTCATTCGTGCAATTTTTTCGGTTTTGCTCTACTGTTCCCACCTAGTGACAAATGTTTACTGTTCGTTTACATTTTGGGTAAAAAATTATGTTTTTATATCAAATGGATTGACATCAACAAATTGAGCAATTTTTAACAGTTCTCTACCGAGCAGTTCAGATCTCCCACTAGACACATCATATAAACGTTGTGGCTCAGTATTGATAGCTTTAGCCAATTCATCTATTGTCATATTTTTCATATACGCTAATGCCTTTATTGTGTAGTTTTTATATTCTTTTTCTTTCATTTTTTCTCCTTTCTTGTAAATCCTACGTTTACATATTAATTTATGAAAGTCGCATTGTCAACAATTATTTTGTGTTTTTTACAATTTGATTGTAAAATGGAGATGGAAACGGAGAATAAACAATTATGTTATCAGATAAAGAAACAGATAAACGAATTGGCGCATGTTTAAAAGAAGAGCGTGAAAAAAGAGAATTATCGCTCGAATATGTCGGAAAATCTTTAGGTGTAACTAGAGCAACTGTTCATTTTTGGGAAACCGGCAGAAATGCTATTTCCGCTTCAGCGCTCAAGAAATACTGTGATGTTTTAAACCTCCCTTTAGATAAATTTGCCAAAAAAGTATTCAACAATTTATAAGTAAGGTAATTCCCATATTATTCAAATAAATTTTTAATAAAAAGTCTTGACAATACATATTTCACAAACCTTTCACAGTGTGGGAAAAGTGTGTGAAAGTGGATGAATATTATGTAGACATATGGATAAGTATGGATAAGTTTGGCAAAAATAATGGATAGTTACCTATGTGTGAAAAACATTGACAAAGAAAGATTCTAGGGTTAATAATAAATTACCGAGTATTCCTCGGAAATATTAAAACAACCCTAGCAGTAGGTTACCTCATACATAAGAGGAATACCGAGACTAGGGTTTGCTTGTTTAAGGAGGCAATAATGAAAAAAGCAAAAGATAAAAAAGCAAAAGATAAAATAGTAAAAGATAAAATAATATATGACGGAGTAAAAGTGGCTATCTTAATTGATGGAGGCTTTTACAGAAAAAGAGCATCTATTGCATTTGGAAATAAGTCACCAAAAGACCGTGCTCGTGAATTGGATCAGTATTGCAAAAGACATTTAACCGAAATGATAAACGGTGTGCCTCACGAACATGATTTGTATAGGATATTCTATTATGATTGCCCTCCAGCTCAAAAAGCTGTATTCAACCCTGTGACAAAAAGCAATACAGAATTATCAAAATCTGAAACTTATATGTGGGCAACAGCGTTTTTTGAAGAATTAAAAAGGCAAAGAAAATACGCAGTCCGTTTAGGGGAACTTTCAGATGCAGAATTAGGTTATTATTTATCTCCACAAAAAACCAAGGAAGTTATACTCGGCAGACTAAAACCAGAAGACATTAAAACGGAAGACCTACGCTTAATGCTCACCCAAAAGGGTGTGGACATGAGAATTGGTATAGATATAGCTTCAATGGTTTTCAAAAAACAAGTAAATCAAATTGTTTTGATATCTGGTGACAGCGATTTTGTGCCAGCATCAAAGCTTGCACGGCGCGAAGGAATAGACTTTGTTTTAGACCCATTAGGCGCAAAAGTTAGGGATAATTTATTAGAACATATAGATGGGTTGAATACTCCCGATGCTAGTTTTCAAAACAAATAGTTGTCATGCTTTTTGACAACATTTCTTAAATACTTTAAAATGAGCTTACTTTTAATTAATGCATATACATTGTGTATATGGAAAAATCCATTTCAAAAGTCGGCTCTATAGTCGGCTTTTGCTTTATAACGAAGAAAGGCGCATTTGCATGCACCTTTCAATCTGTCCGCTACGGGAACTATCTGTAATTATTATTTAACAAACACAATAAAGATTAGTCAATAAAAATGTGCGTAATGTCATACAGAAAACGGATATCCCTAAAAAGAAATATCCGTTTCCTACATTAATCTCAAAAACTAGTAAAGTTCAATCATTAATCTCATTTATTATGCTACTTTTTGGTTTAAACATTGTCAATAAAAATATGCGTAGTATCACACATTAAGTTGGAGGTAATATGCCAGTATATAAAGATAAGCAAAGAGATACATGGTACATCAATATAAACTATATTGATGAACTAACCGGAAAATATAAAAGCAAACGTATTCGCGGATTTTCTTCGAAGAAGGAAGCGCAATTGAAAGAGGCGCAGCTACTTCAAGAAGGTAATTTGCGAACAGAAAACAATTCTTTTCGCAGTATCCTCGATATGTATTTGGATCATACGGAAGCCTCCCCTACTACTAGACAAATGAAAACTGCGTGGATTGAGCGTTATTTTCCCTATATAGATAATCCTATTGAGAAAATATCTAAACCAATGTTAACAGAATGGCGTACGAGCTTAAATAAGACCGATTTAGCCACTAGAACTAAGAACAGAGGGTTGCAATACGTCAAAAGCGTTTTCTCGTTCTATAGCGATTTATACGGGGTTGTAGATAATGGTAAAATTCTTAAGACCTTTAAGCTACAAAAGGTAGACAAAGAAGAGATGGAGGTATGGACGCCTGAAGAGTTTGAAAGATTTGTTGAATGCGTGGAATTACCTGTTTACAAAGCGTTCTTCACTTTCTTGTTTTGGACTGGTTGCAGGCGTGGAGAAGCGTTAGCAATTTGTAAGGATGATATCAAAGACGGATATGTTCATATACATAGATCAATTAAACATTTTGAAAACGGCTTTCTAGATTTAAAAACCGATTCCTCTGAAAGAACTATAAAGATTGATTCTAAAACCTTAAAGCTTTTGCAACCATTCATCGAGCACGCCAACCCTTTCGTGTTTGGAGAAACTAGATCACTAGGCATTGCATCCGTTCAAAGATATTTTGACAAAGCAATCAAAGAAAGTGGCGTTAAGAAAATACGTATTCATGACTTAAGACATTCACACGCAACATTCTTAATTAATAACGGAGTTAATATCGTGGCGGTATCTAAAAGATTAGGTCACTCAACCATCAATCAAACGCTCAAAACTTATACCCACCTTCTAGACCAAACCAACGACGAAATGATGGATACGATTGAGGCGTTCCGTGACACGAATCGTGACACGAATTTTTCTAATTCTTAGTGTTACAACATTATGCGAAGTGCAAAAAACCGCATAAATATGCGGTTTTGTTATCCTATGTGACGAGTCCTATCAAATCTCCTCACTCGCTCCAGATATAAACAAAACCGCAGTGATGCGGTTTTTATTATGGGTGAAAATGAATGACGACGAGTTCAGGTGGGTTAAATAATCTTGGTATGCCATGATACTCTTTAACAAGTCCTCGTCCAATGAGTAGTTGTGCGTGTTTTAATTTCAGGAGACCTTCTGTATAGGTTGGAAAAAAGCCTTGTTGCGGGGCAATTAAACCTTTATGCCCACCTGGCATACGCCACTGTCCCCCATGCGCATGGCCGCTCACAATTAAATCAACTTCCATCGCATTATAGAGATTCTTCCAATGCGGCCGATGACTCAAAAGAATCCGATAGCCTTCGGTTTGGTATAACGCATTAATTTCTTTTGCCTCATAAGATTTCTCTGTTAAGCGTGAACTAATGCCTCCAATTTCAAATAGGTTTGAGCGTACTGAAAAAGAAAGTACCTTTTTTTGTAAGACATGCACACCTAAATTGCGTAAGTCTTCGAGTACTTCAAAATATTCATCCATTCTTTCTTCGTGGTTCCCCGTACTATAAAACATGGGGATATCCTTTAACTTTCTTAATAGATTTGTGGTCTTTTGAATATCACACCACTCATCATATATATCTCCTGGTAAAAGAATAAAATCCGGATGATAGGAACAAATCGTTTGGATGAACTCTTTCCCATAACGTGTTCCATGAAGATCCGATAAAAGAATGGCGGTTGCTTCTTCGTGTAATTTAGGGGAAGTTAAATGATATTCCGTAATTTCTAATTCATTTAAGATTCCTTTTTTTAGCCATGTAAAGTCTTGTGTATTCATATCCCTTATTATAACGGCAAAACGAGTTGTTTGTTTCGCCAAGAAGTCTGTTTTGCGCTTCGTACTTCATCCCCTTCTTCTAAATGCCCAATAAGAAGTGGCGAATTAGGATCATGCGCTTTGTAATTCTTTTTGACTAAGGCTTCCTCATAATTCGCATAACAATACTTACAAAAATGCATACACGTATTATAGGTGCCAATATCATTGCCTAATAAACAGGAACAGCCTTTGCGTGAAGGTTGCGTGTTACTTGGCACATTTAATGGCTCTTGTAAGACTTCTTCTAAAACTTTTTGACTCATACAACCACTTGTATCCATGCCAAACTGTTTTAGATGCTCTGTTTCTAGACAAGGACGAATGAGTAAGTGATTCTCTTTTGCGATTTGGCTCAATACTTCTGCCATCTCATATTGTTCTTTTAAAGAAACTTCTTTTGCTTCAGGGAAATTCCGTTTTGTTTTTTCATAAAGATCAATAAAACTAATCACACATTGATGAACCGAATTCGCTAAGCGCTTTGTCATATATTCAAATACTTCATAATGCTTTTCTTTTGGATAATCATTTGATAAAAAGATGGGGTCATAACGCCAACTGATTCGTTGTTTCCCTACCTGATTTGCTAAAGCAATCACACTATCTATGACTTCATCATAGTTTGGTACATTCTTTTCAATTTCTTTTCCATAAGGGGTAATTGTCACATGCCAATAGGTTTGAAAATCCTTTAGTGCATCTAATTTATCTAACATTGGCTTTGGGTTCTTTGTGCCAAAGACAATTAAATCTACTACTTCCGGGTTTAATTCATAACGTGTGACAAGTTTTGGGTAATACGGATTACGTGCCAATACAAAACCTTCTTGGATCCGTTTTAAGAACCATAAGGAATAAAAAGCAGGGATGTCGGTACGATTTCCAGTATTTAAAATCATGCTTTCTTACGATGGGAGGCAAGCCATCCATAAAGGGTTGTTTCTTTCCCATTTACCTTAACTGGGCTACCATCAAAATCTAAGGTTGGCATATTCTTTAGCGTATAAACCCATGTGAAATGGCCTAAATATTCATTCCCGAAATCCGGGTCAATGACTTTTTCATAAACACTCATATGAAGATCTTTACTTCCTGCTTCTTTTAAACGCTTATAAGTAGGAAGTGCGGTTTCTTCATAAGGTACTACTGGGTCATCACTATTATGCGAAAACCATAATGGAATCTTCGCTAAGGTTTTGATATCTTCTTCACTTAACCATTTATCTTTATAGGCTTCGCATACGGGGAAAGCGGCCGCAAATAAATTTGGTTCATGCAATAAGAGATTCAAGGTCATAAATCCCCCATTCGAACAACCACCAAGATAAATGCGATTTGTATCAATCTGTGGATGGGAATCAATAAACTGATGAATGAGGGCAAGTACTGCTTTCGTGTAGGCACTTGTGCCATCGGTTGTATACTTTCCACTTCCATCATCTAGCCAAGCGGTTGTGGATTGTGGCATTAAGATATAGGCTTGATTAAATATCGTTTGGATTTCGGGTGTAACAAAGTTTGTCGTCTGCATGCCACCCGTCACAAAACCAATATCGTTGCCTCCACTTCCTACGCCATGAAGCCATACAATGAGTGGTGTTTTATTTTTAGTTTCTGGTTCATAGTAAGCATATGGCACATGAATCCCATCTAAATCAAAAGATGCGGTATCCAATAATTCTTCATCCGGATGGTATACGCTTTCCAATTCCGTCCAAGTTTGTTTCGTCTTTAAATTCTCAATTGTATATTCCGTGATACACCAAGACTTTAAAAAGCCTCCTCCCCCATCATTCCAAATGGTAGGGTCATTATAGTAAGGAGAAGCAATGGAAAGATTCGCATTGATATCGACTTCCAATGTGCCACTTTCTCCTAACATATCTTTATAACCTTTTTCATCCGAGCGATAAGTCGCTAAGACTCGACGCTCTCCTTCTTCGATTAAATTATGGTTTTTATCGTAGCGCTTTACATAAACACGGTAATTGGGCGGGATTTCTAAATCCTTTTCGCCAATTAAAACCACATGGCTATAGGAACTTCCCCAACCATAAACCTTTTGTATCAATGAATACTTTCCCATATTCTTCACCACCTTTCTTTTATTGTAACATTGTTTATTTTTTGTTTAACATTTAGAATTGTTAGACTATACTAATTACAAGGCTGGAGGTTTTATTATGAGCTTAAGAAGAGAAAAAATAATTAAAGCAGTACAAGACGCAGGACTCGATGGAGTCATTTACGCAACCGGCGCAAATTTTCAATACGCTAGTGAATGTACAAAGTACTTTTGGCAACGCAGTTGCATGAACAATATTGGTGGGCGCATGAGCTCCCACATCATGCCTGAAACACTCATTTGGATTTCCGCAGATGGGGATGTCAAGATTGTTGCGATTCCACGTCATAAAGATGATTTTCCAGGACAAGATGTCGTTGTCTCCTATGCCGATCAATTTGAAGACACCCTTTCCTTCTTTGTGAAAGGCACAAAGATTGGCATTGGTGCCGATTGTGATGCGTGGTTAAAAGAAACACTCCATGAAGTGAATCCTCTCATTGAATGTGTGGATGCGGAACTCTTGTTGAAGGATATTCGTAAAGTAAAAGATGCAGATGAAATTGCGCAATTACGTTATCTAGCAAAGTTTACAGATGATGCCATCATGTGGGTTTCCCAACACTTTGAAGAAGGCATGACCATGGCGGAAGCAGAAGATATGTTAATGCGTTATGGTATGGAGCAAGGAATGGATGATTTCTCCTTCCCACCTACCATTGGCTTTAAAACCCGTGGCACCTTTACAGAAGAGCAAAACTTTGATTTCCCACGTGACACAAGACTTGTGCCAGGGACTGGAATTGCGTTTGATATTGGCTTTATGAAGGATGGCTATTGTAGTGACTGGGGTAGAACACTCTATTGGGGTGAAGCACCCGAACTTGTCAAAAAAGGTTATCAAGTCTTACAAGAAGCACAAGTTCATATGATTGATACAATTGTCCCCTATGAAACAAACGTGAACTCCACTTATAAAACGATTACAGACTATGTCAAAGAACAAGGTTATTGGGATTACTTCCGTAAACAACAAAACGATGGAAATGGACACCAAATTGGCATCGATTGTCATGAATTCCCAATGTTAAGTGGTACGGAAGATGAACCATTTATTCCAGGTATGGTCTTCTGTTCGGAACCAAAGATGATCTTCACAGGGGAAATGTATATGCGTGTAGAAGATATGGTACTGATTACAGAAACCGGTGCTGAATCCTTAAGCACATTCCCAAGAGATATGTTTGAAATTGGTAAATAAACAAGAAGGACTTGTAGAAAATCTACAAGTCTTTATTATTGACAGCAAAAAAAGATTATTAGAATATTGTTTTATAAATAATAATTCATAGCTAGGAGGTTAAGAATTGTTATAGCGCCAGGCCAACCACGCTGTTGGTGACGAGGTTAGCAGTAATCGAAAGACTCGGCGGATGCTGCTACGGTGAATGTGCATCGTCAAAGAGAAAAGAAAAAACGGAATGAAAACCGGAACAGAGATTCTCTTATCACTTCATCAAAGATAGAAAAGAGGACAAAATGCGTTTAGTTATACAAGATAATTATGAAAAAATGAGCTTATGGGCCGCAAATTATATTGCGAAAAAAATCAATGAACATAAGGAAGATCGCCCTTTTGTATTAGGCCTTCCTACTGGTTCTTCCCCCATTGGTGTTTACCAAGAACTCGTTAAGAAAAATAAAGCGGGAGAAGTCAGTTTTGCGAATGTGGTAACCTTCAATATGGATGAATATCTCGGCTTACCACATGAGCATGATCAAAGTTATTGGTATTTCATGCACGATAACTTCTTCAATCACCTTGTGGATATGATGCCTGAAAATATTAATATCCTAAATGGAATGACGGATAATCCAGAAGAAGAATGTGCACGCTATGAAGAAAAGATTGCGAGCTACGGAGGCATTGATTTATTCATGGGTGGTATTGGGGTTGATGGACATATTGCCTTCAATGAACCATTCACTTCCCTTTCTTCCCGTACCGGTGTTCGTAATCTTACAACCGATACAAGGATTGTGAATAGTCGCTTCTTTGGTAACGACCCAGAAAAAGTGCCATCCCAAGCGCTCTCGGTTGGGGTTGGTACGGTATTTGATTCAAAAGAAGTACTGATTCTAATTAATGGACATAATAAAGCACGTGCTTTAGCCGCAACCGTAGAAGGAAGCGTGTCCCATAAATGGACCTGTTCTGCTTTACAAAATCATAACTGCGCCATCATTGCGTGTGATGAACCGGCTTGTGGAGAATTAACTGTTGATACGTATAAATATTTCTTAGATATTGAGAAAAATGAGCGTCTCTAAACAATCGACCTTAACATTGCGTTAAGGTCTTTTTTTCATTATTCGTATACAATAAAAGTAACCATGATAAAAAAATATAAAACGATATGGTTTATCCTTGTATGCATCCTTTTAGGTATTGGAGGTATTTTTATGTTTAATATTTTTCAAAATAAAACCTATGTTGTTGGAAAAGATATCCCCCAACAAGATATCAAAGAGTTTTACCATACCTATTCAAATATTAACTTTAATGCCAAATACCAGCGCTACTACTTCTATGTTGAAAATGGGCAACCGATGTTTTTCCATGAAACAAGAGAGCGTCCCAATGATTATGGTTTCTTAACCGAAGAAGATACCACGAAGAAAGGAAGCTTTGCGCTTACGAAAGAAGAATGGGATCAATTCTATTCCCTCATTCAAAATGGAACTGTTGAAAAACGCAAGGAATCTAACGAAACCGGAGATGCGGGTCCATGGATGTATTTATATTGGACGAAAGACCAAGATCAATACCAAGAATATCACTTCCCTTCTTATGAACAAGCAAAAGAATTTGAAGCCTTCTGCATTGAACTCTCAAACCGTCAATAGAAGAACGCATGCACGTTGCACATAAATAAACCTTTTTATGAACATGAAGCATTAAACTAAAAAAATCGTATAATGAACTTAAGTAAAAGCATCATGAAATTATTATTAGAAGCGATTATCAAATATATAGCAGGTGTCATTCTTGTCGGTATCCTTTTATTCTTACCAGCAGGAACTATAAGGTGGCATAATGGTTTATTATTTATGGCCTTATTATTTATTCCAATGTTTATTGCGGGAATTGTGATGTATGTGAAAGCGCCTAATCTTTTAAGAAGTCGCTTAAATGCCAAAGAAACACAAAGGGAACAAAAAGATGTCATCAACTATAGTGGCTTGATGTTTCTATTTGCCTTTATAATCGCAGGTCTGAATTACCGCTTTAAATGGGTTTTCTTTCCTAATGGAGTCGTAATCTTAGGATGCATCCTCTTTTTGATCTCTTATCTTTTATTTGCGGAAGTATTAAGAGAAAATGCTTATCTATCAAGAACAATTGAAGTGCAAGAAAATCAAAAAGTCGTAGATACCGGTTTATATGCCATTGTGAGACACCCCATGTATTTTGCGACTCTCTTCTTGTTTTTAAGTATGCCATTAATACTGAATTCCCCTATCTCCTTTCTCATCATGTTAGGTTATATCCCCATTATTGTTAGACGCATTAAAAATGAAGAAGAAGTATTGGAAAAAGAATTGGCTGGTTATAGCGATTATAAAAAGAAAGTAAAATATAAAATGATTCCATTTATCTATTAAAACGCTTAGAAATATATCTAAGAGTTTTATTTAGGTTTACCTAGCAATATAAAAGTACTTCATTGAATTCAAAGGTTAGTTATGCTAATTTTTCGTTAGAGTAAAATGAATGAATTTTCTGAAAAGGTAATTGCACGCAAGAAGGAAACATATGATTTTATTGATTGAAGGTTTAGCAATGTGTTTTATCCTACTAATTGTTTGTGTAGTAGGTATAGCGAATAAAGGGCCTGTTGGCCTAGTTTGTTTTTATGAAAAAAATGTTCAAGATAGAGTAATTGAATCAGGATTAACAACAAAGCAAGAAATCAAAAGAAGTACGATTCTTGCTGCGATTGCAGTTACTTTACCAATGGCCATTCTAATCCCATACATGGTATATAAGATTAATGGTGTAACAGATTTTAAACAAGCCTTATTTCAAATGGTTGTGATATCTTTAATCGCCAACCTATTCGATCGATTATTCATTGACTATTATTGGGTTGGTAAAACAAACGCTTGGAATATCCCAGGCACCGAGGATTTAAAACCTTATATACCAACGCGTACGCTTATAAAGAAATGGATTGGAACGCTCATTGTTCATCCTCTTGTATTTTTTATAATCGCTTATATTATGAGATCATTCATAAAATAAAAGCTCCTAGATAATTGAACTGACCCCAATTATTTGGACAAGTTAAGTTCTAAGAACTCATTAAGGCTTGATTCCTATATTCTATAGGAGTTAAGCCTTTTAATCTGCTTTTAATTCTATCATTGTTGTAGTAATAAATATATTCTTCAATTGCT
>JAGAVW010000007.1 GCA_017941735.1 Solobacterium sp. | reverse complement strand
CCCGAAACCATTAAATATATAATGACTAACCTTCTAATTCTCTACACTCTTCCAGTAAGGAAATGATTGGTAAATGTTGTGGGCATGCGGCTTCGCATTGTCCACATCCAATACAATCACTTGCCTTTCCTTTTCCTTCTGTCACGATATTATATTCGCGATGGATACGGAACTCTGGACTACCCTTCTTACGATTTTGTACCATGAAGATTTCAGGAATTGGAATTCCCATTGGGCAACCCTTTGTACAATAATGACATGCGGTACATGCGATGAGTTGGTCTTCGTCTAGAGCCTTTTGGGCTTTTTTAATAACTTCTTCTTCCTCTTCACTAAGAGGTTTGAAGTCTTTCATAAAGCTTAAATTATCTTCCATTTGTGCTAAGGAACTCATGCCACTTAAAACCGCTAAGAGATTCTCTTTACTCGCAACATAGCGCAATGCCCAAGAAGCATAGGATGCATTTGGATTTGCTTCATCAAAGATAGCTTTCACTTCGTCAATTGGATTTGCCAAAATACCCCCTTTGACCGGTTCCATTACGACCACCGGTTTTCCATACTTTTGACATAATTCATAGTTTTCCTTTGAAGCCACACCAGGATGATTCCAATCTGCATAATTGATTTGTAGTTGCACAAATTCCGCATCAGGATGTTTGATTAATAATTCCTCTAACAATTGTGGATCGGCATGGAATGAGAACCCATAGTGCTTGATTAACCCTTTTTCTTTTAACTCTTTTACATAGTCCCATATTCCATATTCTTCATACTTTTCATAATTGCCACGCGTAATCGCATGCACCAAATAATAATCAAAGTATTGTGCGCCACTTCTTTCTAAACTAATTTCGATTTCTTTCTTTGCTTCTTCTTCTGTTGTAGAAGAACCTGCTGAAACAATACATTTACTCGCAAGCGTGTACGCATCTCTTGGATAGCGATCCACAAGTGCTTTTTTGATTGCTTCTTCAGAGCCCTCGTACGCAAAAGCTGTATCAAAATAAGTACCACCTGCTTCCATAAAGAGATCGACCATCTTTGAAGTTTGTTCTACATCAATCGAACCATCTTCTAATTTTGGTAAACGCATCAAACCAAATCCTAATTTTAATTTTTCTTTTCCTGTAAATACACTCATCTTTCTACACTCCTCCTTTTTCATATACACACACTCCATTGAGATAAGTTTTTAAAACTTGAATCGTATGGATTTTTCTTGCTTCTGTTGTAAAAGGATTAGCAGAAAGAATGACAAAATCCGCAACATAACCTTCTTTAATCTGCCCTTTTTTCGTTTCTTCAAAACTCGCATATGCGCTTTCCATCGTAAAGGAGCGAATCGCTTCTTCGACCGTGAATGCTTCCTCTTCTAAATAAGGGCCACATCCATCTATGGAAGTGCGTGTAATGGCACATTCCATTCCTTTCATCACATCTGGTATTTCGACGGGTGCATCCGAGCCATTCGAAACATGTAATCCCTTGTCCATCAATGTTTCCCAAGAATAACTACTCGAGGCAAGATCTTTCCCCACACGTGCTTCAACAATGTGATTATCATAGTCAAGAAAGATGGTTTGTGCATAGATATGCAAACCCAAACGTGCCATTCTTTCTAGTTGTTCACGTCTAGATATTTGACAATGCACAATACCATGACGATGGTTTTTTCGTGGATACTTTAAGAGCGCTTTTTCAATCGCATTTAAAACTTGCTCTAGGCATGCATCTCCTATCGCATGAACTGCTACCTGCATTCCCTTTTCACTTGCATACCCAACCATCGCATCCATCACTTCATCCGTAAATAACGTAAAGCCACGTGTGCTTGGATCATCTGCATAAGGTTGACTCAAATAAGCGGTACGACTACCTAAAGAGCCATCCCCTAACATCTTAAGAGGACCGATTTTGAAATAATCATTGCCAACACCAGTCACATTTCCCTTATCAATAAACTTTTTAAGCTCTTCCAATTGGGTAAAATTACATTGTTCATAAACACGCACACTTAATTGTTTTTCTTCGATTAATTCTTGATATGCTTCATTAATCACTTCTACAGGTATCTCACGGTAGACGCAATAATCATCACTTTGACAACTTGTAATGCCATAAGAATTAAGCGCTTTTGCACCAACCAATAACATCTTTTTAATATCTTCTTTTTCCGGTAAGGGTAAAGCTTCTTGGATATAATTCATCGCATTATCAAAGAAGAGTCCATTTAATTCCCCATCTTCATTTTTACCAATGGTGCCCCCTAATACTTCTTTGGTGTCGCTATTTATACCTGCTACTTCAAGGGCTTTTGAATTCACCACACAACAATGCCCACATGCACGTGTAAAGACAATGGGAATGGTAGTGGAGATTTGATCCAAGTCCCATCTTGTTGGCATGCGCTTTACATCTTGAAAATAATCTTGGTTAAAGCCTCTTCCTTGTAACCATTGTCCTTCACGCAAAGGATGCGCTTCTAAAAATGCTTTCCCATAATGAAGTAAGTCTTCTAAAGAAGTGGTATGTTTATGAAGCTGCGCCATCAATAATGCTTTCCCATAGTTTAATAGATGCAAATGGGAATCGTTAAAACCTGCACACACAAATTGACCTTCTAAATCCACACAGGCATCATACGCAATTGTAGCATCTTGTTTTTCACATACAAAAACACCATCTTCCACCACAAAATGATTCACAAGGTCTGTGCCAGTAAAGATGATGCCGTTAAAATATAGAGTTTTCATGAATCGTACTTCCTATTAATCATTATATACTGCATCTAGATGAATTCTAGAACTCGCCTTGCTTGGTCATAACCTTCATCATAGAGTGCTTGGATGACAGTCGTATCTTTTCCAAGTGTATCGATATGCGCTGCTTCTTTGGGGGCAATAATCAGCACTTTCCCCAACTTTTCATATGCTTTAATAAGGTCGAGTTGTGCGTTGTAAAGTTCTGCTCGACGGATCATTGCTCTTCGAACGGCAGGATATTTATTCATTAGTTTTGCGACTGTTTTATCTCTTTCGTTTGTACGATAGTAATCTTTGGGCCTTGTTAAAACCACGACCACCTTATCACAACCCTCTTCAAAGGCATGTTCAATTGGAATGGGATCTACAAGTCCACCATCATAACAAGCTCTTCCATTAAACATATAAGGTTGATTAATTACAGGAATATTACAGGACGCCGCAAGTAACCCATATTGATTTTTCTGCATCGCATCATTGGTATAATAGTTCGGTTTTCCACTTTCTGCATCTGTCACCACCACAACCATTTTCTGATTGGATTTTTGAAACGTATCATAATCAAATGGATCCGCTCCATCCTCACCACTAACCACTGTATAAATATAGTGAAAATCGACAACAGAATGCTTGGTTAATAAGTTATGCGCGCTGATTGCCTCTTTTGAAAGATTATGTTTTGTATAAAAACGATAATTGCGGCCTCTTTGTTTGGCAATATAAGAGGAAACATTTGCGCTTCCAGCAGAAATCCCAACGCAATAATCAAACACAATCTTTTCATCTAAACAATAATCAAAAAAACCAGCACCAAAGGCACCACGGTTGCCACCACCTACGTCAATCACACCTATCATACTTTTAGTCCTCTGGGTTATAGTTTACCACTTTCTGCTCCCCTTCCACAAAATAGACAAATAGAAATACCTATATTTTATCGATGCTTGGACATTAATCGAAAGTAGCTCTTATCTTTTTTAGTTTGAAATGCCATTCAAAAGATTAGTTTCTTCTCTATATAAGAATGTTTTACAAACGTTATAATATGAATATAGATGTTTATTAATGCCTAACAATTAGGAGGACGCTTTATGAAAAAATGGTTTAACTTAATAATTGCTTCGCTATTTTTAACGCAGTTAACTGCATGTGCAAACGCAAACAACGCACAACCAAGCGCTGCGACTTCTGCACCAACCGCAGAGCCTACCGAAGTAGCCGTGGAAAGCGAAGCACCTCAGGAAAGTGAAACGGATTATACAACCGGTACCCCATGGCAATGTATCGACTTAGATGGTGTCGTCAAAGAAGATACCCCAACCGATCTCAAAGACAATTTCGCTTTATATGTAAATAAAGATACAATCTTAAAAACAGTGATTCCAGAGGGATACTCTTATGGCGGAACTATCATGGAAGCAGTGCTTCAAAATGATAGCGACATTAAAAACATGTTTGTGTCTGGCAAAGCAGAATCCCATGATGCAAAATTAGCAATCGATCTATATAACTTATTTATGGATTGGGATACACGAAATAAGATTGGCGTGAAACCTCTAAAACAAGCCGTTGATATGGTCGAAAAAATTGATTCTTTAGACGCATTATCAACCTATTTAGGAGAAGTCCCAACCCCTGAACAACTTCATTCCATTTTCACTTATGGCGTCACAGAAGATTTGGTCGATTCCAATTTGAAGATTATTGCGATTCTTCCAGCTAGCTTATTACTAGAAGATTCTGCTGAATATAATACGCTAACAGAATATGGAAAAATAAAGAAAGATGCCTATGCAACTTTAGCGAATAAAATGTTGGTAAAACTAGGCTATTCAAAAGAAGAAGCCCAACAAAAAATAGACCATTGTTTTGAATACGAAACATTACTCGCTCCATCCATTTGTACTGCTGAGGAGACCCAAAAGCCTGATTATATGGCATCGACAAATAATCACTATACACGTGAAGAATTTAAAACAGCCATTGGGAATCTTCCTTTGTTAAATGCTTTGGAAAAAGCATATGGCTTTCCTCAAACAGATGATTATGTCATCTATCAACCAAAAAGTATCGAACAATTAAGTAAGCTTTATACCGAAGAGAATGTAAACTTGATTAAAGACTATATCATTGTTCATGGCGTCATTGGTTATGCAAGTTTCCTTGACCGTGAATGTTATGAATGGAACAACGAGGCAGACAATGCGATTAATGGTTCGAGTGGTATCTTGGATGATGAAACAGCATTCTCTAGCACAACTGCTTCGATCTTAAGCTGGCCAGTTGGTCGTCTTTATGCAGAAACATATCTCACCCAAGAAGACAAAGACCGCATCAGTGCAGTGATTGATGAAGCCCTAGAAACTTATCACCAAATCCTTTTGAATGCAGACTTCTTATCTGAACAAACAAAAGCAAACGCTATCGAAAAATTAGAAGCCATCGATAAACGTGTGCTCTTCCCAGATAGTTGGGAAAAGTATAACTATGAAGATCTTACCATCAAGTCTTCCGAAGAAGGTGGAACCTTATGGGAAGCCATACTGAATGTGCAAATGGATAACAAAAAAAGAAGCATCGAAGAATATCAACAACCAAATGACAAGGATAAATGGGTTCGCCCACCACACTTCTTAAATTGTTCCTATGACCCTTCCACCAATAGCATCTATGTTTTCGGTGCTTTTGCCCGCGCAAATATCTACAATTCTAAGATGAGTGATGAAGAAGTATATGCTAAGCTGGGTGCGGTTGTGGGACACGAAATCTCCCATGCGTTTGATTCTTCTGGTTCCCAATTTGATAAAAATGGAAATATGGTGAATTGGTGGGAAGAAAATGATAAACAAGCATTCTTAGAAAAGAATAAGAAACTCGAAGAATACTTTAATGCGATACATCCTTGGGTTGGACAAAACCTCTATGGAAGTATCGTAACAGGAGAAGCTTGTGCCGATATGGCTGGGTTAAAATGTATGTTGCTAATCGCAAAGACAAAAGAAAACTTTGACTATGATAAATTCTTTAAATCATATGCGGATATCTGGGCAACCAAAGATACACTACCTAGAGTCTATAAGAGAATTAATGATGTACACCCAATGCCCTATTTACGTATCAATACTACCCTACAACAATGTGAAGAATTCTTTGAATTCTATGATATTAAAGAAGGCGACAATATGTACCTTGCCCCAGAAGATCGTGTCAATATCTGGTAAAATGATAATACTGTTTTAGCTCAAAAAAATTAGAGTTATGATAAACATAACTCCAATTTTTTATGAACTATCGCAATTGTTTAATTCTTTGGTTATATGTTTGAAATTGTAATTCTATTTAATCGTGATTTATTTTGACGGAGAATCTTGAGCCCTTATTTGTATAACCACAGTTTTTACATACTATTTGTTTGTCTATGATATCTCCTTTAATATCTATTGCTTGATAATATACTTTACCTTCTTCTATTCCTTCTAAATCTTTGCATCCACATTTAGGGCAAGAAAAATCGTATACAAAAGATAGCCCATCTTTTTTAATACTAACTGCCGATCCTCCAGTTGCTAATTCCAAATCTTCATCCAATATTGGACTTGCTTTTGCATTTTCCAATTTAACTTCCATAACTAGTACCTCGTATTATCTCCTTTTATAAATTATACGAAGTTGTCTAGAAAAATGGCAATTTAATTACCCCATAATCAAAACACTAATATGATAATTTAAAAGAACTCCGATTTCTGTATTTGTGACCTATAAAGCAACTTTATTTGAATATGACGCATAAGTGACATATAGTGACACGTCTTATAAATGTGTCACTAAAAAAATCATAGCCGTTTAAGCTATGATTTGTATTTCCTTCCAAATAAATGGGTGTAAATTGGGTGTAAGATTTGTCAATAACTGCTCAAAAAATCCTTTATCTATCAGTCGTTTTCATTTCTAGGCTTCATTGTAGGGAATAGTAAAACATCACGAATAGATTCTTGTTCTAAGAACAACATACATAAGCGGTCAATCCCATAACCAATTCCACCTGCTGGCGGCATGCCATATTCGAGTGCTTCCACGAAATCCATATCGATATCATTTGCTTCTTCATTCCCAAGATCTTTTTCTTTGAGTTGTTCTTGGAAACGCTCTAATTGATCAATTGGATTGTTTAATTCCGTATAGGCATTCGCAAACTCATTACCACCAATGAATAATTCAAAACGGTCCACAAAACGTGGGTCCTCTGGATTCTTTTTGGTTAGTGGAGAAATCTCTAATGGATGTCCATAGAGGAAGGTTGGTTGAATCAATGTCTCTTCTACATATTTCTCAAAGAATTTATTGATGATATGCCCATATTGTTTTTCATGTTCTTCAAGTTCAATCCCATGCTCTTTTGCTAAGTTTAAGCATTCATCCAAATCAGTAATTGCTTTAAAATCAATCCCTGTCTTTTCTTTAATCGCATCGGTCATAGATACTCTTGCCCATGGTCCTTCTAAGTTAATTTCATGACCATTGTATTGGTAGTTCATCTTTCCCATGACTTCTTTTGCGATTGCCGTATACATGCCTTCTGTTAAATCCATCATTCCTTCTAAATCACTAAACGCTAAATATGCTTCCATCAAAGTGAATTCTGGATTGTGGTTGGTATCCATACCTTCATTACGGAAAACACGACCAATTTCATAAACAGCTTCCATACCACCCACTAATAAACGCTTTAATGGTAATTCTAAGGCAATTCGTAAATACATATCTAAATCTTGCGTATTGTGATGGGTCACAAACGGACGTGCACTTGCGCCTGTAAGTAAGGTAGAAAGAATTGGTGTCTCGACTTCGGTAAAGCCTTCATGATTCATATAATCACGAATGCATTGTAAGATGCGTGGACGCAAGAAAGCGACCTTCTTAGAGTCCTCATTCATGATTAAATCCACATATCTTCTACGATAGCGTTCTTCTTTATCTGTTAAGCCATGGAACTTTTCTGGTAATGGACGAAGGGCTTTGGTTAAGTGGGTATATTCATGTACTTCTACGGATAATTCTCCAGCTTGGGTTTTGATTACCTTTCCAGAAATGCCAATAATATCCCCAATATCACTTTGTTTGAAGATTTCATAAACCTCTTCTCCAACCACTTGTTTTTTCACAACGACTTGAATTCTGCCATCACGATCTTGTAGATCCATAAAGCCGATTTTACCCATACGACGTTTGGACATAATTCTTCCTGCAATCGTAGCTTCGACATTTAAGGCATCTAATTCTTCCGCTGTTTTTTCACCATAGTCCTTGCGAATGTCGCCACTAAAATGGGTACGCTTAAACGCATGCCCAAATGGATCAATGCCTTGCTCAATGAGCCCTTGCATCTTTTGTCTGCGCGCAAGTTCTTGGTCACTTCGCTTTTCTTCTTCCACTTTGTTAACAGCCTTCTTTTCCTCTTTTACTTCTTCCATCGTCTTTTCCTCCAAAAAATAAAAGTCCTCATCATAGGGACGAGAACTTGTTCGTGGTACCACCCTGATTCATAGCTTGTTATCACTATCTCAAGTAATTCGTAACGTGAATTCACGGCGCTCTCCAGGGTCTTTGTCAATCCATACCTCTTTCACTTCTTTTCACCATACCGAAGCTCTCTACCAAAGCAATATGCATTCGCTCCCCTTCTTAGATTGCGGAATCATTGTATCACACAAACACTAATTGCACCAATACCATATAAACAAGTGTTCCTGTGGCAATACTGATTAGGGAATTACGCTTATAAAGATGTAAACCAGCAGTTACAACTAAGGCAATGGCTTCAGGTATTCCAAAGCTAGCTTGAAAGTCGGTATTTCGTAAACAATACACCACCAACATAGCCATGATTGCATAAGGCAATTCTCTTCCTAAGCGTTGTACGATTTCTGGAATTGCCCGGTTTTTCCATAATACAAAAGGTAAAAACCGCAAGAGTGCCGTCATGAATATCGAGGCAAGTACTAAATAAACCCCATTCATATACGCTCCCTCTTTCCTCTTATATATAACGCAAGTGCAATCAGTATCATGGTTGGGATTAAGAAGTGATCTTTTCCAAATAGAAGGATAGATCCTATAGAAGCCACTAAACCAAACAATGCGGAAAAGTGATCTTGTTTCTCTTTCCATTGATCAAGAAAGACCGTTAAGAATAATGCGGTCATCGAAAACTCAATCCCTTTACTTGGGATAATATTCGCACTTCCCACAAGTGCTCCCAAACAAGAACCAAGCACCCAATAACAATGATCAAATAAGGATATAAAAAAGTAATACCATCTTTTAGAAATCCCTTCTGGTACTTCTTGTACGACTAAAGAATACGTCTCATCGGTTAACGCAAAAATCACATAGGGCTTTTCTTTCTTTAAAACTTGATAAGGTTCTAACATCGAAATGCCATAAAATAAATGACGCGCATTAACCATAAATGTCGTTAGTAGACCCTCTAACACACTTGCGTGACTCACCAATAAATCAACTAACACATACTGCATCGTACCCGCATAAACAAAAAGACTAATTGGAAATACCCAGCCAAGGCCATAGCTTTTTGAGGCAGAATAAATCCCATAGCCAAAGCCTAAGACAAGATAGCCAACCATCACCGGGATGGTCTTTTGAAATGCGAGTTGTATTACTTTTCGTTTCATATTACTTATGGTAGGGTTCATTTCTACGTATTTTAAACGAACGATAAATTTGTTCTAACACAAAAATGCGACATAGTTGATGTGGAAACGTATTATCCGATAGTTTCCATCGCAAATTAGCACGTGCAATCAGTGCTTTACTAACGCCAAGTGAACCTCCTATCACAAAGGTCACTCTCGAGTGCCCATATACCGGGAGTTGTTCGAGATGTTGCGCAAGATGGATGGAATCCATTGGTTTACCTGCTAGATCCAGTAAGATGACATATTCGTCCTCTTTGATACGCTTCAGAATGCGTTGGCCTTCTTTTTCCTTGACCATTTCATTTTGCGCATCTGAATTCTTTTCACTTGCCTTTTCATCTTCTACTTCAACCACTTCAATGGCTTCGTAGTTTTGAATGCGTTTTGTATAATCTTGGCACGCTTCCTTCATCCATTTTTCTTTTAATGTGCCACAGGCCACGATTCTAATCATTGGTAATACTCACATTCATTTGGGTCATTTGACGTGTAATGGATAAAGAAAGTGGATACTCTAATTCTTCTTCATATAGACCAGCCCGTAAATCATTTAAATTTGTGATGGGAATCGTATTGATGGAATGAATGACATCGCCAATTTGTAACCCTGCAGCTTGGGCAGGACTATTCTCTAATACTTCTGTCACAAGGACCCCATCGGTTGTATCTAATGCCAAATTGTAGGCACTCTTTTCATATACCTCAATGCTTTCTATATCACGGCCAATTACACCCAAATAGTGACGTGTGACTTCGCCATTTTCAAGAAGTTGTTGGACAATACTTTGTAGTTCAGAAGTAGAAAGGACAACTTGTTGGCGGGTATTGATACTTGGGCTCGAGAATTGTTTCGTCAATAAGCCAATCATATCCCCACTCGCATTAAAGAGTGGACCACCTTCCATTTCATCGGTTGCGATAATATCACACACAAAGGTTTGGAAGATTCCTTCTCTCACTACTTCTTCTTGTTCTAAGGAATGATAGAGTTGCGCATTACTTGAAATAATCCCAAAGCCTGCCATCCCACTACCAACGCCACGATTACGCGCACTTAAACTAAAGATATATTCCCCTTGTTTGACTAAATTGGAATTGCCAATACGAATGGAATCGGCACTAAATTCAGGATGTGTTAAAAGAAGCGCGACGGAAGTAAGCTCATCCACACCAATAATCTCTGGTTCAAATTCCGCATTATTATCAAAGCGTACAAGTAAACGTGTCGCATCTTTAATACCACGCGCAGAAGTTAAGATATAAGTCCCTTGATCATTGGAACTATAAATAACGCCACTTCGTTCTTCCCTTGTTTCATCTCGGTAAATGGTGATGCCTACAACTTTTGCCTGGTTACTGCGAATGCCTTCGGTTAAATCGGTGGTATAGCTATTTAAGGTCTGATTCACAACCGTCGAATCATTTGTTTCTACTTCTTGATTTGTGGTAGGTAGGATTGGTTGATCCGGGCGAATCAGTTTAATGGTGAGCCATGCGTTCCATACGCATAACGCAATAACAAGTGCCCAAAGAATTTTCTTCATCTTCCCATCCTCCTTTCACCGGTTCAAATTGACCTGCTGCACTAATGCTTAATTTTGGATTTAGATTTCCTTGATATGATTCTAACATCTCCATTGTTGTTTGGAGTGCTAACTCTCTCGTGTTGGCTTCTTGGCTAATATGCGCAAGTACGATGCGCTTTGTTTTAGGGCCAATGATTTCTTCTAATATTTGTGCACTAGCTTCATTACATAAATGCCCACTATCGGATTTAATCCGTGCTTTTACATAGGAAGGTCGCATCGTCTTCATCAACATACCAATATCATGATTGCTTTCTAAAACAATATAATCCGCATCTTTCATTTTTTCTAAATACGCATCTTTGACATATCCCGTATCCGTAATGTAAACCAGTTTTTCTTTCCATGTTTCTAAGATGTAGCCAACAGTGTGGGGCGCATCATGCGATAAGGCAAGCGGATAAACGGTAATATGTTCAATATGGAATGGTTTGCCTGGTTTAACGGGTAACGTTTCTACACTTAGAGGAACGGGCGAATACATTGGAATTCCCGCAAAGAGTTTTACCTGGGAAATATGATCGGTATGCTCATGGGTAATTAGTACCGCATCTATTTCATCAAGCGACAACTCCCGTTCTTCAAAACACGCTTTTAAATAGCGTTTCGTTGATCCACAATCAATCACAATCGTTGTATTTTCATCTTGCACAATACAACAATTCCCTTTTGATCCACTCGCTAATAGTTCAAATCTCATTCCATCGCTTCACAATCTAAATATCCATCACATGGATTCAACTTCATTTGTGTTTCCTTGTCTTCGATAAAGAAATGTACGTGAGGTCCAGTTGCTCGACCTGTCATACCAATTTGGCCAATAATGTCACCCTTTTCCACAATCGTTCCAACTTCTAAAGGACTTGGGACATTCATATGTCCATAATATGTTCTTTGACCATTTCCATGGTCGATATAAACATAGTTTCCACTGATGCCATCATACGAATTCACATCGATAACACCACGGTCAGCCGCATAAATATTACTCCACTTATCATACATATTTTGAACGTCAATCGCTTCATGTAAATGCGGAATGGTATAACATCCCCAACCACATGAAATAAATGGATTATCCACAGGCCAACGATAGCTTCCTGTTCCAACTCCAGGAATCTCTAATACCCCAACCGCAATAATTTCATTGACTGGTTGTAAGATATCAATACTTGATTGTAAGGTACCACTAATCAAAACACCATTTACCCATCTTTCCGCATAGACCGTATTCTTACTTCCATTTACAGGTGCTTGAATCATTTCCGTTAAGCCAACCCGTAAATCTTCATCTTCGATATATTCCGTATCTGGGTAGATGGCTTCTTTCTTCATACTTTCTTTATTCACCACCACATCAATAATTGGCGTGAAATAAGTCACACAAAGCGTATCCCCTTCACTTAAGACCTGGTCTACACTTGTGATTTTGTCACGGTTTAAGTTCATCACTTGGGTTGCGGATAAGCCCGCATTTTTAGAGCCAACACCCGCAACGGTGTCATATTTTTGTACTGTATAATAGCGACGTTCTTTGTTGTCACCATACTTGATATACTCTAAGACTTCTTCTTTACTCATAAAGATATCTTCTTTTGGCGCATAATCTTCTTGGAAAGTGACGGTTTGTAAAATGGAGATGCCTGTGGTACGCGACCCATAGGTACGTAAGGCATCTGTCTGTTTTCCTCGATTTAAAAGCGCAAGTTCTTCTGGTGAAACAAAGTAGGTTAAATATTCATTCATCGCTTCATCATAAATCGATTCATCTTTGACAAAGATCTCCGCATAAATACCATTTTCATCTGCGAAGGTCACGGCGGTTGCTTGAACAGAGAATAATGCATTTTCTCTTAGATATGAAAGGATTTCTTCATCCACATTTTCATAAGTGAAATAACTTTGTTCATTGGAAACATAAATATCTTTTCCTAAGCTCACCGATGAATTCGGGAAATCAGCTTGGAAGTTTTCGCGATAAATCTCTTTTAAGAAACGATCTAATTTTTTATGATCATTGATAATGGCCACGAGTTTTCCTTGGTTATAGATTTTATGAACCTCACGTGGGGTGTCATTTACACTTAAGATTTTTTGTGGAATGATACTAGCTTCTTCTTTTTCACCAGAAAAGTGGACGGATTCTACTTCCGCCATCAGTTCTGGCAAAAAGACAACAATTCCAATTGCCGCAAGTAAACATAATCCTACTGTAATCAATCGTTTAACCAAAAGGGACTCCTTTAATTCTCTTGTACTTGTGGACCTGCATAGTTCATGCAGAAGTTTGTTGTTGGCTCAAAAGCCAAACTGAATTTATCCGTTTCACCATTACGGTGTTTTGCGATATTAATTTCTAAGCGCTCGGAATTATTCTCTTTTGCTAATTCCTTTGCTTCTTCGTTGTAATAGGATTCACGATACAACATTAAAACAATATCCGCATCTTGCTCGATTGCACCCGATTCACGTAAATCTGATAACATTGGTTTTTTGTTTTCTCTTGATTCGACATTACGTGATAACTGCGATAAACAAATGACTGGTACATTTAATTCACGCGCCAATGCTTTTAAGTTACGCGAAATCTCTGAGACTTCTTGTTGACGGTTAAATTCACGTCCATTGCTGCTACCTTGAATGAGCTGAATATAGTCAATCACAACTAAATCTAAACCTTGGTCTGCTTGTAGGCGACGACACTTACTAAAGATTTCGGATACTTTTAATGCAGGTGTATCATCCATATAAAGCTTCAAACTCTTCAAATCAACAAGAGCTTCATTAACCGCGTTCCATTGTTCATTACTTAAGCGTCCCGTCTTTAAATTGTCGCCATTCACACGGCTTTTTGCGCTTAGTAAACGCATACCCAATTGTTCAACAGGCATTTCTAATGAGAAGATTGCGACTGCTCCACCTTGCCGGTTACGCTCTGCCACCTGCAAGGCAAAGTTTAGTGCCACTGCAGTTTTTCCCATGGAAGGACGCGCTGCTAAGATCACTAAGTCCCCTTTTTGGAAACCATGTGTAATACGGTCAAATTCATGATAGCCTGTTGCTAATCCTGTGATGCTCGATTTATTCTCAGACATCTTTCGAATCTTATCCGAAACGGATGTGAAAACAGAAGATGCATTATAAAATTCACTGGTTCTACGATTACGCGAAATATTAAGAATGGATTTTTCAGATTGGTCTAAATATTCATTGATATCGGTTTGGCCTTCGAATCCATCTTGCGCAATTTGTTCAGCAGCTTCAATCATCTTACGCATGACTGCTTTATCATGCACCATATGCACATACGTTTTGGTATTTGCACTTGTGACAGCAGCATTCGTTAAATCTGTTAAATAACCTAACCCACCAATATGGGTAAGTTCATTGATATCTTGTAAACGCGTTGTTACCGTTGTAATATCCACAACTTCGCCTTCGTTATATAGATCTTTCATCACTGAAAAAATACGACGATTGCGTTCAACATAGAAATCATCTTCTTCTAAGCCTTCCTCCATGGCAGTTTGCGCTGCACGAGGATAGACCATCATGGTTCCTAATAAACTTGCCTCTGCTTCTGGGGCTGCTGGCATTGTTTTGACTGGCATAATACTACTCACTTCCTAGGACACGACATTGAATGGTACCAATCACGCCCTTGTATAATTCAACACGTACTTTTGTGACACCTAAACTCACAATTGGTGCGGTATCTAAAATCTTTCGCTTATCAACTTTGATGCCTTCTTTCGCTAAGGCTTCAACAATTTGTTTTGTTGATACCGAACCAAACACACGCCCTTCTGCACCAGAGTTCACATGGAAATCAAAGATCTTGGTTTCAAGTTGTTTCGCTAGTGCTTCAGCTTCTGCTTTATGCTTTGCGTCTTCCTCTTTTTCAATCTCTTTTTCTTCCGCTAAGATCTCTAAACTCTTTTCGGTGGAAGCCACGGCTAAGCCACGAGCAATTAAGAAGTTACGCGCATAACCATCTGCGACTTCAACAATTTCTCCTTTTTTACCGACTTTTTTTACATCACTCTTCAGTATCACTTTCATCTTGTTTGGCCTCCTTAAAATAGATTTCTAATTGTTCTTTTAATTCTTTTTCCAATGCCTCTACTGAGGTATTCTCTTTCTGCATTGCCGCGGCAGTCATATGGCCACCACCTTCCATGGCCTCCATAATCACCTGTACATTTACTTTTCCATTACTACGGGCACTGATGCCACTGGTTCCGTTTTCTGTATCCGCAATCACAAAGACAGCCTCAATATTTTGAACTTGAAGAAGGTTGTCTGCGACTTGTGACATCATAGAGCGTGATATATACATATCTTTCACTGGTACGATGAGAACGTTTTCGCCATAGACTTTACTCATCGCAAGGATTCTTGTCTTTTCCATAAAGGCATCATACGTAACCTTTAGATATTCATCCACCTCTAAAGGATCCGCTCCCATTCGTCTTAGTTGGGAAGCAGCTTCAAAGGTACGAACACCTGTACGGGTACGGAAGCGTTGGGTATCAATGGTCATACCCGCTAGCATAATCGAAGCATCCAATTCCGATAATTCCACTTGATTGGAAACATATGGCAACAACTCTGTAACAAGTTCACTTGCGGAACTTGCGCCTGCTTCGATATAGACAAAGACCGGTTGTACGCCCATATCGGTGCTACGACGATGGTGGTCAATAATCGCAATTTGATTTGCGTTTTCTAATACCTTTGCGCCATTGGATTGTTTGATATTGTGGTGGTCCACCATAATGACTAAGGTCTTTTCTTGAAGTTGGTTTAGTGCTTCGTTTTCGGTCACAAAGTTCACTTCTTCTTTCAAGATTTCTTTATTCTTTTCAAGCACACGATTGAGCTTTTCTTCTATGCCACCGGTTTTCGCAATGATTGCGGTTGGTTTCTTTAAGGCTTGGGCTATGCGCGCAGTTCCAATCGCTGCCCCAATGCAGTCAAAATCAGCTTCTTTATGTCCACAGATAATCACATTTGAACTACGTGATATCAATTCTTTTAACGATTGTGCCATGACTCTTACACGCACACGACTTCTTTTTTCCGTTGCTTCAGTGGAGCCACCAAAGTATTTCACATCTTCACCAATACGTTGTACAGCTACTTGGTCACCTCCACGTGATTGGGCTAAATCCATTAACTTCGTAACCGTTTCATCCAATACTTGGAAATTGTCAGAACCTAAAGCAAATGCCATAGATAAGGTAATACTTACATCCTGTTTTTGGGCTGCTTTACGCACGGTATTCAAAATGGAGAAATGATCAGCTACTAAATCACTAAAGATCTTTTCATTCAGCATCAATAAGTAGCGATAGTTATTCACACGTCGCACAAGAATTCCATGTTCTTTACAGTATTCCGTAAGTGGCGTACGTACCGCTACGTTAATTGCGGATACGGTTGCTTCGTCTTCGTATTGTGTACTTTCTTCATAGTTATCTAAGGAAGCCATCCCAACGACTGATTTTTCTTCTTCATAGGCAAGACGATATTCATTTAAATCGGTAATGTCTTTAAATAAGAGTAATGGTTTATCTTCTTTCTTTGTGATTTCATAGGTACGATCATCCAGTTGTACAGTTACAACATCTGCGCCCCCATTAATGAGCTGTTCCGCTTCTGGTAACCATACCAATACTTTGGTGCCTACCCGATTAATGCCACGCTCTTCAAAGAGCTCACTCATCCAATCAATCACATGGTCTTCATCATAAGATACTAAACCAAGTTCTCCATAAAGATAGGCATCTTTCGCAGATTCACCTAAAAGCTCTTTTACACCTATGGCTTGCTCTTCCGAGTAAGCTTCAAAACGATCGGTCATAATTAAGAGTAAAACCGCTTCAATCGCAACAATAATCGCAGGTAAAATAATATTCCATTGTAAGAACACACGGAACACCACTAACAAAGCAACTTGGATAATCAAGAGTGCTAAGAAGATCCGTTTTAATTTAGACATTTTCTGCTGCATGGGTATCTCCTTCTAATAACTTCTTATGAAGAGAAGTTGTGATATATAAGAATCCTAACATTGCCACAAGAATGGCATTGGTAAATAACAATAATATACCGACTATGGTCACAACGATGCGAAATTTAGGCAATCGTTTTCTACCAAATAGAATGATTGCCATATAGCCATAAAAGCTTAGATACATCAAACCACACATCCCAAAGCCTTGTACTAAGTTATTCACTAGTTCATTAGGGATGGGGCGCGCCATTGTATATTGCACCGCAATCATGCCAATTAAACCCACATAACCTGTCCATACAGGTGGGAAGTACTCCGTAATCGGTGTACTCTTTGGAATTTCATATTTGAATCGTTTCAGTAAGGATCTTGAGAAAAAGTGTGTAATAAGCCCTTCCATACATCCCGTTAACATAACCGAAACAATCATAATCGTACGCAAATATTGCGTCATATTAAAGGTAGATGGTAAAGCTACCCCTGCTTGGCTTGTCATATTCGTTAATGCATTTTCATAACTTGCCATTTCCGTTTGCATATCATAGCCAAAAAACTTCGCAAGTATCACCATACTAATGAGGTTCACCACGACACTGATAAACATCGTCCATAATACCAGCTGTTTCGTATTTACTTTATGGTAAATGCCACCACCATAAATCAAACCAATAATCGATTCTGATACCACATAGAATAAGGTCTGTGGTGTCCCTAAAATCACTGTAAGTAACGTAATCGCAACTAAGACCACCAATGCATCTTTATAGCCATATTTGGCAGCAAAAAAGACCATCGGCAATGGGAAAAGGAATAGGAAAACATCTTCAATAAATCCTCCCGTTTGACGGTTAATCAATAACATCATCCCGACGATGGCACACATCATTGCCCCTTCGGTCAATTTACGTACGTTGTGATTCATTTTCCTCCCTTCAAGGCATGCTAAAAAGGCCTTGAATTGTGCAAATATTATACCATATTGGCCCAAAACGAGGCAGATAGCCCCTACTTCAAGGCAAAAGAAAATCGTACTTTCGTACGATTAGTCTTCAACGTATGGTAATAATGCCATTTGACGTGCACGTTTGATTGCGACCGCAAGTTCACGTTGGTATTTCGCTTTGGTACCAGTTACACGTCTTGGGGTGATCTTTCCATTTGGAGAAATGAATCTCTTAAGTAGTTCTACATCTTTATAATCAATGTATTTTACATTGTTTTTGGTAAAGTAGCAGACCTTTTTGCCACCCATTCTTTGTTTTTTAAATGCCATTTTATCGTCCTCCTATTATTAGAAAGGTAAATCGTCACTAGATATATCTAAACTAGGACCTGTATTGAAATCGGCATCGCTGATTTCTTCAAAATTGTTGTCAAATGCATCGGTGCTTGGTTCATAAGCACTTGCATTATCTGATGTAGATTCTGATTGATTCCGAGAACCTAACAAACGTACACTATCTGCGACAACTTCGGTCACATAGACACGTTTGCCATCTTTGTCATCGTAGTTTCTTGTTTGAATGTGCCCATCGACCCCGATGAGTGCACCTTTTCTCGCATATTGTCCTAAGAAATCTGCAGATTGGCGCCAAGCTACACAACTAATGAAGTCTGCAGTTTGACCCGATTGCGCATCTTTAGAACCACGGCGATCACAAGCCACCGTAAATGACGCAACGGAAATGCCTGTTTGCGTTTTACGCACTTCGACATCTCTTGTTAAACGACCAACTAATACTACGCGATTGATCATTATTTTTTGTCCTCCTGAACATCATCGCGACGCACAATCATATAACGAACAACATTAGGATTGATATGCATCAAACGATCATACTCTTTTAAACAATCATTATCTGCTTCAAAGGTCTCTACTACATAGTAACCTTTTGTCATGTGGTCAATAGGGTAAGCAAAATCACGCATTCCCCACTCATCTGTCTTCAACACTTTTCCAGAATGATCTGTAATGATCTTGGATAATGTTTCAATGAGAGCGGTGCGTTTTTCTTCCTCTACTGCAACATTAATGATGTACATTACTTCGTACTTGTTCATGTTTACACCTCCTTTTGGTCTAACGGCCATTTCTGGCAAGGAGCAGATTTTTCTACTCGCTTGAATATATTAACAGTTTCAATTTTGAATGTAAATAGGAGATTAGCCCATTTTAATACCAGTCATGTTTTTCATTTCGGTCCAATTGTTTGATTTCTTCCATTTCTTCTTCAGTCAATGAAAAACCAAACAAATCCAAGTTCTCTTTGATATGATCGGGATTACTGGAGCCTGGAATAACGACGATATTTCGTTGTAAGTTCCATCTTAAAATGACTTGGGCACTACTTACTTGATGGTTTTTCGCAATCTTCATAATGGTTTCATCATTTAATAGTGCACTTGTATAGCCACGTCCACCAAGTGGATACCATCCTTGCATCACAATTCCTTTTTCTTGGATGAAAGGAACGACTTCTTGTTCTTGGTAGTAGGGATGGATTTCGTTTTGTACTAGGGCTGGGGTGATGGAAACTTGGGGTAAGAACTCCGTTAATTCTTCAATATAATAATTTGATAAACCTAAGGAGTGAATCTTACCTTCTTGCACGTATCCTTCTAGTACTTTATATGCTTCTACATCTCCACTTCCTGGATGATGCAATAACACCATATCAATATAGCTAAGGCCTAACTTTTTAAAAGCTTCTTCGATGGCCTCTTTGGCATTTTGAAATTGGTTGGGATAGAGCTTTGTAATCACAAAGATTTCTTCACGTGGAATACCATATTCTTCCATGGCTTCTTTGACCCCTTGGCCAACTGCTTCTTCATTGTGATACATATAGGCTGTATCAATTAAGCGACCACCATTTTCTAGAAGCGCCTTTACGGAATTAACACAGGTATCATGGTCTAAAGAATAGGTGCCTAACCCCATAATCGGCATCTCGTAACCACTATTTAAAAGAACCTTTTTGTTTTCCAAGTCAAAAGCACCTACTTTCTTTGACACAAATGCTTCATTTGTTTCTTTTGATTCAGTAGGTATATGGATGGATCTTGGGGTGCATGCGCATAGAAAGCACCCAAGTGTGATAATCCATGCGATTTTAATCAGCTTTTTCATTACTTTAAGTATTCTTCAAAGAAGGAAACCATAGCATCAAATGGAATATAGTTTTTATTGCCTCCATCATATAAATCCGTATGTACTGCATCCGGAATTAAGAGTAGCTTCTTATTTTCCCCTTCTAATAATGCATATGCATCTTTACTCATATAACAAGAATGCGCTTTTTCCCCATGGATAATGAATACTGCACTTTCAATTTCTTTGGCATAGGTGAATAAACGTGTATTCATCAAAGAAGTATTGGAAGTCACATTCCATCCTTCATTGGAATTCAAAGAACGCACATGATAACCACGTGGTGTTTTATAGTAATCATAGTAATCTTTCACAAAGAATGGCGAATCTTCAGGCAGTGGATCAACAACTCCTCCTGCTTTTGCGTAACTTCCATTTTTGAAGTCTTCGGTGCGTTGGGCATTGATGGCTTTACGTGCTTCTAAGCGTGCTTCTTTTGAATCGGCTTCATCAAAATATCCATTACCCGCAATCCGTGACATATCATACATCGTCGAAACAACGGTTGCCTTAATACGTGTATCAAGGCATGCGGTTTGAAGTGCCATACCACCCCATCCACAAATACCAATGATGCCAATGCGTGAAGGATCTACTTGAGCATGGGTCGAAAGATAATCAACGGCTGCTTGAAAATCTTCGACATTAATATCTGGTGAATGCATACCACGTGGCGTACCACCAGATTCACCGGTAAATGAAGGGTCAAAAGCAATCGTCAAAAAACCACGCTCTGCCATCGTTTGCGCATAAAGACCCGAAGCTTGTTCCTTACAAGCCCCAAAAGGCCCACAAACAGCTAAAGCAGGTAATTTCCCATTCGCCTCTATTGGAATGTATAAATCCGCTGCTAAAGGAATCCCAAAATGATTCACAAATGTTACTTTTTCATGTGTTACTTTTTCGCTTTGTGGGAATGTCTTATCCCATTCTTGAACCAATTGTAATTGTTCCATTATTGTTCCTCCCAAATTTCTTTTGCTAAGCGGAAAACCGCCCATCCTTTTGGCCAACCTACATACATAGTCGCATGCGTAATAATGGCTGCGATTTCTTCTTTTGTGACTCCGTTCTTTTTCGCATTTTCTAAATGATACTTCAATGCGGAATCCATCATACCGGATGCCATTAAGGATACAACCGTCACAATGCACTTAGTCTTTGTATCGATTGCCTCTTCATTCCATACTTCTCCAAATAGCACATCATCATTCAGATGCGCAAACATTGGCGCAAATTCACCTAATTGCTCACGCCCTGCTGTCTGTGTAATTTTCTTTGCCATGTTAGCCTCCTGTTTTCTTTATTTTACATGAGGCTTTCTTATCACTAAAAGAAAAATATCATCGAAATGATGATATTTTACGCATTCCTTATTCTGTTGTATAGAAATACAATTGCACAAGAGAGGATTCCAAGACAACTCCACAGTTGCATATTTGTATCGTCATGTGTATATGGTATTTCTACCTTTTCTTTCTTTATAGTTGGTACTACTGGCTTATCGGTTGGTTTAGGTTCTGGTGTTGGGGAAGCGGTAGGCGTTGGGGTGATAGTTGGTGTTGTGGTTGGTGTGGGAGTTGGGGTTTCTTTTTCCTTATAACGATTCGTAATTGAATACCCCTCTTTCATATCTCCAACAACGGAACCCTCATAACCATCCACTTGTGTTTCTTTAACGGTATATTTAATTTCTTTATCTTCCTCAAACATGATTAAGCCTTCAAAATGGCCTTGCCAATTATTCTCTTTAGAAAGCGTGATTGTTTGATCTGTCTTGACTCCATTTTTATACAGTTCAACTGTGATTTCTTTTGGTCTTAAACTCTCCACATCATTTTCCCACTTTTTCGTTACCGATAGCGTACGCGTTTGTTTTACGTGTGTTACCTCAAGGTCAAATGCTTTTGGTTTTGCGTATTGCGCAATAAGTATATCCTGGTAGTTATCGTTGGATGGAATATAGAGATACATCACTAAATCTGAAGGCACTTCAAATGAATCATCTTTCGCCAATTCAATCAACTCATTGTACGCTTGATTCACTACTTCGCCATGCTCTCCACCTGCAGAATCGTATGATTTATTATTTGTAAAAAAATGTACTGCTTCTTGCGTAATATATTGGAGTTCTAAGTCACTTAGTTGGTACTTTTCTTTTAATCCACCATAGTTATTTGGATAACCGTAATACAATACCCGTTGCATATTGCGATAGAATTCTTCTTTTTCATAAGTTTCATTCAAATACCGACTTTTCAAAACATCTGGATCCGCAATATATTCTTTATAGACTAAACTATCGGTTGTAAAACGCGTGGAATAACTTGGATCAAACTTCCCATAAAAGAAACAATATCCTACCGTTGGTTCTTCTTCACCTGCGACAGGTTTTACATCAAATACATGGAAGAAATTTTCATCAATCGTTTCAATCTTTTGTGTACTCGTAGTTCCATAGTGCAAGTCACCACGTATGTAGCTGTGCGCCTTTGTAATCGTAAAAGGAATTCGTTCATTTTTTTGATAACCTGTTGGTGCACTCAACTCTTCAAGGAAATACTCTCCTTCTTCCAAATCAAGTTCCTCAAAGGTATCGCTACTTGTAAATGTATGTACAACGTTTCCATCATCATCAACAATCTGATAACTTGAAGTTGGTAAGTAATTTCCGTTTTCATCATAACTATGAATACGTGTTTTTGCTTTTGATGGCTCATCTACAAAAATATCTAATTCATCAACAATCTCGAATCTACGAACATAATCAGGTAAATCTGGTAAGAAAACTTCCTCTTGTGTTTCTGTGTCAAAGAAACGTGATCGAACTTCATAGATTCCCAGTTCTAAGTCATCAAAATAGCCCACTTCCATCATGGAATACCCATCTGTATTCGAGATGAAACTACTTTGAATGCCTCCACGTATCAATACTTCTTCTCCATCCTTAATTTGATAAACATCCAGTAAAGCATCGTATTTTACATCATGTGGTAATACATAGTTCACTTGTTGCGCAACATACAAGCCTCTATGAACCGTTTCTAGATCTGCTTTAGCTAAGGCATATGGACCAGAAAATAGTTTTTCTTCCAAGGCCACAACACTCGATGCAATTCCTCCAATTGCGAAACGCACAAGATTTGAATCTGGCACGACATAGCCGGAAGTCGTGTCATCCGTTCTTTGAAACTGAATCTCAACTCGATAATTCCCTGCTGGCATATTGAGCCACTCCTGTTGCCATGGTGACCATTTGCCACTCACGCGCATATCGCCCGTTTCACTTGTAAAGCTTCGATCTGTTACTAAATTCACATCAAATACTTGACCTTCATAAAAGGTAATAATCCAAATATTATAGGGAATACTAATATCGATATTTTCATAATGAATGCTCGCAACGATGGAATTGATATGTGTTTGATCTAAAATCAAAATTTCTTCTGCTGTAGTGACTTTCCCATCAATTGTTAAAAATGCAGAAATCGATGCCTCTGCGCCATCTTCATTAAACAAGGTTGCTTCTTCAATTGTCCCAGCTTCTTCAACCGTTTCGATTATTTCTGCTTCTTCAATCGGTTCTGTTTCTTCGATTGCTTCTGCCTCTTCTAACATTTCTTGTGTATACTCAGGTGCAACTTCCGTTTCCCCTTCTATTTCTTCAGCATGCAAAAAAGAGGCTTGCATATTAAATATCACGAGAAAGCTTAATAGGAATCTTGTGATCTTTTTCATGTTGTCATTATAACAAAAGTTTCGTTCTCCATTAAGCATAAATTGATTGCGATTATGTTTAAACAATAAAAAATCGATTCGCTTTTAACGTAATCGATTTTTATGATTGAATCTATTCTTTCTTCTTCGAAAAGATGCTCTTCTTTTCTTGGTTAGCATCTTTTGGATGTTTCTTGCGATAGAAACGATACAACCAAACACCCAATGCTACAAGCACAACAATTGGGATTAGACGAATTGCCCATAAGATGATTTGTTGTAAGAGGTAAATGAAGAAAGTGCCTGTCCATTGTATGGTTTCCCATGCTCTTTCAAAGAAACGGCTAATCACAAGTCCCTCTTGTTGTGGGGTATAAGTCATTACTTCTGATAATGTGATATGAATTGTTGAATAAGCGATATCTGTATCCATACTATTGAGGTCATTCTTATGAATACGTAAGCTACTTTCCACTTCCGAAAGCCGGCTTTCAATCGCCAACATTTCTTCAATCGTATTCGCATTCTCTAATAGTTCTAATAACCGTTTTTGTTGGATTTCGAGCGATTCAATTTCCGTAGCAGTAGTTGAATAACGCCGTGTAATATTTTCAACATTGGTAGACCGGCTTAATACCTTTCCCATGCCATCTCCTGCATTCATGAATGCTTGAAAGGATTCAGTAGGAATACGCACCGTCATAGATAGATTTCTTGTTCCTCTAGTTTTTTGATAGTCACTATAGTACCAATTGTGTTCATTGTTGTATTCTTCTTCGTATTCCACAATGCCATGGTACTTTTCAATTTGCTCACGCAACGTTTTTAAAGAATCTTCATACTGTAAAGTTTCAACCGATAAACTCCCACGATAGACCAGTTTTTCTTGGTTTCCAATTGTAGATTCTTCTTCTGCTACAGAAAAAGAATCTTCTTTAAATCCATAATCTTCACTCGTCACTGCTTCTGCTGCAGCACTGTTTTCATAATAAGCGCCAGTTGCGGTAGAAGATACCCCACTTGCGGCACATCCAAATAAGGTAATACACGCGCCAATCGTAAATAATTTTCTAAAAAAATCTTTGTAGTTCATGTGATACCTCCCTATCTATTGATTCATCAATGATTTGATTAATTCGATAAATGCTTCTTCTTCCATGGGTTCTTGTGTTATTAAATGATGAGTTCTAGCATCTTGTACCCATATTGCTTCTTGCCCTTTTACAATAATCATTACTTCTACCCCATTAATTGTTTCAACATGATCCACTTCTTGAATCTCATATTCTATTGGAAGAATTTCATGTTGATAAGGTAATGCTTCTCCACTTGTCACAATGCCTTGATCCATTGTCACCTCTTCTACGGTTGCTATCGATTCTCCATTAGCTTCTGGTGCAGCTTCAGACTCTTCTACAGTTGCTGCTGCCGATTCTGCGGGAACACCTGATGCAGCACCCGAATGGGCACCAAAAGGTATTCCATTTGTTAATAACAAACTAATCACTATCACTGTCGCAATAGCACCTAATGCCTTCCACCATACAAAGCCACATGGTTTTTCTTGTTTGGCAAGTACATGAGAAAGAATGTCGTCTTTTTGTGCCTCACTGAGACGTACTTCTTCCATGATTTTGTTATAGTTCTTATTCAAAGTCATACGCCTCCTTCAATATCGTTTTTAATTTTTCTCTAGCCCGCGCTAAGCTTGAGCGGATTGTTGCCTCTTTGCGATTGAGAATTTCACCTATTTCTTTCGTGGTATAGCCTTCTTCATAGAAAAGGTGAATCACTTCCCGTCCTGTTGCATCTAATTGCTTCACAGCCTCCCATACAAAGCTCAAATCTTTTTCTTCACGAATGGCTAAAATCTCTTCTAGAGGATCGGTTTCTCGTACTTTGTTGTAACGTAATTTATTGCGTGAAAGATTTGCGGCTGTTTTAAATAGCCAAGCTTTTTCCTTTTCCTCATCCGCAAAAGTTGGTTTATATTTCAGCAATTGCAACAAGGTATCTTGGACGATTTCTTGGGCATCTAAGTCATTATGAAGATAGGAATAGGCAAAACGATATAACCCCGTTCCATAGATATCTAAGATGCGTTTGAGTTTTGCTTCAACGATTGATAATGCCATCTTTCCCTCTTCTACTATTGAAACACGCAAAAGTAGAGAATTGTTGCAAAAATATGATTTTTTTTCGTTATAATTGATTTGGTTATGAAAACACTCATTGAGCTTTACGATGAAAGACCATTAGAAAATGTTTTGAGCACCGAAATGTTTCGTCCTGAGCGAACCATTTTACTTGTGCCAGATGAGCTTGAAAACTTAGAATCCTATGAACGAAAGCTCCAAGACTATTTTCGTTTTCGCGGAATTTATACGCCTTATACTTTTGAAACCGTAGATATGTATAATACGAACGATGTCTATGAGAAGCTTGTTGAGCTTGCCAATATGTATGACGATCTCACAATCGATATTACCGGTGGCACGGATGCTGCCCTATTTGCGACAGGTTTATTAAGCCAAGATTTACCCGTTTCGGTTATGACCTATAGTCGTCGTAAGAATAAATATTTTTCTATCCAGAATGCACAATTTGCGGATGAAATGGAATGCAATGTGCACTTCAATGTCGAATCTTTCTTACGTATGGCAGGTGGCGCAATGCGTCGAGGACGTTTTGATCAAAATGTATTAGAGAATCACATAGATTATATTGATCCCTTCTTCAATGTTTATTTAGCACATAAAAAATCCTGGCTTCGTACCATTACCTATATTCAAAACATATCTCTAGATTCCAATCAATCCATGTATGCCCAAGGCAAACGCACGGTCCGTACGGATACCGGAAAAGTAAGTCCTAACGATGAATTACTTGAAGCCTTCCAACAAATTGGACTTATTCATCGCTTACATCTAGGAAATGAGGAAATCTCTTTTGAATTCCATGACCATGAAATACGTTTTTGGTTACGTGATATTGGCAGTGTCTTAGAGCTCTATGTTTATAAAGCTTGTCTTGATATTGGTTTCTATGATGATGTTGTTTGCTCGGCTGTAGTTGATTGGGAAGGTGATGGTAAACAAAGCAATGTGACCAATGAAATTGATGTGCTTGCTTGTCGTGAAGTTTCCCCATTCTTTATTAGCTGTAAAACCAACAGCGTAAAAACCGAAGCACTCAATGAACTTGCAGTTTTACGTAATCGTTTTGGTGGCTTAATGGCGCACTCAGCCATTGTTACAACTTCAAAAGGAGGCGCCATGATGAAACGGCGCGCTATTGAATTAAACATTCATGTCATTGATATTGATATTCTCAAAAAAGGAGAACTCAAGGAAGCACTTAAGGCAGCTTCCAAACGTTCTCTTGATAAAGGAAAAGAATAAAGGCGTTTCAAAACGCCTTTTTAAATATCTGTTAATACGCCATTTTTCAAGAGCACTCTACGATCTGATAGTTTGCTTACTTCATTCGAGTGCGTTACCACGATAATGGTTTTTCCATAGGTCTCTGCTAACATCTGGAACAGTTTAATAATTTCTTTTTCGGTTTCGGTATCTAAGTTTCCTGTTGGCTCATCGGCGAAAATCAAATCTTCATTGCCCGCAATTGCACGCGCAATCGCAATCCGTTGTTGTTCTCCACCTGAAAGCTTATTTACCATACGATCTGCTTTCGTATTCACAATGCCTACCATGTTTAATAACGCATACGCAATTTCTTCCTTATTCTTAGGTAATGGATTATCGGTTTCTGTCATCGCTAGTAATACGTTTTCTAAACCATTCAAGTAGGTAATGAGATTATAAGATTGAAAGACGACACCCACCTTATTTCTACGATATTTATAAAGCCCGATTTGATCCACATCTTCGCCTTCAAAATAAATCTTTCCACTTTCTTGTTTATCTAGACCTGCCATAATACTTAATAAGGTCGTCTTACCAGAACCAGATGGACCTAAGATGGTATAGAAGGTTCCTTCTTCAAAGTCATAACTAAGATTTTTTAATATTTCTCTGCGATAACCACCATCGATATATCCATAATTGATATTTTCTAATCTTAAAATAGCACTCATGGTAACCTCCTAGTTCTGCTCCAAGAGAATCTGTTTTGGATTCAAGCGCATAATCATAAAGGATGGAATCACAATCGCAATTAGTACAACTGCAGTACCCAAAACATAAATCTCAAATATCAAGAGTGGAGATACACTTACCTCATATTGGCTTAACATTTCATCTTGTGAGACTTCTGTAAAGTAGTCGGTAGAATCATGCCAATAATAGCCTCCATCTTCCACCTCACCATATTGCGAATCGGAAGCAGTTTGATAATCTAACACTGCTCTTCCAACCGTACCTGCCATCAAAGAACCACTTCCTACTGCTAAAGTAAATCCTAATAAGGCAAGTATGAATAACTCTGTAAACAATTGGAGAATGACTTTCACTTTGGAGACACCCATGGATAAAAGAACACCAATTTCATATTCACGTGTTTTTAAGGTTAAAGCAGTAACCAACGTAATAATGACAATCGCATTCACAATCACAATCCATACAACAATATTCGCAAAGAAACTCATCGTATCTAAAGGACGTGCTAAACGTTTAAACGTTTCATTATTCGCATTTAGTTTTAAGTATTCTCCTATATCTTTTTGATGATCTTCCACAAATTGATCTACTTCTAAAGGATCAATTAATAGATATACCACTCGGCTTGGAGCTAAGTTATTTTCAATTGCTTCTTCAACATTGATGGAAGAATCAGAATAAGCGATTTGTTGGAATTCAATTTGTGCACGTAAAGTGTCTCGATAATAATTACGATATGCCGTCATTGGCATCAATAAGATATTTTGAGGAGACTCATATGCGGACATCCAACGAAAGTTTTCCGCATTTGGATCAACCATATTTAAATTATGGAAAATACCAATGATTTCAAGCTCTAAAAAGAAGACTTCTGTATCCAAATTATGCGCTTTGAATTCTTGTTCCATATAAGTATTTAAAGTCGAAATACGAATGGTATCTCCAACTCGAAGTCCATTTGTTTCCGCAAGTTCATCGGTAATTAGTACCACATTACGTTCTTGGTCCAAATCATTTTGGTCATACATTTTACCATCCGTAACGGTAAAAGTTCCTTCTTCAAATTCAATCATCTCTGGGAATAAGTTCGCATAAATCATGAGGTTTGGCTCTCGATAAACCACTTCATTTCCTGCTTCATCTACATAGGAACTTGTTCCTCTTTCTTCTTCATTTCCGATTGGTACATTTTCAAAACCATCTGACATCGCTGTGGTTGTCATCATATAGTTAAATGCTTTGACACGTTCATCTTGTGAAATCGCAATCGCAGCCTCTTCACTTACCCTTGGATAATTTTGATAAGCTTTATTAATTTCATCTTCATCTTCTAAGGTATTCACATATTCATAGTATTTGTCATAATCCACTTCATAACTCACCGCAGCACGCATTTGTTTACGCGTTAAAACCTTCGCATTATCTGCAGCTTGCGAAATACCTAACCCTAAAATAACAAGGTTTCCAATTAAGAAAAATGTAATGATTAATAAGAGACTTTTCGTAGGTCTTCTTGTAATGTATCTCCATGCTCGTTTAAAAGCGTTCATGTATTCCCTCCAGTAATATTATTTTTACCTTGTAGTATCATAACTATTTTATCTTCTAGTTATTGTTCGGATCTTCAGTCGGTTTCGCATCTCCAGTATCTGTCACGTACTCAACGACGATATGGTCACCTTTATTCATAACAAGTGTAAATGGAATATCAAAACCCCCATAATACTTTTGTCCATTATAAGTGATGCACACATCCGCGTTTTTGGTTTCCCATTCCGCATCTCTTTGATCTTTAGTAATAGGTATCAATTGATCGTAAATAATCCCATGATTGTTACTGAATTCTACGATGGATTGTAAGTCATACAAATCTCCATTCGTTAATACCACTACAGTTGGTGACGGAGTCGCTACGGTACATGGACCGGTTGATACTTGATAACCAACACGTGCATTCAAGTTTAATGGTCTTTCACATCCTGCCGAATAATGGGTACTACCTGCTGAATCAACCGTGCCGCCAGAACAGGTATAGTTGATAATCATTCCCTCGGTTGGGAACTCATCACTACAAGTACGTTGTGCAAATTCTCCATATTCACCGGCTTGAATATTTGCGCCCTTATAGTTAAAGTCATCAATCTTCGCCTTTAACTCTAAGTAATCTTTTCCTAACCATTCTCTAGAATGGGTTTCTAAAATTGGTAAGTATAACGATTCGGTTACTTCTAAAACTGCACCACTTTCCACAACGGTTCCTGGTGTAATATTTTGACCAATGATAGTACCTAAAGGTGCTTCGTTATAGATGGACTTAGGTACAACTGTTACACTATTGTTTTTATCCATCTTCCATGCTTCAAATTGTTCTTTGGTATAGCCTACCACATTTGGAATGCGAACACCTTTACCTTTCGATACGGTTACCGTAATCGTATCGCCTTCCCGTACGGTTTGTCCTTGTGGAACACTAGAGGCAATAATTTTGCCACTGTCTACTTTATCATCAAAGGTTTCAATTTTTTCTAATTTTACTTTCTTTTGATTTGCCCATGTTTCCACTTCGCTAATGGTCTTACCCGCAAGATTATCGACTGTGACTTGTCCAGCTGGTGCAGGTCCTTTTGAGGTAACAACATTTAACGTTGTACCACGTGTAAAATCACTTTCCGAGCCATTTTTTACTTCATAAGAAATTACATGGCCTTCAGGAATGGTGTCATTGTATTGCGTTGTAACTTTTGTCTTTAATAGTTTATTTTCCGCAATCCAATCTTTGATTTCATCACTCGTCATAGAACGCAAATCACCTGGGAAGACAATCCCTTCTTCTGGATCTGGTCCTAAAGAAACCGTAATGGTAAATGGCGTTGTTGGTTTTACTTTCTTACCTGGATCAACGCTTTGATAGATAACTACGTTATTATCATATTCCATATTGTATTCTTCATTACGCACTAAGGAACTTGATTCCACACGGTTTTGTTTTGCCCAGTTCGTGACACAGCTAATATCTTGTCCTACACAATCTGGTACCACAATTTTTGGTGCAAAAAAGAAATAATAAATTAAGAATCCTAATAACAATAATCCTAATAATAAAGCCAACCAAACCCACTTTGGAATGGAACGTTTTGGTTTTTCAATTTTTTGAAAGGTTTCCTGTGAAAAACTGGCTGGGCGCGTTGAAATCGGTTCTTCCTTGGGCGCTTCGAAAACGGGACTCTCTTCTTGTCGTACCGCTTGTGGTATCACAACCTCCTCAACTTGTGGTTCTTCTACCACAGGTTGTGTAGGCACTTCTTGTGTGCCCGCAAGAGGATCATAGTCTGTTTCCATCGAGGTTTTACGTGCACGTGGTTGAAAATCATCAATGCTTTGCATGGTGCTTGTTTCGCCTCTTTTACTTGCCTCAATCGATTTGGCAAGTTCGCTCATAAAGTCCTTTTTTTCAGCCATATTTCCCTTTCTATCGTAAAGATTATCATACAAAATTACCTTCTTTTTTGCAATCGAAAGAGTGGAATCTTAAAGATTCTCTTATTGATACACAAAACTTGGGATTTCCTGTATATAAAACTTTGGATTTCTGGCATTATATACTTTGGAATTATGGTAATTTATTGGTGGTGATAACAATGATACAAAGAGAAGCATCTAAAGCAGTAATGCGATTAGCAAAACAATTTCCTGTTATTGGTATAACAGGACCAAGACAATCTGGAAAAACTGTTTTGGTTAAAAACTTATTTCCCAATAAACCTTATGTTACTTTTGATGATGCTCGTATTCGTGCAATTGCAAAAGCAAATCCATACGATTTTTTACTTGCATACCCAGATGGAGCTGTCATAGATGAAGCACAAAAAATCCCTGAACTATTTGATGCGATTAAATATAGTGTGGACAACAGGCATATGAAAGAAGGTTCTTTCATACTAACAGGATTGAGTCAGTTTCGTTTAAAAGACTCAATCAAAGAATCGTTAGCAGGGCGCATTGGTAATATTGAATTATTACCTTTTACAATTAATGAGTTAAAATCAAATAACTGTCTCAAAGAAAATGCTTATCAACAAGCAATCCAAGGTTTCTACCCTCCTCTTTATGATGAACATAAACACTATCTTTCTGATGATTGGTTTGAGAATTACATAGAAACTTATCTAGAGCGAGACATTTCAGAAGAAATAAATCATACTAATTTACATACATTCAAAAAGTTTATTCAAATTTGTGCTTTATTTAGTGGTCAAATGGTAAATATGGAAAGCATTTCTAGAATGATAGGTATATCTGCAACAACGGTAAAGGCTTGGCTTTCGCTTCTTGAAGCAAGTTATATTATTCATTTATTACAGCCAGATACATTCAATATTGGAAAAAGTTTAGTTAAAACTCCAAAATTATATTTTTTGGATGTCGGATTACTATGTTATTTATTGCGACTAAACGAACAAGCCGATTTAATACTTAGCGAAAAAAAAGGTGCTGTAATTGAAACGATGGCAGTAGGAGAATTAATTAAGAATCGAACAAATCAAGGTAGACGTAGTAATCTTACCTATTATAGAGATGTGAATGGTTTTGAAATAGATACAATTGCTGATTGGAAAAAAACGTTCGCTATTGAGGTGAAATCCGATTCAGATAGCGAAAAGAAATTATCTAAAAATATTAGAAAATATATTGAAAACCGAGGAAATAATACCCATGGTGCTGTGTTTTATCTTGGTGATTTAAATGTCACCATTAATAATATTGATTATATTGGTTGGAAAAATTGGTCTGACTTTGCAAAAGTAGAATAGCAATCGTATATTATAAACATTTCTTTAAATAATTTGAAAGCTCCTTATCACAACAATACACATAACAGCCCTTCATACCCCGTGTCATAAGTGTACGATAGGTATTTTTGATGAGTTCATCCGCAACTTTTTTAGCATGCTCGGGATTCTCTTTCATCATCTTTTTAATTCCTTTAATAGATTGGTCTGTACTAGCACGTTTGGTGACATCGGTCAAAACATTCCCATCTCGATAAATTAAGTCTTCGCCAATAATGACTCCTACATAATCAAACTCTAATCCTTGGCATGTATGAATACAGCCAATTTCATTGACGGATTCTTCATCAATGGCCCATGTTGAGGTATTACCTAGATTCCAGCTCATTTTAAAATCTCCAATTTGGATATCATAAATATTAGGATTATTCTTTCCTTCTGTAATCCAATCCCAACAATACCCTGCTAACAGACGCGCTTTATTGCGCTCTTTGTTGCGCATGAAAATCTTATCTCGTAATTCTTCTGGTGTATCTAAAACCTGAATATCATAATCCATCTGCGCCATGGTGAAGTTTGCGGTATCTCGTATTTCTAATGTGTGATCTATCCACGCAAGATACCCATCTGACCCATTACAACGGAATTGGGATAGTAGTTCTTCTTCAATTACTTCAGCGTGTTCTTTGTTTGCCCAGTGTTTGATTTCTTCGATACTACCAATATCTTTTAACGTAACACGTTGTTCTTCATCGATGAAGAAAACCGAACACTTACTCGCATGGATAATTTCTTTAATTTGATTCTCACCTAGATTTTGAAACATGCCCGATTTTGCGTTGAGTCGATGAGCTTCATCCACAAGTACCGTATCCATCGCACTTCTTGGCACATCAATATAAGAACCGGTTCCTTTAAAGAGATTATCCACACTACTCTTCTTTATGACCCCTTTTAGTTTCTTCAAATATACACTGCGTGGTGCACTATTCTTTGAGGCATATTGTACAAATTGACCTTCGTTTGTGAGTTTAGCTAATAGGTTAATCGCCACAACGGTTTTACCAGTACCAGGGCCTCCTTTAACTATGACTACACGTTTTTTATCATCACGCTTACATTGATTCGATACTTCTTTAATGCGCTCATATACCACCTTTTGATCATCCACCATGATGAATTCTTCGTTGCCTTTGACCATACTTGCGATCGCATCTTGTAAGCTTTTTGATGGTTTAATTTTTCCATTATCAATTTTATAAATGGTATGTCCATTATCCCCAATCACAATATACTTTTTGATAAACTCTCGTAACTTGCGCATATCATGTTTCGTAAAAGCAGGTGCTTCTTCCAAATAGGTTTCATATTGTGAGGCATATAAAGGATCTTCTTCTTTAACTTCATAATTATGAAGATAAGCACAAGGAGATAATGTAATCGCATCTTTTTGAACGGAATCATTGTAATCCTTAATGAGGGATGCATAAGACCAGGCTTGATAGGAAGGATGGACGACTTGTCGTTTTGCGTGTCCGGTAAATGTTTCTACTAAACCATCCATGCCTGCTATTGCTTCTAAATTGGTCCATTGTTTTAATTCAACAATCACAACATTTTCTTTTTCAGCTTGGTTAAAGCCAGAAATGATGAAATCCACACGTTTGGATGTTTGTGGAATGTTATATTCTATTGCGACACCTGCATCTTCTGGTATCTCTGTATCACTTAATACCATCTGCATATAATTCATCGAATTCTTCCAAGATTCTAATTCACTTTGGGAAGTATGACGATGCATTTTCTCATATACGGCTTCATTTAAAATATCCGCAATTCTTTGGTCAATGACAGATTCTGTAAAACTCAATTTTGTCCCGTTGTAGATAATCATTTGCGTTATCCTCTTTGTTTAAAGTATACCATCCAAAAAGAACAAGATGCCGAATTCGGCATCCTGTTCAATCTTCTTTTAACAGTTTCAGTAAGGCCTCCACATCAAGATGGTCAATTTTCTTCTTGGCCACCGTTTTCGCAAATTGGAGTTGTTTTTCCATTTCTTCTCTTTTCTTAATAGCTTTATCGATGGTTTCTTGTAATACTTCTTTTCCTTCTAATAAGCCCCGTATGTCCTCAATTTCAAAACCTGCTTTGCGATAGATGCGTATTAATATGAGCTTTCTAAACGCTTCTTCGTTGTATCGTTTTTCTTTTTGTGATCCTATCCGTGCAGTTGGTTTCAGTAAACCAATTTTGTCGTAATAGAATAGTGTTTTTCTCGTGATACCCGTTAGAGCACATACCTCTTTCACTGTTTTCATGGATGACTTGTTTTCCAAGCCTACTGTAAGTCCGTTCCCTGTGGAACAGTCAATTTCAAACGTATTCATTTACGTACCTCCTATTAGGAGGCACGAATTTCACGCGAATTGAAATCGTTTCCTAAAACGCCACTTCTGAAAGCTTTTGATTAATTCGCAACATTGTTTGCGTATAATATTCTGCTTCTTCAGGCGTCATCTCTTTATTCTTCAAATCTTCTAACGCCTTCATTGTTGATTGATATTTTTGTAATACTTCCATGTACTTCAATAGCGCACTTGGATTGGAAGAATCATAGGTCTTTAGAAATTCAATATATGAATCAAAGAAGCTTTCATATTCATCCATTACTTTTTTGAATGACTCAAAATCATCTTGAACTTCAACTGTGCTCGGCTCGCTTTCTTCTTTGGTCTTTTCTTCTGTGTTATCAATTGATGCAGTCGCGCTATTACCTTCTTCATTGAAAGTAGCCTTTTTATACTCGATAACATTTTGATTTATTAAACCGGTTTGTGGTGTATATTCTGGATGCTTAATATGAGAATACGAAGAATGATCATATGCATATAATTCAATCGCATCAAAATCTATATCTGATAAATTAGTGGATACTTTAAATACATTTTCTCCAGGCATCACATGATCTAAAAATGTCATATCGGAATACACAATTTTACCTTCTTTTCGGCATAATACTTCTATCTTTACAGATGCGGTTTCTATTTGTGAATTATTAATGAGTTTCCCTACAATTTCGGTATAATAGTTTTCTAATATACTAGGTTGCTGAAAATAGAACATAGTGCTTGGAATACATTCCGAATTGCTTATAAAATTATCTCTACTGACAGTTGCTTTTAATTCGATGTTAGATAGTTGACTGCTACCACAACTGATTTGTCCAGTGATTACCTTTTGTTCTTTAGGTCCAATTTCAGTAGTAATACCACTTTCAACTCCTACGATATTACCTTCTGAATCGGTTAGCGTAATGTCGTAATTTGCATATTTAATCGTCGCTTTCTCATTGGGATTATATAGAATTCCTCCGTACATAAAATAATCTCCATTTTTCGTAAGACCTCCACCAATTTCTAATACTTCTGGTTGTTTTAGCTCTTCTTGTACGACTGTTGTTGAAGATTTCATTTCCATTTTTGGCAATTCTTTCTCCGTGCGTTTTAATTCCCGTTTTGTTTCAATCCCCATAATAGAACTGGTATAACTAATCGTATTATTCTCATATGTAAATTCTTTTTCTTCTAAACCCGATGCAAATAAACTGTTTTGCATTTTAAGTGCGTCCCGTTTGGAAACCCATGTGATTGGTTCTTTTTTATTCTCTAGTGATTGCACACTTCCTGCCCAGTATAAAGAAACATCATCTCCAGCCACTTGATAAATCTCCATGGCCTCTTCAGATATCAAAGCAAAATGATAATTGCTTTTTTCTTCCTCCATCCAATTACCGACTAAACTAATTGGTTCTGAACTTTCTTTTTTTCCACATCCAAATAAAATGAGCACAATGACTACACTCAACATAATCTTCATTTTTTTCATAATGATTTCTCCTACTATTTTGATTCTAGAAGTGTTCCGTATGGGACAGTCAATCGACAATAAATAAAAAAACGCCCTAGTTATTAAGACGTTTCTTCCTGTTTACCAATCCTCATCAATATCTTCTAAAAAATCGAGTTCATCCCAAAAGTCTTCTTCCTCTGCACACTCTTTGCAATAGATTTGTCCAAAGCGTTCATAGGTAGATTCATTACTTTTGATTACGCGATGACATCGACTACATCTCACCTTTTTTTCAAAAGTAGAATCACGTCCTAATAATTGATCTAAAATGCCCATTACATTCTCCCTATATTTATCATATTGTGACCAAGTCACAGAAGCAATACTTTCCCCTTAGTATACTAAGCTTACAAAGATGAGGAGCGAATATGAAATCACTTTATAAAACCTTACTCTACATTGGAGTTGGTTCTCTCGTTGGATTCTTATATTACAAGTTTGTTGGGTGTGCTTCTGGTAATTGTCGAATTGCTTCAAATCCTTTCAATTCTATGCTTTACATGGGATTTGTAGGATTCCTATTGTCAGGAAACGGATGTTGCTGTAGCAATGCCTGCAAAACCAATTCCACAAAAGAAAAATAATCATCTTTGAAATAAAAGACACGAATGTGAAAATCCCCTTTCTAACCCCTTGTGTCTTTTTTTCATGTACAATGAGTACATGAAAACACCTTATTTTGAATCCCTAGAAGAAGCCCTAAAAACACTTTTTAACGATGCAAATATTGTTTCAAGCCAAACTGTGTCTGGGGGTGCAATCAACAAAGCACGCAAACTTACTTTATCAAATGGACAAGTTGTATTTTTAAAGTTCAATGATTTTGATACCCTTCCTTTCTTTCAAACAGAAGTCACAAGCTTGGATACTTTAAGAGATACACATACCATTGGTGTGCCACAAGTCTATGGGTATGGAATTGATGCGAAAGACCATATGGCTTTTATTCTTCTTGAATATTTATCTTCTTCAAAGGAATATGATTGGAAAACCTTTGGTCATGAACTTGCGCAAATGCATCGCGCAAATACAAGCCACGCCATTACTGGTGGGACATATGGTTTTTTAGAAAATAACTTTATTGGCTCCATGCCACAAATCAATACCCCTCATGATTCTTGGATTGAATTTTATATTGAAGAACGATTAATGCCACAATTCAAATGGGCTGATTCATACTTTACGAAGGAAGAAAAGGAAGAGATTGTTGCTTATTTAGAAAAGGCAAAGTCTTTTCTAATTGAGCCCTCCTTCCCTTCCCTTTTACATGGGGATTTGTGGATTGGGAATACCATTGTTGGAAGTGATGATAAGGTGTGGTTGATTGATCCTGGATCTTATGTGGGGCATTATGAAGCAGAACTTGCAATGACAGAACTTTATGGCGGTTATCCTCGCCAATTCTATCAAGCCTATTATGAAATCATCCCCCAAGAAGAAGGATATGAAATACGGCGTGATATTTATAATCTCTATCACACCGTAAATCACTTAAATATCTTTGGTGGAATGTATTACCAGGCCTCACTTAATCTTATGAAAAAGCTCTTATCGTTATAAGAGCTTTTCATGTTATAGATAGATATAACCTAGACACTTTTGACCCGTCCAAGGAAGTTCATAAATGGATACCCAACGTTCCATGTAATGCCCTAAATAGTTGCCTTCGCGAATATAGCACTGTTCTCCATTTACTTGCGTAACAAGCGCGACATGGTTTTCATATACCGCAATACTTGGTGCTCGTGGTTCAGACCCGGTTGGATAACCGGATGCAGCTGCATCATTAATCCAATTGGTCGACCATCCCCAACCCGGTAAGGAAATACCTAACGTATCATGAACAAGTTGCCAACAACCCCATGTACAATTGCTCCAGCCCCCATAATAAGGATTGCCACTTGTGTCCCCTGTTTTTGGGGTGCCATAGGGGTCTGCTTCCTCTACTTCTGGTTCTGGCGTTGGCGTTACAACCGCAATTGCCTCTTCTTCTTGTTTTTCTTCTGGCGCTGCACTTGGTGTTACTTCCGTTGGTTCTGAAGACGGGGTTGGCGTTGGTTCTGGCGTTGGGGTTGCGTTCATTGTTTCAATGGAATCTTCAATGCTTTGATTAATATTCGCAATGGTACTTTGATTAGCTTCAATCGCATCTTTCCCAAGTTTTAATTCAGAATCTTGATCTTTGAGTTGTTGATTATAGGTATTCACAATGAGCTCCGCTTCATATCGAGAAGCGAGTAATTGGGTTTGTTGGCTGGCGAGGGTTGCTTTCCCTCCATCTAAGTGACGCTGTACTTCTAAGAGTTCTTCTTCCTCTTTTTTTAATGCTTCATTCATTTCTTCTAGTTCTTGAATGTTTTTATTGAGTTCATCTTGTAAGGCATGATCACTTGCGGTGATATCTTCAATTCCATTAATAATACGTAAGAAATCAGAGAAACTCTTTGCGCCCATTAGTACATCAATAAATTGGTTTAATCGCATGGTTTCTTGTTGTTGTACCATACGGTTTTCTAAACGCTTCCGTATCTCTTCAATATCGTGTTCTTTTTGAACGATTAATTGTTGATTCGCTTTGATGGTTGCTTCCATTTCCGCAACACGCTTTTCTGTCGCTATGATTTGGATATTCAAATCATCAATCATCTCATTCAAGCTCGCAATCTGCGTATTATAGGTATTAACCTGTGAGGCATACACATTGATATTCCCACTGATTTCTTCCTTTTTCGCATCAATCGAATCCAGTTCTTGTTGTAAAGAAGAATTGGTTTCTTTCATATGCGCAATATAGGCTTGGCAACTTGCTTGTTCTTCTTTGGATAAGCTACTCGAATTCGTGCATAAGTTATTCCAATAAGAAGTATTACTAAAGTCCTCTTCTGCGTAAAGAGTGAGTATACTTCCTGTTATGCATAAAGAACCCACAAGGATTCCAACTAGACCTTTTCGAATCATCATATAGATTATATACGTTTGTTTAAAAAAACAAAAATGAGCGTTTGCTCATTTCCGTAATTCCATTTTGACATGTGGGATGCCATCTTCTAAAAACTCTTGTGAGCATACCTCAAATCCGACTTTTTCATAAAAAGCTTTGGCATATACTTGTGCTTCTACAAAAATAGTATTCACATGTAATTCTTCAAAGGCATAGCGCACCCCTTCTTCAAGTACCTTTTTCCCATATCCTTGGCTTCGTTTCATGGTTAAGACACGTCCTATTTGTGCAACCCCTTCTTCTGCAATAAACACTCTTAGATACGCAACGATTTCCCCATCTTCTTTTTCATAGATATGAATAGCTCTTGGATCAATCCCATCAATATCTAAATAGACACAATTCTGTTCCACCACAAAAACCGCAGAGCGTATCTTTAAAATCTCATATAATTCTTCATTACTTAACTCTTGAAACGTTTTCACAAACATATCTATACCTTAAAAGAATTGTTTGTACACGTCAATTCCATATCTTTATTAGGTTAAAACCAATTCCGAATTCAACAATAAGGTTTGAATCATTTGTTTATATTCAGAAATATCATGAATCTGAATAATTGTGGTAATTTTCTTACCACTATCTTTCGAACTACTCCCACATAGGTAGACCTTCATATTCTTTGTCCCATAATCTAAAACGATGTAACGATCGTGTATCTTATTAGAAGCAGTTTTAAATACAATCGGTACATCTGGATATTCAATTGTAAAGTCAATGTATTCTGATAAACGTAATGGCCGGCTACCTTTATTATCACTAATCACTGTTCTCTCTACTCCTTTTTTTGTAAAAACAAGATGACGCAGTGTTTTAACTCCGATGTAATTATCAATAACAATGACATTTCTTTTAGCGCGTTTGTAAATGGTTTGGTAAGCTTCATCCGCCTTGAAGGGCTGACCATCATAAATTAGTATTTGAATTGAATTGTTTTCATCCTGAAATCCTTTCATGATATCGAATAGATCTGTTTTAGAAATCATATCCTCTTGCATCTTTCGTACTTCACCTTCTAGCGCTTCTTGTTTTATTACTAAACTATAGAATTCTTGGGTTGAAATGAATTGTGAACTTTCAATTATATGTTTTCGCATTGCTTTAAAAACACGCATAAGTGCAATACTTTGTCTAACCGCAAGTTCCCCTTTTAATACAGTTGCTAATTGATATATACCTTGTTCAGTAAATGCATACGGCAGTTTACGCACACCACCCCAACTTGAAGTCACAAAATGTGACTTCAAATTCTCTAATTCTTTATTTGTTAACTGAAACATAAAATCTGAAGGAAACCGTTCGATATTACGTTTCACCTGCTGATTCAGCGTTTTAACCTCATAGCCATAAATGGTTGCTAAATCACGATCTAACATTACCTGTTGACCACGAATAACATAGATTTTGTCTTTTAAGGTATTTGCATTCATAATCGCATTCTTTTCTTTCACAGCAAAAATCCTCATTAATAAAAACTCTTGTACTATAATCAAATCAATTTCCATCTTTAGATACGAGAGCCTCACAATGATTGATTCGATATGAAAGAAGCAATCCCTTAAAAATTCCTAAAAAAAGATAACGTTTCCGTTATCTTCTAATCCATATCTTCTTGTGGTACTAAATCGTTACGAATGTATTGCGTTCTCACTTTACCGAGATAGAACGTTCCTGCAACGCTGACCGTTAATTCTGGTTTATCACCTTCTCCACGGATGGAGTTCTGTCGGATATAGGCTCTTCCTTCAATGAGAACACGATCTCCTTCTTCAAACTTACATACCTCTTCCACATGTCGTCCATGGGCTGCATAACGAATGACATTTACAGGTCCTTCATTATAGGTATAGTCGTGATAATAGGTACGGCTGTTGGTTAGATCAAGTAATGTTTTAATCTTTTTATCTTGACTATGAAGTGTTAATCCACCGAAGGCGATTTCTTGTTCATTGGTTTGGTTGATTTTCGCAACGCCATTTGCTTCAACCGTACCAATCATGGTCACATGATAACAAACCACATTTTCTTCTTTGTCGCGAATTGATTCGAATGAGAAATAATCACGATACTTTTTAATTTCCATGTAGTTTCCTTTCTCGCCTAATCACGGTTCATCTTTTCTTCTAATTCCTGTATATCCTTCTCCAAAGACGCAACGATTTCTTTCTTCTCTTCGATTCGTCTTTGAATTCCACGAATCTCATCATAGACATCCGTTTCGTATTCCTTGATACCTAAGTCTTCAATATCTTCTCTTAGTTTTTTAATGTTTTCTTTTTTACGTTCGATGATTTCCGCAAAGCGCTTTAAGCTTTCTTCATGTTTCGCATTCCAGAATACTTCTTTGGCAGCAGTGAATTCTTCCCAAAGCTTATCATTCTTATCTTTTCCAGAATAACCTGCTTTACGCCACTCTTGGTCGAGTTGTTTCATGCGTTCGGTTTTTTCTTTGGAGTAATCTTTTTCTTCGCTGATTTTCTTTGCTTCTTCAATTAAAGCTGTCTTTGCTTCAATGCTCTTATCGAAGGTTTCTTTACGTTCTTCAAAATAGTTTTTACGTTTCTCATAGAAGTCATTACGAATCCCGTTGAAAGCATCCCATAATTCTTGATCTACCGCATGTCCTGCTGAACCTGCTGCTTTCCAATCATTCATGAGATTGACCATCTTATCACTTGCGGATTTAAAGTTTGTTAAAGCCATGACTTCTTTGGCTTTTTCAATGAGTTCTTCTTTCTTCTCTTTTGCACTTGCACGTGTTTCATCAAGTTGTGCAAAATAGTTTTTTCTCTTATCGTTGAATTCATTGACTAATTGTTTGAATTCTTTTTCAACTTCTTTTCCTTTTTCACCCGCATGTCCAATATCAAATAGTTCTTTGCGCAATTCATCAAACTTCGCTTGTGTTACTTTCCAGTTTGTGGAATCACCTAATGCTTTTGCTTGTTCGAGTACCGCTAATTTTTCTTTTAAGTTTTCTTCTACTTGTTCATTGCGATGCGCAAACTCTTCTTTGATTTCTGCAAAGCGGCGACTGAATTCTTGTTCTTTTGGAGTTGCCCAATCTTTTAATGCATTCCATGTTTCAACAAGTGCTTGGTAGCTTTCTTCTGCATCTTTACTTGTGCTTTCTAAAAGACTTGTTGCTTCGCGACAAAGAGCTTGCTTTTCATCAATGGTACGCTCCATATCTTCTAAGGCATTCTCTTTGCTGTCGGTTGTATAAGTCACTTCTGTTTCATTTGGTTTTTGTAAGGAGAACATTTTCTTTTCTCCATCCACTTCAATCCCAAACCAACGACCGTGCCCGTCATTTGTTCCTTCTTGAGGAAGCACTGGATTACCTTCCGCATCCTTTGCGCCATACAATACCTCAATGACTTTCCCGCCAAATTTCTTGTGTTCACGTATGCGCACTTTTGCGTATTTTTCATCAAAGCCTTCTAATTGTGTGTAATCCATAGTTTGTTCCTCCGTAGTTTTTGTTGTCTGCGAATATCGCATCACTTATATTATATATCGTTTTTTTCCTTCATCTGTAAACAAGATTTCAAAAATATGGTATAAAAAAGATATGTTATATCAATCCCCAATCACAGTATTGTTTATTGGAATTTGTGTCATCGTTTGGTTTTTAATCAACATGAATGGACGTGAAGACCTCGTACAAAAATATGCGTTGATTCCTTGGTATGTAAGACAAGGACAATGGTATCGTATTTTTACAGTTGGCCTGATTCACATTCAGATTTATCACCTTGTGATGAACATGTATTCCCTTTACAACCTAGGATCTTTCTTAGAACCATTCTTAGGACACTTTAAATTCTTAGTGATTCTAGTATTATCGATTATTGGTGGCAGTTTAATGGTAATTTACTTTGGTAAGCGCGAAACCACAACCGTTGGGATTAGCGGTGGCTTATATGGCTTACTTGGTGCTTATATCATTTTATTATGGCGCGCAGGCTTGTTTACCGTCCCAAGTATCCGTTATTCCATCATCCAAGTCCTCGTTGTTAATGCGTTAATCTCCTTGATGCCAAATGTTTCTTTACTCGGCCATTTAGGTGGCATGCTGGTGGGGCTATTACTAGGCTTTTTACTAATATAAATAGTTACTTCATAGCTAAGAATGTGATAAACTTGTAGTCATGAAAAAGCATATAAACTATCCAAAGAAAACCATGTTTCAATTAGTCGAAGACATGGCTATCAGTTATCCAAAAGAACCAGCCTATGAATTCTATAATCACAAAACAACCTATGAAGGTTTTTTAAATCGTATCGAAAGAGCAGCGCGCTCTTTTATTGCGTGTGGGATTCGTAAAGATGATGCGGTAACAATTTGTTTACCAAACATTCCTCAAGCATTGGATTGCTATTACGCACTCAATCGCATTGGCGCAACTTCCAACATGGTTCACCCCATGTCTGCGAAAAATGAGATTTCCTTTTATTTAAACATCTCGCAAAGTAAGATGATTCTTACTTTAGATATGTTTTATGAAAAAGTATTAGCTGCTTTAGACCAAGTGGATCATCCTGTGACTATCTTAACTGCACGCATGCAAGATGAGTTATACAATCCATTCATCAAAGCCGGCTACATCGCAACCCAAGGCAGAAAATTCTTAAAATACCCCACTCGTAAAGAAGATGAATTATGGACCCAATTCTTAAAGAAAGGGACCACGAATATTCAGTTACCTGAAATTGTATATGACCCCAGTCATACCGCAACCATCTTATATAGTGGTGGTACAAGTGGCTTACCAAAAGGTGTTTGTCTATCTGATCAAAACTTTAATGCCACAGCACTTCAAGCAAAAGAAGCCATCGAAGTCACGTTAGGTGTCGGGAATACGATGTTAAGTTGTATGCCTGTATTCCATGGGTTTGGCTTAGGCATCAACATTCATACCGTATTAATTTCTGGTGCTTGTTGTATCTTGATGCCAACGTTTAATGGAAAATCCTATGCGCAAATGTTAGCGAAGAAAAAACCGAACTTTATTGCGGGTGTCCCTACCATCTTTGAAGCACTCTTACACTTAAAGGAATTAGATGGGGTGGATTTAAGTTTCCTAAAAGGTATGTTCTGTGGTGGCGACTCCCTTTCGGTTGAACTCAAAAAGAAAGTGGATCAATTCTTACATGAACATCATGCCAGCATTCAAGTGCGTGAAGGCTATGGGCTAACCGAATGCGTTACCGCTAGTTGCTTAACCCCTAAAGACACGTATCGCGAAAACAGTATTGGTTTACCTTTCCCTGATACGGAATACTGCATTGTGCGTCCAGGCACCGATGAAGAACTCCCTTATGGGGAAGAAGGTGAAATCATTCTGAAAGGCCCATCCGTGATGATTGGGTATTTAAAGAATGAAGAAGAAACCAAACAAACCTTACGTAAATTATCCGATGGCGCAATTTGGCTTTATACTGGGGATCTAGGATCGATGGATAAAGATGGATATATCTATTTTAAACAGCGCATCAAACGTATGATTGTCACCAATGGCTATAACGTTTATCCAGGGCAAGTCGAAAACATCATCGACAGCATCCCTGAAGTTTCTTATAGTTGTGTCATTGGTGTGAAAGACCCACGTCGTATGCAAAAAGTCAAAGCCTATATTGTCTTAAAAGATGGTGTCGCAAAAAGTGATGCGATGAAAGAAAAAATTATGAATGAATTAAAAGCACATGTCGCAGCTTATGCTCTACCAAAAGAGATTGAATTCCGTAATGAATTGCCAAAGACATTGGTAGGAAAAGTGGCTTATCGTAAGCTTGAAGAAGAAGCAAACAAAGAAATTGAGGAATAACCATGGCTGATAAAAGAAAGCGCAAATGGGGAGATCGTAAAGACGGGTTTAAAGTCAAAGCACCCGGCTTGCAAACGGTCATGACTTCCCTTATGCCAAACCGTACTGATTGTGAAGTTTATTTAAATGAAACGATTGATGTAACCGAATTATTAAAATATTTAGAAAAGAAAAACAAAGACAATCCCGAACAAAAAACAACCGTCTTCCATTGTTTTATAGCAGCCCTTACTAGAATGGTAAAAGAGCGCCCTATGATGAATCGCTTTATTCAAGGAGGACGCATCTATGAGCGCTATGATATTAGTGTTGCTTTTGTCGCAAGAAGAAATTTCGTGGATGGCTCCGACGAAGCACTTCTATTCTATGTGCCAAAGGAAACCGATACGATTGATGATATTCGCGATTGGGTTTTGAATAAGGTCAACATTACGCGTAAAAGTGAACACGCAACCGGTGGCGTTGATGCATTACTTGATACGTTTGCCGCCATGCCTAGACTCCTTATGATGTTTCTTGTTTGGATTATTCGTTGTTTAGACTTCTGGGGCATTAACCCTGACTTTATTACCGAAGGAGATCCAAACTATTCGACGATTTTCTTAAGTAACTTAGGTTCGATTAAAGCACCTGCTGTTTATCACCATTTAAATAACTATGGCACCAATTCTTTCATGACAACCATTGGCGTCATCCATAAAGAAGAGATGTTGATGAAAGATGGCACGAAAGAAATCCGTGATGTCATCAACATTGGTGTAACGATTGATGAACGGATTGGCGATGGCTTCTACTTTGTAAGAAGTTTAAATCTCATTAAATATATCTTTGCCCATCCTGAATTACTTGATCGTCCTCTCAATGAACCAAGTGGTTATGAATATGATTAAAACCCCATACGGGGTTTTATTTTTGGATTATTTTGAATGTTTACTTATTGTTTATCTTTTCTTTGTATAGTTCTTTATAGGATGCAATCATTTTATCTAAGGAATAATGTTCAATGATATCTTCTCTTGCACGCTCAATGATTTTAGTTGTTTCTTCATCTTTAAAATGATTAATCGCATTCACAAACGCAGCTGCCGAATCACATACATAACCATTATCTCCATTGATAATGACATCCCGGCTTCCTACTACATTCGATACAATGGATAACTTTCCTAAATACATCGCTTCTAGTAAGGAAATGGGTAAGCCTTCCCAAAGTGAAGTTAGGATAAACACATCCCCTTTTGACATCTCTTGGATGGCTTTGTTGTGATCAAGCCAACCAGTAATTTCAATGTTTGGAGCGGTGAGTTTCCACTTTGATTCTCCATCCCCAATCCACAAGAAGCGAACCTCTGGCATTGCATTCGCAATTTCATTGAAGAGTTCTGGATTTTTTTGTGGGTTAATCAAACCAGTTGTAAAGACGGTGAATGGATGTGCTTCTTGTTTTACTTCTTTGACAAGTTGATCAATTAACTTGGTATTAATTCCATTATTGATATAGGTCGCATTTTTTGAAAAACTTAAGGACTCCGCAAATTCTCCCTTCGAACAAGCAACCGTTGTGCTATTTTCAGTAATGGCTTGTTGTTCGGTGCGACGGAAGATACTTCTTGTTAAACGATTATGGTCTTCTGATAAGAAGCGATAACCATGTGGGGTATATAAAACAGGTACATCGAACCCTTCAAATGTTTTGCGTCCTAAGCGACCGGCATGATACCCATGAAGATGAATCAAATCAGGTTGAATCTCTTCATAGAGATCTTTTAATTCATTCCTTGTTGCATTATCCGCAATCAGATTATGGTCTTCCGCATAACTACTAATGCGGAATAGTTTGACTTCTGGATCAAAGAGGTCTCTTACCTTTGGAGGCGTTGCTGGATTTAAAGCATACGCAATTGTTGAATCACAGGTATCTTTCAACCCTTCGGTTAAATCTTGAAGAAATGTAAAAATACCTCCATAAAAACGCATTGCCACATGCAAAACCTTAATTTTGTTATCTGTCATGATTTGTTACCTATTCCTTCTAACTTTATTGTATATGAAAACAAATAGATTAAAAGTAAAAGATTGTGAATTCTTTAACCATTTTTATTCCTATCCTCATTTTCTTATGTTATGATAAGTCTTAATCAGATTTATTTTGATTTAGGGGAGGACCTCATAATGGTATATTGGTATATCGCAATTCTTTCTTTAATTGTTGTAGCCTATGTTTTCTACAACTATCAGAAAATTAAAAAGATGGACGAAGGCACCGAAGAGATGAAAGAGTTATCTGGAATCATTCGTTCTGGTGCTAACACTTTCATTCGCACCGAATTCAAATCCATCGCGGCTGTTGTTGTCGTATTAGCAATTGTCTTTAGTTTATTTGTCGAAAAGACAAGTGGCTTTACGTTATTGTTGGGTGCATTCATGAGTTCCGTGGTTTGTATTTTAGGTATGCGTAGTGCAACCTATGCGAATGTGCGTACCGCAAATACTGCACGTAATACTTTATCCATTGGCGAAACGGTAAAGGTTGCGTTAATTGGAGGATCCATTAGTGGTTTATCTGTTCAAGCTCTTGGCTTATTAGGGGTGGCATTAATTCTTATTCTCTTTAACCACATTGACCCTACTGCTACAAGTACAGGCTTTCTCGCAAACCTTCCTTGTAATCCCTATATTACACGTATTACCGCTTATTCCTTAGGATGTTCCATTGTTGCGATGTTCAATCGTGTCGCGGGTGGTAACTATACAAAAGCGGCAGATATTTCCGCAGATATTCTTGGTAAGATTCGTCATGATTTACCAGAAGATGATGCACGTGTTCCCAATACGATTGCTGACTTTATTGGTGATAACGTCAATGATATTGCTGGAAACTGCTCGGATTTATTAGAGAGTTTTGTCGCAACCATTTCGGGATCAATCATGATTGCGATTTCCATCTATGTTGCGTATGGTTCAACCGTTACGCCAGAAACATTTAATGCGACCATCCTCTATCCAATTCTATTAGCGGCTTGTGGCCTCTTATCTTGTTTCTTAAGTATCGCCTTTATTTCGGTTAAGAAGATGTCGGATAATCCAAGTAAAGAATTAAATCTATCCACTTGGGTAGCAGCTGGTATTACCTTAATTCTTGGCTTAGTTGTAAGTTATTATCTTTTCAACCAAGTTAAACTCTATGAGAATTTCCGCCTTGGATGGATTTCCCCATGGCTTTCTACGATTCTTGGTATTATTAGTGGCATTGCGATTGGTTCGATTACCGAATACTATACAAGTACCGATTTCAAACCAACCCAAGAACTTGCGAAAATCGCACACGAAGGAGAAGCCTTCGTTGTTACTAAGGGGGATGCGATTGGTTCAAGAAGTTGTTTATTACCAATCCTCGTCATTGGAATTGCCTTATTTGTATCGGGTCGTCTTTGTGGCACCTATGGGATTGCGATTTCTGCTTTAGGTATGTTGTCGTTTGTTGGCTCAACAGTATCCATTGATGCCTTTGGCCCAATTGCGGATAACGCAGGTGGGATTGCGGAATCTTGTCATTTGGATTCGAAAGTACGTAATATTACCGATAAACTTGATGCGGTAGGAAATACAACCGCCGCAATCGGTAAAGGTTTTGCGATTGGATCCGCAACCTTCGCTACCGTATCCTTAATTGTTGCTTATGTTTCAAATTACTCCACTTCTGTAGAACCAATTCTAAATATCGCCTCTTATGTCGTTATTGCTGGTGGCATTATTGGTGGTGCCCTTGTGGAATACTTCAGTGCTTTATTAACAGATAACACCATCGATGCAGCCAAACTTATGGCAGATGAAGGCGATCGTCAATTATCGATTCCTGGTGTTTTAGAAGGCACGGTTAAACCAGACTACAATAAGATGATTGAAATGGCTGCGAATAATGCATTACGTAAAATGTTATTGCCTAGTGTTCTAGCGATGGCGATTCCAGTTGCGGGTGGATTATTGTTTGGTGTGAACTTTGTAGGTGGTATGCTTGTAGGCGCAACAATCACCGCCATTCCACGTGCCATCTTTATGGGGAACTCTGGTGGTGCGTTTGATAACGCAAAGAAATATATCGAAAGTGGTGCCGTTGTCGGTAGTGAAAAAGGAAGTGCTGCACACAAAGCAGCTGTTACAGGTGACACGATTGGTGATACAAGAAAAGACGTGGTCGGGGTTGCCTTAGATATCTTCATTAAAACAATGAGTACCGTCGCAAACTCCCTCGCAACCGTCTTTACACACATTACATTATTCAAATAGAAGGAACTTAAAGTTCCTTCTTTTTTTAATATCCTAATTTCTTAAACAAATCTTCAAATAATGCATCCCGATTTACATAATAGACATAATTCATCCTTAGGTTAGTATCAGGATAAGAATAAGTTCCATCGTATTCTGGAAGATTGCGAAGTACTTCTTTTTCTTTTAAGAATCTTTCCTCGTGATTTAAGAGCCATGCGATAGCCGTGACATCCCAAATCACGCGACTCCAAGGTTTTCCCTTGGCATAGGTATTTGCTTCTTTATCCGCATTTTCCACTAAATACGTAGCGAGTTCATTTTTACCATATAGCCAATGATCCATTTCTGGTCTTGTGGTTAAAAAGTGACTTGCCACACCACGACAAGGAATCTGCACAAATGGTACATCCGCTTGAAATAAGACACGGGCAGCGGCGAAATCTTGGCGCATATTGAATTCGTGTGTATCTTCATATTCTCGACTATGGCCACCTAACCAAACAACCACAATCTTATCTTTAATTGAAGGTTCACATAAAAGCGCAGAGGCAATATCCGTTGCGACCGCAAGACCAACGATATAAAGTGGATTCTCTTTGGTATGGGCATTTGCTAAGTGGATCATCTTTTGCACTCCTTCTGCGATCACTGGTGTTTTTTCATCTGGCAAGAAATCACCACAGCCTTCATAGACGATATCTTTTAAATCTTCTCGTTGCGCTAGTGTTAATACCTTTAATAATTCTGCTTTACTTTTTTCCATGCCATCTTTTGCGCTACTTGCTTTCGCATTTAAAAAGGGAGCGGCAATCAGGGCTTGAATATTTAACTCTGGACTAGCTAATGCATAGGCAATCGCAAATTGATCATCTACTTCATTATAGGTATCTGTATCAATCACAATATCTATCTTCCCTTGTGGTGTTTTGATCATGGTAGCTCCTTTCAAAAATACAGAGGTTTCCCTCTGTATTTTACCATCCATATTGCTTCACTAAATCTTTAAATTCTGACGCAACCACCTGTGCAAATTCTGGATCATTAATATCGGTATCCACAATCACAAGTTTGGTATTGTCTTTTACATAATCTTTAAAGGCCTGCACCATGACTTCATCCACTTCTGGATCTTCAATGGCTCCTCCTGGTTTTGTGGTTTGACAACATCCTTTGGTTGGCACAACAAGTGTGACCGGTTTATCGGTCGAGCCAAGTCTTTCACAAACAAGTTTTGCTAAAGCAATCGCTTCTTCTTTAAAGACTTTCACATGATAAATGGTTGGATTATGTAAAATCTTTTTACGTTGTGCAAAGTCTGCTGGTAAAGCACGCCCGGTAGCATCGTTATAATAATCATTCATATCTAAGCCACCCGGTGCTGCAACGACCGGTAACCCAAGTTCTAAGGCCTTTAATAAACGATTATTGGCACCTGCGCAAAAGCCACCATAGACTTCACAGACAATCTCATGGAGCGTCATATCTAAGACGCCTTGAATCTGTCCTGTTTCCATTAAAGATTCCATTGATCTACCACCTACCCCATTGGCGTGGAAGATAACGGTTTCCCAATTGGTACCTTCGCGAATGAGCTCCAATGCTTTTTCCGTTCCTTTGGTGGTTTCTCCCAGCATCGTTGCCCCAATGACTTTTGAATCTCCTTCTTTTTCATAGGTCTTCCCATATTGGACAAGGCCCATAATACTTGCGCATACACTTTGAATCATCGTTTTTGTGATGGGATTCAAGCCGGAAATATCCGCAACCGTTGGCGCCACAAAGATATCTTTTTCGCCAACGAATTGTTCCATTTCACGAACTCCACACGCAAGGGCAGAAGATAATACTTTTGGCACACCAAATGGCAATGCCTTCATGCATGGTGCAGCCATACTTCCATTTTGGCCACCACCAATGGACATGACCCCATCAATCTTTCCTTCCATGTACAATCTTGGCACGAACTTCTCCAGTGCTTTTCCCATGGTCGCAATGCGTTCTGGTTTATTCATTTTTTCAAAATCTTCTTGCGTTAAGGAAAGTTCACTTAAGACTTCTAAAGGTGTCACGTCACCACGATTCACATCGAGATGGAAGGTACTATTATCAATTAATAGTGCTTGAAATCCTTCCTTCTCAATGCATTCCTTCGCAAACAGTGCTTCGTTTAATTTGGTATCTAAAGATTCAATGAGTGCGATTGTTTTTGGCATACTATTCGCCTAATACTTTCCCTACAAGATCAAGCATTTCTGGTGCGTGTGCACAAAGAATGAATTCAATGCCAGCTGCACGTTTCTTTGTTTCGACAATGCTATACCAAGTTTGGTTGATATCTACGAAACGGCTTGGAGGTGTAATTTCATAACCGATTTGTGGAACTTCTTTAAAGTTATCGAGTGTAAAGACTAAGTCTCCACAACAATGATAATCACCCTTCTTTGTATGAATGACGACATTTTGATGACCTACGGAGTGACCTGGTGTTGGATAAACACTGATTCCATCAAAGATTTCACATTCGCCATCTAACAATTCAAATTCACGGCCTTCCCATTGTGGATGAATCCGTGGTTCAATTGGTAAACGAGGATCTTCATAACTCTTGTAGTAAAGAGGAATTGGATTCTTCGCATATTCGTATTCTGCACGTTGTACATAGAGTTTTGCGTTAGGGAATTCACTCAAGTAATAAACATGGTCCCAATGTAGATGGGTAAAGATAATATCTGTGATTTCTTTTGGATCTACACCGATGGAATGGAGTTGGTCCATAATGGTGTAGCCTTCTGGTTGTGTGGAACCTGGATGATGGTACTTGTCTGCAATTTCGGTTGAAGACATACCTGTATCTACCATAATCTTGCGTCCACCACCTTCAACATAGAAGACCGCTACTGGTAAGATTGCGGTATCATCTTCGCCTGGTTTGAGGTAATACTTATGCGTCGAAGCATGATACAAATAGTTGGATTTACTTGCGGTTACAAGTCCTGTGTTGAGTGTAATGATTTTGTATTCTTGCATAATTTTCTCCTTTATTGTCCGTAATATGCATTTGGTCCATGTTTTCTTAAGAAGTGACGATCCAACAATTCTTGTTGCATACTTCCTGCTTCTGGGTTCAACATGAGTGCATGGAAATCCATGAATGCGACTTGTTCCATAACAACCGAATTATGAACTGCGTCAAATGGATCTTTGCCCCAACTGAATGGGCCATGACTATGTACGAGTACACCTGGTACATAATCTGGATTTAAATCTTTAAATGTTTCGATAATGACATTACCTGTTTCTAGTTCATAAGAACCATTAATTTCTTCTGGTGTCATCTTTCTTGTACAAGGAATTTCTCCATAGAAGTAATCCCCTTGGGTCGTTCCCATAGCTGGAATTCCTTTCCCTGCTTGGGCAAAACTTACTGCCCATTGGCTATGGGTATGTACGATACCACCAATGTTAGGGAAATTGCGATAGAGCACTAAATGCGTATCGGTATCGGAAGAAGGTTTTAAATTCCCTTCCACCTTTTCTCCTGTTGCGATATCTACCACAACCATATCTTCTGGTTTCATCACATCGTAATCCACACCAGAAGGTTTAATGACCATCAAATTCTTTTCTCGGTCAATGCCCGATACATTGCCCCAAGTGAATATGACTAAGCCATATTTAGGCAACAACATATTCGCTTCATAAACTTGTTTCTTGAGATCTTCTAACATCTTATTCCTCCTTCAATGTATACATCGCAATTTCATTGGTTTCACGATTTGCGGCAATGAGTTTATCCTTATCGCCATCACGGAAATACATCACATTCGCTGGACCTGCATCGTGGTCTAATGGTTCCACTACATATCCATTATCATAATGGATCGCAAATAAGTCCCGTTCTCCTTTACGATTACCAATAATCGCATATGGTTTTCCATTTAACTCACATGCATAAATCGCATGCAAGAATGGTAACTCTTCTGGATGTGTATAAACCGCTTCAAATTTCCCATTTACTTTTTTATAAATCGCAAGTTTTTCACCATGGAATGGTGCCATTGTTAAGAGTTCTTTTTCGCCATCGCCATCAAAGTCGACATACAACATATCGCTCGTTGGTTCATCAAAGATTTGTTCAACGCCCCACTCTTCTTCTGGAGAAGCTGGTGGTATCACCACATGGACGCCATTTTCACTTCCGACTACCGCATAGGTCATCCCATCTTCTGTAATCTTACAGAAGCCATGGTTTCTAAATAAGCCACTGACTAATGGGGTTAATGGAAGTTGATTTTCTTCATTAAATTGTTTGATGTCAGCGGGTAATTCTCCTACCCAAATTCTACCTGGGCAAGTCCAGTCATCTTTAAATGCATGTGCGGATTTTAATGTGCACGCTACGATATAGTTGTGGCCATTTCTTTGCACAATGCCAAAGCGATGCACAAATGGTAAATCACATAGGACATGGCAATCATAGCCATTCTCACCTTTTGTGTAATAAACAATTTTTGCCTCCGCAGAATTGTTTGGCCCATAGAATTTCCATGTTGCTAAAAGGATGAATTCCTCACTTGGGAATTGTTCCATCGTCATAACCCCACCAGGTCCATCCCATAATTTCGCAACTTGGTTGCCTTCCAAATCAAACATATAACTTGGATCTTCTTTTTCGGCTGCACAAATCACGTAAGGCTTTCCTTCATCCACCACTTCGGTCAAGGAATAACATAAATTTAATTCACCGATTACTTTTTTCTCTGCCTTTAACATTTTATTCTCCAATTCTAATTAAGCGCTGCCTCAAATTTCTTGCGAATCCATGTGTTCACATCATTCACAATTTCACGCCAGTTTTCTTCCCCTGTGTACCAGAACTCGGTCACAAAGCGACGGACACCCATCGCATATGCTTTTTGAATGCCTTCTTCAAATTGCACGTGCCCAGTTCCATAAGGAACTTCACGGAAGACACCTGGTACGGTTTCCTTTAGATGCATCGCAATTAAATGCCCACGTCCAGTCTCTAAATCATCTACCACTTTTGTCTGATAGGTCACAGCCGCATTGGTAATATTTCCAAGATCTGGATAAACATGGAGATAAGGAGAATCGACAATGTTGACATACTTCATTGCCTTTTCCACCGTGTTCATGAATTCGGTTTCCATGGTTTCAAAACCTAAAAGAATTCCATAGCGCGCTGCCATCAAGGTTGAAATCTTTAAGTTTTCTTCAAAGCGCTTTTTGGTTTCTTCACTTGATTCTTCATAATAAACATCATACCCAGCTAATTGAATGGTACGAATTCCTAAATCATCCGCAAACTTAATTGCCTTTTCCATGATTTCCATTCCTCGTGCACAAGTTTCTTCACTCGCCGAGCCAATTGGATATTTACGATGTCCACTTAGACACATCGAGCGAATGGGCATATCCATTTTCTTCATGAGTGCCACAAACGCATCGCGTTCTTCTTTCGTCCATTCTAAACGTGCTAGTTTCTCATCTGTTTCATCAATACTGATTTCGATATAGTCAAAACCCGCTTCTTTTGCGACCTGCATCTTTTCTTCCCATGTCAAAGTATTGGGCATTGCTTTTTCATAAATCCCTAATTCATAATCACGGTTCATGTTCTTTCTCCTTAAATAAGGGCCGTAATAAGATTTATCCACGGCCCTTTTTGTTTCTAACCTTCTACGAGCGTACCCGCAAGTGGTAACCAATCGAGGACTTTGCGAATTTGTGGATCCCAGTAATCCCAGTTGTGGATTCCTGGTGATTCGTCATAGGTAATATCTACCCCAATCTCCTTCGCAAAATCTCTGAATTTCAAATTGGTTTCATATAAGAAATCTTCTGTCCCACAGCACATATAGAGCTTTGGAAGATTTCCTTCTTTTGCCTTTTTTGGAAGTAGCGCAAATAAGTCATTGTCACTTCCTTCAATTGAATCATCCCCAAAGATGGAGTGATAATCCATTGTCGCTTTTGGGCCACCCTTTAAGGAAGGATTCTTTTGGAGTGAAGCCATATCAAGTCCACCTGATAAACTAGCGGCAGCTCCAAATAGTTCTGGTCTTTCTAGGGCAAGACGGAAAGTTCCATATCCACCCATGGAAAGTCCCGCAATAAATGTATTTTCTCTTTTCTTTGAAACGGGGAATGTATATTGGATGAATTTTGGTAATTCTTCCAACATATAAGTCATGAACTTCCCACCCGTACTTCCATTATGCACCATATCTACATAGCAGCTATTCGTTACAGAAGCAGATACAACACATAAGTTCTTTTCTTGTGCGTACCGTTCAATACCTGTATTTCTTGTCCATACCGAACAATCTCCAAACATCCCATGTAAAAGATATAAGACTTGATACTTTTTCCCTTCTTTATAGAAAGGCGTATCTTCACTTTCAAATGGTTCATTTGGTGTTGGTAATACGACTCTAACATCCGTATGGGTCCATAAAGATGTTGAGAATAACTTAATATCTATTAGTGCCATAGGTCTCTCCAATTATAAGAGTGAACGGAATGGAATATTTTGTGGATGTTCGAAACAATCCTCAAAACCACGTGGGTGATGGTAGTACATAATATCCTTATCTTGTGGATAAGTATATTGACCACCTACTTGCCAGAAGAATGGCGTGAATTGATAGTTATTTCTTGGTTTCTTGAAATCATACAATAAACGAATTTCTTCTGTATCTGCTTGGAAGTTGGACCATACATCATGGTGAATTGGCACCACAACTTTACAACGTAAACTTTCTGCCATTCTTAAGATGTCTATACTTGTCATCTTATCTTGAATACCTACTGGGTTTTCACCAAAGGCACCAAATGCCACATCGACATCATAGTCTTTCCCATGTTTTGCGAAATAGATGGAGAAGTGAGAGTCACCACTATGATAAATATTTCCACCTGGAGTCTTAATCAAGTAGTTGACTGCTTTTTCATCCATATCGTTGATGAGGTTCTTTCCAGCAAGTTCTTCACGATCTGGTCCTGTGGAATCGGTTGTGACTAAACAGGTACGATCAAATGCATCTAAACAAATGATTTCCAAATCTTTGAATTTAATCTTATCGCCAGGTTTTACAACACGGCATTGTTTTTCAGGAACACCCCATTTTAACCAATACTCAACGGATTTCTTTGGTCCAATAAATGGAACTGGAATTTTCTTTCCTTTTGCGTCGGTCGTTGTCATTTTGGAATTAACAACGTGCGCAGCCCACTCTGGACTCATATGGTCTTGATGGTAATGGGTCGCAAGAACTGCATCTACGTGCTTGAACGCAAATGGATCAATCACAAATGGCACATTTCTTAAGTTTGGTTGCATCTTACGCACACCTGCCATGTTTGCCATTTGATGGCCAACTGCCATCTTGCCATTGCCATGGGTACGTTTCCCATTTCCTGTCCATAAGTCAATGGTGATGTTTGTGTTCTTAGGTGTCTTCATCCAGATACCAACACAACCTAACCACCACATCGATACATTTCCCTTAGGAACTTTCTTGTTTTCAATTTCTTCCACAAGCCAGGTTCCCCATTCTGGGAATGTCTTGTTAATCCAAGTTTCTCTTGTGATTTCTTCAATCATGCTCATATATCATTTTTCCTTTCTGTTTACGCAGTTTTTTTCTGTTTAAATCTGCGGAAGAAGTTATTAAGTGGTGTTCCAGGAACACTTGCCATATCGATGGAAATCGCAAAGATAATGATTAAACCTTTAATCATATTGTGGTAAATCGCATCGATTCCAATTAAGGTCATACCATTCCCGATGACACCAATTAAGAATGCACCAAGAATTGCGCCTTGAATGGTACCAGCACCACCACGCATGGAGACACCACCGACAACGATTGCCGCTAAGACATCGTTTTCGTAGTTCTTCGCCTGTGTGGAGGAAGCTTGTTGGTTCATACTGGATAATACGAAACCAGCTAACGCACCTGTAATACCGGAAACGATATATGCAATTAAGATATCTCTACGTGCAGGTACACCAGATAATTCAGAAGATATACGGTTTCCACCAACACTATAAACTTGGCGTCCATAAACCGTATGATTCAACACGATATAACTGATGATAACGCACACAATCATGATATACACAGGGATTGGAATACCGAGCCAACGTACTTGACCGATATAATCCATAAGTGCACAATCACGGATATAGATTAATTGGTTTCCTGTAACATATTGCACAATTCCGTATAAGACTTCGTTTGTAGCAAGCGTTAAGAGGAATGCTGGAATGTTAAAGCGTGAGAGAATCAAACCGTGAATCAATCCACTCAGCGCACCAGCTCCAAGGCCTAGGAAGATTGCTAGGGCAACATTCCCACCGCCAACACCACGATTTAGAATGGTCATTGCTACGATTGCGCCTGATAAAGCCGCATTACCCGAAACGGTACGGTCAATACCACCAAGCAATACCGCAAAACTCGCACCGGTAATCATGATACCGTATAAAGAAACGGCATAGAGGATATTGACTAGGTTCTTATAACTGAAGAATTTTCCGCCTGTTAAGAGTGTGAATACCACAACCATAATTAACAGAACGATTAATCGGCTATTTCCTAAAAGGATTTTTAATACCGGATTCTTTTTCGTCATTTCACTCATATTAAGCTACCTCCTGATTCTCAACAAAACCAGAGCTTGCTAGCAAGATGTCTTCTTGCGTTGCGACGCCATCATTGAATTCTTTGATGATACGACCTTCACGCATAACGAGGATACGGTGTGCAACGTGTAGTACTTCCGCAATATCAGAAGAAACCATTAATACCGCAACGCCTTGTTGTGCTAAGCCTTCAATGATGTTATAAATTTCATCTTTCGCACCAATGTCGATACCGACGGTTGGTTCATCGATGAGAATGACTTTCAAGTCACGTGTTAACCATTTACCTAAAACGGCTTTTTGTTGGTTACCACCGGAGAGATCGCCTACTCTTACATTTGGATTTGCTGGGCGTAAGTCGGTTAATGAAACAGCCTTCTTACCAATCTCATCTTCATCTGCTTTCTTAACAAAGCCACTCTTTGCAAGCTTGTCATAGTTTGTCAAAGCGACATTCTTTGTTACGGAAAGAAGTGGAGAGAATCCTTGGGTACGACGATCTTCTGGGATTAAACCAAAACCATTTGCAACACTTCTTCTTACCGTAGGTTTAATTGGTTTTCCTTCAAATAGAATTTCACCGCTATCGTAAGGATCTGCACCATAGATAGAACGAACGACTTCCGTACGTCCAGAACCAACAAGTCCAGTTAGAACAAGAACTTCGCCTTTTTTCACTTCAAAGCTTACATCGTTGAAGTAACCAAGATGCGTTAAATTCTTAACTTCTAACACATTCTCGGCATTACTTGTTTTTAATTCACGCGAAGCAGTGGATTCACTTACTTCTTTACCAATCATCATCTTTACGACTTCCGAAGGAACGATGTCTTCTTTCTCAATGACACCTGCATTCTTACCATCACGTAAGATTGTGATACGGTCAGAAAGGTTGAAGACTTCTTCTAGACGGTGAGAAATATAGATGATGGAAACTTCTTTTTCTCTTAATTGATTGATAATTTTGAATAGCAATTCCGATTCTCTTGAGGAAAGGGAAGCGGTTGGCTCATCCATGATGATGAGTTTCGCATCGGTTGCTAAAGCTTTCAAAATTTCGACCATTTGTTTTTGCGCAACACTTAGTGTTTCCACAATATCAGTTGCTTTAACTGGGAATCCATAATTGTCGATTAGGTCTTGAATTTGTTTCTTTTCTGCGCGATCCGAAATAAATCCGAACTTACTAATCTCTTTCCCTAATAAAATGTTTTGATATACCGAAAGCGTAGGAATCAAGGAAAGTTCTTGGAAGATAACCGCAATACCAGCGTTTGCTGCATCTTCACGGGAGTTGATTTCAATCTCTTTACCATCCATAAAGATTTGACCGCCGTCTTTTTTATAAACACCGGTTAAAATCTTAATCAATGTCGATTTTCCTGCTCCGTTTTCACCAAGTAGTGCATGAACTTCACCTTTACGAACATCGAAATTAACATGATCTAAGGCATGTACGTGAGAGAATATTTTTTCAATATTCTTCATCTCAAATAAAACTTCTCTTTTTTCACTCATGTCGTTTACCTGCCCTCTTTTTCACGCGCAATTGCAGCTGCACGTGTTGCTCGTTTCTGCATGAATTCATTGTAATAAGCATCGAATACAAGCATTAAGACAATGATGATACCACTGATGATTGCTTGTTGTGCAGTCGTCATGTTGAACTTCAAGACGCCATTACGTAATACTTGCATAAACAATACACCGATGAGTGTACCGATCATATCGCCTCGACCACCTGAGAAAACCGCACCACCAATAACGGATGCAGAGACTGCCTGTAAGGATAATGCAGCACCGGTTTCAACATCACAGGTACCCATTCTTCCTAACATGAACATTGCGCCTACAAAGGAACAGAAGCCCGCAATGATAAAGACGGTCATCTTAATTTTGATAAAGCTAATACCAGAATATTCTGCAGAGGTACGTTTCGAACCCATCGCATAAATATAAGTACCAATCTTGGTTTTCTTCAAAAGGATTTGTGCGATTAGAGTCATGATAAGCCATGCGATCGTGACATAATAAATACCATTTGAGAATTTTCCACCAAGCGATTGGATGGTTGGATTTTTAATCATCTCAGAAGTGATAGATCCATATTGGTTACGTACTGCAAGAATATAGGTGATTCCTTGGAAAATCATACCTGTTGAAAGGGTTGCGATAAAGTCATTGATTTGTAATACGGAAACTACAAATCCATTAAATACGCCTGATATTAAGCCGGCAGCCAAACAAACTAATACGATTCCTAACAAGGACATGCTTGTATAGTGATATAAGTGTGCAAACACCATACAAACCATACCTAATGCAAGACCACCGGAAAGGTTGTTACCTCCTGTAATAATACATAGTGTAATACCGATTGCGATAATACCAATAAACGCAGCTTCACGTAACATCGAGGTGATATTATCCCAAGATAAGAACGTGTCTGTCGTTAAGGTAAAGATTATTGTTAAAACAACCAGTAAGACCAAAGAGATAATCCGGCGAATTGTTTCTTGTCTCATTTGTTTCATGAATTAATCTCCTAACTTTGTTTAAGAAAATCGGGCTGGGCGATAACCCACCCGGCCCGATTCTTGTAATGAATTTAAATTATGTTCTGAAACTTACCAACGCATATCAGGTGTGATGGTGTCTACATTACTTGCATCAACCGTGATTGGAGGCATCTTTGTAACTGGAGTCTTTGTGAATGTGCTTGTATCAATGTTGGAGTTGAGATACATGAGAAGGATACGAGCAGCTGTCTTACCTTGATCTTTACAGTTGGTATAAACAGTACCTGTAATGAGTCCTTGTTCAATGTATTCGAGAGCTTTGGATTCACCGTTAGCACCCCAGATAATGATATCGCCCTTCTTACCAGCGTTAGCTACAGCCATACCAGCACCTTCTGCCATTTGGTCATTGTGTGCGAATACTGCATCAATATCATCACCATATTTTGTTAAGAAGTCATTCATTAAGTTTTGTGCTTTTTCCATGTTCCAGTCAGCTGGTTGTTCATCAAGAATCTTGATGTCTGGATATTTAGCAATAGCTGCTTGGAAACCATCTTCTAGACGGACACCACGTGCTGCACCAACTTTAGCTTGGATAACAACAACGTTACCTTTTCCACCAAGTCCTTCAGCAATTCTTTCAGCAATTACTTGACCAGCTTCATAGTCGGTCATAGAAACAAGAGCAGCGTGTGGTTCGGTTGTACCCATGTTAACGCATACAACTGGAATACCAGCTTCTTCAGCTTCACGTACTGGAGCGGATAATACGTCAGGGTTAACGGTTTGCATGAGAATGCCATCATAACCTTGTGCAACTAAGTCAGAAACAATCTTTGCTTCTTCTTCTGCTTCACTCTTTGGATCGAAAATGTTAAATGTGATGTTTGGCCAATAAGCTAATTCTTCAGCAATACCTTGGCCCCATGCTGTACCATTTGCTTCCGAAGCATTGGTTGGTACCCAAGCAATCTTCAATTCATCAGTGTAAGGATTTTTTGCTCTGTCCTTAAAGCCAATGGATTCTGCGGAAGCTGCTGCTGCTGGAGCTGCTGCTTCTGCTGCTGGAGCTGCTTCTGTTGTAGCAGCTTGTGCTGTGGTTGCATTTGCTTCATTTGCAGCATTTGCTGCACCGCCACAAGCTACCAGACTCATAGCCATGAATCCGGCAAGTAAGATGTTAGAAATTTTTTTCATTTTAATTTTTCCTTTCCTCCTAAGCCACATTCAGTGAATGCGCTTACATCTCTTACCAGGAACGTAACATATGAAAAATACCAGTGTCAACAAAATTTCTCATTTTGCACATAATTTCACGTTTTGTGCTAGGATTTGGTAAATTTTGTCAAATAATGTCAGTTTTTCACAAAGTATTCTCACAAAAAGTGCACATAATTTCATTGCACAATTGTTTTATACATGGTATTTTGAAATTAATTAGAGGTTTATAACTATGACAAACATATTATCAATTGATGTAGGTACCACCAGCATCCGCGGAATTCTTTACGATGAAAGCGGTTCCGTTTTAGGCATTAAGAGTGTATTGACCCCTTTGATCTTTGTGGGTGAATACATTGAACAAAGCGCAGAAACCTTCCGTAATGCCTTAGTTGAAATTGTTTCGGATGTAAAAAAATATGGAAGTATTGATGCGATTAGTGTCACAGCTTTCCGTAGTGCCCCTGCCCTTTTTGATGAAGAAGGAAATGCTTTATCCAACTTCATCATGTGGCAAGATACGCGCAACAAGGAAATCTGCGAGCGTATTGCTTATGCGAATGATGAAGTTTATAACACAACTGGCGCAAACATTAACGCCGTCTTTACTGCTTCAAAGATTACTTGGTTAAAAGAAAATATGCCTGAGGCTTACCAAAAGGCATATAAAGCACTTGTCGTACCAGATTACTTAATCCACTATATGAGTGGCGCTTGGACAAGTGATCGTACTTATGGAAGTCGTACATCTTTAATGAATATTAAAACATTAGAGTGGGATGACAAGATGATTGAGCTTTTCGCATTAGATAAAGAAAAGTTACCGGATCTTGTTGATGTGGGTAGTGTTGTTGGTTATACGACAGAAGCCTTCGCCAAAGAAACGGGTATCCAAAGTGGTATCCCCGTCATCTCTTCTGGTGGCGACCAACAAAATGGTGCTTTAGGACTGGGTGAGCTCGATTCTTCTTCCTTAGTGATCAATTGTGGAACTGGTTCTTTCATCATTTCCTTAATTGATGAACCCTACTTAAATAACCATTCTATGATTTGTAATGTTTCCGCAATCAAAGATAAATATACCGTTGAATCCAATGTCTTAGCTTCTGCAGCAGCACTAAACTGGTTAATCAAAGAATTATTCCCAGACCTTTGGCATGATGGAAATGTAGACTTTGAAACCTTTAACCAATTGGCTGCTTCTTCTCCCGTTGGGGCAAATGGGATTGTTTGTGTTCCATTATTCCAAGGTTGTGGCACAAGAGATTGGAACCTCAATGCCCGCGCAAGTTTCTCCAATTTAAATCTATCGAATACACGTAGTGATTTAGCACGTGCGATGTTTGAAGGAATCGCTTCCGAAATCACAAAGAGCATTCAAGCATTACCCGAAGCTTCACAAAACGCAAATCGCGTATTTGTGGGTGGTGGCTTAACGAAGTCTGATTTCTTTAACCAAGTCCTCGCGGATATGACCGGCAAAGAACTCTACCGCTATAGTGATGCCCAAGCAACGGCGATTGGTGCCTTCATGAATGCGGCGGTTGCCCTAAAGCTTTATCCTTCTTACCAAGAAGCATTTGAAGCTGTACGGAAAGAATCTGAAATTTATTCTTATCAACCAAATGAAGAGAATCATACATTCTATCAAACATATAACGAAAAAACAGAAAAGGTCTATAAGGTATTAAACGATTGAAAAAGGCTAGAAAGAAAAACATTGAAGAGCTTTCCATAAGCTCCAGCGAAAAAGATACAAAGACATTACAAGAGTATGCCTTTATTTCACAAGTCGCTGACATGTATTACAACCAAAACATGTTGCAGTCAGAGATTGCTAAGCAACTCTATTTTTCGCGTTCGAAAGTTTCCCGTATTCTTACCCAAGCAAAAGAGCTTGGCATTGTCGATATCAAGGTAAAAAAGATATTAGAACGTGTCCCTTCTATTGAAGATACCTTAAAAGAAAAATTCCATCTTCGTGATGCGATTGTGATTTCTAGTTTCTCCAATGAAGAATATGACCAAAACCTTGATATCGTAAGTGACTTTGCGAGTATCTATATTTCTAATTTATTAAAAGGAAGCATCGTCCTCGGTGTCTCCAATGGGAATGCGGTCAATAAAGTGACGCGTAAGATCTCCCCCATCCATCCTTGTAAATTAGAGATTGTACAGATTGTTGGTTCAGGTTCCAATGCCCACCAAGCAGTGGAATCGCGTGACTCTGTCAATCGGATTGCGGAAGTATTTCCCGGGGGAAGAAGTTATTTCTTAAATACACCACTTTATATGGATAATGCCTTTGCGCGTAGTCAACTCTTACAAAACCCTTCTGTTGTGAGTGTATTTGAGATGATGAAGCGCTGTAATATCTTATTAACTGGTCTCGGTGCCTTTGATGAAAAACGATTCCAAACCGCAGAAATCATTCGGGAATACCAAACCGAAGCGCACGCAAGAGAGTTAGCGGAAAAAGGTGCGGTTGGTTGTATTATGGCCGTCTATTATGACATCAACGGGAATTATATTCCTTGTGATTGGAACGATAAATGTATTACAATGCCTTTTGATGAAGTAAAGGCCAATTCATTTACGGTTGCAGTCGCTTGTGGAAATCAAAAAGTGAAGCCCATATTAGGTGCTTTACGTGGCGGCTTAATCAACGTCATGATTACCAATGTGGCGACAGCTTCCCAAGTCTTAGCCTTACATGAAGAATTATCTAAGTAGAAAGAAGGAAAACTATGTTAGAAGAACTCAAAGAACATGTCGTACGAATTGCGAAACAAGCCCAACGTGCAGGCTTATGTAAACACAAAGCTGGAAACGTTTCCGCAAAAGATCCAGAAACTGGTTATGTTTGTATTACCCCATCTGGTGTAGACCGTGAAGTCTTAACAGCGGATCAAGTTTGTGTATTAGATGAAAATCTCAATGTGATTGAAGGTGGCAAACCATCAAGTGAAAGCTTAATGCATTTGGAGTGCTATAAAGCGCGCCCTGATATCAATGCGATTGTTCATACCCATAGCACCATGGCAAGTGCCTTCGCATGTCTCAACAAACCAATTCCTGCTTTCATTTTTGAACTCTTTGTCTTTAACCTCGATAACGCAACCATTCCTGTTGCCCCATACAAATTACCTGGCACAACAGACCTTGCGGAAAGTGTTGCGAATACCGTGAAAAAATCTGACCTTGTGCTCATGGAACGCCATGGCACGATTGCGGTAGGAAAAGACTTAGATGAAGCCTATGAAAATGCAGACTATATCGAAGAGCTCGCACATATCTATTACTACATTCTTACCCTCAATAACGGCCAAGATCCAAAGATCTTCACCGAACAAGACTTTAAAGAATGGAAATATCCAGACCAAATTAAAAAGAACGAAGACTGCACTGGACCCCAAAATTAGGACAACCTAATGGAGGGGTTTTTCTTATGAAATTAACTTATGAAGACAAATTAGAAATTTACAGATTATGGAAAGAGGAAGGATGGGGAAAAGTTATAATTGGCAAGAAATTTAACGTTTTCCATTCT